>CAIJPN010000062.1 GCA_903822545.1 uncultured Anaerolineae bacterium | reverse complement strand
GGCGAGATGAAAAAAAGCCGCTTCAAAATCTGGCTGCGCGCTTTCCTCTTTATTCAGTTTTCGGCGATTTTCGGAGTGTATTTCTTTCGCGACATCGCCGCCGGGCATTTTCGCTGGGGATGGGTTGGGCTGATTTACCTGCTGTCTTTCCCCCTCGGCATGTGGATGAGCCGCCTCGTCCCAATGCGGGCGGATGCCGAAACCCGCGCTGTGCTCCTGTCTATGGATGTTGTTTACCTCGTCCTGACCTGGGTGCTCGTCATCACCAAACTGGTCGCATCGATGTTCCCCGCCTGGGTTTTCCTGGCCGATATTTGCATGGCGGTCATCCTGGGCATCATGTCTGGGCGATTGGGCGGCATCGGCCTGCGTGTGCGCCAGCTAAAACTCGCTGCGGGCTTCCTGGGCCGCTGATTCTACGCTTTCCCGCGCTCCAACAATTTTTGGGGGTCAAGGATGACGATTTGGCTGCGCTCCAGGATCAGTATCCCTTCAGATTCGAGCGCATTCAGTGAACGACTCAACACATCGCGGACGGTGCCGAGGCGGGTGGCCATTTCATCCAGCGTAGTCCACGAGCGGCGGGGGATGATCAAAACCCCCTCGCGCAGTTCAGCGTGATTCAGCAGCGTGTGCGCAATCCGCGATTGGACGCTCCGCAGGCCGAGGTCTTCCACCAGTTGCACATAATACAACACGCGCGCGCTCAGGTGTTCCAGGCAGGCCAGCGCCAGCGCCGGGTAACGGCTGGATAATTCAACCAGCGCCGCGCCTTCAATCGCCCAGGCGCTGACCTTTTCCAGCGCAATCACTGTCACCGGGTAGGGCGCCCCGCTGAAAACCGCCTCGTCGCCAAAGATTTCACCCTCACGCAAGAACAGGGCAGCCTGTTCGCGGCCATCGGTGGCAGTACGCACAGCTTTCACCCAGCCTTTCTCCAGCAAATAAACATAATCACCGGGTTCACCCTCCAGGCAGATGAGCTGCCCGGCAGTATACGCGCGCGGAATCATCTGCCGCGCCAGCGCCTCGGTTACTTCGGCTGGCAGGGCAGAAAAATGCCGCACTGTGGCAATGGCCAGTTTGGCAAGGGAAAAATCAGAATTAGTGTTGGTCAGGGTGTTGGGCATTGGCTTGATAATCCATCCCGCTATTCTACCCCGAATAACTTGTTCGCAGGATTTCAGAGCAATTGCTCAAAACGAATTCGCAGCGATCCGCTACAAAAAACTCATCACAACCCTGGCGGCCTCTGGCACTGCTGCCGCAATTACAGGCGAGAGTGATTCATCAAAATCGAACACATTCCGGGCTTCAATCGCCACAATCTGGATGTCCTCATCCCGGGGCAGATCGGCCCCCAGGCTTCTCCCCAGTTTAAGCGCATTTTTCAACGACAGATCATGAACCGACCCGCTGTGGCCGCCTGCCACTTCCTCGACAGAATCCAGGCTGAAAGTGACCACCTCGCCCTGACGGTGCTGGCCGCTATCCAGCGCATCGACCAGGATGACGCGCTGCCAGCCCACCATCGTCTCCATCAGCGAGATACCACCGAGAGAAAGGCATTCCACCACAATAAAAGCCGGAGATGTGTGGGCCAGCAGGTGGCGTTCGACTTCCTGCGCCACCTGCCAACCCACACCATCATCGCCCAAAATGGGGTTGCCGAGGCCAATCACCAGGGTTTTCATAGCTGTATTTTGTAGGACAAATCTATTGATTTGTCCTACAACTTTCAACAAAACTTTTTCACAATCTCCACCACCTGCCCATCTTTGTTATAAATCGTGACTTCCAGCGGCATCTGGCCGGGCAGAGAATGGGTGGCGCAGCCAAAACATGGGTCATACGCCCGGAAGGCCATCTCGACCATGTTGAGCAGGCCCTCGGTCGCTTTGCCGCCGTGGATCAGGCTGCGGGCGGCCTTGTTGGTGGACATCTGGATCGGGGCGTAGTTGTTGGTCGTGCCCACGATCAGGTTGACTTTGGTCAGGATGCCGCGTTCATCGGTAGTGTAGTGATGCGTCAGCGTGCCGCGCGGCGCTTCGACGATGCCCACGCCCTCAGTCGGGGGTTCGGTTGGGGCTTTGTGCACATCAGGCGAGGTGATTTCCGGGTCGGTGGCCAGTTCCACCCAACGTTCGGTGGCGTAGAGCAGTTCGACCAGCCGCGCCCAGTGGATGGCGAGCCGCTGGTGGACGGGTTTGCCGCCCAGGGTAGAGAACATTTCCTCGTAAGCCTCCTGCGCTTTCGGGGTGGCCATCCCGTCAGCGGCATTCAGCCGCGAGAGTGGAGTCGCCATATAAATGCCAGAATCCTTCCCGTCGATAAATCCCTTCCACCCGACCTTTTTGAGATACGGGAATTTGAGATACGTCCACGGCTCCACGCGCTCGGCGATGTGTTCCAGGTAATCTTTGGGTTCGTATTTGCAAAATTCCTTGCCATCCGGGTCAACCACGCGCACGCGGCCATCGTAAAAATTGACTTTGTTGCGCTCGTCCACCAGGCCCATGTAGTAGGTTTTGTGGGTATAGATGTCGCCCAGAATCAGGTCGAGGTAGGTTGGGTTTTTGAGCACAATATCGCGGAAGGCTTGCAGGCTGAACAGCGCAAAATCGACCGCCCAGCGGCCCATTTCTTCGATCTGTTCGCGCTCATGTTCCGGCAGGATTTTGGTGATGCCGCCGGGGATGGAGGTGCAGGGGTGGACTTTTCTCCCGCCGATCATTTCGACCACGCTGTGGCCGAATTTGCGCATCTGAATCACTTTCCCGCCAATTTCCAACCCGACTTTGTGGATCACGCCGAGGATGTTTCTCTCAGCGACGGGCGCATCCGGCCCGACGATGAAATCGGGGCCGCCCAGGGCGTAGAAGTGGGTGGTATGGTCGGTGGCGTAGAAGGCGCTATAGAGCAGTTCGCGCAGCATTTTGGCGGTGTGCGGTGGGTTGACGTGGTAGACAGCGTCGGCGGCTTTGGCGGCGGCCATGTGATGGGCTTCCGGGCACACGCCGCAGATGCGGTTGGTCAGCAGGGGCATTTCCTCCACCGGGCGGCCAACGCAAAAACGTTCAAACCCGCGCAGTTCGGGGATCTGGAAGTAGGAATTGGCAACCTCGCCTTTTTCATCGAGAAAAATCTCGATTTTGCCGTGCCCCTCCAGCCGGGTGATTGGGTCAATGGTGATTCGGGTCATGGTTTGCCTCCTGATGTGATGGCGTTGGGGCGCGACATTGCTGCGCCCTTGCCGGCACGCAGCAGCGAATCTGCCAGGTTGAAGCGGTAGAACTGCCCGGTCGGGTCGGGGATGCCGTCCAGGATGGCTTCGATTTCGGCAGGTTCCCTGGCGTCCACCACGGAAGCAAAAGCCGTGATGAGACGTGCGCCGTAGTCGATGACATCATCTGCCGGGCCGTAACAGCCAATGCACTGCGCTCCGGCGCGCGGGCAGCGGGCGTTGCATCCGCTGCGGGTGGCGGGGCCGTTGCAGGGCACGCCCTGTTCGAGCACACACAATTCCGGGTCGAGCGGGGCCACATCCTGGATGCGCTTGAAGGCTGTGATGGCTTTGACGTTGCGGGTGCGCGGGCACTCATCGCAGACGGTCGAGTCGCCGCAGCCGATGACCGAGCCTTTGGGTGGCAGTTCGGCCTTTCCCTGAACAACCTGGATAACCAGGTCAATCACGGCGGCGATTTGGTGACTCTCCGGCGGGCAGCCGGGCATGAAGTAATCCACATCCACCACTTGCGCCAGGGTTTTGAGCACGGGATTCATCGTCGGCAGGGTCAGAGTCCCTTCGGGGGCCGGGTAGGAAACCTGCGGGTGGATGTTTTGCGGATTTTCCGTCGAAACGGTGTGATAGGCGGTCTCGAAAATTTCGTTTAATGGCGATAGATTCGCCAGCCCAGGAATACATCCTTCGCAGGCGCACGATCCAAAAGCGACGAGAATTTGCGATTTTCGCCGCAGCAGGTGTGCCATTTCTGCATTTTCATTGTTGCGGATGCCGCCGTTCCACAGTGTCAGCAAGATCGAGCCGTCTTCCATGGCCTCGACATCCTTGTATTTGGCATCCATGGCGACCGGCCAGAAAACCACCTCGAAGTTGGCGTCTACATCCAGGATTTTTTCGTGCGTATTCAGCACGGCGATTTCGCATCCGCCGCACGAAGCAGCCCAATACATGGCAAATTTGGGTTTTGCGGTCATGCTGGCACCTCCTCAATCGGCTGGGGTTCGATATCCGCTGGCAGATCACGCCCAGATTGGTTGTCCCACTTTGGCCAGTTGAGCGGCCCCAGTTTGCGGATTTCTTCCACAAAAGCGTTGATTTCGTGAGCCAGTCTTACGCCCTCGGCGGCGCTGGCCCAGACCAGTTTGACGCGTTCCGGTTCAACGCCAAAACCTTTGAGCGTGCGGCGAAGCAACAAGAAGCGGCGCAGGGCTTTGTAATTTTGCTCGATGTAGTGGCAGTCGCCGGGGTGGCAGCCGCTGATCAGCACGCCATCTGCGCCGCCCGCCAGGGCTTTGAGCACAAAGGCCGGGTCGAGCCGGCCGCTGCACATCAGGCGGATCAGGCGCACGTTGGGCGCATATTTGACGCGGGCAGTACCAGCCGCATCCGCTGCGCGATACGAGCACCAGTTGCAGGTAAAGCCCACGATAACGGGTTCAAAAGTGTCGGTCATAGTTGTGTCTCCTGGGTTTCAGGTTATCCGGTCTTCTGGTTCTCCAGTGTTGCTCAACCGGAGAACAGGTTAACCGAATAACCGGATTACCTGATTAGACAGTCATCAACAGCCCATCGATCTGGGCAAAAATCTGCTCGTTGGAGAAGCCCGTGCCGGTGATGGCTCCTGCCGGGCAGGCCGCCACGCAGGTTCCGCAGCCCTGGCAGAGTGCCGGGTTGACGCGGCTGACCTTCAGGTCGCCGATGAATGCGATGGCGTTGAACGGGCACATGCTGTTGCAGATGCGGCAGCCGGAGCAGTTTTCCTCGATCACGCTGGCGCGGATGGGCTCCATCTCCACTTCCTTCTGGAGGATCTTATCCAGCACGCGGGCGGCGGCGGCCGCTCCCTGCGCCACGCTGGCGGGAATATCCTTTGGCCCGGTGGCGCACCCGGCGATGTAAATGCCTTCCGTCATCGTGGATACCGGATCCAGCTTGGGATGGCGTTCGATGTACCAGCCATCGGATGAGCAGGAAATCCCGAACGTCTGCCCGGTTTGTTTGGCATCGTGTCGCGGCTCCATGCCGTTTGACAGGATGACCATATCTACCGGGATGCGGCGTTGCTTGCCCACCAGCGTATCTTCGACATGGATGATAAGCTTGCCCTTCTCATGCGGGTAGCGCGCCGCATTGGTCACCTCGGCCACTTTGCCGCGCACAAAGAGCGTGCCTTCATCCAAAACGCGCTGGTAGAACTCATCGTAGGCCTTCATCGGCGTGCGCATGTCGATGTAGAACTCGTAGACATCTGCGCCCGTTCGCTCGCGGACGATGTGCGCGAACTTCAGGCTCTGCATACAGCAGATGCTGGAGCAGTAATTGTTGAAATTCTTATCGCGCGAGCCCACACAGTGGATGATTCCTACCGTTTCGGGTTTGGTTTTGCCATCGCGCAGAGTAATCTCGCCCCCAGTCGGCCCGGCAGAGTTGCTCAGGCGCTCGAACTCGATGCTGCTGAACACATTTGGCAGCCGCCCGTAACCATAATTGGTCACACGCCCGGCATCGAACAGATCATAGCCGGTCGCCAGGATGATGTTGCCAACCGTGATGTTGATGAACTCATCTTCCTGCTTAAAGTCGATGGCGTTGGTCGGGCAGAATTTTTCGCAGGCTTTGCAGGTCCCTTTTTGGAAAAAAGTGCAGTTTGGCCGGTCAATGACCGGGAACCTGGGCACGGCTTGCGCGAACGGGGTGTAAACCACCTTGCGGTAGCCCAGCCCGGCCTCGTAGTGTGTATCGATCACCTTTTTGGGGCATTTTTCGGTGCAGATGCCACAGCCGGTGCAAACATCTTCGTTAACGTAGCGTGCCTTTTTCAGAATGCGCACATCGAAATTGCCCACAAACCCGCTGACGTTGGTCACTTCGCTCCAGGTCATCAGCGTGATGTTGGGGTGAGTCCCGGCCTCCACCATGCGCGGGGTCAGGATGCAGGCAGAGCAATCCAGCGTCGGGAAGGTTTTATCGAACTGGGCCATGTGCCCGCCAATCGACGGTTCGCGCTCCACCAGGTAAACGTGGAACCCGGCATTGGCAATCTCCAGCGCCGCCTGAATGCCCGCGATCCCGCCGCCAACCACCAGCGTGTTGGCGTTGATGGGCACTTTCTGCTTTTCGAGCGGCGTGTTATAGGCGATGCGCTGGACGGTGCCGGATACCAGCGATTTGGCTTTTTCGGTGGCGATAGCTTTATCGGTGTGAACCCAGGAGACCTGCTCCCGGATTGAAACGAGTTCCGTTAAATAGGGGTTTAATCCCGCCTTTTCAGCCGCCGTGCGGAAGGTTTTCTCGTGCAAATGGGGTGAGCAGGCCGCGACGACGACTCTTTCCAGCCCCAGCTCTTTGATATCTTTCTCGATCAATTCCTGCCCCAGGCTGGAGCACATAAACTTGTAATCGCGCGCAATGACCACCCCTTCCGGGCCGAGTTTTTCCTGTGCCCATTTGCGCACATCATCCACATTAACCGTCCCAGCGATATTTGAACCGCAGTGACAGACGTACACACCAATTTTGGGCTTGTGATTTTCAATCATTCTGGCCTCCTATTCAGCCACGGCGATTTTCTCGTCGCTGGCTTCGCGTCCACTGGCGTATTTTTTGCGGCGGTGGGGTGGCATCGGCAGGCCATCCGGCTTCCGGCGCGGCGAAGCAGGCTCAGGGGCGGGAGCTTCTACACCGATGCGGGCCAGCGCTTTTTTGGCAGAAACCAGTTCCAGCCCGAACCCGGCGCTTTTGGCGTCGATTCCAAAAGCCAGCGCCATTAGTTGGGTGAAGAAAACGATCGGCATCTGGTACTTTGTTCCAAAAAAGCGATTGGCTTCGCCCTGGTAGGCATCCAGGTTCATCTGGCACATCGGGCAGACGGTGACCATCAGGTCGGCCTGGTACTCATCGGCCTCGGAAACCAGCCTTCGGATGAGTTCGTAGGCGGTTTCGGGCGCAATCTGGCTCATGTGGCCGCCGCAGCAATCGGTTTTGAGCGGGAAGTCGATCACTTCTGCGCCAAGCACGTGCATCAGGTCGTCAAGTTCCAGCGGGTATTCGTGGTCAGACCAGCGGTGTTGGTAATCGGGGCGGGGAACCATGCAGCCGAGATACGGGGCAATGCGCAGGCCGGTCAGCGGGCGGACAACTTTTGATTTGATCACATCCAGCCCAATGTCGTTGACCAGCACATCCACCAGGTGACGGATTTGCAGAGAGCCGGGTTTGTAGTGCAGGCCGCCCGCCGCCAGGGCCTCGTTGACTTTTTCACCGAGGGCCGGGCGTTCGGCCATGTAGTAATCGGCTTTTTCCAGGTTCAGGTAGCAAGCTGAACAGGGCGCCATCAGTTCGTTGGTGCCGTTGACCTGCCCGGCGGCAATTGCCAGGTTGCGGGCGATCAGCGAATAAGCCGGGATCAGGTTGATGCTCAGGTATTCGGTGGCGCCGCAGCAGTTCCAATCGCGCACGGTTGCCAGCTCCATATCAAGGATTTTGGCAACCTGGCTGAGCGATTCGGCGTAAGCGCGCGCGGAGCCTTCCATGGAACAACCGGGGTAGTAGATATATTTGTTCATGATGTCAGCTCCAGGGTCTTGGCCTTGGTCAGGATGGCTTTGAGCTGGTCGATTTGCTCAATGCGGGATGGCAGGATGTTCATGCGTCTGCTGCTAAGCATTCCCCATCCCATCCCGGCCATGCCGGGCAGGCGTAACGGTTGGTGTTGCAGGTAAAAGCGGCCAGCCAGCCCCAGTTCGTAACTGCGCCCAAAGGCTTCGATATTATCCACAAAGGTTTGTGAAAAATCGGGCGCGGTGTTGTCTTTGTATTGGTGGGCCTTGATGGCCATGCTTTTGAGCGTGTACATTACATCGGCGATGTGCACTTCCTGCGGGCAGCGCACCACGCAGTGATAACAGGATACGCACATCCAGGGCGTGTTGCTGTGCAGAACTTCATCGCGCATGCCGGCGCGCAGCATTGCGAATAGTGCGCGCGGCGTATGATCCATATCTGCGGCGGAGGGGCAGGACCCACCGCATGTGCCGCACTGGATGCACATTTCCAGGTGCGAGACACCTGCTGTGGCGGAGCTGACCTCGTTCAGTAACGTCAAATCTTCTTGTTTTTTAAATCCTGCGCCTTTTGTCAGGCTGGCTGTTTTGGTTTGTGCCATGCGACCTCCTTTTTTTTGTATAGTGAAAATTTTCACAAATAAAGCGCAAAATTATCGCCCCTCGATGAAAAACGAAGAGCTAAAATCATTATAGCATTTTGAAATTAAAAAACAAGCACAGAAATTAATAGAATTTAGCAATATTCCGATACTATGACAAGAAGGATTGCGAAGCGGGCTGCCACTGTTTCTTGACAAAACCGCCTCATTACGAGGCGGTTTTGCATTATTGGCTAACTTAATCTGCTGATGAGTATTCCATCTCGGCTGGTTTGCGCACAAAGAGATAGATGGTGCAGATTACCACCATTCCAATGACCATCCCGGCCAGTTCTGGCAGGCGTTGGGAAGCTTCAGCGGCCCATCCGATCCGGCCAACAGTTGTAGCTAATTCCAGGCTGGCGAGGTACGCAAAAATCTGGGTCAAATGCAGGTCAATGTAGGCAGCACCGGCGATTGCAAGAATGGCGGCAGGCAGCCCAAGGGCAAAGAACCAAAATACAGCGATAAGTGGGGTTTTGAGCATCATAGCGACCTCCTTTCTGGTCTGGTGAATTTCAGTTTCCTACTTAAAGCATACAAAAATAACAGACCACCCGGCAATAGGTGGTCTGGAACATCTTTTTATAGTGTATTCACCCTATCAGGGTTTGATCAGCCCTTTGCGGATGGCAAACTTTACCAGTTCACTACGATTGTGCAGGCCGAGCTTCGACATCAAATTTTCGCGGTGACGCGCAACGGTATGCCGGCTGATGACCAGCGCATCGGCGATATCATCGTTCGTTTTCCCCTGTGCCAGCAGTGCCAGCACCTCCTGCTCACGTGAAGTCAGGTCCCCCAGGGCATTTTGGTGCCCATCTTCATCGGCGCGCGCAAGGAAATCCTCCACCAGCAGGTTCGCCAGCGATGGGAAAATATACACATTGCCGCGCGCCACTGTGCGGATGGCTGTCAACAAATCATCAGGGGCAGCGCGTTTGGGCACATATGCCGACGCACCCACCTTCAGCATCTCAAAAAAATATTGCTGGTCTTCGTGAATGGTGAGCGCGACTACACCTATTTGGGGGTGCGTTTCTTTCAGCCGCCGGGTGGCTTCGATGCCAGAAATATCCGGCAAGCTGATGTCCATAATCACCACGTCTGGTGCGAGTTGGGCGGCCAGTTGCAGCGCTGCCAGCCCGCTGCTGGCCTCGCCGATGATTTCCATATCATCCTCGTTCTCCAACAGCATCCGCAGCCCACCGCGCACCACGGCATGATCATCTATCAGCAACAGGTGAATTTTCGACATTCTGGCCTTCTTTGCAGGGCACACTGACCTCGATCAATGTGCCTCTTCCAGGTTCCGAAAAAACCTGGCAGTTCCCGCCCACCAGCGCGGCGCGTTCGATCATCCCCCGCAAGCCCCAGCTTGGGGCCTGCGGGGTTTCCAGGGTTTTGTTCACGTCAAATCCACAGCCATCATCTTCAATGCGGATATTGACCTCGTTTTCCAGGAAAATGACATCTACTCGGGCTTGTCCAATTTGGGCATGACGAAGAATATTGCTGATGGCCTCCTGGCAGATGCGGTACAACACAATGCGGACATCCACCGCAAGCTCGCGCTCTGCCCCCTGGCAGGTTACCTCCACAGCCAGCCTGGTATGACCCTCGATTTCGCGCGCATACCAGCGCAAGGCCGATACCAGCCCGAAATCATCCAACTGTGGCGGATGCAATCCCATGATCAAGTTTTGCAGCCCAGACAGGCCGCCATCTACCAGCGTTTCCAGCTTTTGGGCCTGTTTTTCCACTTTTTCGGGTTTTGACGCCGCATTACTGACAATCGCACGCAGCCCCAGGCCAATGGCGGTCAGCGTTTGGCCGAGCTCATCGTGCAATTCACGGGCGATCCGTTGCCGTTCAGATTCCTGCGCGCGCACGGTTCGGCGTAGCAACTCCACGCGCACTTCCTCCATCCGTTTGCGTTCGGCCAATTGTGCTTCGCGCATGCTCTCGATTTGGGCGCGGTTCTCCTCTTCAAAGGCTCGCAACGAGCGAATGATAAAGATGGCAATGGTGCATGCCATCATTGTGCGGAAAAATTGGATCGGGAAACCTGTCCAGGCCTGGAAAACTGGGGCATTCAGGTAATTTGAGGGGAAAATTGGGCTGGGTGCAACAAAAAGCTGGCCCACTCCGCCATACAGGCCAAAAGCAATTGCCGCGATGACAACATCGTAGCCGATTCTCTCCATCCCCAGGCCGAAAAAGTGATGCCGCTGGAGTACCAGGCCCCAGGCTGCCAGCGCTGCGCCGGGGATGGCGAGTGAATAACGGGTATAGACATCTGCCGCTACCAGGGCAACCGGCTGGGGTTCGGTTGAAAAAACCCAGGTTAAGCCCGCCGCCCAGATTATGGCGATTGTCATCAATAGTTTCCAGTGCAGTGCGTTGCGTTTTGGCCCCACAATCAGGCGCGCGCCAAAAGAGATCAGGCAGAAGAAGGAAGCCGCCAGCAAGATAATGCGCACTGGAGCGACAAACTGATAATACTCCGACAGTTTGAAATCTGTATGGATCAGCAGGAACATTTCCAGCCACTCATGGCTGCCGTGGATCAGCCCAAATGCTGCCAGGGGAGCCAGTGCGCGGGCAAAATCCAATTTTGAAGAACGGTCTACTTCCAGCAATACAGCCAACCCCATGCTGAAGAAGGATAGACCGTAGAAGAAGTAAACCGTTATGATGTCCACAAGACACCTGGGTTTGATCGGATCATGAAAGAATTAGGGATTCGTGTTTCCTCACACCCGCCCTGCAACGTACCGCTCAGGGCGAAAACGGGTGGCTTTTAGCTGCATGTGAGTAATTGCACAAAGCTGTTATTAAAAGCATAGCACAGAATGGGCCCATAATGACAGCCTGTTCTTGATCCCCCAGGGTTTTCATAAAGTCAGCTTTTTAACTGCCAAGATAGCGCAGCTGGTGATAAAAACGAGCCGTTATTCTGCCCGCCTACTTGTCGGCTTGTTTGCCCGCGTCCCCATTAAACTTATTCATTGCCACGTTCAGGCCCTCGCGGACAAAGGTCAGGGCGGCATCGGCGGCCCGGTCGAGGGTTTCAGAGACATCCATCAACTCTTTTTGGGTGAAGGATTGCAGGACGTAGGCAGCGGCGTCCATCCGTCCGGGCGGACGGTCGATGCCGAGGCGCAGGCGCGCAAAATCGGGGGTGCCGAGCTGCTCGATGGTGGATTTGACGCCTTTTTGTCCGCCCGCTCCACCGCCTGGGCGCATGCGGATGGTGCAAAACGGCAAATCAAGATCGTCATGGGCTACCAATACATGATCGAGCGGCACTTTGTAAAAGTTGATTAAGCCCTGCACAGCCTGGCCGGAGAGATTCATGTAGGTCTGCGGTTTGGCGAGGATGAGTTTTTGGCCTTCGTATTGGGCGGTAATGACAATCGCTTTCGACTGCACTTTCATCCCACGCGCGTTCAGGCGGATGGTGATGCGGTCGATGAGCATAAAGCCGATGTTGTGGCGGGTATCAGCGTATTCGCGGCCAGGGTTGCCGAGGCCAACGAGCAGATAGGGCAGGTTTTCAGTCATGGATTGGGATTGGAAGAGGGAAAACGGGAAGGTCATAAAATTCTTTTGAACACGGATTTGACGGATTACACGGACGAATACGATTTTTTATATTTTCTTGTTCTATCCATTTTTATTGTTAGCCCGTGTGTTCGGTGTACGATAGAGGCATTTCTAATTCGATTTCATCGCGGAGAGGGATGCCGAACTCGCCGAGCAGTGGGATGGATGGCTTGAGTTTGCGCGATTCTTCAACGGCGCGGCGGCGAATGGCGACCAGTTCAAAGCCACGTTTTTGGTAGAAGCGCAGGGCGTTGAGGTTGTCGTTGGTGGTGCTCAGGCACAAGCGGCGGCAGCCGTTTTTGAGCGCAATTTCGCGGACAGATTTTATCAGGCTTGTGCCGATTCCCTGGCTTTCGCGCAGGCTGTCGAGGCTGAGAATTTCGCATTCGTCGCCGCGAATGGCGTATGTGACCAGGCCAATGATTTCATTCCCATCGAAAGCGGCGAAACCGGGGTGTTCAGCGGGGGCGAGCTGTTCGCCGTGGATAATGATCAGTTCTGCGCCCCAGTGTTCGGTGATGAAGCGGCGCAGCCAGGGGCGGTCAGATGCGGTCAAAGGTCGAAGGTCATAGGTCATGGAGCGCCTGGATGACGAGTTTTACCTGCCGGTCGTCTTTCATCGATTCAAGCGGGTGCCAGCGGACTTCGCAAATCCACTGGTTATCAAGCGGGATTTCGGGGTCGATGCCGGGGATGGGGATTTGCTCGCCGATGATCTCGGCCAGGAAAACTTGTTCTTGTCCGGCGCGATAGGGACGTTCATACAAAAATCGGACGATTTGCACCGCCAGCCCGGCTTCTTCCAGCGTCTCGCGGATGGCGGCTTGTTCGTAGGTTTCGCCGGGTTCGAGGCCGCCGCCGGGAAGTGTCCAAAAATCACGGCCTTCGAAGATGTGGCGGATCATCAAGATGTGATCGTCACGAAGGATGGCGGTGGCTGCGCGGGGGCGGGTCATGGGGTAGTGCTTAGGTGCGGAGTTTTTGGCTGAGGGCTAGCAGCAGGCCAAAAACGGTGAAGGCGGCCAGGACGACCAGCGCGCCCTGCCCGAGGCTGAGCCAGATGGATTGGGTTGTGATGGTGGCGGGGTTGGCAGGCAGGCGTGTGGGCGTGGGAACGATGGTGGGCGAGGCCGCAATGGTGGCTGTGGGCGGGACGGGTGTCTGCGTGGCGGGTGGGGTTTCGGTGCGGGTGGCGCTCGGCTGGGGGGTGGGTGTGTCTAGCGAACTGTAGTTGCGGATGCGCAGGTTTTCGATGGTGCGTTGGAGTACGCCATCGTTCATGGAGATGCGCAGGCGCAGGTTGTAGTAGCCATCGGTCACTGTGCTGGTGTCCCAGGTGGCGAGGATGCCATCGATGGCGGGTTGGGCGGCCATGGGGATGGGGTACCAGGTGTCGGTGGTGTCGGCTGTGTAGGAAAAGGATAGGTTGATGGAGAGTACCCCGTTAGCGGGAACCATGCCCAGGATGTTGACTACTCCCTGGAGTTCGTCGCCCGGCTGCGGGGAGCTGATGCCCGGTTTGTCGGCGGGCAGGCTGGGGGGCGGCTGTGTTTCGGCTGGTGCGGTGGATGCCTGCGTGGGCGTGGGAATATCTCCCTGTGCGGAGGCAGGCGCGGATGCAGACATCCACCAAAAAAGCGCGATCAGCAGGCCGGGAAGCAGGATCCGTCGCATTTATAAGTTGAATTGGCCCCAGTTGGTGCCGAAGATAACGGAGATGGTGGCGATGCAGGAGAAGATGAGCAGGATGAAGCCGCAGCCACAGCCGCAGCAGCCGCCGCGCCCAAAGCCGAATTTGCGCTGGGCAAAGTCGAAGATGGTGTCGATGAGGAAGAGTTTGAGCAAGCCTGAGAGACATCCGGGACGATCGTTCATGGGAAACTCCTTGTGGTTGGATTTTAATATGGAATACGCTTTTGGGTGGGGTGGGGTTGTAACGCAAATTGCCAGGTTGCGCTACGAGTTTGTACAGACAATTGATGTAAAATCAGGCGAAATTTACCCAAGTTTTTATGAAAGGATAAGAATGAACGAAGATTTGTTTGAAAATTCGCGCGAAATGCTGACGTTTGACGATGTGCTGCTGCTGCCAGGCTACAGCGAGGTGCTGCCTTCGCAGGTGGAAGTGAAGGCGCATTTGACGCGCGAGATTACGCTGAATATCCCGGTGCTTTCGGCGGCGATGGATACCGTATCTGAAGCGCGGCTGGCAATTGCGCTGGCGCGCGAGGGCGGGCTGGGCATCATCCACCGCAATATGTCGCCGGAACAGCAGGCGGCGGAGGTGGATAAGGTGAAACGCTCGCAGGCTGGGATGATCAGCGACCCGGTGACGCTGCCGCCGGATGCTACGCTGCAACAGGCTGAAGATATTATGGCGCACTATAAGATTTCGGGCGTGCCGATTGTGGGTCGCGATGGCACGCTGACGGGCATCCTGACCAACCGCGACATCCGTTTTGTGGAAAAATCGGATTATGGACAGCCCATCAGTGCGTTTATGACGCCCCGCGAGCGACTGGTGACGGCCCCGGTGGGGATTTCCAACGCGGATGCGAAGGCGCTTTTGCAGAAACATCGCATTGAAAAACTGCTGCTGGTGGATGTAAGTGGCCACCTGAAGGGGCTGCTGACCGTTAAAGATATTTTGACCGGTATCGAGCATCCACTGGCGGCGCTGGATGAGCGCAGCCGTCTGAGAGTGGGGGCCGCTGTGGGTGTGGGCGGCGACCTGGAATCGCGCGTCGGCGGGCTGGTGGATGCCGGGGTGGATGTTATTACCATCGACACGGCCCACGGCCACAGCAAGGGTGTGCTCAACGCCATCCAGCGCATCCGCGCGCTGCACCCCAAACTGCCGATCATCGCCGGGAATGTGGTCACCCGCGAAGGCACGCGGGCGCTGATCGAAGCCGGGGCGGATGCTGTTAAAGTGGGTGTGGGCGCTGGCTCAATCTGTACCACTCGCATCGTAGCCGGGGCCGGGATGCCGCAGTTGAGCGCCATCTACGAGTGCGCGCAGGAAGCCCACCGGCTCGGAATCCCTGTTATCGGCGATGGCGGCATTAAATACAGCGGCGACATCGTCAAGGCGATGGTGGCCGGGGCCGATACGGTCATGCTCGGCAGCCTGCTGGCCGGGCTGGAGGAGTCGCCTGGCGACCTGATCATCTTCGAGGGTCGCCGTTTCAAGGAATATCGTGGCATGGGTTCGATGGGCGCGATGCAAGGCTACGGCAAAGACCGCTACGGCTCGGGGCAGGGCGGGCCATCTAAACTGGTGCCGGAAGGCATCGAAGGGCGTGTTCCGTACAAAGGCCTGCTGCGCGACTTTGTCTACCAGCTGGTCGGCGGCCTGCGCTCGGGCATGGGCTACGCCGGGGCTGCCAGCCTGGATGACCTGCGCACCAAAACCCGCCTGATCAAAATTACCAACGCCGGGCTGATCGAGAGTCACCCGCACGATGTAGTTATCACGAAGGAAGCGCCAAACTACCAGATTGCGCGGTAGGTATTAGCCAAAGAGACACAGAGAAACGCAGATTTTTTGAGATTTCTCCGCCCACTCTGCATCCCTGTGACTAATTTTTTGCCTGGTTTCGGGCTATAATTCCCCCGCTACGGCTAAACTGCCCAGGCGCGGCTATATTCGCGCCATTTCCCTCACCCCTAACCCCTCTCCCGGTGGGAGAGGGGAAACCCAATAACCAGTTATCCAGTCCCCTCCCCCACCGGGGGAGGGCGGAGGGTGAGGGCCAGGCAGTTATCGCCATCGGGCAAAATCCACTTTCGGACTTTTCTTTGTCAATCATCACCGTATCAGCACTCACAAAATCTTACGGACACCGCGATATCTTCAGCGGGATCACGTTTGGCGTTTCCAAAGGCGCCCGGCTGGGCATTGTCGGGCCAAACGGCATTGGCAAAACCACCTTGCTGCGCATCCTGGCCGGGGAAGATGAAGCCTCCTCGGGCACCTTCCACAAAGCCAGGGGCGCGCGCATCGGCTACCTGCCGCAGGAAGCCGACTTCCAGATGAGCGGTACGCTCTGGGAGGCCTGCGAATCCGTCTTTGCTGAACTTATCCAGCAGCAAGAATCGCTCAACGAGTTGGAGCACCAAATGGCCGGGGGCGATGAGCAAATCCTGGAGCGCTATGGCCAGCTCCAGCATGATTTCGAGCGCCGGGGCGGCTACACCTACCAAACACGCATCCGCCAGGTGCTGACCGGCCTCGGTTTTGAAGAAACAGACTACAGCCTCAGCCTCGACCACCTCTCCGGCGGACAGCGCACCCGCGCTTTTCTCTCGCGCCTGCTGCTCTCAGACCCCGACCTGCTCCTGCTCGACGAACCGACCAACCACCTCGACATCGCCGCCGTCGAATGGCTGGAAGGCTACCTCTCGCAGTGGGAGGGCGCTGCCGTCATCGTCTCGCACGACCGCTACTTCCTTGACCACGCCGCCAACGGCATCCTTGAGATGACCGCCGCTGGTGTGGAAGAATACCACGGTAACTACAGTCACTACCTGACGCAGCGCCAGGAACGCTGGGAACGCCGCCAGGAAGTCTTCGACAGCGAAAAAGAGAAACTGGTCAAAGAAGTCGAATACATCAAGAAGAACATCTCTGGGCAGAATACCCTCCAGGCCAAGGGCAAACTCAAACGCGTCACGCGCCTGATCCAGGCTATCGAACAATATGGGCTTGAGATTGTGCTCAACACCAACTGGTTGGTTCTCACCAATCGCGCCGATTGGCAGGGTACCAGCACCAGTTCTTTCAGCGTGGAAGAAGCCGAAAAACGGGTGCGCGCCCTGCGCCTGCCGGATATTCGCCCGCCGCAGCTGCACCTGCACCTGCGGGCTGAACGCCGCTCTGGCGATCTCGTCATCCGCTCACGCGACCTGGAAGTGGGCTGGCCGGATAAATATCTCTTTTCCACCCCCGATATTGAACTGCGCCGCACCGATTGCGCCGCCTTGATTGGCCCCAACGGCGCGGGCAAAAGCACTTTCCTGAAAACCATCCTTGGGCAGCTTGCGCCGCGCGGCGGCGAAGTTCTCCTGGGCGCATCGCTGCACATTGGCTATTTTGCCCAGGCCCACGAGGGACTCAACCCGCAGAACACACTCATCGAAGAAATCCAAACTGCTGCGCCCAACATGCTGCCCGCCGATGCGCGCCAGTACCTGGGCAAATTCCTGTTTAGCGGCGACGATGCCTTCAAAAAAGTGGAAGTGCTCTCCGGCGGCGAGCGTGGGCGCCTGGCCCTGGCCAAACTGGCCCTGGAAGACACCAACCTGCTGCTGCTCGACGAACCCACCAACCACCTCGACATCCCCTCGCAGGAAATCCTGGAGCAGGTGCTGGAAGCCTACGCCGGAACCATCTTGCTCGTCACCCACGATCGCTACCTGGTGGATGCTCTCGCCACCCAGATCTGGGAAATCCTGCCAGACGAGTCCACCCTGACCATTTTCCGGGGCACCTATTCCCAGCGCAAAGAAGAGCGCGAGCGCCTGGCTGCGCTGGCCGCTGCCGAAACCGAATCCGGGCTGCGAAATCTCCCGGTTTCAGATAAAACCCGCCGCCAGGAAACCTCCGCCAGCAACAAGGAAGAGCGCCGCAAAAAGGCCCAACTCCAAGAGTTGGAAAACCAGATCACTGCGCTCGAAACCAGCCTGGCCGAAATCGGCTTCAAGCTCGAAAATCCGCCTGGCGACCCCGGCAAAGTGGCCCAGCTTGGCAAAGAATACGAGCGCATCCAGCATGAGATGGATGACAAGCTCAGGGAGTGGGAAATCCTGCAAAGTTGAATTTTACTGGGAGTATTCCCTAAAAAATTGATGGCACAATCAAACAAAACACCCCGCTGATGCGGGGTGTTTCTGGTGCAACATAAACCAGACGCAATTTTTCAACTGCGTCTAAAATCCCCAGACCCACCCTCGCCATCCTGGCACGTTAGCACACGGTAGTAACTTTTACATTACCCTGTACGCCTGTAACAATTCTGGGCATACACTGTATACATGGGGATCGAACCCACAGGGCGCTGCCCCAAGCGCCTACCGGTACCAACTATTGCCCCAGTTGGTGGGGGTCGTGCTCACCCGCGCAAGATAGCTACCAACTCAATTTTTACAGCAACTCAGTTTTCCAGTTCAACTCTTGTATCCTCGTGTCAAGTTCACGATGCTCTTTGGCCAGTTCATCTGCCCGTGCCTGGATTTGCGGAACTTTTACTGTTCCCATGAATTTCACTTCTGATTTTGTTCGAATATCCTGGGTGATTGTGGCAACCTGGGCCAGGTCTCGGTAAATGGAGTTTTTCAAGACCAGGATGTCACGACTGGCAATTGCATCAGCCAGGGAAGCGCCTGTGTCAAATTCGGTGCTGGTATTTGTTTTATTGATCCGTTGAATAAGCACAAGTAATTCCCCTGAAATCTTCTCCATTTCCTTGACCAATATTTCAGGATCCTCAGCAGGTTTTTGACCTTCTTGAACTTTCGCATTGCGAAGAATTCGTTGTTTAAGTTGTTCAATTCGTTTTTTCTTGTCTGCTCGCAAAACCAAAGCTTCTGCCAGTTTCATAGCTTTTTTTCCTTCAGTGATAATTACAACTTCCATGGGTTACAAACAAAATTATAACGTTTTCTGATCCCAAAAGCACACATTATCATCGGTATACCCTGGCAATAAGATGCACTTTCATTATACGGATGCGTATTCACACCCAAATCTCACGAGCTAATGCATCGCTCGTTTGTTCATCAAATCCTTAAGAGAAAATCATAACTTGGCATCACGGCACTTGCCCTTGCACCGCCCGCAACGGTAAGTGAACGCAAAAGACATTGGTTTCAAGCTTGAAACTGCTAGTTGGTGCAGACAAGTTTTGCAAAGCTGACATCCAAAGGGTATAATCGACAGCCGAGGAACAACCATGCCAACCATTTTCCCATTTACAGCTATCGTGGGCCAGGAGCGGATGCTCCGCGCCCTTATCCTGAACGCCGTTGATACCCGTGTGGGCGGCGTACTCATTCGCGGTGAGCGCGGTACCGCTAAAAGCACCGCCGCGCGCGGCCTGGCAGCCTTGCTGCCCAAAGTCAAAGTTGTGCACAACTGCCGCTTTGGCTGCGATCCTGAACATCTCAACACCTGGTGCACCGAGTGTAAAGAACGCGCCGCCGGTTCCAAACAGGAATTGCCCGTTGAAACCCGCCTGACGCCCTTCGTCAACCTGCCGGTTTCGGCCACCGAAGACCGCGTGGTTGGCACCCTCGACATCGAACAGGCTATCCAGAAGGGTGAGCGCCACTTCGAACCGGGCGTGCTGGCCTCTGCCAATCGCGGGATGCTCTATATCGACGAAGTCAACCTGTTGGATGACCACGTTGTCGACGTTTTGCTGGATTCGGCTGCGATGGGTATGAACATCGTCGAGCGTGAAGGCATTTCCTTCAGCCATCCGGCGCGCTTCATCCTGGTTGGCACCATGAACCCCGAAGAAGGCGACCTGCGCCCGCAGCTTCTCGACCGCTTCGCATTTTCGGTGGACATCACCGGCATCCGCGATGCACGTGAGCGCGTTGCCATCATGGAACGCAACATCGCCTTTGAAGCCGACCCCGAAGCCTTCCGCAAATCATTTGCCGAAAGCGAACAGGAACTCTCCCGCCGCATCGAACAGGCCCGGAAACTGGTCGGACAGGTGAAATATTCGCGCCGCGATTTGCTCTCCATCGCCGCCCTGACAGCTTCCCTCAATGTCGATGGGCATCGTGCCGACCTGGTCATTCTCAAAGCCGCCCGCGCCCAGGCTGCCTTTGAAGGCCGCACCTCCATCACCGATCACGACATTGCCCTGGCTGCCGAACTGGCCTTGCCGCACCGCATCAAGCGTGGGCCATTCCACCAGGCTGAAATGACAGTTAACCAGCTCCAGGAACGTATCGAAAACCTGGTTGGGCAATCGGTTCCAGACGAGGCAGAATCCACCCCGTCTGATGAACCGCAAAAAGGCGAGGAAAAAAAAAGTCGGTAGTCGAGGATAAAGCCCAGGACGATACCCAACCCGGTACCACGGAACCCGCCCGTCAGGACGTGTTCGCCTCCCAGAACGCAAATTGGTGGGATGGCGGGCAAAAAGTCAAGACGGGCGAAGTTTTTGCCCCGCGTAAGCTCGATACCCCGCTCGATAAGCTCACCCGCAAACAGGCTGGACGCCGCTCGCGCACACGCACTGACCGCAAACGCGGACGGTACATCATGGCGCGCCCGGCCAACGGCAACACCACCGATATCGCCTTCGATGCCACCCTGCGTGCTGCTGCGCCCTTCCAGAGCCGCCGCGAGGAACACCGCAAACACGTCGCTTTCGCCATCGAAAAGACCGATTTGCAGCGCAAAGTGCGCGTCAAACGCATGGCCAACCTGGTGCTCTTCCTGGTGGATGCCTCCTGGTCGATGGCGGTAGCCGAGCGTATGAATGCCACCAAAGGCGCGATCCTTTCGCTCTTGAATGATGCCTACCAGCGCCGCGACCGCGTCGGGTTGATTGTTTTCCAGAAAGATCGCGCCACGTTGGTGCTGCCTCCCACCAACAGCGTGCAACTGGCCCAACGCGCGCTGGTAGACATCCCCGTAGGTGGAAAAACCCCACTTTCAGCGGGATTGCTGATGGCCACCGATGTGCTGGTGCGTGAAAAGCACACCCATCCTGATGTCCAGCCGCTGCTGATTGTGCTAACCGACGGCGCGGGCAATGTTTCAGTTGGCGCACTGCCCCCACAAGAAGAGTCTTACCATTTCGCCGATTTTATCGCGGCTCAAAAAGTGCGTTCTATCGTCATCAACATGGAGCACGCTGCTTTCGACCAGGGCCTGGCGCAGCAGCTTGCCAACCATCTCGAAGCGCCGTGTTTCAGCCTGGAAGAGATGAAGGCCGAAAGCCTGTATCACACTGTAAAAAAGGGGATGGTGGGCTAAACTTACAAGCCTGTCACGATCACTGCTCATTCAATTGCTCCAAAGGCTTTTTCCTGGACGGCAGCCCAGGAAAAAGCCTTTTTGCTGCTATCCGGGCAGGTTCGGCATAATCAATACAGGTGCGCCCTTTGCCTGCCACACACATCCGTTTCAAAATACCATTTGGGGCAAATATCCATTTCGAGTAAGCCGGTTTGGTATAATGCCATCGCGAGGGGCTATTTTCCTATCCTATATTCATCAGAGGTGTTTGTTATGGCAGGTTCACTCCCACTCCATGCCTATTTTGAGGGCAAAATTGTTCCATACAGCGATGCTCATATCGGAGTTGCCACACACGGTTTGAACTATGGCACAGCGGTTTTTGGCGGTCTACGCGGTTACTGGAATGATGAACAGCAAAAACTTTTCGTTTTTCGCCCGCAAGACCACTTCCGCCGCCTGCTAAATTCGGCCAAAATGATGTGCATGGATATTGGGCAGACTCCCGCATCCCTGACACAGATCACCCTCGAACTTCTCCAGGCCGACAATTACCACCGCGATATCTACATTCGCCCGCTCATCTACAAAGCTGACGAAGGCATTGGCGTGCGCCTGCACGACTTGCGTGACGAGTTGACGATCTTCGCCATACCCTTTGACCGCTATGTCAAAAACGATACCAACGCCCATGTCACCGTCTCATCCTGGCGGCGTGTGGATGACAACACCATCCCTGCGCGTGGCAAAATCAGCGGCGCGTATGCCAGCTCGGCGCTGGCAAAAACCGACGCCAATCGCGCCGGCTTCGATGAAGCCCTGCTGCTCGACCAGGCTGGCCACGTTGTCGAAGGCTCTGCCATGAATGTCTTCATGCTGCGCGATGGGGTCCTGATCACCCCCCCGGTGACAGATAATATCCTGGAGGGTATTACCCGCCGCTCCATCATGGAATTGGCCCAAAATGAACTTGGCCTGAAGATTGTTGAACGCTCCATAGACCGCTCGGAAGTTTTCATCTGCGAAGAATTCTTCATGACCGGCACCGCCGCGCAACTTACTGCCGTGACCAAAGTCGATTTCCGCCCGATTGGTGCGGGTGTCATGGGCCCTGTGACCAGCCGCCTGCGCGAACTTTTCGAAGATGCCGTCCATGCCCGCCTGCCCAGCTACACCCATTGGAATGTAGCCGTACCATAAGATATCACCCATAAAAAAGCGGCGACCACCTTTTGGGGTGATCGCCGCTTTTTTATATTCTCAGGCTATTTAGCTTTGAATCTCACAAAAACCAGGTTCTTATTGCAATCTTTATAAGTAATCAACTTAATCTGGTCAGAGATGGGTGACCCGGACTGGTCAAAAAGCTGGATCCAGAGCGTATTTTTAGAAGCTTCGGGGGCAATTTCCAGCGGGAATTCAAAACCGCTAGGCCCGTAAGTGGGCACAACCCCCGAAATCTTCACCTGCTCAGGGTAAATGGTTTTGCTTGGCAGGTAACCGCCCAGCTTAACAATCAGGCCAATCACCGGGCTGTTGTTCGCATCCAACACCTGTCCAGCCACACCCGACCAGGTGCAGTCAGTATCGGGGCGATACGTAGCACTATCCAATGCCGAAACAGTGGAAACATATGGCACCCCGGTTGGGCGCGGGGTAACAGTGGGTTTAGGGGTATTCGTTGGGCTGGCCCCCGAAGTTGCCACAAAAGCCGTATAAGTAGGTTCCAACGTAATCGTTGGGCGTGGCGTATTGGTGCCGGTGGGCTCAACCGTCGGTGTGGGCGTCCAGGTGGCGGGCAGCGGCATCAAAGTAGCAGTTGGGCTGGGCAGATTCAGGGTTGGAACAGCAGTGAAAGGCGGGAACGGATTCAGACCAGAATATGGATTCGCAAGAATCATCGCAAAGATGCTGCACAACACTAACGTTAACACAATCATTACCAAAGTCAAAATATCCCAGGTTTTATTCGGGACATTCGATTTCTTGCCTTTTTTGGCCGGTTTCGATTTTCCACCGCGAAACATAAGTTACATCTCCAATCTAAGGGGCTAAAACAATCTTACCTTGCTGTCGTTGGTTCGTCACCCAATCAGACAGCGCCCGATTCTGCATTGAAAGCAACACATCGGGTGAAAGCAACCTATCGGGCTGGGTTTCGATCACTTTAATAATATGAAACCCAACACTACTCGCTATCACTTCACTGTTCTGCCCAACTTGCAGCGCAAAAGCAGCCTCTTCTACTGTCGGTTCAAGCAAATATCCCTGTGGGAACCAACCCAAATCGCCGCGCGTTACCGGGTCAACCTGAGAAGCAAGCTCATCAAAATCTGCACCTTCTTTAAGCTGCACCAGGTAATTATCCGCTGCTTCTTGATTATAGAGCAAAATCTGGCGGACGTGTACCTGTGCCGCTGTATTCGGCACTGCGGAAATGATTTTGTCACGCATCCAGGCCGCTTCCACCGCCCGCTTCAACGCCGCCCTGAAACTTTCGTCGCTGTAACTATGCGCCTGTAGCCACGCTGAAAGTTGCTCCGCCCCGCCCAATTCGCCCGCCAGTTTATCGATCCGCGTTTGGATGGCAGCGGCATCGACGCTGAACCCGGCCTGTCGCGCACCCTGGGCCAGCAGCGTTTGGGCGATCAAATCATCGAGCACAGCCACCGCCGCATCCTTCTCTGCGACGGTTTTGTTCAAGCTGGTCATGGCGCTTTCGTAACGATCCAATTCAGCATTGAACTCATCCATCGTGATCCCATCACCATTCACAAGCGCCGCCATCGGAACCGAAGTAGCGGTGGGAGCAGACGGGGTATCTGTCATCGCGACAGTGGGTGAAGTAACAGGATCCGGGCTGGTGGGCGGTTGCGTTCCGCCGGCGCAAGCTGCCAGCAGAACAAGCACCAAAAGTGAAAAAAGCAATTTAATAGTAGACATTCTCCCGATTATACCTAAATCCTATTAAAAACTCATTGACACGCCCCTCCTTTGGTGTATAATATCGTCCGCTCGACGGTCGACTAGCTCAATGGCAGAGCAACTGACTCTTAATCAGTGGGTTCAGGGTTCAAGTCCCTGGTCGATCACACCCATATCTGGGGGTCTGGTACACACCAGGCCCCCAGATATTGTTATAAGCGGAATTTTTCTCGGTGCGAAATTGTGTTTGGTTGCGATTTGGTTGCATTTCATTTTGTCCTGTCTGAGCATTTATAACTCGTTTTCGAAGGTTTCCAGTTCCTTACCAGATAAATCAGCTTGTTGTTGCGGCAGCTTTTCGAGAATGTTCTCGATGGTGCCTGCCACCACTTCCTGCAAGGTCGGGATAACGTGCGAGTAGATTTTCAAGGTGGTGGTAATGTCGGCATGGCCGAGGCGTTCGCTCACCACTTTCGGGTGGACGCCACGCAAAAGTAACAATGTGGCGTGCGTGTGGCGCAGGTCGTGAATACGAACGTTGGGCAATTCCGCGGCTTTGAGTAAATCCTTGAAGCGGCGGATTAAGTTGGTCGGCTCCATCGGCGTCCCTGCTTCGGATGGGAACACCAGATCGTGCTCCTTCCACTTGTCCTTGGCGAATTGCTTGAATGCCGAATTCCTTCGCTGCTGGGTGCGCAGCCTCCGGATGGTTTCTGCACCGATAGGGATACGCCGTTTGGAACGCGCCGTCTTCGGCGACTGGAACTCATACCCGGCCTTGCCTTCGCGCTTTTGGTCCTTCCACTGGACTTGCTCCACCACGATGATGGATCGCGTATCCCAATCGACATTGTTCCAGCGTAAACCGAGAACTTCGCCTTCGCGCATACCGGTTGAGAGCAGAAAGTAGTACAAATCAACCAGCGGGTCGTTTTTTTTCTCGGCCACCTGGATCAGCTTGTGAGCCTGATCCCTGGAAAGATAGCGAAAATCATTGGTATTCTGCTTTTGCCGAGGCTTGGCGACAAATTTTGCCAGGTTTTGTGTGATAACACTCTGGGTCACCAGGTAACCAAAGAAGCTGCTGGCGGTCTGCCAGATGTAGAGCAGTTCCCGCTCGCTGACTTCTTTGGAGTAGATCGTCAGGATTTCTTGCAAATCCAGCGGTTTGACTTCAAAAACGCGCTGCCTGCCGATTTGTGGAATAATATATTTATCAGCGACGCGCTTGTAGCCCAGGTAGGTTTTGGCGCTTTTGGTAATCTGAACATAATCCAGCCAAAAGTTGATTGCCTGCTCTAGGGATGCCGCCAGCAGCCCCACATCGGCCACCGAACGGCTTTTGTTATTAATGTCCTGAATCCAACGTGTCGCTTCGATTTTGGTGGCAAAAGATTGTGATAATCGATTGCCACGCATTGTGACTTGTGCAAGATATGGTTTGGGTCGTCCCTTCCTTACAGTAATCGACCCGTCTCCATGAGCGCGATACCGTTTAGCGGGCATTCGTCAAAGCCCGGGGCTTAGGGTAGCGGCTGACTTCGATAAACTTGATCAGGTCGCTTTCCAGAATGCCAACCTTCCGGCCATAGCGCACGCAGGGCAATTCCCCAGTACGGCTGAGTTTCAGAACCATCGCCGATGAACAACGCAATTTCTCAGCAGCTTCTTTAGGCGTAAGGATAATGTAATTTGTGTTTTCGGTAGTGGACATGATGTTTCTCCGTTTCTGCGAAAATTATTTTTACTATTGGATATGTCGACGCCCAATGTTAATTTTTAGCCGTCATTTATTTCGCAAGTAGACGAATTTTACTTCATGTGTTTGTAAAAATCAAGCAGGGATTTTATTATGCGTAAACAATCTACCCCGACAAATTCGTCAGACTTATCGCTCTATATAAAAAAACTTGCCAAAGAACATAAAGTGTCTTTGCGGCAAGTTTCTATTGCGATTGAAGTCGCGCCATCTTATTTATCTGAAGTTTTGACCGGTAGAAAAAGACCCAGCCATCAGCTATTGGCTGCATTAGCCCAATATTTCGATGTCCCGAAAGTGGATGTTTACACAGCAGCTGGCTGGCTGGCATTGAACGATGATCAACAGCGCGCTGAACGGTTTAAAGAATTCTGCGACCAAGACCCCAATTTTGTTCAGCTTTTCGAAATTTTGATCAATCTCCCCGAATTAGAGCGACGTCGAAATGTTCGATTTTTGTTAGCGCTTACTAAAGAGAGCACTGAAGAGCCACCATTAGGGTGGACGGAAACCGGTCCGGATGGAACTGTGCAGACATATTTTTATCCGGATGCGGAAGAACGGGATAAGGCATATCAAAAAAAAAGTAGAAAAACCGGTTCGAATTAATTCTCGACCACGGTTATCAGATATCCAAAGCCTTGTGGCTCTATTAGGATTAGCTGGCTGTATTGAGTTCCAAATTGTAGATGGCAGCTTTTAGGTTGAAACGCACGCTAGCGTTTTCGGCGATTGCGATAGCGTTCGCTCAAAACCAGCAATTCCAAATTGGGGGCAAAAATTGTCGAGTCCAGAAGTGCAAGAAGCAAAAGACCGTTTGAATAGGAAAACTTTTTTCCAAAGCTTGTTGAAAACGGTTCAAATTTTGAATTGATGGCTCAACATGCGAAAGATTTTCAATTTGGGGATGATTCTCGATCAATATCCATCCTTTAGAAATTGCCCGATTTTTGGCTTTCTGTTCTTTGTCCAGTGGATGAAAGTTGAGCTCTATGATTTGCTTCCGCTCAATCTTCTGAACTCAACTGTGTGCACGCAAAAGTTGATACTGTTGGCGAATTCAAGCTGCGCCACAAGCTGGTGCCAAGAGGGCTGGGGACGGAGCTAGTTTTGCAAAAGCAGAAGTTCTGGTTTGGGCCCTGGGCCGATGCAGCCACCAGTCAAAGAGCCGATGGAGGTTGATCGCAGTGGCCGTTGCAGTCATCTGCAAATTGGTCTTTGCTAACCCGATGTAACGGGCGCAGCGGAGTTCATAGTCGCGAACCGCTTGCGAAAAAGTTCCCTCAACTCCAGAGCGTTGGGCATATTTTTTCCAAAAGGGTTGGGTGCTTTGTTCCTTGCGGACTTGTTGTAGGGCGACATGTTGTTCCTGTGGCAAGAAGGTGATAGTGTGTACTCCGCTTTTAGCTAGTGTGCATTGAGTATGGTAAGCACAAGTGCGACAAACGGAAGGTGAGAATCGCACCTGAATAGCCGGTTTGCGCTTTTCCGAATGTCGTTCACACCATTGAGCCGATGTCTGTCCCTTGGGACAAGTGACCACCTGTTTCTCCCAATCGATCTGAAAGTTGGCCAGATCAAAGCCCTTCCCAGCCTTCGCTTGCCAACTGACCTTCTCTCGCACTGGAGAGCAAATGGTCACCCCGAAGTCGCGTTTGGAAAACACCAACGACTCGGCATCCACATATCCGGCATCCAACAGATGTTCATCTGGCAATAAATCTTTCTGCTTCAAGCTGCGATGCACCTTTTCCAGCGCTGCCATGTCGCTCTCGGTCGCCAGGGTTGTGGTCAGTTGGGTAATCAAGTGCACCTCGTCCACGGCACTGGTTTCGCTGAGTTGGATTTTGTATCCCACCCAGCCCTTTTCCCGTTTGGCGCTGTAGCGCACGTTATCATCATACGGAGAATGCAAACGCAGGGCTCCCGGCGGTTGGTTGTCGTCGCCGCGTAGATGCAAATGCGCGCCGCCGTCTTCTTTCACTTCCGTCCAGTATTGCTGCACCCACATCCGTCGTAGGAACTCTACGCCAGGCAATTCCTGCAGTTGCACTATCGTCGAAGATTGTGTTGAATTCTCAACGGCCGTTCGCACAGTCTCCAGCAAATATGCTCCATCTTCACCAATCGTCACCAACAAGGCGTCCCGTTCTGTCTGTTCCTTCGGTAAACGCATTTGTTCAAAGCGCCTCCCATAACGGGTAAACCATTCCGGCTTGGCAATCTCCTTGACCCATTCCGGCGCAAATTCCGATAGCTCGTTCAAAGCGTGTCGCATTGCCTCACCTACAATTTCAACCCGGTTTAGTTGACGCACGGCTCCCAAGATGTGAGTCGAATCGGTCCGCTGCTGTCCCCGCGCTTTCAGCAACTTGAGTTCCTTCAGGCGACCCAGCAGTTCATCGAGGAGCATCTGTTCTTTCTGTCCAGCGACCAAACGCTCTCGAAATTCACTCAGCACCGAATAATCAAACCCCGGATCATCCAGTTCCAGGCCCAAAACATATTTCCAGTCGATCCGCGCACGCACCGCCTCCGCTGCCTGCCGATCCGATAATCCTTCCGAGTACTGCATTACTGTTACCCAGGCTAAACGTCCTGGCGACTCCGCTTTCTGCCCTCGCCCCGGAAACAACTCTGCAAAACTCGCATCTTGATAGATCTCGCCCAACTCATCCCGCATGCGTATGTACAAATTGCTCTTGGGAAAGGCTGCCCGTGCTATGCGCTGCGTGTCTTCGGGAATTGGATAACTGGGTTGGGGAGCGAGGCTCATCGTTTGCTCCTTGCAATCTAGGAATTTCGCCAATTATCCTCTTTTTTGAATTCGCCAACAGTATCAAAAGTTGTCAGGCAGCTAAGGGGAGGCTGGAGCATTTTTGACAAAGAGAATTCCACTTACCACTGAGCAAACAACGCGAGCTTTGGCAGTGTGGACAGACAGCGCCAGCTACCGTCCATTGAGCGCCAGACCGTTTCAATCGTTGGGTGACGATCTGCTTGCATCCACTTTCAATGGTGCCACTGCAAATCAAGTAACCGTGGACGAGGAAATGGTTATAGCGCATTCTTTCGATGTCGTTTGCAAAATACAGGCAGGTTGGCAGGACATGTGGATGTTAAGTTTCAATACTTTGACAGGCCAGGATAACTTCCTCGATCTGACCCTGCCAGAGCATCTCGGTTACAGTTTCCAGCCAATCTCGGCGTTCTTCTAGTGAAGGAAACACAGCATCCGCGAATTTCTTGAGATGTTCTTCGGTATGATACCAATCGACAATTTGTGTGGCGTTTGAGTAGTGATGCGAGACCAAATCCCAAATCCAAAGTGCTCCATCGCAAACAAAACCAACTCTGGGATTTGATCGACCCAATTTTGGCAGCCATAAGCCCAAAGCAGCTTACCAAATTGGTCAGCCAGGCAAATATCGCAAAAATATTGATGCTGTGTGGTGCGAAACACCGTGCCATCCCGTTCGGCTTTGATTTTTTATCGTCTGGACTGGTGCATCTTGGGAACTGGTTAGGCCTGATACCAACAGCCGCCCTTCATATCGCGCCAATCTTCATGTTCTGGAACTACTCCACCTTTCTTGAAACGTGGTTCTATTCGAACCTTGGCTGCATCCAGCGAAACATATAGCCGAGTTGACAGGTCTTGGGGCATCTTCCGCTGTCGTTCCTGCAAGGCTTTTTCATCCTGACTGTTTGTAATGGCTTCATCATCTGCCTGTTTTTGAACCAGCCCCAGACCTTCCGTTTCCGAACGAACGCTTTTTTCGGAGATGTCAAACAACAAAAACTCTGAAAGCCACTTCTCGCTCTCTTCAAACGAAAAGCCTATCCCGGACAAACCCATCAACTGTGCCAGTCCTGCCGTAATTACAAATTCATTTCAAAATGATCTACCAAGTACTCACACAAAAATAAATTTGAGGCTAAAATAGAATAAGTAATCATTTAAGTGTAACAATTTTATCGGTTCATAATGATAACTATGTGGGTTGATTCAATCATGTAAGTACGCCAAATTAACTTTCTAAGCACACAAACTAAGAATATAGGGTTTTGTATCCTCCCTGGGTATGGTGGAGAACTGGTTATGTCTGGAATTTCATCCGCGACATTGTCGAAAACCAAACAGGCTATTTTGACTTGTTGCGATTCCATAATTGATTTTAGGGAACTTATTCAAATATTCAATGATCAAAGAATAAATCCTTGGAAAAATAAAATTCCTCACTCATCAGTAGCATTAACACAAACGGAACTGCTGATTGGTGCCCTATATGAACAAAATCGTTCTGATACTGGAGAAAACGCTCTGGCCCTTTTCCTTACTGTCTTGGCTGAACGGCATGATGAGAAAACTAAGTGCTACGATTTACTCCTTGGTTTAGCATCAGAAATAAGTCACGAACTAAATCAACCTCGAGAATCTTTACCAGAGAAAATATCTAAAGAATTTATCAAAGATCGCCTTGAGGCCTTTAAAGATAAAAGAAATTATATAGACAGCATATTCCTTAAAAACGCCCTGTCTGTATCTCGATCAGTGTGTAGATTAGAATGGCATAAAAGAGGGGTCGGAACAGGTGTTTTACTTGCGGAAGATTTAATCCTAACCAATTATCATGTAATAAATGCTGACCAGTCTGCAAATATTAAAACACGCTTGGAACAATTTGAAATCAGATTTGGCGCAGTGAAGATGGAAGATGGGGGAGTATCTGCGGGAAATTTGGTTATAAAATTAAACTCTACCAATCCTCTTGTTTTACATAGCGACATTAATGATTTAGATTTTGCTATACTTAGGCTTTGTACGCCAATCAAAGAAAATCAAGATATCGAAACTGCAAAATTCTCGATTGAACCAATATGCATTGGTCAATCAGCCAATATTGTGCATTATCCTCTTGGCGGACCCATGCAATATTCTTTGCGGCACAATGAAATTTTAGCAGTAGATAATAAAAGATTTTATTATCTTTCAGATACTGAGGAAGGATCTTCGGGATCCCCTGTATTTAGTGATAATTGGAACGTTATCGGTATTCACAGAGCGGGCGGTTTATTAGATGAAAAGACTGGGGATAAGGTTTTAGAGGGAAATCAAGGCATTCCATTTACAATCCTATATGAAAAAATTCAAAAATATGTAACAATTTAGGAGGGAGTATGAACAGTTTTAAACCTTTAGGTGAAAGATCGGCTTCAGAAATCATTGAAAAACTCAAAGATATAGATGATGACGACGAATCAGATCAACTGATAAAAACTGACCGCCACTTGGAAAGTCTATTTCCAACAAAAGCATGGTTGAATACCCAACATCAATATGGATTTATACCAAAAATATCTAAAACTTTAAAACGTCTCCAAGATATCCAATCTACATCTCGGATAAAAGCTGACCATGATTTAATAAATTCGCGAATCAATATTAGGCTTGATTACCTAAGAATATACGATTATCCAAAAACGATTTTTTCACACATAGGGGATAACATCCATACGATTCTATTTTCCTTTGAAGCCAAAAATCAAACAACCGAAGGCAGTGAGACAGCTGTATTCAATCAGACTTACCCTGCTAAATCAGGACAAGATGCTGCGGTGCAAGGGTGGCCTATATTTATTGGTCTTAACGTTGGACAAAACGGATTATCGTTTTCCTGCAAAACAGTGAACATAGGTAATACTGGTGATCAAGAAATATTGCAGGCAATAAATTCTGAGGGAGCAGAAAAGGGATTGCAACTATTAACCGTTGCTCAACCTGCGTTAGGTCCATTAGTGGAAGTGGCCAGAGGTATCTGCAATGTTCTAGCAGAGCGAAGCAAAAATGTAGCAGTTCAACAATTCACTCTTGGTCTTGATTTTGATGATGGTTCAACTGGTTCCAGGCTGGCTTTAGGAAGCTATATAGTAGCCCAAGTGTCAAGGGCTGATGAAATTAATTGGAGTGATTGGAAGTATGATAATGATACTGGCGCTATAGTAAGAAACAATCTTGCCCCAAACGAAGAATCTTACGTTTTACCATTCAATACAGTTGTTTTTCGTGTCAGTAAATATCAGGGCTAATTAGAACACCATCGGGTGATATCCATGGCATTAACAACCGCTTTTTTAGATCGCTGTATAAAGATAGTCAGAAAGTGTGATGTTGTTCAACAACAAGCATCAATGATGAGTATGTTTGTGGGTGAACTTGAAATATATAAATACCATATACCTAATACTGAAAATGATAGTGTTCAGCAACGAGTGGAAAAAGTTACAAGATATCTTGCACCAAGAACAATGGTAAATGGGAAGCCAGCCTTGTTGGTTTTTGTTTTGAGTCTGCGTAATCGTTACGATGATGGTGATGCCACAAAAAAGGAACTCGAGGATTTAGCTAGCGAAATTTCTAAAGAATCGGCATCCACAATTCCTACAATGCCGGATGAAGAACAGATACTTCAACTTAATGAGGAAAGGGATCTCCAGCTAGCAAATCAACAGATTCAAAGCCAGGATAGTTCTTTTGAAATTGTTGATTGGTTTGAGGCGTGCGGAGATAACCTTGAAGAAAAATCATTTAGAGCTACCTTGGCAGTTTTGAATGGAGCGAGATATTCGTCCGTATTGGAAGCGTCTTCCAGATTAACCAATTTTTTAAGCAAAGATATTAAAGATATAAAACCAACAACAGGGGAAGCCAATCCTTTTTCTAACAAAGGCAGATCTGGGCGATTAGAATATTCAGAATTAATGGACACAAAAAATTCGTTTTCAGAAAGGGTAAAAACCATTCAATATAAAAACACTGCATTTGCATACAAAATTCTCGAATATGTTTGGCAAGAGTATGATTCTCCCAAATTTCGCGGACCATTCATTGATTGGCTTACAGAGATTGCAGCTAGCCATCAGTTTGATATCCGAAATAGAGCGGCGATAGCGGTGGGTACATTAGCACAGATAGATTTTCCAGATATCAGAGATCTCGTGCTTTTCAATTGGGTAAAGAAAGATGACAGAATTTATCGTGCGGCTATTGGAAAAGTTTTAGGGAAAGCGGTGCAAGATGACAAAATCGCGGATGAAATCGTCAATATGCTCGATAATTGGGCAAAAAGCAATGATGAGCGTTTTATATGGGCGGCAAATCGGGCCTACAGCAATATTGGTATCAAGTTTACAGAAAAAGCTTTTCAACAGTGGATTAAAACTTTTCAATCTACCAATCGGCTTGTTGAATATGAGGTTACGCCTACGCTTCGACTTTCACTTATAAACCCTATACTTATGAGTGTAGTGGATTCTATGCTTTCATTGTTGCTTACAGCTACTACTATGAAAGAATATGAACAGGTTTACGAGGTTGCACTTCAGGAGTTATTATCATGCGCCAAGTCCGAGCCAGAACGTTCTAAATCGAATTTAGGTTTGTCACTATTCTTAGTTTGTACGAATCTAGCTGCCAGAGAAATAAATAGTGAAGATGATGATAATCTGAATGATGCGATTGAGGTTCCTGCGATGCTTAAAATTATAAATAATCAAAACAACAATAAATATCGACAAGTCCTTTGCGAGTTAGTTTTTCTATCTTTAAAATATGAGCCAACCAGAATGATAATAACTGAAGCCCTGCATAGCTGGCTTTATTGGATGAATGAGACTAAGTACGAATCTAATTTATTAGCTATGTTTTCAGATGTGGTCTTATACAGCATCAAAGAAAAAAGCCGTGTAGGCGAGCGGCTAATTCTATACTGCAAGGAATGGGGAAGGCGTATTCCTCTGGCACAAAAAGCATATCAAATGACAGTAAGCAGCAATCAACCCTAAAGGAGAATCCATGTCTCACAATCCGATACTTTCAAATGTCAAACTGACATCATCGTTTTTATCATCCCTAATATCTCCCAAACAACTTATTATTCCTGAAGGTACAACTGGTCTTCTGTATATTAACGGGAAATTTATGCGCACCCTCAACCCAGGGGAACAAGACCGCACTCCTAACGGAACAATTTATACTGTTGATATGAGCCCACACAAGGTAGTGTATTCCTATGATCTGCCAAGTGCCACTCATCCATATTTATTTTCAGTGCAATTAGCCATTGAATATCAAGTTGAGAATCCGAGATTGATGATTGATAACAAAATCCTAGATACGGAACAACTTGTGAAACAAACCTGTGAACCTGCGCTTCAACGTATTAGCCGAGAAGTCCCAATCGAAAAATATAACACTTTAATAACAGCACTAGAAAATGCAATTACTCAAAAGTTATTAAGTTCTGTTGGTTTATGCCTAAATTCATCTATTATCAATATTAACCATACTGATTATTGGCGAAATACCATATTGCCATTGCTAAAACTCAGGCAAGTATCACATAAAGAAGATTTTCCCACTAAGGAAATAAATTATGGTTTTATTGTTACGGCGACGGTGGCATATAGCATATCTGCAAGTATGAATTTAAGCGAATCTCCTGAGATTGCTGAAGGCATACTTTGGAAACAGATAACTTATAGAATTCGAACTCTATGTAGCGGTTATTCGTTTCGTCAAGTGCGTGATGCTGAACAAAACATACAAAATGATATTTCAAAACAAAGTTATGAGGGGTTTGGGGTACAGATACAATCCATTGACATATCGATAGATGTAGACCAAAGAGCAAAAGAACTGTTGGAATTTGAGCACAAAAAGACTCTTGAACAATTTAAAAGTGACCTTGACAGAATGCGGCTTACTAATCGAGGAAATGCAATCGATTTTTATCAACAATTTGTAAATATTGACGATCCTGTGCGGAAATCATTAATGGCATACATTTTAAGCAACAATCCTAATGATCCCCAAAGTGTATTAAATTATATCGATACTCGTGATAAAGACTTGGTAGATCAGAAAATTAAAATACTTCAAACGGTTATGGATAAAGGGGATATTTGGGATGAAAAAACACAAGGAATTATCCAAGATGTGTTAAATGCTCTTAGAGGAACGCCTGTAAGTACTCCCAGGCTTGAAGCTCCAAAAAATTCAGCGACAACATCCGATGACGAAGTTATTATTATCAATGAAGCAGACATCAAAGATGAAACTGGTTCAAATGATAAAACTATTTTTAAGCCCTTTGGTGAAGAATAGGTTAGGAGCATAAAAATGGCCAACATTACTATAAATATTACAGCTCCAAATGGTAACGTTCACAAGGCGAATTTGCCTGAAACAATTCCGGTAAAAAGATTATTCTTGGCTTTATCTACCAAGATGGAATTATCGGGAACAGTTGATGATTATGAATTTATAAATGATGGAAAAGAAATTAATGTTGATAGATCTTTGTCAGAATTGGAAATAGTGGATGGACAAGTTATTACTATTCGACAAAAAGGTGGAGCATCGGCTTTCAGTTCCTCGAGCGCCGGACAAAGTAATAACATAGCGGGTGATTACTATATTGCACAAGCGAATGGGCAGTGGCCAGCGCTGATAATCTTTGTCATTGATACAAGCGGATCCATGAGCTATCAGTTAGGCTCAGAATCTAGGATTAAGGTTGTCGAAGCTTCTCTTCAACAAATGATCAGGGTAATGATAAGAAGGTCTATGAGAGGAGACATTGTTTCATCTCGTTATAAGCTAGCTTTGTTCACATATTCCGATAAAATCAGGGATATTTATGGCGGAATACAAACAATTACAGATGTGGCGAATAAGGGATATCCCACTTTAGATGCAAACCATGCTACAAATACTCGAGGAGCTTTTATAGCGGTTCGCAATTTACTTAAATCGGTACTACCAAGCATGCAAGGAGGGGAAGCGGGAACGAAAGATGGGACTTACCCTGCTCCATTAGTTTGCCATTTGACTGATGGAGAATTTACCAAAGAGCATGGAGACCCAACTGATATTGTCGAAGAAATAAAAAATATGAGGACGCTTGATGGGCATGTTTTGGTTGAAAATATTTTCATATCAGAACCTGAAAAACTTGGAACTTCCACGATAAACCCAGAAAATTGGGAAGGATATCTGCCTGGAACCAAATTCCCATCAAGTAGTTATGCTGAAAAACTTTTATCCATATCATCGCCAATTCCTGAGAGTTATAGAGTCGAAATGGCAAAATCTGGTTACAATTTAAGATCCGGAACGTTAATGTTCTACCCAGGCACAACGCAAGATTTAGTGAAGTTGGCATTTCAAGCTGCCTGTGCAACTCCTACACAAAACTCGAAGTGACTATGAAACCAACAAGCCGATTGGAAAGTATCGATTCAGCATTTGAAGAAGTTTTTGTTGATCCTAGGCGAGAAACGCCTATGGCAACAGTGAATCTGGATCACTATTCCCTAAAATATTTATATTCACGGTCAAGCGAGTCTCAAAGAATTAATTCAACAGGTCAGGATGCTTTGGGTATTCGCTTCAACGAAGAGCGAATAGTATTTGCTATCTGTGATGGAGTAGGCCAATCTTACAATGGTCAAATAGCTGCGCAGATCGTATGCAAGCATTTGGTTCAATGGCTCTGGGAGCAGCCAGCGGAAAGGGTTCTTGATAAAAGGGGACTTGCTTATAATGCTGGTAATTTCTTGGAAGATTTAACACTAGATGCAAAAGAAATAGTTAAGAAATACCCTATCCCTAGCAATAGTGCTCCCATAGTCAAAAAAGTCTTAGAAGAAATGAAGGCTACAGGAAGTGAAACAACCTTCGTATGTGGATGTATTTTTATGCCTACCTGCAATCATATTTATGGTGGTGCATCTGTTCTTTGGCTTGGGGATACTTTATGCAAAATTACTGATAAAAACGGAAAAAGTATCGATTTAGGTTCAGCATTTATGAGTGGACAGCATTGGTCAACAGAAAAAGGCTTATCGGGTATAAAACCAAATGTTTGGACACAGAGAGGTTTATCAGGTATAGATCGTTTAATTGTTTATTCGGATGGCCTTATTCCAATCTCGGACATTATTGAGCAAGATTTAGATGGTGAACTTATTAGTGGTAGCGCCACTTACATATCAAATGGTGGAACTGGAGACGATCTCAGTTTTATAGAGGTAAATATAAGAAATCAGCCAATAGTGGTTACCAAAGAAATCATTGAACAGCCAATTATCTCATATGTAAAAGTTGCTTCTGAAGAAATATTGGTTCAATGGTTAAGAACAAATGAATTATCACGCTATAAAATTAGATATGAGCTAGATAACTCAGTAATTGAAAAAGTTGTTGATGAAACCGAATTAAAAATACCTGTAAAAAAATGGAATAATATTAAGTTGAATATTCAAAGGATAAAAAGTGGTCAAGCAAGCATGATCACTACAGTTGAATTTTATAACAGAAACCATGATCGGACCAAATTATATATTGCGGTATTAGTTACTGTTATTGCAACTATAATTGGATATTTAATTGGTCGGGGGCAATAGCATGACTTTCGATCCAAAAATCGGTGAGACTATTACTATCTATAATGAGAAATACAAGTTTTTAAAGAACGAGAATATCGCTTTAGAAACTGTTGACGAACGTGAGGGGGGCGAAGGGATAGTGTATCGACTTGCCAAACACGATAAGCCTTCGGAGATTTTTGCTTTAAAAAGGTTCTTCGGAAACCTATCATCAGATTTTGCGGAAGATATATATATATCTACAGTCACTCTGACCAGATATAAAGATTTACCGGGTTTAAGAGTATGTAACCGTAAACTGATAAAAGATTTTGTGAATTGCCCAGAATCACAAACTTATTCTGAATTGAAAAATTCAGTATTAATGCCTTGGATTCGTGGATATACTTGGCACGATGTGATCGTTGGATACCAACAGGGCAAGAAACTTGTAAGCCTTGACAAATCAGAATGTTTCAAACTAGCATATTCAACAATTAAAGTACTTTCTAATCTAGAATCAAATCGCCTTGCCCACTGTGATATTGCTAGTGGAAATATTATCTTTGACGTATCTAAGAATATGGTTGAATTGATTGATGTTGAGGATATGTATTGTTCCGATAGCAGAAAACCAAAGCAGGTTCCGAGTGGGTCAGCGGGTTATAAACATCCCAATTCTATTGATGGCATTTGGTTTCCTGAAGGTGATAGATTTGCCGGGGCCGTATTAATTTGTGAAATGTTAACTTGGCATAATCCCGCTATAAAAAAAATGATCACCGATGACACCTTTTTTTCCAATAATGAACTTGGACAATACATAGAAAAATACGAACTTGTTTATAAAGAACTTGCCAATAGCTATTCACAAGGCCTCGCCGATCTTTTTCAGTCAGCATGGTTTTCTGAAACTATACAATCCTGTCCAGCTCTTTCGGATTGGCTTTCTGCATTTTCGCAAATTATAGATTTTGACAAACCAGTATTAAGTGTTTCACCACTCCACTTAGATTTCGACACTATAACCCATCAAAAAAGCTTATTTGTTTCGATAAGTAATGCAGGTAAAGGGATACTACGAGGTAATATTTCCCAATCCGAAAATACATGGCTCACAATAAGACAAAGAGCGTTTGAATTGCACATCGGAGAAAAAAGTGATTTAGAAGTAATCGCCGCATCTCCTTCTAATCTATCTCCAGGTTTGCTTTTATTCGGTAATATCATAATAGACAGCAATGGTGGTCAATATAATGTTGATGTATCTGGAAAGATTGGTACTAGACCGCAAGTCCATAATCCACACCATCTAAATCCCTGGACAGCTATTATTGGATGTGCGGTTATTATTTGTATTGGTTTGGTTTTGTTGTTGGTTTTGATTGGTGTATTAAATAACAATCAGTCGACTCCAGCGCCTACCTCCACAGTAATACCTACCCAGCCTATCGTATCTGTATCAAACCCAATATATTCACCAACGCCCAAGAATATAATAATACTTACCACAAGTCCAACCAAAATAAGTACACCTACTCAAATAATACATTCTGCAACTACGGAACCATTGTTGCCAACATTGGGCACAACGCCAGATTTTTTTAATGGGAATAATTGTCCCGGTGCTCCACCAATCAAAATAGCTATTAATGACTTGGTAACAGTCGTCACAACAAATAGCGATCGTCTAATTCTTCGGTCCGAACCTAAATTAAGTGACGCATTAGAAAAAGTTCGATTAAATTATGGTACTTTATTAAAAATACATGATGGCCCGGTTTGTGTACATGACCAAGCAAGGGGAAAGAGTTATTGGTTCTGGGAAGTGAAAGTAAAAAGTACGAATATGATGGGGTGGGTAGCTGAAGGAGATACCCAAATGTATTACATCAAGAAAGTAAAATAATGGTGATTATGATAATTCTGAAATAAAAAAGCGGACTTTGTCAATAGCGGATGAAAAAGGCCAAAGGATCGCGGTTGAAAATGTCCTCTTGCCCCTCGCTTATTTTCTTATCGCCGTCTCCTAATTTCTATCCTGTATCCCACATTCCGCACCATAAATTTTGGGATCATGACTCAACATTAGAACTATAGTTTATTTTCCAACAAACAAAGTCGTACCGATGGATGGTGAGCATTTATCAATCAACTCAGCAATGTTGAATAATAATGAAATAATATGCAAGTTGTTTTCGATACCACGAAAACTGTCGACTTTTTCTTGCTCCCAAATGACTGCGTTGAATTGCTATTGTGCGAACTTTTTTCGCCAAAACCCGGCACACAATTGTTTATTTTCGTAGGTCTATCGAAGAAAAAAGCAGTCGTGAAAAGATAAAACAGACTTTGGTCAGAGCGGAAGGCTGTATCTGATGGGAACATCTTGACCTAAAATGTTATAGCATGTCACCGCCCGGAGTTGAGTTCGAAACGCCCACTAAGGTCGGTTGGAGCAAGCTCCCGAACACGTCAATCTCCCAAGTCACGTTGCAAGGTGGTGTGTGGGTGGCGCAGGACTTCAACAACAAGTAAACGTATAATAGATCTATGTCCTCCACCGCCAATTTTCTCCAGCGCTTGCGCCGATTCGTCGAAGACGAATCCGATGCCCAGTGGCGCTCCCTTGATCACCAGTGGTCGCGTCCGCTAGGGGAGCGGGTGGCCAAAGGCTGGGCGATTGAAGGCCTGCGCGTGGTCGGATTTGAGAAAAACATCGTCCGCCTGGCCTGTGACAGCAATCACTCGCGCTTCCGTGAAGGTGACCTGGTGGTTCTGCATCGGGGCGAACCGAAACACGAACACGCCCTGCATTTTGACCTGTACTACGATGGGGAAACTGAACTGGAAGCCAGCCTGATCAAGGGCAATTTCTACTTCATGACTGAACAGCCCGAAGGCTGGATTCTTGACCAGGATTGGTTCGATTCCAGCCCGTTTTATCTTTCGGCGCTGAACACCGTAGCCGATTCCCAGCTTGGACGCAGCACCATCCTGTCGCTTTTGCAGGGTGCGCTGACGCCCAAAGTGGATTTTGCCCGTTACGAGCGCGCCCGCGCCCGGCTGGAAGGCACGCACCTGAACGAGAGCCAGGTTGAAGCGGTGGCGCAATCCTACGCCGCCGACCTGCTGCATCTCATCCAGGGGCCGCCGGGGACGGGCAAGACGCTTATGCTGGCGCACCTGGCTCAGTTGCTGGTACAGGATGGCCTGCGGGTGTTTGTCACCGCCCTGACCCACCGCGCCATCCATAACGCGCTCAACAAAATCCCGAAGGTAGATGACAGCATCCCGGTCTGTAAAATTGGCGAGGAGCGACATACCGGAGACCTGAAAGTGCCCAACTTCGAGATGTTTGACCAGTCCCGGTTTGCCGAGAAAAACGGCGGATATGTGGTTGGCGCAACACCCTTTGCGCTGCAAACCCAGCGCCTGGCGAATGTTGAATTTGACGTGGTGCTGTTCGACGAAGCCTCGCAAATCACCCTGCCGCTGGCCATCATGGGGATGCTGGCCGGGAGCAAGTACATTTTCATCGGCGATGAGAACCAACTTCCTCCGGTGACGATTTTCTCCACCGAAGAAGCAACCCAGACCTCGATTTTCGCCTACCTGGCCGGGCGCGGACAGGAAACCATGCTCAACGTCACCTACCGGCTGAACGATGTGCTGACCAATTGGCCGAGCCGCACCTTCTACCGCAGCGAGTTGAAACCCAGCCCGCAGGCCGCCCCGCGCCGGTTGAATCTCTCCCCCGAAACCACCCGTTGGGATTTCGTGCTCGACCCGGACTCCCCGGCAGTGTTCCTCGACCTGTGCCACTCCAACACCACTGTCCGCAGTCGTATCGAAGCGGAAGTGGTCTCCGAACTGGTGCTTTCCCTGCTCATGCGCGACGTTTCGCCGGAAGAAATCGGCGTGGTGGTGCCCTACCGCGCCCAGAGCCGTCTCATCCGTACCTTACTGCGGCGGGTGCTGATGGATGATGAAGTCACCCAAAAGCTGGTGGTGGATACCGTCGAGCGAATGCAGGGCCAGGAGCGTGAAGTCATCCTGGTCTCGTTTGCCACCGCCAGCCCAAAATTCGCCGCCCAGATGGCCGGTTTCCTGTTCCAGCCGCAGCGTTTGAACGTGGCCGTCACCCGCCCGCGCTCCAAGCTGATCCTGGTTGGCAGTCATCACATGCTCAAGGCCGATGACATCGCCCCGGAGCACAAAGAAACCCTCGACATGCTGCGCGACCTGGTTGCCAGTTGCCAGACCATCACACTGCCCAATGGGGATTTGAGTTAGTGGCCCATATCCTGCCCGACACCCCGCCCACCAGCCTGCCCGGCGAAGTCTTGCGCGTTTTTCGCGCGCTCAAGGCTTTGCCGGATTCGTTTTTCGTCTGGCATCATCTCGCGCCCTGGCAGCCGAATGCGCCGGATTTCCTGGTGCTGCACGAGGATGGGCGCGCCCTGCTGGTCAAGGTCAGTCCGGCGGCCAGTGTGGCTCCTGCGGCGCAGTTCCTGCTGCTCGAAAGCGAGCGCGCGCCGCTGGGAGTAGCGGAAGCCCGGGTGTTGAACGATTTTCTCGCCGCGCTAAAATTACCGGGTGAGCAAAAAATCGAGACGCTGGTCGTCTTTCCGAACATGATGGATGCCCAGGTGCAGGCGGGTCGTCTGGAACGGGGGGATGGCGACCCGGCCTGGGCGGGGAAAGAGTTGCTTAATCAGGATGCAGACGACGGGTGGCCCCGTTTCCTTTCTCCCGTTAAATTAGATGCTCTTTGGCTGGAAAAAATCCGGCAACGCTTCACCCCCGAAGCTGTCATCCCCGCCGAGATGACGGTGCGCCCACCTGTGGAGCGCCGCCTGGAAGCCGGGCTGACCGGCTACCTGCTCGATTACGACCAGGAAGGCGCAGTGAAGGCCGACCTGGATTTGCCTGAAGGCGGGCAAACGCTGACTGATGATTTCCGCCTGAACATCATCAACGGCGTGGCCGGGAGTGGCAAAACGTTGATTTTGCTCTACCGGCTGCGGCTGCTATACCGCCTGTACCCAAACAAGCGCTTCCTGGTGCTGACACATAACCGCCCGTTGAGCCGGGACATGGAGTCGCGTTTTGCCCGGCTGGAGGGCCGCGAGCCGGAAAACATCGAGTGGCGCACGTTCAACGGCTGGTGCTACCACCACTGGCCGAAAGACCCGGCCTGGGTCGAGCCGCTCAAAATGTCCGCCCGCCAGCGCCTGGTGGATGAAACCTGGCGCTCTCACTTGAAGGATACACCCATCTCCGCGCGGATGTTTGAGAGCGAAATTGACTGGTTCAAAGACCAGCCGCCGGTGAGCCGCGAAACTTACCTGACTGTCGACCGGCGCGGGCGCGGCTTTGGCCTGACTACCGAGCAGCGCGGACGGGTGTTTGATGCGGTGGCGGCCTACCAGAAAACGCTCGAAGCCCGTCATGCACTGGATTGGGGTGATGTGCCCCGGCGGCTGTGGCAATTTTCAGAGAGCGGGCAGGCGAAACTGCCCGAATACGATGTCGTGCTGGTGGATGAAGCCCAGTTTTTCGCCCCGCTGTGGGTGCGGATCATCCAGAAGCTGCTCAACTCCAAAACCGGGCACCTGTTCATTGTGGCAGACCCCACCCAGGGTTTCCTGGGCCGCGGTGCATCGTGGAAGTCGCTCGGGCTGGATGCGCGGGGGCGCACTCACCAGTTGCGGCGCAGCTATCGCACAACCCGCGAAATCATGCAGTTTGCCACCCTGCTCTACCGTTTGCGATTGAGCGATGAAAAAGACGATGACATCCTGGCTCCCGATTTGCTCAACATGCCGACTGGCGTTTTTCCTGAAATTATCCCGCTCACCAGCCCGCAGGATGAAATCACCCGGCTGGCAAACGAAGTGGCCGGTTTTGTGAAGCAGGGCTATCCCAAAAAGCACCTGCTCATCCTGCACAGCGATGGCAACGGGGTAAAGTCGCTTGTCCAGGCCATTAACGACCGCCTGGGCAAGGATGCCGCCCGCGACCCCAAGACGGACTATCCCGGCGACTATGTGCGCGTCACCACGCTCAACGCCGGGGCCGGGCTGGAAAGTCCGATTGTTTTCCTGGCCGGGTTGCGGGAGATGTTTGAATCCGAGCAATCCCTGCGACTCTCGGATGAAGAACGCGAAGCGCTGATCCGCGATAACACGCGCAAGCTGTACATGGCGACAACCAGGGCGGGGCAGCGATTGGTATTAACGTATGTGGGGGAACTACCGGGGGCGTTGAAGACGGCATTTGGGCAAGTTTAAGAAAAGTATTTCCATTCAGGTAATAAGCATTATTTGTGAATTTACGTTTTACAATATTATCCATTAATTGTAAAATAGAATTATGAACCCCTACCCTCGTCTGCTTTTTCCTGCCCTAAAAGAATCCTTGGCTGACCGGCGCGCCATAGTCATCACCGGGATGCGCCGCACAGGCAAGACCACCACCCTACGCTGGCTGCTGGAACAGGTTTCATCCAGCAACAAAATCTACCTCGACCTGGAGCGCCTTGACCAGCGCGCGGTTTTCCAGGAAAGCAATTACGACCTGGTGCTCGATTACCTGCGCAATCGCGGCCTGGATCCCAGCCAACCCATGACTGTGGCGTTGGATGAAATCCAGTATGTGCCCAACCTCCCAAGTGTGGTCAAATACCTGCACGACGCTTACCCCATCAAGTTTTTGCTGACAGGCTCCAGCTCGTTTTATCTCAAAAACTACTTCACAGAATCGCTGGCGGGGCGCAAAGTGGTTTTCGAGATGTTCCCGCTTTCCTTTGGAGAGTTTCTCGGCTTTCGCGGCACACCATATCGGAACCGGACATCATTTGCCGAGATGCATTTTGATCCCCATGAGTATGAGCGCCTGAAAGGGCTGTATGATGAGTACCTTTTGTATGGCGGTCTGCCGGATGTTGTGCTCGAATCCCGCCCAAATGCGCGCCGGGATTTGCTGAACGATATATTTTCATCGTATATCAATATCGACGTGCGTGCCCTCGCGGATTTTCAGAAAATCGGGGAGTTGCAGCAACTGATGCGCGTGCTGGCCTTACGGATCGGCAACAAGCTGGACATCACCAAGCTGGCATCCACCGTAGGCATTTCCCGCCCGACGGTGATGCAGTATCTGGATTTTCTTGAAATGACTTATGTAATTCGCCGTGTTCCAGCCTACGCTGGCGGCGATAAGGCCTCGGCGCTGGCGAAAAAGCTGTATTTTTGTGATAACGGGATTGCTGGCATCCTGGCAAACATCGGCGAGGGCGCGCTGTTTGAAAACGCCATCCACAACCAACTGCGCGGATATGGGAAGTTATCTTACCTGACCAAAGGCAGCGAGCACGAAATTGACTTTATCCTGACCCGCGAAAATGCCCCCGACATCGCCCTGGAAGTGAAATACCACCCGATCCCATCTGACGACCAGAAACTGAAACGCCTGGCATCCCGCTACCAGATTGCAGAATCCTGGCTGATTGGCCGGTACCCATCCCCGGAATTCCAGGGATTTTTGTGGGGTGGGTTGATCTTTTAGCCCGGTTAAGTGGCTCTAATCTATCCTTTTCAAAACATTGGAAACATCAGGTGGGTTGTGCCAAGATAATCAGGATTATCATAATCGTGGTTATCTTGACACTGAACGTTCAGGCACATTGAATGAGAGACTTTATGCCCCAAACGCTCATCATTGGCGATGTTCATGGTTGTTATTTCGAGTTGCAGGCGCTGCTGGATAAAGCTGGCCTGGCTGCCAATGATTCGATTCTGGCGGTTGGCGATATTGTCGATCGCGGCCCGGAAACACCACAGGTTTTGGATTTTTTCCGTCAAACACCCAACGCGCGCACCCTGATGGGGAACCATGAGCGCAAGCATATTCGGGGGGCCAGGCATCAAGTAAAACTCGCTCTCTCGCAAAAAATCAGCCGCCAGCAGTTTGGGGATCGCTACGCGGATGCGCTCCAGTGGATGAACAGCTTGCCGATTTATCTTGAATTGTCCGATGCCATCATCGTGCACGGCTACCTGGAACCGGGGTTGCCACTGGAACAGCAAAACCCATCCGTTGTGTGCGGGACGATGGGTGGCGACAAAATCTTGCGGGGAAAGTATGACCGTCCCTGGTATGAGCTATACAATGTCGGGAAGCCAGTGATTGTCGGGCACAATAATTACACAGACTCCGACCAACCCTTTATCTATCGGGAAAAAGTCTTCGGTCTGGATACCGATTGTGTTCACGGGAAACGGCTGACCGGGCTGCTACTGCCATCCTTCCAGGTGATTTCAGTTCCCAGTCGTGGCAATTTATGGGGGCAGGTGCGGCGCACCTATCAGCGGCCACAGCCGCCAACGCCGAAAGAAGCAGTTGTCTGGTCCGAACAGGATAATCAAGCGCTTGTTTTGTTGATCGAAAGAGTCAGGCAGGCCAACGAGAAATTGTTGACCGCTTTACAGGCTACCCCGGGTTTTCTGGAATTGTCTTCTCGCCAACAGGCAAAGTTCTATGCTGCCCAAACTGGAAAAGGTGTATTTGCAAACCTGATGCAGTTGGCGCGCTTGGGAAAATTAGAAGTTGAGTTGGCACGCAGAATCATCAAAGAACCGGGAGTGGTGCAAGGTCTGCTGGATCAAGGCTGTGAGTAAGATATCCAATTGTGATATACTGAAATAAATTCGTAATTCGTCACTTATTTATAGAATTGACGAATTACGAAAGAAAAGCAGCAAATATGACTAGTATTTCTCAATTGCATCTCCCCGAATTAAACAAAAATATCCCATCATGCAAACCTTTTCCGAAATCCGTTTTGTGGAATTTCTATAGCCGCTTTGAGCGAGATTTGAGCGAACAATCCTTTCGTCGGATTTTGTATGCGCTCGAAAAACGCCAGGTGCTAACTCCCATCGGCGCGGGGATGTATTCTCTCATCCAGGCCGATGAATCGCGATCCAAGTCGGCTTTTGTCCCAGTGTGGTCTCTGGCGCACAACCAGGTTCGGGAAATAACGCACGCGGCTTTTCCTTATCTTGAAGTCTTATCCTGGGAAACCAGCCTGCTGCATGACTGGATGATTCACCAACCCGCCAACAACCAAATCATTCTCGAAACAGAAAAAGACGCCTGCGAGTCTGTGTTCAACCACCTCGCGCAGCAATATCCGGGCCGGGTTTTCCTCGAGCCCGACCGGACAATGATGGATCGCTATATCCTGCCGCTGCCAGAGAGCATCCTGATTTCGCGCATGGTTACCCAATCGCCAAAGAAAAAACTTCACGGGAAGTTTTCGCCGCGCCTGGAAAAAATCCTGGTGGATGTTTTTGTCGGCTCAGACGTGTTTTTTGCTTTCCAGGGGGAAGAGCTAACCCATATCTTCGAGAACGCCTTTGCTGCGCACTGGGTCAATGAAAAAACACTTTTCCGCTATGCCGGTCGGCGTAATGCGAGTGAGAGATTGAAGAACTTTATCACCGCACACACCACTGCCAAAGTAGATGAAAATTGTTGAGAGTGTCAAATAAAGGACTTCGGAGAATAGACATTGTGCGAAGTTAAATCTCCAAAAAATACCAAAACCGAGCTAATTTTGCCCGAATAACGCCAAAAAATTGCATCGTAAAAAAAATAAAGTTATACTTTCAGTATGGGATTTGATGATGAGTTACCAATGCATAAAAGTCGGGGCCAAACAAAGGAGCCGCCTTTTTTACGGGTTTACACCAAAAATACGGTTGAACAATTCATCATTCGCTATATGCAGGGATCAGTGCGAGCCCAGTCCCTCATTTTGGTAAGCCCATTTATCAGCACGCTGGAAGGGGAAACGTATACCCTGAAAGCTATCCTCAAAAGAGCGGAGAAAGACCGCACGCGCGTTTATGTGGTTACCGGCGAACCAGCAGCAGAATACCAGGTTCAAGGCATCGAGTTGATGAAGCAGTTTCCCGGGGTGGAAATTCGCTATAATTCCGAAATCCATGCCAAACTGTATATTTGCTGGGGCAGAGAACTCGAAGAGAGTTTTGCTTTCTTTGGCTCTGGCAACCTTACATCAGGCGGTTTAAGATACAATTTGGAATTAGGGATGATGATCCTTGCAAGAGGCGATGGCAAAAACATTCTCAAGGTTCTCTATCAATGGGGGAGCTTTGATCTGAGGACAGCAAGCACGAGCACACTTGTAAAATCGATCTCATAAGGAGAGCCAACATGGAAAGTTTCAGCAACTGGTTTTGTCTCAACAGCCGTTCGAATTTCACAATTGATGCGCAAATTAACCAGTCAGATGCCCAGTATTATTTTGGACGCCATGACACCAAGCTTCGGTTGCAGAAGCAAGTGCGGCGCGCCTTTATTGATCCCGGCGTTCCGAAGATGATGATTTATGGGCCTTATGGATCGGGTAAAACACAGACTTTGTTCTACCTGTATCACTTTTTGCAAAACGAAGTCCAGGTTATAGATGGATCCAGGCCCCATTTGGTTTATATCCCTGTTGAGATGCAGGAACGCTCCAAGGCATCCAATTTGCACATGCAGTTGATGCAGGCTTTGGGTAAAGAGACCGTTTCGGGCTGGGTGCGCAAATTGTTCGAGACCTCACCCAATTTGGATGCGGCTTTGAACCAATTGACCAGTGATGTCAATGTCGCTATTGCGCTTCGTGAATTACGCGCGCCAGGTGAAGCTTCGTTTGCCGCATGGCGCTGGCTGACCTGCCAGGGGCTGGCAGCCAAGGACTTAAGCCAGCTTGGGCTTACCGCAGATTTAAGCACATCTGGCTCAAAAGACATGGCCGAGGCTTTGGTAGCGGTCGGCCATCTTGCAAAAAAGGTCAACCAGGTTCTGATTTTCTTGATTGATGAGATGGAATCCCTCCAAAATGTTCGCGCCGGTGATGCGGCTGAGTCCATCCATTTGTATGTGCGCAACCTTGCAGAGAAAAAGAACTCGTTTGTCGGTTTCCTGATTGGTTTCAAGGCCGATGTTCCGGATGATGCGCCCGAAATCCTGCGCCGCAGCGATGTGATGAGCCGTGTCGGCAACCAGAACTTCCTTGATATTCCTCCGCTGCCAGCCGTTTCTGATGTGAAAACATTTATGAAGGAACTATTGAAGAACCTGACTGATGAGGAAAAGGTCAAAGCTCGCATTGCCGAAAGTGGCCTGGATACAGAAGTTGGAATGTTCCCATTCGATAGCGTGGCCTTTGAACAATTGGCCGATTATGCCACCCAGGACATTACACGCGCCTTGCCGCGCAACATTATCAACGCGATTAACGAGTGCGCGATCCAGGCCTGGGATGAAGAAAAAGCCTTGATTGATGCCACGATTGTGGATGCGGTTGCACCGTTCATTTTCCAGTAAAACTAAAGGCCCACTGTGAAGAAGTTCACTGTTAAACCACGTTTCTCGGCCCGTAACCTGGTCACGGTTGGGGTGGCCGAAGGGAAAGAGTCCGATTGGACGTATCTTGGCCGCCTGGCAGAAACCGGCGCGCTGACCGACTTGCGCTTTGACGTAGCTCACCCACACGTTGTAGCGATTTTCGGTAAACGTGGTTCGGGCAAGTCGTATACGATGGGCTCGATGTTGGAAGGACTCTGTACCAGCCAGCCCGAAACCAGCATTTCGCAGATCAAGCGCAATAAAGCCGTTTTGCTGCTGGATACGTTGGGAATTTTCCAGTGGACCGACATCAGCCTGGATGCGGCCACCGACAGCGACATTCTCAAAGCACAGCGGGCAACCTGGCGGGGTTGGAATCTCAAGGCGGAAGAACTAGATGTGCGGGTTTGGATTCCAAAGGGCACGCGCACCGATGCGACTCCCGCCAGCCACAAAGAGTTTGCCATCCGCACCAGCGACTTTACCGCCGATGACTGGGGCTACCTGCTGGACTTGAACATCTACCAGGATCGCATGGGGCAGTTGCTCAACGATGCCTATATCAAGGTCACGCTGGAAGGCTGGAAAAACAACAAAGGTGTCCACCCAGCCAAAGCCGCCTATTCCATCGAAGATTTGATTAACTGTATCAAGAGCGACCTGGAATTGGGCGAAAGCTACCAGCCGGAAACCCAGCGGGCTGTCATCCAGCAGTTGACCACTTATTACCGCAATCCCTTGTTTGAAGACGATGGCACGCCGCTTTCTGAAATGCTTGTGCCGGGGCGGATGAACGTGCTGGTGATGAGCCACATGTCTGGGCCGCTGCGTTTGGTGATTTTGAGCGCCTTGATCCGGCGGTTGATGGAAGAGCGCATGGTGGCTTCGGAGATGGAGAAACACTTGTTAATCCGGTCCGACCTGAAAGACGAAGAGCGGCGCGTTATCAAGGAAAAACTGGCGGCTTCGGTGCCGCCGATCTGGATTGCCCTGGATGAAGCCCAGAACATTTTGCCTTCTGAAAAGAAAACGACTGCCGGTGAGATGCTAATCCGCTATGTGCGCGAAGGCCGCAACTATGGATTGTCGTTCATGGTGGCCACGCAGCAGCCGACCGCCATTGATAATCGCCTGCTCTCGCAGGTGGATACGATTTTGGCGCATAAACTGACAGTGCAAAGCGATATTGATTATGTGCGCCGTAACCTGAAATCCAACATGCCCGATGAAGTAATGCACGGCGGCAAGGTGCTGGAGTTTGATGAGCTTTTGCGCAGCCTGGACATCGGGCAAGCCCTGGTTTCCAACACCGAAGCTGACCGTTCGGCGATTATGGATGTTCGCCCGCGAATTAGTGTGCATGGAGGCTTTTAGTGCCAGTTTTACGGGTTTTAGACCGTATCACCCGTCAGACCCAGCGTTTAGGCTATATGAAACGCTTGGTTAAACGTGTGTCATCTACGCCAAGTTCCAACCTGGATAATGTTGGCAATGATTTGG
>CAIJPN010000061.1 GCA_903822545.1 uncultured Anaerolineae bacterium | reverse complement strand
GTTGGCGAGGAAAATACCCCCAAGGCAGTGGTTGTATCCAACGCCATCTACTGTGGCGTGTGCAAACCACAACCCGAGCCGATTGAGATGCCGGAAATTTTTTAGATATACGCTAAAAGTAATGGGAAACAGCCAGAAAATGTAAATGTTCTGGCGCAGCGGCCCGTTTTTCTGCGACACTATCCCGATCAACCTGCGCATTGACCAGGGTGTGAGCGGTCATCGATAACATTCAGAAGCCCTGGCGCTGGTTGACTGACCAACTAGCATTTCTGGCTGGATAACCTGGTTGCAAAAGAATTATAACGGGCAGCTTGGTTTTGATAAAACGCCGGTAAAACCGGGGAACGAACAACCACTGACCTATCTTGGATGATTTACCAGGCCACAAGTCAGGGGTTGCATGTTGAAGCCCAAAAGCGAAAAGGAGTGACCGTTTTGCCAGGCAGAACGGTCAGGGGGTACACATGAAAGCGGTACCGAGAAAGTATCGCCAGCGAACCCCAGCCATGGCTGCGGGATTGGTAAGTCGTCGCTGGACGGTGAGGGAGTTGCTCAGTTATCTGCTCTTGTAATGGGGCAGGGCGGGAAAACAGGGGCAAGATCGCTGAAAATGCATGCCAGCCCGCGACTCCGGGCTGGTTCGGGGCGGCCCAACGCGGTTTTTGTTATCCCTAGCGGATTGTGGCTGTACCACATTATTTCTTATGATACAATAAAAATACCAAAACGTTTTGGAGAATTATGACCACCATCAAAGATGTTGCCAAACTCCTGAATATCTCCATCACCACCGTCTCTCGCGCGCTGGATGGCTATGATGATGTTGCGCAGGAAACCCGCGAACTTGTCATCCGCACAGCGCAGGAAATGGGCTATACACCCAATCGTGCAGCTCGCCAATTACGCAAACAGCGTTCGGAAACCATTGGATACATCCTGCCAACAGACAAACCGCAATTCGCCGATGCCTTCTATTCAGAGTTTATCGCGGGGTTGGGCGATGCTGCCGCAGCCAGCAATTTTGACCTGCTCGTTTCGGCTGCCCCACCCGACAGCGCGGCAGAGAAAGCGATCTACCAGCGCTGGGCACAGGGGCGCAAAGTGGATGGGCTGGTAGTCAACCGCACCCGTTTGCAAGATTGGCGGCTGCAATACCTGTCCGGGCAAAAACTCCCGTTTGTCTCGCTGGAACGTTCGCTCCTGCCGCTCGAATTCATCGGCGTGGAAACCGATATTGCCCAGGGCTATCTTGACCTGATCGGTCACCTGACCAGCCAGGGGCACAGTCGGATTGCCTACATTGGCGCTGCGCCCGATTTGAAAATTGATCATGACCGCTATACCGGTTACCGCTCCGGTTTGGAAGCTGCTTCCATCGCCCCGGATCCGGCTCTCGTTACCCGGGCAGACCTGACCCCCGAAGGTGGCTACCAGGCGGCAATTCGCCTGTTGAATCAGGCTACCCAACCCAGCGCGATTGTCTGCGTAAACGACCTGACCGCCATTGGTGCGATGCATGCCGCCCATGAGCGCGGGCTGAAAGTCGGGCGGGACATCGCCATTGCTGGCTTCGATGGTGTTGCCGATTCTGCCCACACCCAGCCGCCGCTCACCACCCTCGACCAGCCGGTGTACACAATTGCTGGCCTGTTGGTGAACATGCTGCTTAAGCTGATTGATGGCAAACCGCTTGATGAACACCAGGTAAGAATCAAGCCCAACTTATTGATTCGTGCATCCACTGTAGGATAAAACCAGTCGATATATTAGTTCAGTTTTTTTTAGCCTTCTCCCAAAACGTTTTGGAGATTGGTCTAAATCAGGAAGGAATAACATGATCTGGTTTGAATTCATTTTATGCGCGGCGCTCATCATATGGGCCGGAACATTTTTATCCAAATATGGCGATGTCATCGCAGAAAAATCCGGCATGGGGCGGGCCTGGATTGGCGCGATTCTGATTGCCGGGGTCACATCCCTGCCCGAACTGGCTTCGGGCGTCTCGGCAGTGGCCTGGCTGGATGCGCCCAACCTGGCCGCGGGCGCAGTTCTCGGCTCGTGCCTGTTCAACCTGGCGCTGATCGCCATGATGGACCTTGCCTACCAGCCCGGGCGGGTGCTCGCCAGGGCCCAGGAAGTGCACATCCTTTCGAGCGGGCTGGGCGTATTGCTGCTTGGCATGGTGGCGATGGGAGTGTTCATCGGCCCGGCGCTGAACGGTTCCGGCCTGTTCGGGATCAGCCTTTTGAGCCTCGCCATCGTCATCCTGTACGCCATCGGCGGGAAGATGATCGCCGGGCTGGAAAAAGAACGCATGGGCGAAGTGCTGGAAAAGGAAGCCAAAGAAGGCGATTATTCCAACATTTCTGCCCGCAAGGCGTATGCTGTTTTTGTGTTGAGCGCCATCGCAGTGATTGCGCTGGGTATCTGGCTCTCATCCATCGGCGACAGGCTTTCAGCTACAACGGGACTCTCCCGCAGCTTTGTGGGAAACCTGTTCCTGGCAACCTCCACCTCGCTGCCAGAAATCGCTGCCAGCCTGGCGGCCATCCGTCTTGGCGCCATCGACCTGGCAATTGGCAACGTGCTCGGCTCGAACCTGTTCAACATCACCCTGTTCTTTGTTTACGATCTGGCCGATGGAAAGGGCAATTTCTGGGCATCGCTCAATAATGCCAATGGTTTCGCCGCTGTGATGGCCATGATGATGACTGGCGTGGTCATCATCAGCCTGATGTACCGCGCCTCGCCGCGCACCCCGTACCGCATCTCGTGGGATGGGCTGGCACTGGCCGGGATGTACATCGTTTCCATTGCCATACTGTACTGGCTGGGATGATTCTCATGCAAATCACCATCGAACTGCTCCTCTTTATCATCGGCATCCTGCTCTTACTGGCCGTTATTGCCAGCAAGGTATCGGGACGACTGGGTGTGCCTGCCCTGGTACTTTTCCTGGCGCTGGGGATGTTGGCCGGCTCGGATGGTTTGGGCGGCATTCACTTTGATAATCCCTGGCTGGCACAATTGGTGGGAACCGCTGCCCTGGCATACATCCTTTTTTCGGGCGGGTTGGACACGCGCCTCGACCTTGTCCGTCCGGCAGTCATTCCCTCCCTGGTGCTTTCGACGGTGGGTGTAGCGTTAACTGCCACACTGGTAGGCTGGTTTGCCACCCGTGCGCTCGGTTTCACCTGGCTTGAAGGCATCCTGCTGGGCGCCATCGTTTCATCTACCGATGCCGCCGCCGTTTTTTCCATCTTGCGCTCACGCGATACACGCCTGCGCGGCAATCTCGAACCCCTTTTAGAGATGGAATCGGGCAGTAACGACCCGATGGCGATCTTCCTGACCCTCGGCATGGTGCGCCTTTTGAGCGATCCCGCTCTCTCCCCCGCCAGCCTGATCCCGTTCTTTATCATTCAATTTGGCCTGGGCGGCCTGGGCGGATTCCTGTTCGGCAAACTTGGTTTGTGGCTGTTGAATACCATCAAACTGCGCGAAGATGGTCTCTATTCAGTACTGACCACGGCTTTGGTGGTTTTCGTCTATGGCGCAACCGCATCCATCGGCGGGAACGGCTTCCTGGCGGTGTACCTGGCCGGGTTGGTGATGGGTAACGGAGCTTTCGTCCATCGTCGCAGCCTGACCCGTTTTCACGATGGCATTGCCTGGCTGATGCAAATTGTGATGTTCCTGGTTCTGGGTTTGCAGGTTTTCCCATCCCAACTACCGGCCATTGCCACGATCGGGTTTTTAACCGCCATCTTCCTGGTGATGGTGGCCCGCCCGGTCAGCATCTTCATTGCCTTGCTGCCATTTCGTTTCAGCCTGCCTGAAAAATTGCTGGTTTCATGGGTCGGGCTGCGCGGCGCGGCTCCCATCGTCCTTGCAACTTTTCCCCTCCTGGCAGGGCTGGAGAAATCGAATCTGCTGTTCAATCTCGTCTTTTTCGTTGTATTGCTTTCTGTTCTGTTACAGGGCAGCAGCATCCCCTTCGTGGCTCGCTTGCTCAAGCTTAATCTTGCCAAACCGGCTGGGATAAGCCCGGATACCCCTGAAACCCTGCTCGAAAAATACCCCGGCAAAATCCTGGATGTTGTGATCCAGTCCCATTCTCCTGCCCACGGCAAACGGATTGTTGAAATGGATTTGCCGCTCGATATCCTGCTGGTAATCATCAAGCGTGGAGAGCAGGTTTTCCTGCCCAGAGGCGATATCGTTCTCCAGGCTGGCGACCATATCCTGGTGGCAACAGCCCCTGAAAACATTAACGTGATTCGCTCTCGCCTGGGTTGAAATGATTAATTTTTTTTTGCCATTTACCAAAACGTTTTGATAAATACCTGATTTATGAAAACTAAGCTCACCACCCTCTTCATCGAGTTTTTTGAAAGCGAGCAATCCTCAGGAATTGTGTTGCTGATGAACGCCATCCTGGCCATCTTGCTGGCAAATTCGCCCATGAGCCAGGCTTTCCTGTCATTCTGGCATCTACCGTTGGGGTGGGATCTTGATGGGGTTCACCTGCAGCACAATCTTTTGCACTGGATCAATGACGGCCTGATGGCCATCTTCTTCTTGTTGATCGGCCTGGAAATTGAGCGTGAAATCTACATCGGTGAGCTGTCTGATGCTAAAAACGCCCTGCTGCCGATTTTCGCAGCGCTGGGAGGAATGCTCGTCCCGGCGCTCATTCACCTATCGTTGAACATAGGCCGCCCCACCCAAAACGGTTTTGGCATTCCCACCGCAACCGATATTGCCTTTGCGCTGGGTGCCATCTCCCTGCTTGGCAGCCGGGTTCCGGCTGCGCTCAAAGTTTTCCTGACCGCCTTTGCCATCATCGATGACCTGGGTGCAATGATGGTTATCGCCTTCTTCTACTCCAACGGATTCTCCTGGACATATCTGTTGCTTGCGCTGGCCGTGTTTGTCTTCCTTCTCGTGCTCAATTGGCGCGGCGTAAATCACATTACAGCTTATCTTATCCCTGGCCTATTTATGTGGTACTGGATGGGCCAATCCGGTATTCATGCATCCCTTTCGGGCGTCTTGTTGGCTTTTGCTCTACCCTTCCGCGATGGAAGCCCCCAAACGCCATCGTATCGCCTGCAACATGCCCTTCACAAACCGGTGGCTTTTCTCATCATGCCCATTTTTGCCCTGGCGAATACAGGAATCATCATCACAACCGAAGTATTGCGAAATGCCATCACATCAAATACCCTTGGCATCTTTTTGGGGTTGCTGCTGGGTAAGCCAGTTGGGATATTAGTGTTCGCATTCGTTGCAATCCAGGCGCGTTTTGCAAAACTGTCGTCCGATATCAGTTATCGCGACCTGCTTGGGTTGGGATTCCTGGGGGGCATCGGGTTTACCATGTCCATCTTCATCACCACGCTTGCGTTTGGTGAAAGCCTGGCTGCTCAAAATTCCAAAATTGCCATCCTGCTGGGCTCCGTTTCATCGGCTTGCATCGGATTATGGATTCTAAGCCGCAGGCCGATCCTTTCACGAAAGGAGACAATATGACCAAAACTGTCATCGCTGCCGCCCTGGGCGAATGTGTGCATGTGGCGGGAGTATCCAACTTTTTACGTCTGGCAGAAAGCGCCGGGTGGAAAACCATCTTCCTCGGCCCGGCCACACCTATCGAAACGGTGCTCGAAGCTGCCCGCCGCGAAAAAGCGAATTTAGTGGGAATCTCCTACCGCCTGACCCCCGAAACCGGTGAGCGCCTGTTGGGGCAATTTGCCGAAGCCGCCAGCGGATTGCATGAGAGTGGCGTGCGTTTTGCCTTTGGCGGCACGCCCCCTGTGGCCGAAAGGGCCGCCAAAATCGGTTTTTTCGAGCGGATTTTTGATGGGAGCGAAAGCCCCGAGCAAGTACTGGCTTATTTGAAAGGGCTCCCCGCCCAGGCTGCATCCGAAACCGACTTCCCGCAAACGGCTACCGCTCGAATAGCCTGGCGCGCCCCGTATCCGATCCTGCGTCACCACTTCGGCCTGCCAACGATGGAAGCCACCCTCGAAGGCATCCAGAAAATTGCCGAAGCTCAGGCGCTCGATCTGATCTCGCTCGGCACCGACCAGGACGCCCAGGAGAACTTCTTCCACCCCGAACGGCAGGATCTACGCCGCAAGGGAGCGGGCGGCGTGCCTGTGCGCACCCCAGATGATTTCCGCGCCCTGTACGAAGCCAGCCGCCGGGGCAACTTCCCCATGCTGCGGGCCTACTCCGGCACCGACGATTTCATCCGCTACGCCGAAGTGCTGGTCGATACCATCCACAATGCCTGGGCCGCCATCCCGCTCTTCTGGTTTAACCAGATGGACGGGCGCGGCCCCTGGGATTTGGAAGGCTCCATCCGTGAGCACCAAAAAGTCATGCAGTGGTACGGTGAGCGCAATATCCCGGTGGAACTCAACGAACCCCACCACTGGGGCATGCGTGATTCATCCGATGTGGTTTATGTGGTTTCGGCTTTCCTGGCGGCCTACAACGCCAGGAAGTTCGGCGTCAAAGACTATATCGCCCAGATGATGTTCAACAGCCCGCCAGGGATGAGCGATGCAATGGATTTGGCCAAAATGCTGGCGATTTTGGAGATGATTGAACCACTTCAAGGCCCTGAATTCCGCATCTGGAAACAAACCCGCATCGGCCTGCTCTCACACCCGCTTGACCCGGATGCGGCGCGCGGACACCTGGCAGCATCCACCTACCTGCAAATGGCGCTCAAACCGCACATCTACCACATCGTCGGGCACACCGAAGCGCACCATGCCGCAACTGCCGATGACATCATCGAAGCCAGCAAAATCGTCCGGCGGGCGATCACCAATGCGCTTGGCGCACCGGATATGACCCAGGCTCCGGAAGTCCAGCAATGGAAAAATATCCTGGTGGAGGAAGCCCGTACCCTGCTCAATCACATCCGCGTGATTGCTCCATTAGGCGTAGATGATCCGTGGATAGACCCGCCCACCCTCGCCAAAGCGGTTACGATAGGCCTGCTGGATGCGCCGCAGCTGAAAAACAACAAGTTTGCTCTTGGGCAGGTCAAAACCCGCATCATCGACGGCGCAAGCATCGCCATTGATGAGCATGGCCTTCCACTTTCCCAACGCGAACGGATTGGGAAGTTGATGGTTTAGCAGCGCAAGATGGCATCTTGCGCCAAAAGGAGTTCGAAATGGCAGAAAAATATACCGTAATTGGCGCCGGTCACGGCGGCAAGGCGATGGCCGCCCACCTGGCCCTGATGGGAGCAGGTGTGGCTCTTTGGAACCGTACCTTCGAGCATATCTCTATTATCAAAAAACGGGGTGGCATTGAATTGGATAGCCCGGATGGTGGGCCTCATGGCTTTGCTAAACTGTGTGTGGTTACATCCGATATGGCAGAAGCCATCGCCCACGCCCAGGTGATCATGGTGGTACTGCCCTCCTCGGCACATGCCGATATCGCCAAAGCCGCCGCGCCGCATCTCAAAGATGGGCAAATTGTCATCCTCCATCCCGGACGCACACTGGGTGCGATTGAATTCGTGAAAGTAATACGCGACCATGGCTGCACTGCCGATGTGACCGTAGCCGAGGCCGAAACCTTTATCTACGCCAGCCGCTCCGACGGCCCGGCCCAGGCGCGGATTTTCCGCATCAAGGAAGCTGTGCCGTTGGCGGCTCTGCCGTCCAGCCGAAATGAAACCGTGCTCGAAGCCATCCAGCACGCTTACCCCCAGTTTATCGACGGCGTAGACGTGCTGCACACCGGGCTGAACAACATGGGCGCGATTTTCCACCCCGCCCTGACTCTACTCAACGCCGGTTGGATCGAGCACACTCACGGCGATTACCAGTTCTATATCGACGGCGTGACCCCCTCGGTGGCGCGGGTACTGGAAGTGCTCGACCGCGAGCGGGTGACAGTGGCCTCCTCGGTTGGGATCCGCGCCCGAACCTCCCTGGAATGGCTCAAACTGGCCTATGACACGGTTGGCGAAGACCTGCATGAGGCCATCCATAACCAGCCGGGTTATTATGGCATCAAAGCCCCGCCCACACTCAATCACCGTTACATTTTCGAAGATGTGCCGATGAGCCTGGTCCCGATGGCCTCGCTGGGGATGCGCTACGGGGTCAGTGTGCGCGGCATGGAGAGCATCATCCGCCTGGGCAGCATCATCCATCGCACCGATTACTGGCGGCGCGGGCGAACGGTGGAAAAGCTCGGGCTAGAGCAGTGGAGCGTCAGCGAGTTGACTCGTTTTGTGCAGGAAGGGGTGATCGAATAATGTGTGGAATTGCAGGTGTTTTCTATAAACAATCGCCGGATGAAGTCTTTGAAATGCTCGAAAAGATTACCCATCGCGGCCCGGATGGACAGGGAATCAAAAACCTTCCTGGTGGCACGCTTGGACACAACCGTCTGGCAATTATTGATATTGAAGGCGGTCACCAGCCGATGGGTTTTGATGATACCTGGATCATATTCAATGGCGAGATCTACAACTACCGCGAATTAGCGCAGGAACACCTGGCCGATGCGCCACTCGAAACTCACAGCGACACAGAGGTGATTGTGCGCTTGTATCGCAAACATGGCCCGCGCTGTGTGAGCCTGTTACGCGGCATGTTTGCCTTTGCCATCATCCAGGGCGATGAGTTTTTCATAGCGCGCGACCCACTGGGCATCAAGCCCTTATATTGCGGGGAAAATGCCAATGGCTTTTACTTTGCATCGGAAATCAAAGCCCTGGTTGTGGTGACCGACGAAATCCGCGAATTCCCCGCTGGGCACTGGTATCACTCCAAAGAAGGCTGGCGCGCCTTTTATGAAGTCTCGCCAACCCCGCTGGACATCCCTGACGAACAGGAGGCGATTGCCGCCATCCGCGAGGCGCTGGCCGAAGCTGTGCATCTACGCATGATTGCGGATGTGCCGGTGGGCATCAGTCTGAGCGGCGGGTTGGATAGCAGCATTGTGGCGATGCTTGCTAACCGTGAGACCCAGCACCTGCATTCTTTTGCAGTGGGCATGGAAGGCAGTGAAGACCTGGCTGCTGCCAGGAAAATGGCCACCCTCCTGGGGAATCAACATCACGAACGGGTTTATACCGAACAGGAGATGCTGGATGCCCTCCCAAAGGTGATCTACCACCTGGAATCGTTCGACCCGGCCCTGGTGCGCTCGGCCATCCCCAACTTTTTCCTGGCTGAAATGGCCTCGCAGTACGTCAAAGTCATCCTCACCGGCGAGGGAGCCGATGAAATCTATGCCGGGTACGATTACCTGCGCAGCTACGATAACCCCGATGCGCTCCAAAAAGAGATGGTGCAGATCACCGCCTCCCTGCACAACACCAATTTACAGCGCGCCGATCGGATTGCAATGGCTTTTGGCCTGGAAGCGCGAGTCCCCTTCCTGGATGTGAAGTCGGTAGCGCTTGGGCTGGGGCTGCCCGCCGAATGGAAAGCCCACCGCGACCGTCCGGCCAAAACCCTGTTGCGCCAGGCCTTCAGCGGCGACCTGCCCGAAGAAATCACCAACCGTCCCAAACAAAAATTCTCCAAAGGTGCCGGATCGTTTGATGTCATCTCGAAGATTGCGGAAGATGAAATTTCTTTCAATGAATTCCATTCTGAACGGGCGCGCCTGCTCTACCAGTGGAATTACCGGCTGCCCAACAAGGAGGCGCTCTACTACTATCGGATTTTGCGCCAAAATTACCAGGACGAATGGATTTTTCCCACGATGGGGCACAGCCGCAGCCTGTGACGGAGTGAGCTATGGAAGCATTTGACTGGTATGCCTGGGTATTCCTGACCTTTATCGTTTTCTTTGCCCGAGTGGCCGATGTCACCCTGGGAACCATGCGGATTTTTTTCACTTCGCGTGGCAAGCGCAATATCGCCCCGCTGCTCGGTTTTGTGGAAGTGTTCATCTGGGTTGTGGCGGTGGGGCAGATAGTAAAGAACGTTCACAGCATCACGGCTTACATTGGCTACGCGGCTGGCTTTGCGGCAGGAACCTATATCGGCATGAAAATCGAGGAGCACCTGGCGCTGGAGACACTGGTATTGCCACTTTCCCATCCGCAACAGTTCTTGCAACAAAAATACTAACAGGATCAGGATGTTTCCACAGGTATTCGAGGGGCTTTTCCTTTTTCCGTTTACTGGGACTGAAGCATCTGTCCCAGCGCGAACGAGACAATTTCCTGTATGGAATGTTCCCCCAACACCAGGTGGGGAATCTGCCCTTCCAGCGCCAGCGAGATGATGCCATGTACCTGCCCCCAAATGGTGACAGCCAGCAGTTCGGGTGAACCAGGCCTAATCACCCCGGCAGATTGGCAGGCGCGCACCACATCCACCACGCGCTCGAAGGTTTTTTGGGAGATTTCCACAAAAGCCGGGTACTCTTTTTCTTTTTCCAGCGCACTGGAGAACATGATCTTGAAGGTATCGGTGTGGTCGATGGCAAACTGGGTGTAGGCGCGCGTCCCGGCGATGAGTTGCTGCCGGGGGTCGGCGGTATTTGCCAGGATGGCGGCATCCAGCAGCGTATAAAGCTGGTTGAACCCTTCGGTGGAAATGGCCGCGATCAACGATTGCTTGTCGGGGAAATGGGCATAAGGCGCAGAGTGACTAACCCCGGCGCGCCGGGCTACTTTGCGCAGGGTCAGGCCAGCCACGCCTTCTTTGGCGAGGATTTCAATCCCGGCCTGGATCAGCGCATTTTTTAAGTCACCATGATGATAGGTTTTTTCGGTCATGCGTAAATCTTAAGGCCAAATCTTGACAGTGTCAAGATAATATCCTAAAATCCCGTCACGATAAAGTGATTCATAGCGGAGAATTTATGGATACTACCCCATTGAAAAAACAAATTGTCGAAACTGCGCAAGAATTGGTGCGCAAGGGGTTTTTGATGGCAACCGGCGGCAATATTTCGCTGCGCGTGCCCGGGCAGGCGGCTTTTGCCATCACCCCATCCAATTATGATTATTTCAAGATGATGCCAGACGATGTTTGTGTGCTGGATTTTGGCTTGAATCCGCTCGAGGGGCATCTCAAACCGTCGGTGGAAGCGGCCATGCACGGGGCGATTTACCAGGCGCGGGGGGATGTCAACGCGATCATTCATACGCACCAGGCGTACGCCAGCGCCCTGACCCTGATCAAAGCTCCGATCCCGGCGCTGTTCGATGAGCAGGCGCGTTTCCTGGGCCGCAGCGTGGAAATTATCCCGTATGCGCCATCTGGCACGGGATTTCTCAAAGATGCGGTGGCGAAGCACGTCAAAAACCACAACAACGCTTTTATGATGCAAAATCACGGGGCGCTGGTGTTTGGTCATGACATGGAACGCGCCATCCATAATGTGGAAATCCTGGAGAAGTGTTCGCTGGCTTACCTGCTGGCGCTGTGTACTGAGAAAAAAATCAGCAAAATCCCGCTGGCGGTGCGCGAAATTGCTTTTTCCAAGCTGCGTAGTGACCAGAAAAAGATCGAGCAGGGGTTTTCCGGGCTGGGCGGGGAGTAAACCTATCAAAAGTTGGGAGACTTTTGACTCCAAGATGAGGAACTTATGACACAACAATATGCAATCAGCCAATATCACGATACCAAAATCGTTTACCAGAAGCTGGATAAGCTCATCAGCCAGCCGCTGCGCAGGGTGAATCCGGAAAAAATGCAGGAATTCCTGGGTTATTTTGATCACCAGTGCAAACGCTCGAAAGCGTTGACCGATGAAGCCAAGAAATTCATCCCGGGCGGGGTGCAGCATAACCTGGCGTTCAACTACCCGTTCCCGATTGCCATCGAAAAAACGGAGGGCGCGCACCTTTGGGACGCTGACGGTAACCGCTACATCGACTTCCTGCAAGCGGGCGGGCCGACCGTGCTGGGCAGCAATTACGCGCCCGTGCGCGAAAAAGTCTTCGAGATGCTGCGAAGCTGTGGGCCGGTGACGGGCCTGTTTCATGAGTATGAGTTGAAGCTGGCGCAGCTTGTCAACCGCTTTATGCCTGCTGTGGAGATGTTTCGCATGTTGGGCTCGGGCACCGAGGGTGTGATGGCGGCCATCCGCGCGGCGCGGACGTTTACCAAGAAACGATATGTCATCAAGGTTGGCGGGGCTTATCATGGCTGGAGCGACCAGATGGTGTACGGGCTGCACATTCCCGGTACGGGACGACTCGAAGCCACCGGCATCCCCGGTGGGGCCAGCGCAGCCACGGGTGAGTTCTTCCCGAACAGCCTGGGGGCGTTGAAACGCCAGCTCATGCTCAACCAGCTGACGGGTGGGACTGCGGCAGTGATCGTCGAGCCGCTCGGCCCAGAATCTGGCACCAGGCCGGTTCCGTTTGAATTCAATCAAAAAATCCGCGAGCTGTGTGATGAATTCGGAGCGCTGCTGATTTTTGATGAGGTCGTGACCGGTTTTCGGCTGGGGCTGGGCGGCGCGCAGGGTTTTTTCGGCGTCAAACCCGACCTGACGGTGTTCGGTAAGTGCATCACCGGCGGTTACCCGATGGCGGGCGGTGTGGGCGGGCGCGCGGATGTGATTATGACTTTTGCGGCGGGCATCGGCGGCACGGGCGAACGCGCCTATGTGGGTGGGACGCTCTCGGCCAACCCACTGTCGTGCGTGGCGGGCTATCACTCGCTGCTGGAGATGGAGCGCACCAACGCGCCGGTCATCGCCGGGCTGGCAGGCGACCGGCTGACCCGTGGGCTGCAAACCATTATCGATCAGTATTCTCTGCCTTTTGTAACATACAATCAAGGCTCCATTGTTCACCTGGAAACTTCAGGCGTGATGCTGCTCGACCTGCGCAATCCATTACGGCTGGCGCGCGAGTTGAAACCGCGCAAGCATATGATGGAAGAAATGGGCGCGGCCTACATGTCGCAGGGATTGATCACGCTGGCCGGCAGCCGCATGTATACATCCATGGCCGACACGGATGAAGTTATTGATGATGCGCTGGCTCGCTTTGAAACGGTGTTGAGTGCCTGTGTGTAAATAACGCCGCTCTCCTCACCCCGGCCCTCTAAAGAAGTTCGCGCGCTGATGCTGGATGGGCTGAAACACGCCCTGACCGTGCGCTCGTTCTGGATTTACCAGTTTGTCTCTTTCATCGGGATGGGCGTTTTTAACGGTGTCACCACCTGGGTGGAGAATATCATCCGCCCGCGCGGGTTCACACCCACCGAGGCAGGGACTCTCGGTGCGTTGATGCTGATCGGCGGCGTGCTCGGTGCGGTCATCATCCCGCCGTTTTCAGACGCCCGAAGGCACATCCAACGGGCTGATCGGGCTATTCGGGCAGGCTTCGGCGGTGTTTGTTTCCATCATGGAAGCGCTCAAAGCGCCGGACGGCTCTTTCACACCGGCGCTGATGCTGGCAATCGGCCTGCTGGGCGTCAACGCGGCGCTCACCACCCAGATGAAAGATTTGTCGAGGAACGCATGACACCTGAAAAACTGATCCTGGCTCTTGACCACGGCACCAGCGGCATGAAAGTGGCACTCATCACCATCAGCGGGGAGGTGCTGGGCTGGGAGAGCGAACCCGTCCGGCTGATTCTCACGCCGGATGGCGGCGCGGAGCAAGACCCCAACGAGTGGTGGGCGGCCTTCCTTTCAGCGGCGGGGCGGCTGATTAAACGGATGCCAGATGCAGGGCGAAATGTATCTGCCATTTGTTGCTCGACGCAAGGCGAGGGCACGGTAGCGGTCGATAAAACGGGCCAGGCCCTCGGCAACGCCATCCTGTGGATGGATATGCGCGGCGCGCCCCACCTGCGCAGGCAGCTCGGCGGCGGCATCGAACTGGATGGCGCGAACATCCTGAAAGTGCTCAAATTCGTCTCGCTCACCGGTGGGATGCCATCCATGACCGGCAAAGACCCCGCCGCGCACATGCTTTTCATCCGCGAGACCAGGCCGGAGGTCTACGAGCGCGCGCACAAGTTCCTGAATGTGCTGGATTATATGAATTTGCGCCTGACCGGGCGTTTTGCGGCGACTTTTGACTCGATCGTGACCAGTTGGGTGACGGACAACCGCCGCCCTGACGCCGTTCGCTACGACAACGGGCTGGTTTCCACGCTGGGGCTGGATGCCGCCAAACTGCCCGAGATTGTGCCCTGCACCGAGGTGCTTGGCACGCTGCTGAAAGATGTGGCCGACACCCTGGGGCTTTCGCCAGACGTGAAGGTGGTGGCCGGTGCGATTGACAACACCGCCGCTGCGATTGGCGCGGGTACTGTGGAAAACTTCCAGCCGCACCTGTATATCGGCACTTCCTCGTGGATTGCGGCGCATGTGCCGTTTAAGAAAACCGATGTGCTCTCGAGCATGGCTTCCATCCCATGCGCGCTGCCGGGCCGCTACCTGCTGACGGCGCTGCAAGCCACAGCGGGTGGCAACCTGACTTTCCTGCGCGACAACATCATCTACCACAAAGATGAGCTGTTGCAGGAAGCCGATGTGCCCGATATTTTCAAGTTCCTCGACCAGATTGCGGTGCGCGTCCCGGCTGGAGCCAACGGCGTGCTCTACACTCCCTGGATCTGGGGTGAACGCGCGCCGGTGGATGATCGCACACTGCGGGCCGGGCTGTATAACCTGAGCCTGCACAATACGCGCGCAGACATCATCCGCGCCTTCCTGGAGGGGATTGCTTTCAACACACGCTGGCTGCTGAAGCCGGTGGAAAATTTCCTGGGTCGGGATGTGAAAAGCATCAACATCGTCGGTGGCGGCGCGCAATCGGATGTCTGGTGCCAGGTTTTTGCGGATGTGCTAAATGTGGAAATCAAACAGGTGGCCGATCCCATCTACGCCAATGCGCGCGGCGCAGCCTGGATCGCGGCTGCCGGGCTGGGAGAAATCAAGTTCGAGGAGATTGCCGGGCTGGTGCAATTCCGCCAGGTTTACCAGCCAGACGGTAAAAATCGCGCCATTTATGATGCGCGGTTTGAGGTCTTCCAGCAGGTTTACAAGCAGATGAAGGGGATTTATCGCAAATTGAACGGGTAGTAGTTATCCCTTTTGCGCCCGGATCATCTCTCGCACCCAGTAGCCGCTATCTTTGATGATGCGCTGCGCTGGCAGAAATGGTGGTGGCTTTCATCTTTGGTGGAACAATGCTGGGTATAGCCACAATCGGCCAGGGGTAATTGGCAGAGAAAGGGGGTTGGTGGTAGGCTAGGGGCTTTGAGAAACCTGGAAGAAGGAAAAAGCGTTTGAATACCCGAGAAATCCTCCTGATCGTGTTGGTGCTTGCAATTTTGGCATGCGAATTGTTGCGGTTGCATCGGAAAAAGCCGAAGGCAAGTCGTCGCTGGATGGTGAGGGAACTGCTCAGTGATCCGCTCGTAGAGTGGGGCAAGGCGGGAAAACGGGGGCAAGATCGCTGAAAATGCTTGCCAGCCCGCGACCCCGGGCTGGTTCGGGGCGACCCAACGCGTTTTTTTCACAAAACGCGCCGAAATCGGCGCGTTTTAGTTATCCCTGGCGGATTGTGATGGATTACCCTGCTATTCGCCAAACACCAATTGCAGGAAGTTAAAAATAATTTGCGTTACCTTTGGGTCAAAGCCCTTCGCGAAGAATGATGTGCCATGACCGTTTTTTTCGTAGATAAATTTTTGGAAGGATTCTCCGCCTGCGTTGTTGCATACAGGAAAAGATTCGCTGTCACTGGTGGATGCTACACACCAAGCAGGTTTTTGCTCCATACTCAAGCGCGTGACTTCGCCCGAGTAAGATTTGCCGAGGTAATTGCCAGGCGAGAGCGAGAGGCCGCCGAGGCAGCCTTGTGCACAGGCATCAATCGCCCCGTCTGCGCCGATGCTTGAACCAATACCGACAATACGCGCAGGGTCAACACCTTTCAGTTCCTGCGCAGTTTTCATCGCGGCGATAGAATCCTGCAAGTAACCATTGGGACTCCAGTTTGCAGAACCAGCGCTTTCGCCATAGCCGCGATAATCGAAGGTAAAAACAGCGTAAGATTGTTCTGCGGGCAGGGGTGGAAATTCTTCCAGTGAGGATGGGATGTGAAGTTTGGCTTGTGCGCAGGCTGGATTTGCCGCAATGCCATCTGGCAGTCCGCGATTTTGCGCCCATTGCACCAGGTTGACGGCAACCCAGTCGCAGTGCGTTCCACCTGCCCAGTGCATTAAGACCAACGCTGGGGCTGGATCAATGGCAGCCGGATAATAGTAGCCAACCAGGGCCGTTCCATCTTCCGCTTGGAATTCGATTCTCTGCGGTTCAGGCTGGAATTTAGGCTGGGGCGATGCAGTGGGAGCCGGGGTATTGGTGGGCAGCGTGGTAGGAGTGGGAGTATGGGTAGGTAGGGCAACGGTAGCTTGTGGTTCTGTTGATGGGGACGGTGGCGGAGCTTTTGTGGCGGTAGACGTGGGCGATCCGCACGCGGTAATCAGGATTACAAACACGAACAGGGAAAGAATGGTTCTTAAGTTCATGATCTGCCTCCTTTGGCGAAAGAAACCGATGCTGTATTCTGGATTTCCTTATCCATTTTCCTGTCTTGAACTCAACACAAATCGACATCAGTAGCTATTGCGGTAAATATACCTGTTACCGGCAGGCCCTGCCTATCATCTATTGTAGCTTAAGTGCTACAAACACACCCTCAAAACTCACATCTGATCGCACAAATATCACATCCATACCCAAACCGGCCCAGCAATTCCAAACCTAAAATCGAGTTGAAGGCAAAAAAGCCAAAACCTTAACGCCAAGGCGCAATTTTAAGCGGGATTTTTTATCAACCCTGCGCGAAAAAATGTGATTGACGCAACGATTGGTACAGCCACAATCCGCCAGGGATAACAAAAGCGCGCCGAAATCGGCGCGCTTTTTGTCCAAAACCGCGTTGGGCCGCCCCGAACCAGCCCGGAGTCGCGAGCTGGCTGGTATATTCAGCGATCTTGCGCCCGTTTTCCCGCCCCGTGCCGCTACAAGAGCGGATAACTGAGCAGCTCCCTCACCGTCCAGCGACGACTTGCCTTCGGCTTTTTCCGATGCAACTGCAACAATTCTCGCACCAAAATTGCAACCACCAACACGCTCAGGATGATTTCTCGGGTACGCGATCGCTTTTTCCTTTTTCCAGAGTTCTCAAAGCACCTATCCTACCACCAACCCCCTTTCCCTGCCTATTATCCCTAGCCGATTGTGGCTG
>CAIJPN010000060.1 GCA_903822545.1 uncultured Anaerolineae bacterium | reverse complement strand
TTAAATTATTAGTTCAAATCGTTGCGAAATTCGCTAATTCGCAAAATTCGCTTTAAAGATTTGCTTTTATCCTGAAAACTTGGGCGGTTTGAGCAAGTGCGATGGCAAAAACGCCCAGGCTTTTGTATTTGCCACCTGGCTGTAAGTTAAACTTTCACCACCAAAATTGATCACAACGGCAAGTTTCAAGCCAGCAGCTTTGAGAGACGCTGATGCTTGTTGCGCGTATACGCGACTGAGTTCCGCTTCAATGATTTCAATCACAGGATCGTTTTCAGTGCGGCCAGCAAAGTGGCATCCTGTTCGGGCAAAACGGTGCGCGGGTCGAGCAGCACCTGGCCGTTTTCGGCGCGGGCGATCACTGGCGGGGTATTCTGGCGTAGTTTTGCCAGGAATTTATCGGGTGATTTTGGATTGAGTGCCAACACAAACGTGGGGATACTCTCCCCCGGAAGGCTGCCGCCGCCGACAGTGGATTCTGCCGCCACAACCGCCCCGGCACCCAGTTCCGTTACCCAGGCTTCAGCCCTGGCCCAGATTTGCTCCCTCGTCTGCGAGATCATCTGCCAGATCGGAATTTCACGCTCCGCCTCGTCTTTGAGATAATGCAGCAGCGTAGCGCCCAAACCGGCCAGGCGGGTCTTGTCGGCGCGAACGGCGCGCGCCAGCGGATGCTTTTTGATTTTATCCAGTAAAGCTTTCTTGCCGATGATAATCCCAGCCTGCGGCCCACCCAACAGCTTATCGCCTGAAAACATGACCACATCCGCCCCGGCGGCCAGCGAATCTTGCACGGTTGGCTCATATTCCATGCCATATTTGGATGTGTCGATCAATGTTCCCGACCCCAGATCGTCGAGCAAAATCCCATTATGGCTATGCGCCACTTTTGCAATTTCAGCCAGTTCGGGTTCTTCGGTGAAACCGATGATTTTGAAGTTAGAGCGATGGGCACGCATGATCAAGGGCAAACTGCCAGTTTGCTCAATGGCTTCTTCAAAATCTGAAAGGCGCACTTTGTTGGTGGTGCCGATTTCGAGCAATTTTGCGCCGCTTTGCTTCATCACATCCGGCACGCGGAACCCGCCGCCGATTTCAACCAGCTGTGAGCGCGGGATGACGACTTTTTTGCCTTTTGCCAGCGCCGAAAGCACCAGTAGTACGGCTGAGGCGCAGTTGTTGACCACCACAGCCGATTCTGCGCCGGTCAATTTTTGCAGGAGTGATTCGGCATGGATCAGGCGCGAGCCGCGTTTGCCGGTAACGAGATCGAATTCAAGGTTGGTGTACCCGCTGGAGGCCGCTTCCATTGCCTGGATGGTGGATTTGCTGAGAGGGGCGCGTCCCAGGTTCGTGTGCAGGATAACGCCGGTAGCGTTGATGACAGGCTCGAGGGTGGGTTTTGTCCAGCCAATTAAACGGGATTGGGCGCGGGTGAGTATTTGTTCGTTTGACGGGACGCCAGCCCCAGCGCGGACATCCACCCGGATTTTTTCCAGCGTCTGGCGAATCGCATCCAGCACAAGAGTTCGCCCGTAAACGGAAATCAGGCCATCGCTGGCCTGAAGGAGTTGTTCGACTGATGGAAGGTTGCGCAGGTTCACTTTACCTGGCTTCTTTCGCGCCAGCGCCACAGGTATTCAATCACAATTGTGCCGATTGCCAGCCACAGGCCGATGCCAAAGGTGAGGATGCGGGCCAGTTGCAGCCAGGTAAGTACCGCGCCGTAAACGCCAACCCATAAGGCTTCACGTAAGATCACATGCGGAAGCACGGGGGGTGTGGATGGGAAACGCAGGTGGAGGAAGTAGGCGATGGGCAGGGCTGTGCCAGTAAGGGCAATGACGATGAGGGCGAAGAAGCTCCAACGCGGCCAGATGGTAGGCAGGGTGTAGTTGAGCAGCACGGCCAGGCCGCCCCACCCGCCCAAAAACAGGATGAGTGTGGAGATGAGGTACGGGCGAAAGGTGGTTTTTTCTTCCATGGGTTGAATTATACCCGTACTGGGCCGAAGGTGCGTCGCACCGGGTGAATCCCCGTTTTGAATGGTGCGACGCACAAATTGTCTGAGAGTTATGCGGCCAGGCCAGGCTGGTTGTATAGTTGTTGTTTGATGTTAACCACGCGCTTGCGCAGGCTGGCATCGCGCTCGATGTTGTCGGCGATTTTTTCGATGGCGTACATGACGGTAGTGTGGTCACGCCCACCCAGGACTTCGCCGATTTGCGGCAGGGAAACATTGGCTTCCTGGCGCAACAGGTACATGGCAACCTGGCGAGGCAGCGCCACTTCGCGTGAACGGTCGCGCCCGAGCAGGTTTTCAACCGTGAGGGCAAATTCGCGGGCGACAAGTTCAACCACACGCTGCGGGGCAATGTCGCGGCGTTGTGGCAATAGGTCTACCAGGGCAGAATCAGCCAAGCTCAGTGAAAGCGGTGCGCCGCTCAATTCGGCAAAGGCCACGATGCGGTTGAGCGCGCCTTCCAGTTCGCGGATGTTGGATTGAACACGGCGGGCAATGAGTTGCAGGATTTCATCGGGAACACGGCGGCCGGATGTTTCGGCTTTGTGGCGCAGGATGGCCAGGCGGGTTTCGATATCGGGCTGCTGGATGTCGGCGGTCAGACCCCACTCGAAGCGCGAACGCAGGCGTTCTTCCAGCGTGGAAAGGGACTTGGGTGGTCGGTCAGATGAAACGATGATTTGTTTGTCCTGGCCATGCAGGGTATTGAATGTGTGGAAGAATTCTTCCTGGGTGGATTCTTTGCCAGCGATAAATTGGATGTCGTCGATGAGCAGTACGTCGATGGAGCGGTATTTTTCGCGGAAGGTGGGGGTGGTGTGGGTGCGAATGGCGTTAATCAGGTCATTGGTGAATTCTTCGCTGGAAACGTAGAGCACACTTAATCCGCGCCCGTGACAGGCGTTGCCAATGGCGTGCAGGAGGTGGGTTTTCCCGAGGCCGACGCCGCCATAAAGGAACAGGGGGTTGTAGGCGCGGGCGGGGTTTTCGGCCACAGCCTGGGCGGCGGCATGGGCGAGGCGGCTGTTGGTTCCAACTACAAAATTTTCAAAGGTGTAGCGCGGGTTGAGGGTGGGGTTGCGTGGTTTAACGGAAGCAACAGACGGGGCGGTTGGGTCGCGGCGGGAAGAGTCGCGGGCAGGATCGGTCTCTTCAAGGGATTCCTGTCCAGCGACAATAAATCTTACATTCACAGGGGTCTCGAGTGCATCCGTTGTAAGTTGGGTGATTCGTTCGAGCAGGCGATTTTCGAGCCAATCGCGAGCATAGGCATTACGAACGCCCACCGTGATCAGACCATCTTCGTAAGCGAGCAAACGGGTTTCGCGCACCCAGGTGTCGAAGGCGGCGCGAGGCATTTCCATTTGGAGCTGTCCAAGGATGGCCTGCCAGGCTTGTTGTGCATTCATAAACAAATACTCCAGCAATATCGAATAGGGAAGGAATCCCTCTGCAACATGTTGCTTGCAGAGGGGATAAGTATGCCAGTAATTGGGATTTAAGGGGTTGGGAATAAGCGCGATTGCCTGCGCTTGGGATTTCTGACTGGCTGGATTTTAGCAGAAAGGGGGGTGGGTTGCCACACGGCAAACCTACGCTATCTTAAAAAGTTAGGCTTTTTTAAGACGCGCCAACCTTAAGAAAAATAGCCGCTGCTGTAGTGCAATTTCATTGCAAATGGAACATTTGTTTCAGCCAATAGGGCTTGTTTTATTTTTTATACCCCCCATATATGGGGTTTTTGTGGAAAAATCGCGAAGAAAATGCAGTTTTATGTTAAAAAATTTGAATGGGAAATTTAATCAGTCATTGGGACGTGAAACGTTGATTCGAGAGACTCATCCCCAGGGAGGCGGTTTCAGTCGTGGTGGGCGCTGACGGAATGGGTGTCGATGCGTGGTACCCAGGCCAGGATGGAGGTGCCTTCACCAGGCACGGAGGAAATTTCAACATCGCCGCCGGTGTGGTGCGCGCGAGTGTGGATGTTGGAAAGGCCATGTCCGATGGTCATGCTCATTTTTTCGATTTCGAATCCTCGGCCATTATCGCGGATTTCCATCATGATGCGCTCCGCCGAACGCCAGACAGTGACTTCAACTTTTTTGGCGCGGGCGTGTTTGGCGACGTTGGCCAGTGCTTCCTGGCAAATGTGGAAGAGGGCCGTGGAGTAGTTTTGCGGCATGTCGCTCACATCGTCAGGAGAACCGCTGAGGATGCCTTCGGCGAGGGTGTTGAGACGGAATTCCATAACCAGGCGGCGCAGGCCATCCATCAGGTTTTCATTGCCTAACTGGCGCGGGCGCAAATCCAGAATGTAGGCGCGGATATCGCGGATGCTATTATTGAGGCTCTCGATGGCGTGTTGTATCCGTTCGCGGGCCTGGCGTGGGTCTTCGGCGGCCAGCAGGCGGGCATGTTCGAGCACCAGGCCAACGCCATAGATGGATTGGATGATGCCATCGTGCAAGTCCATGCCGATGCGTTCACGCTCTTCCAGGACTGCCAGGCGGCGGGCATCGTTATGCAGGCGGGCATTATCGATTGCCAGCCCGGCCCAGCCACACAGGGCGGTGACGAGTTGTAAATCGAGATCGCTGATAGGCACAGAGACACGGGTGGCGGCGCTGAGAACGCCAATGACACGCCCGCTGGATGTGAGCGGAAAGGAGGCCATCTGGCGGAAACCGACTTTGACAACAGCTTCGCGCAGGTAGCGCACATCACTGGCCAGGTCGCGGCTGATGATGGCGGTGTTGTTTTTGGCAACCATGCCGATAATGCCTTCGCCCAGCTTGAAGCGGTTGCGTGTCCAGAAAGCTTCGGCGGCTTGCCCGCGGTGGAGAACAAGCCGCAGGGTCTGGGCATCATCTTCGAGCAGGAACAATTCTCCGGCTTCGACTCCCAGGTATTCCATCACCAGGGAGAGTGTTTTTTGCAAAATTTCATCGAGTTTGAGGGAGGAAGTGAGAACTTCGGCAGTTTTGTTGAGCAGCGCCAGGTCCTGGTTGCGGCGAGTGAGGGCCCGGTCGCGTTCACGTAACTCACTGTATAAACGGGCATTGTTGATGGCAACTGCCGCATGGGCTGCCAACATCTGGATGATGCGCTCGTCATCGGCAGTGAATTCGCCGCCATCTTGTTTTTCGGTCAGGTAGATTTGTCCAAGCTGTTCATTTTTCAGCCAGATGGGAACGCCCAAAAAGGAACGCATACGCGGGTGGTTTTTGGGGAATCCTACGCTGCGCGGGTCGCTTTGGATGGAAGTCAACCGGATGGTTTCTTCGGTATCCATCAGCGCACCCAAAAGCCCCAGGCCCATTGGCGGATGCGGGATACGCTTGATCTGTTCATCGGTCATGCCAACTGAAATGAACTGTTTAAGTCCGCCATCTTCCCCCTGCACGCCCAAAGCAGCATAACGTGCGCCTGCCTGTTCGCAAGCTACGGTAGCGATGCGTTCCAGCAAGGTTTCTAGTGAGATATCTTCGACGAGTTGAAGACTGGCCTGGTGCAGCGCGATTAAGCGGGCTTCCAATTGCTGGCGCGTAAGAAGCATTAGCAGATTCTCCTTAAAAAATATTCTACCTTACACGTCCGATTTAGGCAAATTTTTATTGAAAGCGCTTACAAGCAGGGGATTGCTTTCAGCCGATGGAAGGATGGATTCTTTACTGGGACAAACCCTGGGAAAGTGTGTCAGCGTCCAGGAAGGTCAGCCGAGCCGCGCCTGGTTCAAGCGCCAGGGCGGCCTGGAACCCGGCCCACGGGGAGAATAATTCCAACTGCCATACGGATGCTTTTTCGCTCCGATCAGGCAGGGACAAGAAGCGTGCGCCACCCGGAGGGAAATCCACTTCGGCTTCATCCAGGCCGCCGGTGATGCCTTTGCCGACCGCTTTCGGATAGGCTTCTTTGCAAGCCCACAGTTTGAGAAGGTGGCGGTTTTGGCTGGGTCGGGCTGGGATTGCAGTAGTCGGCTTTCTCGGGCGGAGAAAAAGATTCTGGCAGGTTGTTCACCATCAAGCATGAGGGCAATCTGTTCGAGGTCGATTCCGGCCCGGCGGCGCAGGGTGAACAGGGTGATGACTGCATCTTGTGAGTGCGCCAGATTAAATTCCAGCCCGATGGCAGGAAGCGGTTCAAGGCCGGGTTTTCCCAGGACGCTGTAACTGAATCGGATGGCGGTTGGTTCAAGCTTGAGGTAGTTCCCGGGCAAGCTCCGCAGCAAGCCGCGCGCGGCGCTGAAGCGCTGGCGGTGTATGTCGAAGAAATGGAAGCGTGCGGCGCGGGCCTGTTCATGGGGGGAGAGGATGTCGATTAAACGGCCAGGCGGCCCAGGAGCAGAAAGAGAAGCCACCCAGATGTGAGCTTCATCAGGGTCAAGGTCAAAAGAAATCGCGGGGATGCAACTTTCGGGGGTGGTCATCATCAATAAACTTGATTGTGATCAGAAAGCCTGGGTTGATGGAGTTCTTGTACCCGCTGAGCCTGCACTTGGAGTAAGATTGTACGATATTTCACACGGAGAAGTTAAAATGGATTTCTTGTCTAAATTTTTTGGCCCGCCGCTGCCCTCGATCACGCCGCAAGCGTTAAGCGAAAAACTAAAAGATGCAAAACGCCCGCTGGTGCTGGATGTGCGCGAGCCGGAAGAGTATCGTGAGGGGCATATTGCCGGGGCAAAGCTGATGCCGCTGGGAGAGCTGTTGGGGAAGATGAAAAGCCTTCCAAAGGATAAAGAGATTGTGTGTGTGTGCGCATCAGGAAGCCGCAGCCATTCGGCCAGCAAAATGCTGTTGAATGAGGGTTATAACGTGATCAATATGAGCGGCGGGATGTTTACCTGGCAGCGCGCCAGGCTGCCGGTTAAAAAAGGCAGCGCGGCCTGAGATAGTCCGCGCTGTGGTATGTTATGCCAAAAGAGCCAGCAGTGGTGTTGCTGGCTTTTTTGGTGTACATCATCCGGTTTAACCGAGCCAGCGTTCTTTAATCCATGCCAGCGTGGCATCGATGTTGACGCTTTTGGAGAATTCGGCCAGTTGGGGGATTTTGTCGGCGTCGTCTAGCACAAATGACTTGTCAAGTGGGTAAGCCGGGTCGAGGCGGAAGTAATTATCTCGCAAAATCTGGCTACATTGATAATCGGCCACTGCTACGCCACCGTTGAGTAAAATCCGGATCAGGGGCTGTACCCATTGGGCGAAGCCCCAATCCAGGTTCTTGCCTTTGATGTGCATCATGGCTTTGCCACAACTAAAAGAGATGAGCACCACATCTGACAGAGCCGGACGCTCCCTGCCGGAGGGGAATATGACGCGCGGGTCTTGTGTTTGGGCCAGGGCGGCCATGCTGGGGTTGTTGGCGATTACGCCGCCATCAACATAACCATCCACGCTGGGGAAATAGGTTGGGGCTGCGCTGGTATAGAGACCCACTTTGTAAGCTAGTTCATCGCCATCGTAGCGGCCTTCCCTGACTTTGTAGTTGTGGAAAAATTTGGGTTTCCAGGAGCGTTTGGCCGGGTTGGGGTCTTCGTTGTCCAGATCGAAAGTGGGAATCAGGACGCTGCGATTCAAATCTTTTAGTTTGGTGTCTTTACCCAGGATACGTTTGACTTCGCGGGTAAGGTTGCCGTTGCTGTACTGTGCCCCGCTGATCTGGCCCATATCGATCAGGTTATCCAGCCAGGAATCGTCAAAAATTTCCTGTCCTTTCTGCTGGTAAAGTTCCACCAGTTGGGAAGGCGGCAATCCGCGAGCCAGCCCCAGGGCAATCAACCCGCCCGTGGATGTTCCGGCAAACAGGTCGGCTTTGTCGAGCCAGCCAGGAATCTGCGCCGAAATCCGCTCTAGCAGGATCGCTGTTAGCAACCCGCAGATGCCACCGCCATCGAAAGTTACAATTCGGTATTTGGGCATAGAAAACTCCTTTCGTGGGACTTTTTCACTATACAACAAATCCAAATGCGATACAAGAAAGAGTAATGGGGTTATTTAAAGCAGCACACGATCGGTGTGTAAGGAGATGGCGAATTCAATAAGGGATTCCTGTGCGCTTTGGAAGAATCATTTTCATGTTTTGTGAGCGTTCTCCTGCTATTCTGGCTGGGAAGTTTGCCCGGCTTGGTAAACTACCCAGGCCCATGCTGCGATAGCAAGAGTCCCAAATTGAATGGCCATTGCAGGCAATCCCATTGTGCTTGTCAGCCATTTTTGGAAGAAGGTAATATAAATTGACAGGAATCCAAGTATGTAAACGATAGCCGACCATGCAAATAATTGCCCATTATCGAGCAACCGCCCGTTTGTTCCACGCGGATAGTAGCTCCAAAGTATCATAAAACCCGGCAATAAGAGCATGACATCGTATACGCCCAGATGTTGCCCAATGATTAACCCAATCGCGATAGTTGCGGCCCAGGTCATATCCCATGCGCGAGAACCTGGCTGCCAAGGGGTACGCTGCCAAAACATAAAGATCATGATAACCGCGCCAACGGTAAGCACAGCCGATAGAATAGTGCTGCCGGGTTTCCAGATTTGCCCGAGCAAATTTAGCGAAAACTCATGCAGGCTGAGAGCACCCCAGGGGTCGGCGATTGCCGCTCGTAACAAATCGAAGCTCTGGGTAATGTATATCTTCATTATGGCTGGGAAAAACACAAATCCGCTAAGGCTCCAGGTGCCAGCACTTATGACGCATCCTAAAAGCGCCCGCCAGCGAAATTTAAAAAGCAGAGCAGCCCCTAATCCCAGGGCCAGCGTTGGTTTGTAGATGAGCAAGCCCAGCAGCAATCCCGCCGAAAAGTCTTTGTTTCTGCGCAATAAGACAAAAAAGGCAATATAAACAAGCAGTGTAAAAGATGTACTTTGTCCATCAATAAACCAAAATAAGGTTGGATAAAAAGTAAAACTTAACAAAAATAATCGTAAAAGGGATGGCGGTGATTCTTGGAATAATTCTTTTCGGAGGAGATGCAGGGAAAAAAGCAGCGCGAACAAACCTACCCCCCACCACAAGAATAACCCTGTCAGGTATTCTCCCAGCGCAAATGGTATGTATAACGGAACAGTAAATGGCGGACTGACAAAAAACATAAACTTATCTGTAATGGCAGGCGCCACCAAATCCTGCTGGAACTTAAGTTGGGCGGCGGGATCATATAGCTCGGCAAAACGCCCTTGCAGGAAAAAACTGCCCGCGGTAAAGAAGGCTACGAAATCTATGCCTATAATCGTGCGCGCGCTATCAATTAAACCGGGAATCCTAAGTTGGCTAATAATCCATCCGACAAACATCATCACAGCGAAGATAGGTGGATAGGTTTTGACCCGGTACGGTGTAAGCCCGCGGATAAATAATTGAATTGCATGGTTATATTGCCGTGTAAGATTAGCAAAAATAGAATCTGGCATGATCGTTTTCCATCGAATTGAGCAATGATCAATCACAGTACCGCTCTTTGCTCAAAAGATTACCATCTTGAACGAGGTGAGGAGCGTTTGTTGTGATGAATAAAGTAAAAGACGCCCCGCTCAGCGTAGAAAACCTAAGGTGGCGGCTTGGATTCAATTGGCTCTCCCGTTCATAATGGGGAACGGGTAGGGGCAACCCGCCCCGTGCGAAAAATCGTGGCTTTGTGCTTGAATTCCCTGCAAAAATGCGCCTGTTTATGCTTTGAAGGGTCGCCCCTACAGATTTTTACACCAAAAACGGTAGAGCCATTAAATTATATACGGGTTTGCATACTCGGTATACGACAAAGCCTGGGATAACCCAGGATCAGCAATTCCAAATTTGGAACAGATAAACTCAATGCAAGTTTGCCAAACACCAATTGGAACTGCCTGCTTCAGGCTGATATAATGCCATAAACAAGAAACGATCTTTATTGATCATACAGGAGCATACCCATGAGCTATAAAATCAAATTTGGAACCGATGGCTGGCGAGGCGTTATTGCCGAAGATTATACTTTTGATAATGTGCGCCGCTGCGCGCAAGGATACGCATCATATATGCTTGATAAAGGCAAATCAGGCGAATGGGTCGTTGTGGGGCATGACAAGCGTTTTGGCAGCGAACATTTTGCCGCGGCTGTGGCCGAAGTGCTGGCCGGCAACGGCCTAAAAGTCTACCTGACCGATAGCGCCACCCCCACCCCGGTCATTGCTTTTGCGGTTGTCAACAAAAAAGCCTGTGGCGCAATCAACATCACCGCCAGCCACAACCCGCCCAGCGATAACGGATTCAAAGTCCGCAACGAGACGGGTGGGGCAATCGACCCGCAGGGGCTGAAACAAATCGAAGCCGGGATACCAGATTCGGTGGAAGAGATCAAACGGAAAGTGTATAAAGATGCCGAAAAGGCAGGCGAAATCGTCAAATTTGATGCCCACACCCCATATGTGGAGCACATCAACAGACTGATCGACCTGCAACCCATCAAAGACGCCGGCCTGACGGTGATGGTGGACTGCATGTGGGGCAACGGGGCGGGCTACTTTCCACGCCTGCTGGAAGGCGGCAAAACCCGCATTATTGAAATCCATAACCAGCGCAACCCATCCTTCCCAGAGATGAAACGCCCTGAACCGATCCAGCCCAACATTGATGTCGGCCTGAAAGCCACTGTGGACAGCCATGCCGATGTGCTGCTCATCACCGATGGCGATGCTGACCGCTGTGGCATCGGCGATGAAAACGGCGAATTCATCAACCAACTGCGCGTCTACGCCCTGATGGCTTATTACTTGCTCGAAATTCGTGGTGAGCGCGGCGCAATCGTCAAGACACTCTCAACCACCGGCATGCTGAACAAGCTCGGTGAACTCTATGGCGTGCCCGTGCATGAAACCGGTGTGGGATTCAAATTCGTTGCGCCAAAGATGATCGAAACCGATGCGCTGATCGGCGGCGAGGAAAGCGGCGGCTACGCCTTTCGGGGCAACGTGCCCGAGCGCGATGGCATCCTGGCGGGGCTGTATATGCTCGATTTCATGGTGCGCACCGGCAAAAAGCCCACCGAACTGCTCAAAATGCTCTTCGAAAAGGTCGGCGGCGAATATTTCTATGACCGCATCGACAGTGCCTTCAGCGGTGACCGCGCCGCCCGCGAACAAACCATCCTGGATGCCAAGCCTGAAACCATCGGCGGGCTAAAAGTGACCCAACTCATCACCATCGACGGATTCCAGTTCAAGCTGGAAGATGGCGGCTGGCTGCTCATCCGTTTCAGCGGCACCGAGCCGATCCTGCGCGTCTACTGCGAAACACGGCATGGCGACAAGGTGCAGGCGATTTTGCAGGATGGTCTGAAAGTGGCAGGCCTGAAGTAGATACAAGTGACAGTCACCTTTAGGGTGACTGTCATTTTACTAAAATGATGATGCTCACCGATACACACTGCCATCTCGATTTTGAGAAATTTGATATTGACCGGGCTGACGTTTTGCTCCGCGCGAAGGAAGCAGGCGTCAGCCGGATCTTAATTCCGGGCATCGAACTGCCCTCCAGCCGCCGCGCCGTTGAATTGGCCGGGTCTGACCCGCTGCTGTTTGCCGCCATCGGATTTCACCCCACCGAGACGTTAGATTTTAGCGATGAGATGTTAGCCGAGCTGCGGCAGTTGGCAGCAAACCCCAAAGTAAAGGCGGTTGGAGAAATCGGGCTGGATTATTACTGGCAATCGGCGCCACACAATCTCCAGCGCGAGGCGCTGAGGAAACAGTTGGAACTGGCCGCCGGGTTGGAACTTCCAGTGGTGCTGCACATGCGGGAAAAGGGCGATGCCACAGACGGGGAGTGCTCGTCAGATTTGCTCCAAATTTTGGAGGAATGGGTGGGAAAGCTACAGGGCGGTCAAAATCCGCTGGCGCAAAGGCCCGGGGTGCTGCACTCCTTCTCAGGGTCAGTAGAAACCGCCAGGCGCGCAATCGCCCTGAATTTCCAAATTGGAATTACTGGCCCGGTAACTTATAAGAATGCAGATTATAAGCGCCAGGTTGTGGGCAGCCTGCCCCTGGAGCGAATTCTGATCGAGACGGATGCTCCCTTCCTTGCACCGATTCCGCAACGCGGAAAACGTAATGAACCGGCTTTTGTGACACATATCGCTGGTAAAATTGCAGAAATTCACAACACAACTCCGCAAGAAATTGCCGCGATTACGAGCGATAATGCCCGGCGGCTGTTTATGTGGGGCTAGGATACGATTTTGGCTACTTCGTTCTTTATTCCCGTTCAAGATGGCATAAAAGAAGTTGAATATTTGATGCGCGCGCAGGCCGGGGCAGAACATCACCCCGATTTGCGCGCGGCGCTGGAGCATTTGCTTTCAGCTGGCGGCAAACGCGTGCGCCCGACAATTGTTTTCCTGGTGGGACGCATGTTTGGCTCGCCTCACGAAAAGCTGGTGACGTTGGGCGCAGCTGTTGAGATGCTGCACACAGCCACGCTGGTGCATGATGACCTGATCGACGGTTCGCTACTTCGGCGCGGAATCCCGACGTTGAATGCGCGCTGGTCCCCGGCTGCCACGGTGCTGACGGGGGATTTCCTGTTTGGGCGCGCCGCCAAGCTGGCCGCCGAGGCAGATTACCTGCCGTTGATGAAGCTGTTCGCTGAAACGCTGACGGTGATCGTCAACGGTGAGCTGACGCAGATGTTCGCATCGAAAGGGCTGATTGACCGCAAAAATTATTACAACCGTATTTATGCCAAAACAGCCTCACTATTTGAAATGTCAGCGCTGGCGGCAACGATGGTTGGTACGGAAGATGAGTCAATTCGCACGGCAATGAAAACTTATGGTTATGAGATCGGTATGGCTTTCCAGATCATGGATGACATCCTGGATTTCAATGGCGACCAGGCAGCGGTGGGAAAGCCCATCGGGGCAGATTTGCTGAATGGGCTGGTTACGCTCCCGGCAATCGACTACGCCGAGCGTCATCCCGATGACCCTGAAGTGAAACTGCTGCTGGAAGGCGGCTGGGGCAACACCGAACGCATGGAGAAGCTGGTCAAATCGATCCAGGGCAGCAAAGCCATCCGCCATGCCATGGATGAAGCTGTCGAACATGTGGACAAGGCGCTGGCGGCAATTGCGCCCTTCCCGCCGAGCATCGAGAAGGAATCGCTTGAAGCGCTGGCACATTATATTGTAGATAGAACCTTTTAAAATTACAGCCGGTGGGGCGCACTAACGTGCGCCCCACTTTTTTATTAAGGAGGCAATCATGCTAAAAGAGTCGAATTTCTGGCTTACCACCGTGTCCCAACCCGAATTCCTGCAAACTCCCCTGCCTGAGAAGGTGGATGTAGCCGTCATCGGCGGCGGATTTAGCGGATTATCGGCGGCGCGGACACTGGCAAAAGCCGGGGTTAAAGTGGCGGTTCTGGAGGCGCAAACCTTGGGCTGGGGTGCATCCAGCCGCAATGGGGGTATGGTCTTGACCGGAATGAAGCTGGGCGTTGAAACGCTCATCAAAAACTATGGGCGCGAGCGCGCCAGACGGCTGTTCGCCCTGTCGCTGGATGCTATTAACACGGTAGAAACCATCGCCCGCGAAGAGCAGATCGAATGCGCCTTCAGCCGCTGTGGGCATCTCGAAACCGCCTGGAAACCCGCTCACTTTGACGGTTACGCCCGCGCTGCTGAAATGCTGCATAAAGAAGTTGGTCACACCGTTAAGATCGTCTCAAAATCCGAACTGCGCAGTGAAATTGGATCAGGGCTGTATCACGGCGGCCTGGTGGATGAAACCAGCGCAGGCATTAACCCAGCCCAGTTTGTGATGGGGCTGGCAACAGCCGCGTCGAGGACTGGCGCAAGCATGTGCGAGGGCACAAACGTCTATGCAATCACAAAAAGCCAGGGCGGATTCAATCTCAATACGTCACGCGGAAAACTGCACGCTGAACAGGTTTTCATTGGCACAAGCGGATACACTGGCCGGGCTGCGCCAGCGCTGCAAAAACGCATCATCCCGATTGGTTCGTACATCATCGCCACCCAACCGCTGACGGGTGAACTGGCCCGCGAAATCAGCCCACGCAACCGCATGATCTTCGATTCTAAGCATTTTCTTTACTATTTCCGCCTGACACCCGACAATCGCATGTTGTTTGGCGGACGGGCGGCCTTCATGCCAGAAAATACCAATTCCACCCTGCAAAGCGCTGATATCCTGCGCAAAGGCATGGTACAGGTTTATCCGCAGCTCAAAAATATCGCGGTTGAATACGTCTGGGGCGGGAATCTCGACTTCAGCTTCGATATTATGCCGCATGCCGGTCAAATCGATGGGCTGCATCACGCCATTGGCTATGCCGGACACGGTGTGGCCTTTGCCACCCACCTGGGACAGATCGTAGCAAAGCAAATGCTTGGCCAACCCGTCGAGAATCCATTAGTGGGCCTGCCCTTCCCCAAGATTCCACTCTACAACGGTAATCCGCTGCTGCACCTGCCAGCCGCCTGGCTGTATTACAGCCTGCTCGACATCATCGAATAATAAATCCCTGCCCCGAACGGCGAAATATTCAGAAACCTTACACAAGCCAGGATAGTTACCATGCTTAAACCTTACAAAATTGCAAGCGTGAAACATTTCTGTAAAACAATATAGTGTTTACACGCAAAATCTATTGACTTCGCTTTTCCATCGTGCTAGAATAACGTCAAGTTGTGCAGACATTCACATACTGCACCACAAAACCAACCTTGAAGTGAACAACAACGTGACCAATCCTCGCAAGCCTTTCCTGATTAATGTCGGTTTCCTTGTTAGCGCTTCCATCGGTTATTACCGGGATTTTGATTTTTTTGTCCCGCGCATTACAGATGAAGACGAGGTCACGCTGCGCGAGGTTGAAGGCAAAACAAAAATCACCCGCACACCACAAGGGTTATTGGTGCAGGGCGATTTTACCGGACAAACCCAACTGGAGTGTGTCCGCTGCCTGAGTGAATACACACAAGAGTTGAAGTGGGAATTTACCGAACTTTATGCCTTTACACCCGATAACATGACCGAATCGGGCCTGCTCGTGCCCGAAGACGCCCAACTCGATTTACAACCATTGGTGCGTGAGTTTGCTATCCTGGAGTTTCCAATCAAGCCACTTTGCCGCCAAGACTGCCAGGGGCTTTGTCAAGAATGCGGTCAGAACCTTAACGAAAAAGATTGTGGACATACGCCTGAACCTGATTCGCCGTTTTCGGCACTGAAGCAAATACTTGACGAGTAATTCTCCTTCAGTGCCGGTGGTTTTGTCGTGGAGGCTGCCGTGGCACATCCAGATCGTCGCAGGAAAAACAAGGAAGCCCTGCACCACCTGCTTGAAAAAGCCGGGGTACAAGGATTTCTCACCACGGATGACCTGATGGAGGTCTATCCGAATGTCAATGCCGACTCAGAACGTTTGTCGGTCATCTTGAACGTGCTCCGCCGCCGGGGGGTGGATATTGTTGACCCGGATGGCGAAACCGAACTGGTGGTGGATGAAACCACCCCGCCAGAGTTTGGCTACGAAACCTGGGCCAATCCCGCTGAAGCTATGGCATCCGATGATACCGTCGGGCTGTATCTCAAAGAAATGGCTCGCGTTCCCCTGCTGACCGTTGAAGAAGAATTGGATATCGCCCGCCGCATCGAAATCGGGCGCAAAGCCAAAAGCGATCTGTGCCATAATTCGGGTATAGATGCTTGTCTCCAACGCGAGCGCGAAACCCTGGTTCAAGATGGCGTAGCCGCCCGTGAGCACCTGATCAAAGCCAACACCCGGCTGGTGGTCAGCATTGCCAAACGCTATATCAGCCACGGAGTGGCTTTCCTCGACCTGATCCAGGAGGGCAACCTGGGGCTGATGAAAGCTGTCGAAAAATACGATTACCACCGCGGATTTCGCTTCTCAACGTATGCCACCTGGTGGATTCGTCAAACCATCTCGCGCGCCATCGCTGACCAGGCCCGCACCATCCGCGTGCCAGTGCATATGATTGACAAGATCAGGCAAATTTACAAGCTCAGCCACGAGCTTGAACAAACGCTCGGGCGCACACCCACGGTAGATGAATTATCAGCCGCCACCCGCATTGACTCGACCAAACTCCAGTGGATCCTGAAAGTCTCCTGGCAGCCGGTTTCCCTCGAAAGCCCGGTGGGCGACGATGAAGAAAATGAACTGGGCATGTTCATCGAGGATGAGATCAGCCCAACCCCCGTACAAAGCGCTTACGAAAGCATGTTGAAAGAGAAACTGGAAGATGTGCTGAACTCTCTCTCCCCCCGCGAAGCGAGAGTCATCAAGCTGCGATTCGGCCTGGATGACGGAACCGTGTACACGCTGGAGGAAGTTGGCCAAAAGTTTGGCCTGACCCGTGAACGCATCCGCCAGATCGAGGGCAAGGCCCTGCGGCGGCTGCGACATCCGCGCCGCGCCCGGCAGTTGAAAGAATACATCCAATAGCACCCGGTTGTAGTAAAATATCCTTATGTTGACCGATACCGGCATGTCCATGTCCATGCAACCCCACTTGCAGTTCAAAGCCAGATGAACTGCGGGACGGTTCACGCCGCCTGAAACTGCTGGCAAATCGCCAGCAGTTTTGCTTTTATGCTGTTTGTTCCGGCAGGGGCTACCTGCCTTGTGCGAAAGATCGCGCGTTTATGCCAGGTTCTTGGGCAAAAAAACATCTCATTTTGCCTGGACGGGTTGCCCTTACACAAATTCGTAATCTCATCTCTCCTTTGGAGGTTCCCATGCCCGAAAACATTCTCATCGCCATCGCCTGGCCCTACGCCAACGCCGAAATCCACGTCGGCAACCTGACCGGCTCGCACCTGCCCGGTGATATCGTGGCGCGCTACCACCGCCTGAAAGGGAATAACGTCCTGGTGGTCAGCGGCACCGATTCGCACGGCACACCCGTCACCATGAGCGCCGACAAGCTCAAAAAGCCGGTCGAAGAAGTTTACAAGTTCTACCACGAGGGCTTCCTGGAAACCTTCAAAGGCTACGGCATCACCTACGATATGTTCACCAGCACCCACACCGAGAATCACTTCAAGGTGTCGCAGAGCATTTTCCTGGCGCTGCAAAAGAACGGCTACCTGTTCACCAAGATCGAGCCACAGTGGTTCTCGCCGGGGCTGAACAAATTCCTGCCCGACCGCTACATCGAAGGCACCTGCTACATCTGCGGTTTCGAGGGCGCACGCTCTGACCAATGCGACAAATGCGGCAACGTGCTCGAACCCGATAAGCTCATCAACCCCAAATCCAAGTGGGCAGGTGACACCTCCACGCCGGAACTGCGCGAAACCGAGCATTTTTACATCGATCTGTCCAAGCTGGAGCCGCAGGTGGTTGAGTTCTTGCAGGCGCGCGCCGAACACATGCGCGAAACCGTCCTGGGCGAATCACTTGGCAAGATCAACGCCGAAGGGCTGAAACCGCGCCCCATCACCCGCGATCTGGATTGGGGCATCCCCGTGCCGGTGGCGGGCTGGGAGGGCAAATGCCTGTACGTGTGGTTCGAGGCCGTTATCGGGTATCTCTCGGCAGCTATAGAGTGGAGCAAAGTGGCTGAAACGGAAGGCACCACAAAGGGCGATTGGAAAGCCTGGTGGTCGAACCCGGCTGCGAAGCACTACCACTTCATCGGCAAAGACAATATCTTCTTCCACACATCCCTGTGGCCCGCCGAATTGATGGGCGTGGGCGCGCAATTTGCCGAAATTTTCAGCGACGAGAAAAATGTGCCGCTCAGCCTGCCCTACGATGTGCCCGCCAACCAGTTCATGAACCTGGAAGGTCAGAAAATCAGCGGCAGCCGCAACTGGGCCGTCTGGGGCCGCGACGCCCTGACCCGCTACGACCCCGACGCGCTGCGCTACTATCTGACCGTCAACATGCCCGAAGCCAAAGACAGCGATTGGGACTGGGCCGAGTTTGTAGCGCGCAACAACGGCGAGCTGGTAGCCACCTGGGGCAACCTGGCAAACCGGGTGCTTTCATTCAGCTTCAAGCATTGGGATGGGCACGCCCCGAATATTGATCCCGCCTCGCTGCGTGATTCTGACCGGGCGCTGCTCGCCACCGTCGAGGATGGATTCCGCGCTGTGGGCGATCTCTACAATGCCGTCAAGCTGCGCGACGCCCTGAAAGAATCGCTGCGCCTGGCGACGGAAGTCAACCGTTACCTGGACGCCAACGCCCCCTGGACAGCCATCAAAACCGACAAAGATTCTGCCGCCTTGACCATTTTCACCGCGCTCAAAGCCATCGACTCGCTGAAACTGCTCTTCGCGCCGATCCTGCCGTTCACATCTGCCAAACTGCATGGCTTCCTCGGCTATGAAACGCCGCTGTTTGGCGAACAATACATCCAAGAAATCAGCGACAACCTGGGCGTGCATACCGCCCTCAGGTACCGCGAAGTAGGGGGAGATAGTATCTCACCCCTACAGTGGCAGCCCAGCCAGCTCCAGCCCGGACAAAAACTCAACCAGCCCGGCCCGCTCTTCAAAAAACTGGAAGAAAAAGTGGTTGAAGAAGAACGCGCAAGGCTTGGAAAGTAACCCAGCCAAAGGGGTGGAAACAGCCAGTTCCACCCCTTTTTCTATCACTGGACTTCAAAATCTCCTGCAGCTTCTATGAAAATCCGCCCCATCCATCCCGAAGAAACGATGACCGTCAAACGACTAATTTACAGCGTGGCAAAAGAAATCTTCGCCGACCCCACCCCGCTTGAAGCGATGATTTCACAACTTGAAGCCGAGCACGAACTTGGCGATATGGATGACATCCAACACAATTATTTTGAAAACGGCGGCACCTTCCTGGTGATGAGCGATGCTGAACGCATCATCGGCAGCGGAGCCCTGCGCAAGTTGGACGAGGTCACCTGCGAGCTGAAACGGCTGTGGTTCCTGCCTGAATATCACGGGAAAGGTTACGGCTGGCAAATGCTAAGCACACTGCTGGAGATTGCGCGCCAGATGGGCTACAAAAAAATCCGCCTGGAAACCGACGCCAACTATCAAACCCGGGCCGTGCGCTTATACCAGCGAGCCGGGTTCCAGCAAGTCCCGCGAAAAAGCGACGAGCCCGGTGACATTGCCATGGAGATGGCCTTATAAGGCTGTATAATCGTGCTTCCAAATAAAGATATGCCTATGAGAACCTTCAAAACCATCCCCATTTTGCTTACTATCCTCGTGCTGGCCTTCAGCCCGCTAAACGCAGCCAGCGCACAAGAAACAACGGCCACGCCCGAGCCAGATAGCGGCGCAGTGGTTTGTGCGCCCGGCGTTTACCTGGATAACCCGGGCAACTGCCTGCCCCTCGGCCCATCCCAAACCATCACAGAGATGGCCCGCCAGGGCTTTCCCTACCCGCCCGAGCAGCTATTTGCCCTGCAACGCGATCCTGCCCTCAGCCAGGTGCCTTACCTGTACTACCAGATTTTGGAATATTCCACCAACACCTACCCTGACCTGGAATCAGCCAGCAACAAAACTGGCGCAATTCGGCGGATCGGCCCCGGAGCGCTGATTTACCTGACTTATATGGATGTTCAAAAAACAAACAAAGGAACCTACATCCAATTGACGACGGGCGAGTGGATGCCCGGTGCTGGTACAAGAGTTTCCACTCCCAATCTTTTCCAGGGGATTGAACTGGCTGGTACCCCGCGCGTTCCGTTTGGCTGGGCCATCTTTGGCACAGAGATCCGGTCTATGCCCAGTTACGCGGGAGATGTTGCCATCGTAGGCAATCTTGCCAAACACGAAGTGGTGCAAATCTACCAGACGATGGTTGTTGCTGAAAATGAATGGTTTTTAATCGGCCCGGACGAGTGGGTGCCGGCCAAACAAGTGGGTGTCGTTTTCCCCAACCCCGCCCCACCCGAGGGTGTTACCGGCAACCGCTGGATCGATGTTGACCTGGCTGAACAAACCCTGGCTGTATACGAAAATGGGCACATGGTTTTTGCCAGCCTGATCGCCACGGGACTGGACCCATACTGGACGCGGCCGGGGGTTTTCCAGATTTACCAGAAAAAAGAAACCGAGAACATGAGTGGCGCTTTTGAAGCCGACCGCTCGGATTATTATTACCTGGATAAAGTGCCTTACACCATGTACTTTGATAAAGCCCGCGCCATCCATGGCGCCTACTGGCGCACATCGCTCGGGTTCACGCAGTCGCATGGCTGCGTAAATATGTCCATCGGTGATGCAGCCTGGTTGTTCAATTGGGCCAAAGAAGGCGATTGGGTCTACGTCCATGACCGGACGGGTGAAACCCCCACTGATCCCAATTTTTATGGCGATGGCGGCGCGTAAGCTGCCTCCAGCCAGGCCGGGAGCTGATCGACCAGCATTTTCATGATCGATTTTGTCCGCTCGCGGAACAGCTCAATATTGTTGTAGGCTTCCCCACCATTGGGGCTGACCAGGTCACTGACGGCGCGCAGGATTAACAACCGCGCGCCGTTTTTATTGGCCACCCAGGCCAGCGAGGCCGATTCCCAATCGGCGGCCAGCGCGCCGCGGGTTTGCAGGTGGGGGATTTTCGCCGGCAGCAGGTCGCCATCTGCCGAGGCGATGGTGCCGCGCCGGACGGGAAACGGGGCATGTGTCAGCCAGGAAAGGTCCAGTTCGGTGGTGTAGTAACGCTCAAGGGTGCCAAAATCGCCCATTAACTCGACCATGTCGTAGATGAAGGTTTTTTCCACCAGTAAAACTTCTCCCTGGCGCATCAGACCCTCGAAACCGCCACAGGTTCCCAGGTTGACGGTCAAGGCCGGGGCGTGGTGAGAGATGACATATTGGAGGGCACCCCCGGAGGCGGTTTTTCCCCAGCCAGCGTGGAAAAAGCGCACAAGGAAACGTCCCATTTGGGTGGCGAAACATTCCCCATAGGGGAAATCCTGGATTTCAGCGGCCGGGAAAAGCGCTTTAACGGCTTTCCATTCTGATTTGGCAGAAATGATGACGGCGGTTTCCATGCTCAGGCCAGGCCTCCATTCAGGTAGTCGAGTACAAATTGCAGGGCGGCATCGGCAGAACAAGCTTTGTTCTGTTCGCGGTCACCATTCCAGCAAAAGTGACGGCTCCATTCCCCGGTGGAGGTTACCAGCCCGAACCAGGTGGTGCCGACTGGTTTGTTGGGCATTCCACCCCCCGGCCCGGCAATGCCGCTGACGCTAACGGCGATATCGGCCTCGAAGGCTTTTTTTGCGCCACGCGCCATTTCGAGCACTGTTTCGCTGCTGACAGCGCCGTGTGTGTGGAGTGTATCCCACGAAACGTTCAGCAGCGCTACTTTGGCTTCATAGGCATAGGCAACCACCCCGCCAGGGAAATAATCGGAGGAGCCAGGGATGTTGGTGATGCGGTGTGCCACCAACCCGCCGGTGCAGGATTCCGCAGTCGCCAGTTTTTTGTTTTGCGCCCGAAGCGCCGCTCCGACCTGTATTTCTAAGTTTTCTGTCACAAATTCTCCTTGAAAGTTTTCAGGCTACCAATTCATCCAGCAGCGTTTCCCAATCGAGTAATTCGCCGCGCGCCATGCCAGCCTGGGCCAGCCCAGGGGTAACGGCCCAATCGGCCAAAAAGGCGCCGATTTCGCGCTCATTCTCTGAGTTGAAGGCCGGATTTTTGCGGCAGGCGCCAAACAGGGATAGCGCCCGCCCGTTATCTCCCTGGGCCAGCAGCATCAAACCGTAGTATGAGACTGCCGAAACCGTGATCGGCGCGGTGCCAAGCTGGCGCGAAATGCGAATGCCTTCGCGCAAGTAATTGCGGATGTCATCGAAATTTCGTTGCAGGTATGAACCGGCATAACCCAGGTTGATGTAATTTAATGCCAGGGAGTGGCGCACGCCGGTTTCTTTTGAGATGGAGAGCGCCTGCATGTAATAATCCCAGGCGCCCTGCCAGTTTTTACGCTCGCCGCTGACTGCGCCCAGGTTGTTGAGTGCCGCGGCTACGCGTTCGCGCATCCCGGCAGCACGGGCAATTTCTAAAATTTTGCGGTAACACTGTTCTTCTTCATCCACCCGGCCCAGGTCACCGACAACCGAGCCCAGGCGGTTTAATGCCAGCAGTTCGGCGCGCAAGTCATGGGTTTCGCTGGCAATCTGGTAGCTTTCACGAGCATAGCTTTCAGCTTCAGAGAGATTTCCCAGCCGCCACTCCACCGTGGCGAGGCCGTTCAACATACGGGCCTGGGTTGAGCGGTAGTCACCGGTCAAACTCTCCAACAGGTATAGGGCGCCGATGTAGTATGAGCGGGCGTCGCCATAATTACCGAGCGTCATGATGATAAAACCGATCTGCACCTGTGCTGCCGCCGAAAGCGCATCTGACTGGATTTCCTGGGCAATTGACCAGGCAGCTTCTGCGGAAGCCTGCGCCGAGGGATAATCACCCTGCTGGAAACAGGCTTCAGAAAGTTGCAGGTGGAGTTCGGTCAGTTTTTGGCGATCATGGGCGGGCATGGCTTCTAAAAGCTGGATGGCACGCGCCAGGAAGGTTTTGGCCTCCTCCAGCGCGCTCAAGCTTATCGCGTACAGCCCGGCCTGTTGGAGTAAATCCACCGCCCGCAAGGTTTCACCGGCCTGTTCGTAATGTCCGGCCACCTGTGCCAGATATTCATTTCGGCGCTCACCGCTGGTATGCTCCAGCCACTCAGCCACCTGAATGTGGTACTGGCTGCGCTGGCGTTTTAGCAGCGTATCGTAGGTCACTTCGTACAGCATGGAATGTTTGAAGGTGTATTCATGAATTCCGGTGAACGAAGACGGTTTTTTCTCGTAGATCAGTTCTTTTCGGCACAGGGCAGCCAGGGCCTGGTGAATCTCTTCGGGCGAGGCGCGGCCGCTCAAGGCCAGCACAGCATCATCCCAAAAAACACGCCCAATCACCGAAGCGTGCTGGAGGGTGAAACGCTCCAGCGGGGCCAGGCTGTCGAGACGGGCCTGTAAAACTTCGGTAAGCGTGGTGGGAATATCCACTGTGGCCAGGCGGGAAGTATCCACCTTCCAGGTTTCGACACCGGGTTCAATAACCCGCGCATCGATGAGCATTTTGATAAGTTCTTCGGCATAGAAGGGGTTGCCTTCGGCGCCGCCCACCACCAACTCGCGGATTGCTCCTGGAAGTTCCTGGACTTTGCGCAAGATTTCCTCCACCAACCGGCGGCTGTCCTCGCGCGAAAGGGCAGAGAGCTGGATGGTGGTATGCGCTTGCAGCTCTTGCATCCATCTGGGGTAACGGTCAATAAAAACCGGGCGCGCGCCGGTCACAAGCATGAAAGGTGTGTCAGCCCCCAGGTTGTTAACAAGAAAAATCAGGGCATCGAGCGATCCCGTATCCGCCCATTGTAGATCGTCAAGCATCATCATCACCGGGGATTCGCGGCTGGCGGATTGGAAAAACTGGGTCAGGTAAAATAGCGCCTGCCGCCGGAACTGGTGCGGGTCTTGCAGCAACCCGCGCAGGTGTGGACTCTCGGAGAAATTCAAGCCGATCAGGTGTCCAACCGCCTGGGCTTTTTCGAGCGCCTGTTCATCATCAGCCATAATCTGGCGGAACCCGGCTTCGAGTTTGGCATGCGCCACTGCCAGCGGTTCATTCTCGCTGATCTCAAAGCGGAAAGCAAAAATATCACGTAATAAGGCATAAGGCGAATTCATGGCCGAAAGGCTGCCACGTCCCTTGAACCACCACCAAGGGATGGCTTGCAGTTCAGCCCAGGTGTTCAGTTCATAGATCAGGCGGCTTTTGCCAATACCTGCTTCCCCCAAGATCGATACCACCTGGAGTTTTTTCTGGTGGAAAGAACACTCGAAGGTTTCTTTCAACCGCTGGAGCTCGGCCTGGCGCCCAATCATGCGGGTTTCAACACCCTCGATGCCACGCGTGGTGATGCGGAAAGCACGTGGTTTGGCAGTTTTAACCAGATATGTGCGCATGGGTTCGGCCTTGGCGCGAATTTCCAGCTCGCGGAAGGCTTCCACATCGAAAACGCCGCGCACATGACGGTAGCTATCATGTGAGATCTGGATGCGCCCCGGCAGGCTGCTGCCTTCCAAACGCGAGGCCAGGTCCACCGCTTCACCGGTAGCGGTCAGTTCGCCACGCGAGCCGATTTGGCCGTATAATGCCGGGCCGGTATTGATGCCAATGCGCATCTTCAGCGCAACCATGCCATGAATGGCCGGGTGGAACGAATTCACCTCGGCCTGCATGGCCAGCGCAGCCCGGATGGCGCGTTCGACATCATCTTCACGGCTCTCGTCAGCGCCCCACAGTGCAATAACACCATCGCCCAGGTGTTTGTCGATATGCCCGCCCTGGGCAGTGATGGCATTATCTAGCCGCAGCCACAAATCATTCATCGTGTCACGCACATCTTCGGCGTCCATCATTTCAGACATGGCTGAAAAACCGGAAAGGTCGGCGCACAAAATGGTCAGGATGCGGCGTTGACGAGTTCCAGGGCCATCCACTGCCGGGGCGGGAGCGGCACTGCCAGGGTGCAAACTGGCAAGTCGGGCGCGCAAAGGCCCCAGCGCAGCATTCACCACATCATCCCCCAAAACCGAACGCTGGGACTCGAGGGCCTGGATGGCCTGCTCCAGGCTAAACGCGGCGGTCACACTGGATTGGGAATTTTGCATGCTGTAATTCTACAGGGGATTGATGCGGGCGTGAAGTAGCAACCTGGTAACAAACTTTCATTGGCTGGAACAAAACCCAGCCCCGGCTCGTTTTATAATGGTGTTTCATATTCCAGGAGGAACCATGTTTTCTAAAAAAAGTTTTTGGATTAACCCGTTGATTGGATCTCTCGCCCTGCTGCTGCTTTCAGCTTGTGCGGGGAATGCTCCAACCACCCCAACCCCCACCCAGATCAGCGTTGATGCCATTTACACTGCCGCCGCCCAAACCCTGGTAGCCCAAATGACCGCAACCGCCCAGGCCCAGCCTACAGCCACCTTCACCGCAGAACCATCGGCAACCCAGGCTTTGCCCACCCTGGCCGCCACGGCAGGGATCATGATTCCACCCACACCCACCACCGGGATCATTATCTATTACACCCCGGTGCCGGTCATTACCGTATCAGGCACCCCGGCCACCGTCACAGCCACGCCCACCGCCACACAGATTGCCTGGGGCTGTAACAACGCCCAGCTGGTAAGTGACCTCGGCCCGGCCAATGGTTCAGCGCTCAATCCGGGGAATAAATTCCGCAAGACCTGGCGCATCACCAACAATGGCACCTGCGACTGGCTGGCAGATTTCAAATTTACTTTTGTGGGTGGCGATGTGATGAACAGCGACACTTTTAAGATCCGCCGCACGGTTGCGCCAGGCGAGGTGACCGATATCTTCATCAATTTTGTGGCCCCAACCGCCCCCGGGACACACACCGGCTACTGGCGCATGCAAACCAACGATGGCCACCTTTTCGGCGTGACCTTCGTTGTTCAAATCGTCATTCCTGGGGCAACTTACACGCCCACCAAGACTGCCACAGTAACAGAAACGCCCACAAAAACCGCCACCAGCGGCCCAAGCAATACCCCCAGCAATACTAGCGTCCCGGCAACCAATACCTTCACCCCAACCACCGTTCCGCCAACCAACACGCCCGAACCACCTACGAATACACCGGAACCGCCAACCAATACCCCTGAGCCTCCAACCGCGACACCCACGCCTTGAGTTTTTCCTGCCAGCTGCAAAATCAAAAACCGGAGACATGGGAATATGCCTCCGGTTTTTGATTTTGCAGCTGGTACCTTACATGCGCAACAAAGCCGGGTCGATGCGGCAGCCATGCGATTCGAGCGTTGCCGAAAATTGCGGGCGCAGGCCAGTGGGGCGGAAACGTCCCTTGATTTTGCCACCCGGGTCAACCCCCATCTGTTCAAACAGGTACAGATCGGTCAGGGTGATGATATCACCTTCCATACCGACTACTTCGGTGATTTGGGTGATTTTGCGGCTGCCATCGGGCAAACGGCTCAAGTGGACAACCAACTCCAGGGCCGAGGCAATCTGGCGGCGAATGGCCATAATCGGCATGTCGATCCCGGCCATCAGCGCAGTGGTTTCCAGGCGCGAGACCGTATCACGGGCAGAATTGGAGTGAATCGTGGCCATCGAACCATCGTGACCAGTATTCATCGCCTGGAGCATATCAATGGTCTCACCACCGCGCACTTCACCGATAATAATACGATCGGGACGCATACGCAGGGCATTCCTGACCAGTTCTCGAACCGAAATTCCACCCTGTCCATGGTGATCTGGCGGCTGGGCCTCCAGCGATAGTTTGTGCGACTGTTGCAGCGCCAATTCAGCCGAATCTTCGATGGTGATAATACGCTCACGCTCGTGGATATGCCCGGCCAGGATGTTCAGCAAGGTAGTTTTCCCCGAACTGGTATTGCCTGCCACAATAATATTCAGGTGACCTTTCACGCACAGGGTCAAGAACTGGGCCATTTGCTCAGAAAGCGAACCCAGGTTGATCAGTTGATCAAGCGTCAGCTTATCTTTCAAAAACTTGCGAATAGTGATACAGGGCCCCTGCTGCGAAACTGGCGGAATGACAATGTTAACACGCGACCCATCCGGCAAACGTGAATCAACGGTTGGATGGGCAATATTGACAAACCGCCCGGTAGGGTTAATGATGTGATTGATTGCGAAACGCACATGCCGCGCGTTGTCATACATCACATCGGTCTCAATCAAATCGCCCAGACGTTCAATATAAACCTGGTGTGGCCCATTCACCATGATCTCACTCACATCCGGGTCATCCAGGAACACCTGAATCGGGCCATAATCGGCAACATAGGCAAAAACCTTCTCTTCAATCTCCACACGCCTGGATTTAAGCAGATTTCCCATCACTTCTTCACACGCGCTGCGAATAACCTGACGCAGCAAGTGTTCATAGCGCTCGCCCACTGGCGGTTCGTGGTCAACTTTATCAAATACCAACTTCAAAATTTCATTCCACTTTGTAAAATCCAGGGAACCATCCAGGTCTACTACTGGTGTCTTTTTTGCTGACATAATTCCTCCTAAAAATCCTTTCGATTTTGTAAAGTCATTATAACCTCCGATAGGCATATTAACGAATGCGATAGTACCGATTTACCACTGAATATTTATGATAATTATCTATATTATTGACAATTCAAAAGAGGATTGATATACTCCAGATTTAATAGATATACCCTACTTGATTATCACTGGCAGATTGACATGAAAAGCACTCGCGAAAAAATTTTACAGACCCTTTTACGACGACCTCGCTCCACCATCAACGAACTGGCACTGGCGGTAGGCATCAACGCCATCTCTGTGCGCCACCACCTGACCAACTTACAGATGGAAGCCCTGGTGGAAGCGGAAGAAGAACGCCACGGCGTGGGACGCCCGCGCCTGGTCTACTTCCTGACCGAAAACGGCATGGAAAAATTCCCCACCCGCTACTTACGGCTGACCACCCGCCTGTTGACCCAGATGAAAGAGCAGTTGCCCCAGCCGGTAGTCAGCGCCATGTTCAAACAGGTTGCCACCGACCTGGCCTCGCAGCACGAAGAACAACTCAAAGGCTTGACGGTTGAAGAACGCCTGGATGCCATGCAAAACCTGCTGGCCGAAGAAGGCTTCGTGGTGGAATGGGAAAAAACCGCCAGCGGCTACGAAATCCATGAAATCACCTGCCCCTATCTGCAAGTGGGACAAAACCACCCCGAAGTCTGCACCGTCGATGAGACCCTGATCTCCAAAATGCTGGCTGTGCCCGCCAGCAAGATCCAGTGCATCCTGAGTGGCGCAGCGCATTGCACTTATGTAGTAAACAACCCCGTCAGCGTAATAAACTAAAAAACCTGAAGAGGAAACATGAGCGACGAAAACCTGAACATCATCCAATGGACTTTGCACGATACCCACCCCCAACTTGTCGAACCGGTGCGAGCAAAACTCGCCGAGGTGGTTGACCCCGAAATCGGCATGAACATCATCCAGCTTGGACTGGTGCGCGACATCAGCATTGAAGGCAAAACCGGCAACGTCGCCCGGCTGAAAATGATCCTCACCACCCCGTTCTGCCCCTACGGCCCAGCCATGGTGGATATGACCCGCCAGAAAGCCCAGGAAGGCCTTAAAATGCCCGTCACAGTAGAAATGGGCATGGATGTCTGGGACTTCTCGATGATGGAAGATCCCTCCGCGCTGGATTGGGGCATGTACGGATAAATGCCTGACGGACATCGGTTTTCCCCCAACATGCGTGGAAACGGGTATCATTAACCCAAAACCACGCATTTTTTTGCATAAAACCAACCGGAGCCAACATGATCACAGATTATTTCCGACCCCAAACACTCGAAGATGCCCTACGCCTGCTCGCCCAGCCCAACACCATCCCGCTTGGCGGCGGCACATGGATCAACCAGCCGCACGCCGAAACCGTCAACGTGGTCGATCTGCAAAACCTGGGATTGACCCACATCCACAAACATGGCAACAACCTGGAGATGGATGCCTGCGTGACACTGCAACAACTGCTTGATTCGCCGCACTGCCCGGATGCCTTGAAACAGGCCATCCGGCTCGAGTCACCCCTCAACGTTCGCAACGCTGCCACCCTGGCCGGGACTCTCGTCACCTGCGGCGGGCGCTCCACCTTTGCCACCGCCATGCTGGCGCTGGATGCAAAAATCAGCGTCAACACTGACCCGAAAAATGTGGAAACCATCAGCCTGGGCGAATACCTGTCGCTGCGCAGCCTGCCGGGCAAACTCATCACCAAAATCAGCATCCCGTTGAATGTGACGCTGCACTTTGAGAGCGTCGCCAAAACCCCGGCGGATACTCCCATCGTCTGCGCGGCAGCCTGCCGGTGGGCCAGCGGACGCACCCGCCTGGCACTGGGCGGTTACGGACAGGCTCCCACCCTGGCAATGGATGGCACCGAAGCCGATGGCATCGAAACCGCCGCGCGCAGCGCCTACCATGAAGCTGGTGATGACATTGCCAGCGCCGAATACCGCGCAGATGTGGCCGCTACGTTGGCAAAACGCTGCCTGGCCTGAATCTTCATGCACAATCTCATTCCACGACCGGTTTCAGTCGCCCCAAACGGGCAGTCGTTTAAACTGGCGGCAGATACGGTTATTTATCTCGCGAGCGAGCCTGCTGAAGTGCGCGCAATTGCGGAATACCTGTCGGCGCTGATCTGGCAGGAGAGTGGCTGGCAACTGCCAGTGCTGGAAACCCTTCCAGTTGGAGAAAATGTTCGGGCCATCCGAATGCAGCTACAGGGCGGATTGGGCGCGGAGGAATACAGTCTCAGCGTGGAATCTGCTTCCATTTCCATAAAAGCCAGCCAACCCGCCGGGCTGTTCTACGCCATCCAGACGCTGCGACAGCTTTTTTCGGCCAGACTGGAAATCCCCGGCGGATTGATCGAAGATGCGCCGCGTTTTGCCTGGCGCGGGGCCATGCTGGACCTGGGACGGCATTTTTTTGGAGTGGAGCATGTGCGCCGTTTTATCGATCTGATGGCGCTGTACAAGCTCAACCGGCTGCACCTGCACCTGACCGATGACCAGGGCTGGCGTATTATGATCAAATCCTGGCCGAAGCTGGCCGAAATTGGCGGGCAGACAGCGGTGGGCGGCGGCGCAGGAGGATATTTTAGCCAGGATGAGTTTACCGGGCTGGTGGAATATGCCCGCAGCCGCTATATCGAGGTTGTCCCTGAGTTTGACATGCCCGGGCACACGAACGCCGCCCTGGTGGCTTACCCCGAACTGAATGGGCCGGGTGCCGCGCCGGGGCTGTATTCCGGCATAGAAGTAGGTTTCAGCAGCCTGCGCCCAACCGATGAGCTGACTTATCGCTTTATCGATGATGTTATTGGCGAACTGGCAGCGCTGACGCCCGGCCCGTATATCCACATCGGCGGCGATGAAGCGCATTCGACCAATGAAGATGAATACCGGGTTTTCATCGAGCGCGCACAGCAGATTGTGCTTTCGCACGGTAAACTGCCATTGGCCTGGGCCGATATTGGCCAAGCGCCGGTGCTGCCCGGCACGCTCGTCCAGCATTGGTTTGGCGATGGTGTGCTGAAAGCGATGAAGCAAGGCGCAAAAGTCATCCTTTCACCGGCCAACCGCACTTACCTGGACATGAAGTATGATGCCGATACAAAACTCGGCCTTAAGTGGGCTGGTTGCATCAGCGTGCGCGAGGCCTATGATTGGCAACCAGAAACCCAGGTGGATGGGTTGGGTGAAGACAACATCCTGGGTGTGGAAGCTGCGCTCTGGACAGAAACCATCCAGACAATGGCAGATGTGGAGTTTATGGCTTTCCCGCGGCTGGCCGGCATCGCCGAAATCGGCTGGTCGCCGCGCGAGGGCCGCAGTTGGGATGAATATCGCCAGCGGCTGGGCAAACACGGCAGGTTGCTATCGAAACTGGGCGTCAACTTCTTCCAGTCGCAAGATGTGGATTGGGAGTAAACTCCCGAAAATACTATAATTTTTACAAGAACAGTTCAGGCCAGGCAGGTTTGCTCACCAAAACGACTTATCGTGTCAGTTCGAAAGAAATCCAGCGAAATTTCCCGGCATCTTTGCGCCGGGGATTTTCGCACATGAGAAACAATCATCAAAGCCCAAATCGAGAAGCTCTCTTTTCCAGAAAGTGCAGCCCACCTGGTGAAATTACCCCCACTTCACCGCACTCCGTTCGACCGTATGTTAATTTGCCAATCCATCGAACACGGATTGAAATGAACCCCAAATAAAAACTTATCGCCACAGAAACACAGAGCACACAGAGATTTATGGTTTTCTTCGTGTCTCTGTGGCAAAATTACGAAAGACCCGGAGCCAACATGTCCTTTACACTGCTTAACGAACAACAAATCCCCGAAATCAACAGCCTGGTGCGCCTGTATACGCACGACCAGACCGGCGCGCGGCTGCTGACCGTCAGCAATGATGATGAGAACAAGGTTTTTAGCATCAACTTCCGCACACCGCCCGAAGACAGTACCGGTATCGCCCACATCATGGAACACTCCGTGCTGGGCGGGTCGCGCAAATACAAAGTGAAAGAACCGTTTGTGGAATTGCTCAAAGGCTCGATGAAAACCTTCGTCAACGCCATGACTTTCCCCGACAAAACCATGTACCCGGTTGCCAGCACCAACCTGAAAGATTTCTACAACCTGGTGGATGTTTATCTCGATGCAGTGCTCTATCCGCTCATCCCCGAGCACACCCTCCAGCAGGAAGGCTGGCACTACGAAATCGAAAACCCCGATGCGCCGCTAACCTACAAAGGCGTGGTTTTCAACGAGATGAAAGCCGTCTACTCATCACCAGACAGCCGCCTGGGTGAACTGGTGCAGCACTCGCTCTTCCCCGACAATACCTACCGCCACGACTCAGGCGGCGACCCGCTCGCCATCCCCGACCTGACGTATGCACAATTCAAGAACTTCCACGACACCTACTACCACCCATCGAACTCGTACACCTACTTTTACGGCGACGACCCCGAAGCCGAGCGCCTGCGCATCATGGACGAGTGGTTCAAGGATTTCAGCCAGAAAGATGTCAGCGCGGATGTGCCGCTCCAGGCCCCATTCAGCGCCCCACGCAAGCTGGATTTCCCCTACGATTCAGGCGACAACCCGGATGCCAAATCTTTCGTCACCATCACCTGGATGACCCCCGAAACCAATCACGACCAGACCACCCTGGCGCTGTCGATCCTGTCCCACATCCTGGTGGGCACATCCGCCTCGCCGCTGCGCAAAACCCTGATCGATTCCGGTCTGGGCGAAGACCTGGCCGGGGAAGGCTTCAGCGAATACCTGCGCCAGGGCTATTTCGGCGCCGGCATGAAAGGCGTCCAGGCCGAAAATGTGGAAAAAGTGGAGGCGTTGATCCTGGAAACCCTGGCAAAACTTGCCAGCGATGGCATCGACCCTGACACCATCGCCGCATCGCTCAACACGTTCGAATTCCACCTGCGCGAACGCAACACCGGCGGCTTCCCGCGCGGGCTGGCGCTGCTCTTCGGGGCCATCTTCACCTGGACGCACGGCGGCGACCCGGTCAGCGCGCTGGCTTTTGAAAAACCGCTGGCAGCCGTCAAAACAGCCTATGCCACCGACAAGCGCTACTTTGAAGGGCTGATCACCCGTCACCTGCTCGAAAATAGCCATCGCATTACCGTCACCCTGAACCCCGACCCGCAAGAGGGCAAACGCCGCGAAGCTGCCGAAACCACCCGGTTGGTGGCCGAAAAAGCCAAACTCAGCCCATCTGACCTGGAAGAAGTCATGGCGCAGGCCGAAGAACTCAAGCGCATCCAGTCCACGCCCGATAGCGTGGAAGCCCTGGCCAGCATTCCTCGCCTAACCCTGGCCGACCTGGAAAAGCAAATCAAAACTGTACCCAACGAGATCAGTGAAATTGCGGGCCTGAAAACCTACTATCACCCGCTCTTCACCAACAACATCTTATATTTTGATCTCGGCTTTGACCTGCATGCCATCCCCGCCGACCTGCTGCCCTATGCCGGGATGTTCGGCAGCCTGATGCTTCAGATGGGCACCCAGACCCAGGATTTTGTCAAATTGATCCAGCGTATCGGCCGCGATACGGGTGGCATCCGCTCTGCATCTTTTACCTCGGCAGTGCGCGGGTCAGATTCTTCCGCGCTGTATCTCTTCCTGCGCGGAAAAGCCGTCGCGCCGCAATCCGCCGCCCTGCTCGACATCCTGAAAGACATCCTGCTAACCGCCAAACTCGACAACCGCGAGCGCTTCAAGCAAATCGTGCTAGAAGCAAAAGCTGGAATGGAATCTAGCCTGGTGCCAGGCGGTGTAGGCTATGTGCGCAGCCGCCTGAGCGCCCGCCTGAGCCAATCTGGCTGGGTTTCTGAGCAAATGGGCGGCATCTCCCACCTGTTTTTCCTGCGCGAACTGGCCGAAACAATCGAGAAAGATTGGCCTTCGGTTTTGGAGAAATTGGAGACCTTGCGCCACCTGCTGATCAATCGCCAAACGATGATCGCCAACATCACTGTAGATGAGTCCAACTGGAAAAACCTGGCCCCGCAGCTTGCCACCTTTTTCGAGGCTCTACCCTCCCTGGCAGTGGACGCCCCCAAGTGGCTACCCGCAACCTTTGATAAAAACGAGGGCCTTTCCGTCCCCGCCCAGATCAACTTCGTCAGCAAAGGCGTCAACCTGTTCAAAAATGGCTACAAATTGCACGGTTCAGCCTTTGTGATCGAAAACTACCTGCGCACCACCTACCTGTGGGAAAAAGTGCGCGTGACCGGCGGCGCGTATGGCGGCGCAAGCAGCCTAGACCCGGCAGCCGGTACGCTGGCCTTCCTTTCGTGGCGCGACCCCAACCTGCTCGGCACGCTGAATGTGTATGATGGCACCGCCGACTTCCTGAAAGCGCTCGAAATTGACGAGGCCGAACTGACCAAATCCATCATCGGCACCATCAGCAGCATCGACTCATACCAGCTGCCCGACGCCAAAGGCTGGACCGCCCTGTCCCGCTCGCTGACCAACTACACCGACGAAATGCGCCAAAAAATCCGCGACGAGGTGCTGGGCACAACGCAGGCAGATTTCTGGGCCTACGGCAAAGCCCTGGAAGCAGTGGCGGCCAAAGGGGAAGTGGTTGTCTTGGGTTCTCCCGATGCGCTGGAAAAAGCCAACAAAGAGCGCGCAGGCTATTTACAGGTGACTAAGGTGCTGTAGCCGCACCAGGAAAATACACCCCACGTAACTAAAACACGCCAGACCATTTACACAGTCTGGCGTGTTTTTTTTTCGATGCAAGCACATCGCAAAATGAGTAACCCTAACTCGGAGCAGCCGCCAGGCTGGCGGCATCACGGGGTGACAGGCACAAAACCATGCCTGGATAGAATGGCCTGGCCTTCAGGGGAAAGCACCCAGCCAATAAAATCTTCGGCCAGGTCAGCGTTTTTGCCATCGGCGATGGGAGCGATCGGGTAGCTAGAAATCACGTTCAGGGCGTCGGGGATATCGAGCCTGCCAAGTGTGCCGGCGGCCGTATGATAATCACTGAAATACACCACTCCGGCATCCACCTCGCCCAGGGAGATTTTCGAAACGACGGCTTTGACATCCATTTCGTAGGAAACCACATTGGACAGAACCTTTTCTTTGAAATCCGCGCCTAAAGCGGCCTCCTGGGCAGCTTTATCGAGAAAATCAAGGGTATACTGCCCAACTGGCACTGAAATATCAGCAAAATCAAGCTTCAGGCCAGGTTTTGCCAGGTCTTGCAGGGTAGACAACCCGGCAGGGTTGTCTTTTGGGAAGATGACCACCAGGCGGTTTTGGGCAAAGGTAGTGGGTGTGCCATCCGCCACACGCATGGAGGCGATGGCAGCATCCATATATTTTTTGCTGGCACTGGCAAAGACATCCGCGGGCGCACCCTGGTCGATCTGTTGAGCGAGTTGCTGCGAACCGGCGAAACTGAAAGACAGCCTCACGCCAGGATTCTGACTCTCGAAGCGCTGCCCCAGTTCTTTGAAAGAATCCGTCAGGGAGGCAGCCGCCAGCACGGTCAGGGTACGCGGCTGGGGCCTGGCGGTTGGCGCAACCGGCGTCAGATGATTTTCACCTGCCTGGGGAGCGCAAGCACTCCCCAGCAGGATAATCACAAAAAACAGGGACACCAGTTTGGGATGCATTTTTCCTTCTTTTACCAACAAGCTGCGCGCTATTTAGAAGCCAGTTCCAGGTCAGATTCCAATTTCCGATGCAGGAATCCTTTTACAATCATCAAAATCAAGAATGAAAAACATACCAGCACTATCGACAACGTCAGCGCAACATTGATATCGGTCTCAAACCCGAGATAGATCGCCAGCGGCATGGTTTGGGTTTTGCCCTGGAAGTTGCCCGCAAAAAGGATGGTAGCCCCAAACTCACCCAGGGCCCGCGCCCAGGTCATCACGCTGCCGCTGAGCAGCGCTGTCCACGAGAGCGGCAGGGTCACATAACGGAAGGTTTGCCAGCGGTTGGCGCCATCCAGCGAGGCGGCCTGTTTCAGTTCCAGGTCGATCCCGGCAAAACCGATCGTGGCAGCTTTAACGTAAAATGGCGCAGCCACAAAAGTCTGCGCCATAATGACCGCCCCCAGCGTAAAAGGAATGTTGATGCCAAGCGACGAAAGGAACGGCCCAAACAGCCCGCGGCGGCCAAAAGCCATCAACAAGGCCACCCCGGCCACCGAGGGCGGCAGGACTGTAGGCAGGTCGATAATCGTATCAACAATGCGATGAAAGCGATAGCGGCGCTGCGCCAGCAGGTAGGCCACCGGCGTTCCCACCAGCAGGGTGACGACCATGGTGGCAAGCGAGGTAATCAAGCTCAGGCCGATTGCAGTAGCGACCTGGGCCTGATTCAGAGTGGCAAAAAAATCACGGAAAGATGTGCGCAAAAACAGGGCAAACAGCGGGATGACAATAAAAAGCAGCAGTGGCAGCGCCAACAGCTTCCACAGGACATCCAGCCCCTGTTTGGGGCGATCAGCCAGGGAGTTTTCCAATATTTCGATCAGTTCTGCATCTCTAGATGCCATAATGTCTAAGATCCAACCGATTCCAAGCACTTATCCAACCAGGCCAGCGTGGTGCGTAACTGCTCCACACGCAATCCCAGGCTCATACGATTGTAAACCTGCTCGGCAGGAAGTTCAGCGCAAGCCTTTTCCAATCGCTGGATGTGATGAAAGGTTTCCGTGCGCTGCAAATCAAAAAGGGGCAATAATTTTTCTGGAAAATATTGTTTGATGAAATACAGCCGGGTTACAAATTCCATGCGGATGGCGCGGGTGCTGCCCCCGCTGGGGGTTTCCAGCCACTCAAGGAAGTGCTGCCGCCCTGCAGGTGTGATGTACAACAACTGGCGCGGGGGCAGCTTTTCCTGCGTAATTTCCTCCATCAAAATTTCCCCCTGGAACGCGAGCCGTTTCAAAATTGAATAAGCCTGACTCTGGCTGAGATGCCAGACCTGCCCCAGGTCTACAACCACCTTGCGGTGCAAATCATAGCCGTGAGCCGGAGCGCCATACAACTGCCCCAAAAGCGCCATCTCTGGTGAAAGCTGGCCGATGTGATGTAAATTTAATTTTGACATCTATATTCACTCAATAAGTAGTACTTACCGAGTGAGTATATCAGAATAAAAGACTTTAACTGGCAGGTTATCCCAAAAAATCCCGTAATTCCGGCAAAACCACATCGCTGTGCTGCTCTGGGAACCAGTGATTATATTGTTCATAAATCACCATCCGGCAATCCGCCCGAGACTGGATATAACGCTCAAAAGCTGCCGTCGAGGCGATGCAGTCAAGCGGGGTGCGCAGGTACAACACCGGGAAAGGGAAATCCAGGTATTCGGGGCGGTAAAACAGAAAGAAAAGCGCCTGTGGGATGATGGTCAGCAGCAGGCTTGGACGATCCCAGTAGTGGTAAGCATCCTGCCAGAG
>CAIJPN010000059.1 GCA_903822545.1 uncultured Anaerolineae bacterium | reverse complement strand
GATGTTGGCGGGGCGGCGCATTCGCTGGAGGGTAGCGGTATGGGCATGTTGCAGGGGAATGTCAAGGTACGGTAGCACTTGTCGGCTGGAGGCCATCACGTCAATTAAACGGTCGGTGACATAGCCAGGATAAGCGTACATTACGCGGATCCAGTCCATATCCGGCACTTTCCCGGTCAGTTCTTCCAGCAAAATCGCCAGGCCATCCTTCATCCCCAGGTCGTGACCGTAATCGGTGGTGTCCTGCGCAATCAGGATGAGTTCCTTTACGCCCATATCGCGCAACTCGAGAGCTTCATCCACGATAGTTGCCAGCGGGCGGCTGACCGCGGTGCCTTTGATGAGTGGGATGGCGCAAAAGGCGCACGGGCGGCGGCACCCATCCGCAATTTTGAGATAGGCGCTGGCTCCGGCCACACTGGCGCGAATGGCACCGTGCTCGTCCGCGCCAACAGTAGCGGCTTCGGGCAGGTGATAGAGCGGCTCAGGGTGTGGTGTGGCGCGCAGTTGGTTGACCACTTGCAGGATGTCCATCCAGCGGCGGGTGCCGAGAATCCCATCGATGCCGGGCACCTGGCGGGCCACTTCCACGCCGTAGCGTTGGGTCAGGCATCCGGCGGCGATAAGAAGCTGGTCTCCGCGTTTTTTGGCGGCCAGCTCTTTCAGCGTCGAGATCGATTCTTCCTTGGCCGGGCCGATAAATCCGCAGGTGTTGACGATCAGCACCCCTGCTTTTTTGGGGTTTTCGACAATTTCGTAGCCATCATCCAATAAAAGCTGCGCCATCGAGTCAGAGTCGACCGTATTTTTGGCGCAACCGAGCGAAACAAGGTGGAAAGTTTTTCTGGTCATAGTGGGCCTATTTTAGCGTAATTTTTGAAAAAATTAATCTCGCTGTGATAAACTACTTTTATATGGTGCCTTCGCAGTTTCTCCAACAATAAAGCTGACTTTTTATTCGCCACCGCCCTGGAGTTTGCCCGCGCTGTGTGTTCGTCCGTGCAACCCCTTTGGGGGCGATTCATCAAATCCATGTGTAGAAAAGAAAGGTAGATATGCTAAAACGGACGTTTTTACTCATTCTTGTGCTTGCCCTGGCATCCCTGCCAGGCCTGGCCCTGGCGAGGCCGGCTGCCCAGCTCGGCACCCAGCAAAACGAAGCCACCTTCAACTTCCCCAACCAGATTACCTTCACGGCCCAACTTACAGCCTCTTCCGTCATCCAATCGGTGGTGCTGGAATACGGCTCTGAGCAGTTGACCTGTGGCGAAGTGGTCGCCAAAGCCTTCCCCGAGATCACACCCGGCACAAAAGTAAAAGCATCCTGGCGGTGGGATCTGCGCCAGTCTGGCTCCCTGCCGCCGGGCGCATCCATCTGGTGGCGCTGGAAGGCCATCGACACTTCCGGGCAGGAGTTTGTTTCTGATACCAGTACCGCCACCTGGCTAGACGACATCCACAAATGGCAAACCCTCACCGATGGCGACCTGCGCCTGCACTACTACAAAGGCAGCAACAGTTTTGCCAACTCCATTATGACTGCTGCCAAAGCAGGCCTGGCACTCAATGCCAAAGATGCCGGGCTTAAACCCGATGGAATTATTGACCTATACATCTATGCCAGCACAGATGACCTGCGCGAAGCCGTGCTCTACGAGCCATCCTGGACGGGTGGGCAGGCTTTCCCAGACTACAATATTGTTATTATTGGCATCAATCCCAACAACTCTTCCGAAATTGATTGGGGCAAAGATGCTACCGTTCACGAACTGACCCATGTCCTGGTCGGCCATTTGACCTTCTCATGCTTAGGAGACGTGCCCACCTGGCTAAACGAAGGCCTGGCCGTCTACAGCGAAGGCGGCCTTGATCCAACATCACAAAAACAGCTCGATGCTGCCATCAAACAAGACAAACTGTTGACAGTACGCTCCATCAGCGGTGGTTTTTCTGAAGTCCCCGACAAAGCCTACCTGTCCTACAGCCAGTCTTACAGCCTGGTCAAATTCCTGGTAGAAACCTACGGCCAGGAAAAAATGACCAGCCTGCTCACCAGCCTGCGTGACGGCACCACCATCGATGCAGCCCTGCAAAAAATCTATGGTTTCGATATTGATGGGCTCGAAAATGCCTGGCGGGCCGCCATCGGCGCACCAGGCCACCAGCTTGCCGCCCCCACCATCCAGCCAACGCCAACCTACGTCCCCACCATCGTTCCGTTTAGCGGCAGCCAGCCCCAGGTCACCGCCACACCCCAGGTCATCCCAACCTCATCCTTTGACGGCAGCAACAACCCAACTCCCTGTGCATCTGCAGACCCAACCATCCCCAGCATACCTTCCCTTTCAGATACCCCGCAGTGGATCTGGATCGCCTCGATCGTCATGATCTTGTGCTGTTGCGTTGTTGCCATCGTTTTGATCGGAATAATCATCTTCTTCGCCACCCGCAAGCGGAGGCAGCCATGAAACCTGTTCGCACCCTGATTCTTTTCCTTTCCGCCCTGCTGCTCTTGTTACCGTTATATGGAGCCGCCAGCGCCGCCCCGGCATTGCAAATCGATGTACCGCTCAACCAGGCACTGGTACTGGATGGCGGCGAAAGCACCAACCCGCGCCAATACGACCCCGCCACCACCCACACGGCTGGCGACAAACGCATCTACAGCGGCCTGGTCTCTTTCGACCCGCAGCTTAACCTGACCCCCGACCTGGCCGAATCCTGGGATATCAGCCCGGATGGAACCGTCTACACCTTCCACCTGCGAACCAATGCCAAATTCCACGATGGCCGCGCCGTAACTGCCGAAGATTTTATCTACTCCTGGACTCGCGCCGCCAGCCCCGAACTGGGTTCTGATACTGTGCTGACCTACCTCGGCGACATTGTCGGCCTGCCTGAAGTGGTAATGAGTCAATCCAGCGAAATCTCCGGTTTAAAAGCCCTCGATGACCACACCCTGCAAGTCACCATCGACGCGCCTAAACCCTATTTCATCCTCAAGCTGACCTACGCCACCGCCTTTGTAGTGGATCGCGCCAACGTCGAATCCGGCCCCGATTGGGTTTACAACCCCAACGGCACCGGCCCCTACAAACTGCGCGAGTGGAAAAACTTCGAGTACATGATCTACGAGCGCAACCCCGAATTTTACCTCGGCCAGCCATCCATCCCCTACGTTGTCGTAACCATGTACCAGGGCGATAGCATGCGCATGTACGAGACCGGTGATGTCGATATGACCGGTGTCTATGTTAGTTCAGTTGATCGCTTCCTCGATCCAACCGAACCAATGCACAACGAACTGCTCACAGGTGTAGACTTGTGCACATCATACGTTGTGTTCGATGTCACCCAGCCACCCTTCGATGATATCAAAGTGCGCCAGGCTTTCTCCATGGCTTTTGATCGTCAGAAATATATTGATGTCGTCTGGCACGGGCGCACCCTCCCGGCGCGCGGCATCTTCCCGCCCGCCCTGCCGGGTTTCAACCTGAACCTGAAAGGGCTGCCCTACGACCCCGAACAGGCCAAAAAACTACTGGCTGAATCCAAATATGGCAGCAACATGCCTCCCATCGTCTTCACCAACGCTGGTACCGGGAGCTATGTCGATTCTGATGTAGCCGCCATGCTCCAGATGTGGCAGCAAAACCTGGGCGTCACCGTCACCGTCGAAAACCTGGAACCCAATTTCTATTACGACCAAATTTACGCCGGGAATCACGGCCAGCTTTACTCCACCGGCTGGTGCGCCGATTATCCTGACCCTGAAAACTTTGCAGATGTGCTCTTCCACACCGGCTCACCCCAAAACAACGGCAAGTACAGCAATCCCGCACTGGATTCCCTGCTCGAACAGGCCCGCACCGAACGTGATGTGACCAAGCGTATCGGCATGTACCAGCAAGCCGAGCAAATCATTGTAGATGATGCCGCAGTACTCTTCCTGACACATTCGCTTTCCTACCAGCTTGTAAAACCCTACATCAAAGGTTTCACACTGACGCCCATCGACATCCCAATCGAACGCTATATCTGGCTGGACGGCAAATAACCGTCCCCAGGAACGAAAAAGCCCCTTCCAGCACCCGGAAGGGGCTTTTTTTGAGAATCGCTACCCAAATGTGATTTGGTTTCTCCCTGCGTTTTTACTGGCATACATCAACTGATCGGCGCGCTTTACCAGCGTCCCGATTGTATCCGTATCAACAGCCAGGGTTGCGCCCATCGAAATGGTCACACTCAGCATGGTCGCATCCACATCCAGCCGCGATTGGCTCACCAGCTTGTGCAGCTTGTTGGCCACCATATGAAGGGTTTCCTCATCCACATCGTTCACCAGTGCGATGAATTCTTCCCCACCCCAGCGCGCCACCACATCTGTGGTGCGCAGGCTGTGGCGCAAGGTCCGTGCCACCATTTGTAAAACCTTATCGCCGGTTTCGTGCCCGTAGGTATCATTAACCGCTTTGAAGTGGTCAATATCGCAAAAAACCACTCCAAAGGACTGTCTCGATTCTTTATAAGCCCCCAACTCAGCATTCAGGCGGATTTCCACCAAGCGCCGGTTGCCGATCTGGGTCAGCGGATCAACCAGCACCATTTCTTGCAGTTGCTCGTTTTTTCGACGCATTGCCAGCCGGGGGGTGTTATCGCTAAACGATTCCACCGCACCGATAATTTCCCCTGTCTGGTCGTAAATCGGCGAAGCCCGCACCAGCACTGGAACCCGGTGCCCATCTACATGGTGCAGGTAAACTTCTGCCTCGCGCGGTTTACCATCTTTCATTGTCGCAGCCAATGGGCAGTGCTCTGCGCACAATTCCAACCCATTTTCGGTGACATGATTCAGGATATTATCACGGCAGCGTTTCCCCATCATGTAAGCAGATTTGTATCCGGTAATTCGTTCTGCGCCCCTGTTCCAAAAAGTGACGGTGCGATCCCTGTCCACAAAATAAATGCCATCGTACAGGTTATCGATTAAATTTTTATAAAAATTAGGATTGTCAAACATTATGGCTCCATTTGTTCGTTACAGTTATAAATTCGCAAAATGTAGCGTCAAAGTAAGCCAGACCGAAATTGTTATGGTGCGATGTGTTTTGCGAGAAAAAAGAAAGATTTGTCATCCGAAAATATTAATAATCTACAGGATTTTAACACACTGTCCTGGCGATGATTGATAGGGATGTTTTAAAATCATAACAAGCAAACGCCAGAAAGCCAAGTTCAACAGCAAAACGCCAAGTTAAAAAAACAGCAATTCCAAATCTCAAACTACAAGTGGCCTTTTCACCTTCAACTCGATTTTAGATTTGGAATTGCTGGAAAAAAACTGGCGTCTTGGCGATAAAAAATCTCGTTTAAAGAAAATCCCTGGGGATAGGCCATCTTCGGCGCACATAGAGCATATTCAACTTGGGGAAATCGATTGTCAAAGCCACTTTGATACGCTAAACTAAAGGTATGGCTTTTCTTGAAGCGTTTGGGCGTATCCGCCAACCTTTGCAAATGCGCGTTATCAACAGCCTCGCGCGCGGATCGGGCGTTCGGGAGAATTTCCAGTCGGAAGTGTCTCGTTTTTTCGAACTGCTTGAACAGGCCCTCGACACAGGCGACCCCTCCTGGCTGGATCCGCTCCTGGAAGAATGGGCTTCATCTCGCACCGAAACAGACCTGGAGGGCGGCGAACGTAATGTGATGCGGCTCATCAACCGTATTATCACCTATTCCGTAGATATTTCCCGCGAAAGCCTGCCTGGTGATGAAGCTCTGGAGCTTTTAAGTGTCCTGATGCCGATTTACCTTTACTCACTTGAGCGCACAAACACCATTGAAAACCAAAGCCGTATTGAATATATTTCGCATGAGTTAAAAATTGTCCAGCAGAAGCTCGAACGGCTCGATAAAAGCAAATCCAATTTCATCAGCGTGGCTGCACATGAACTAAAAACGCCAATGAGTTTGATCGAAGGCTATGCTGCCATGATTGGTGATTTCGTACCGATAGAGATGGATCAGGTTCACATGCTGGTCAATGGTGTCCACAACGGGGTCCGGCGGCTGCGAGAGATCGTTGAAGATATGATCGATATCTCGATGCTTGATAACAACCTGCTCTCCCTGAATTTCCAGCCTCTGTGGTTGAGCCGTGTTTTCATCCTGATCAAAGCCGACTTTAGCACCATCCTGAAAAATCGCAAACAGACTCTCATCCTGAAGGATTTCCCCGGCAGCGAAGAACTCATTTTTGCCGACCAGGAGCGCATCTACCAGGCCTTGAAGTATGTCATTGGCAATGCCATCAAATATACCCCCAATCATGGAACCATCACCGTGGATGGGCGCATCTTGTCTGGGTTTGTTGAAATCCAGATCAGCGATACTGGTATTGGCATCGCGCCAGAGAACCTCGAATTAATCTTTGAGAAGTTTGGGCAATTGGGTGATGTTTCGCTGCATTCGAGCGGAAAAACCAAATTTAAAGGTGGCGGCCCGGGCTTGGGACTGCCTATCGTCAGGGGCATTGTAAAACTACACGGAGGCTCCATCTGGGTAGAAAGCGCGGGCAACGACGAAATCACCTGTCCCGGCAGCACCTTCCACATCCTGCTGCCGCTGCGCACCTCCCCACCAGACCACAAACTGGCCCGCCTTTTCGGCGCGGAAGACGATGACAACCGCCCGCCGGGCGAAACCGGCCTTATGGTATGATTGGAACCGGCAGTGTAAACTGCCGGTTTTTATCGCATAAAAAAAGGAAACCTGCAAAATTTATGGCGAAACGTACCCCCGAACCAACCCGGCCTCCGCGCGAGCGGGCTTTTATGGTGGGTGTTGAAATTTTCGGCGAAAAGAACATGCTTACGCTGGAAGATTCCCTGGCCGAACTGACCCTCCTGGCTGATACAGCCGGGTTAGACGTGGTTGGCGAATTGACCCAAAAACTCGATCGCCCCAACCCTGAAACCTTTATCGGTTCTGGTAAAGTGGAAGAACTCAAGACCCTGGCCGAAGAAATGATGGCCCAGGTTATCTTGTTTGATAGCGAACTCAGCCCGCGCCATCAACGCGAGTTGGAAGCTGTTTTTGGCACCAAAGTCCGCGTGCTCGATCGCACAGCGTTAATCCTGGATATTTTTGCCCAACATGCCAACACTGCCGAAGGTATTTTGCAGGTGGAACTGGCACAGTATGAGTATTACCTGCCGCGCCTGACCCGTCAGTGGACGCACCTTGCCCGGCAGGCAGGTGGCGGCGGCGGTCGCAGCGGCGGAGTCGGTGGGGTAGGGTTACGCGGGCCGGGCGAGACCCAGTTGGAAGTTGACCGGCGGCAGATTCGCGCCAAGATATCGCATCTCAAGAAAGAATTGGAGAAAGTGCGCGCCCATCGTGAGCGTTACCGCTCCCGGCGCAGGCAATCCCAGACGCCTACCGTGGCGATTGTTGGTTATACCAATGCCGGGAAATCGACCCTGCTTAACCGGTTAACCCGCTCGGATGTCCTGGCCGCCAACCAGCTTTTTGCTACGCTCGATCCAACCACCCGCAAGCTGGAACTGCCTGGCGGAACCCAGGCTTTACTGACCGACACGGTAGGGTTTATCCAGAAGTTGCCGACCACCCTGGTGGCTGCTTTCCGCGCCACGCTGGAAGAGATTTCCGCAGCCGATTTGCTGCTGCATGTGGTTGATATTTCGCATCCCAATGCGCTGGCGCAATTTCGTTCGGTGCAGCAGACGTTAGATTCCATCGGGGCGCGCCATATTCCGGTTGTAACGGCGCTGAACAAGGTTGACCGCCTGAAAGATCCAGGCGCGGCAGATCCCATTCTCGAACAGTATCCAACTGCGGTGGCGATTTCTGCCACCAAAAGCTTGAACATCCCGCAATTGCTGGAGAAAATTCACCAGGAGTTGTATGAGAATTTCAGCCCGATCCAGCTCTGGCTGCCGTACAGCCAGGGCCAGTTGATTTCGCAATTCCATGAGGCCGGGCAGGTGGAGCGCATAGAGCATGGGCGCGGTGGTGTGACCATCCAGGGGCGCATCCCGGGGCGGCTTTTGGCGCAGTTTCGCACCGCCAGCGATGAAAATCGACGGGATACGGTTGAAACCCAAACGCCGGAACCCGAAGAAACGCTGGAAGACGAATAAAATATCCTTGACAATTGGCGAGGTCAACCATGAAGGTTACATTTTCCAAATTAATTGATATTGCATCTGATTATTTTGCCCATCGTAAGGGGCTTTTGCCGCTGGTGGGGATTATTATGATTACTTTGAATCTCATCGTTGTCAGCATTTTCCCTTCAGATTGGTTTATTGTCCGTACTAATATTTTGATGCACTTTGGACAGATTGTGGCCCTTTTTGGGCTGATGCTGGCCTGGGCGCTGTAACCAGATCTTGCCAGCGTGAAACTTATTGAAGCGCCTCCATTTTGCGCCAAATCTTTGTGCTATAATCCTGCCACTATGCTCAAAACACATCTTCTTCTGGCTGGCAATCATCGAGATACAAATCTGTCGGGCGACGTTCGTCGGGTCGACAGGCTTTGCCTGCCCTGCTAGACCCGTTTTGCAAGACGAATCGTCGCCCGATGCACAGCACCTGCGGAGGGCGATATTTTTTGTAAGGGCACCCCCGCCTTTTTTCGTGGAGTCCACAAGCTCGCTTGTGAAATTCCCAGGCATCCACCCTAAAATTCGAGATAAGCTATTTTCACCTTTCCAGGAGGTTCAGCATGTATAAAACGCATACTTGTGGCGAATTGCGCGCCACGCACGAAGGACAATCGGTTGTATTGGCAGGTTGGGTTCACCGTCAGCGCGATCACGGTGGAGTAACTTTTATTGACCTGCGCGACCGCTACGGGGTGATACAAATCGTTGGCGACCCGGCCATTCCCGATGCCAGCCCCATCCAACACGCCCGCCAGGAATGGGTTTTGCAGGTCTCTGGTGTGGTGCATCGTCGCCCAGGTGGGGCTGAAAACCCCAACCTGGCTACTGGCGAGATTGAAATCCACGCCCAAAAAGTGGAAGTCCTGAACCAGGCCAAGCCACTGCCGTTTCTCATCAATAAAGATGAAGACATTGACGAAAATGTGCGCCTGAAATACCGCTATCTCGACCTGCGCCGCGAAAAAATGCAGAAAAACCTGATCTTGCGGCACAAAGTTATCAAATTCATCCGCGATTATCTCAGCGACCGGGGTTTCCTTGAAGTCGAGACGCCTATGCTCTTCAAAACCACCCCCGAGGGTGCGCGCGATTACCTCGTGCCATCGCGACTCCAGCCGGGTAACTTCTATGCCCTGCCGCAGTCGCCGCAGCAGCTCAAGCAGTTGTTGATGGTGGCCGGGGTGGATCGTTACTTCCAGATTGCGCGCTGCCTGCGCGATGAAGACCTGCGCGGTGATCGCCAGCCCGAATTCACCCAGCTCGACCTGGAAATGTCGTTTGTTGAGCGCGACGACGTGCTGTCCATTGTCGAAGGGCTTTTCACCTCGATGGTAAAGGAAATCTTGCCTGAAAAGCGCCTGCTCTCCTCGCCCTGGCCTTTGCTCACCCACGCCGAAGCAGTCCAACGCTACGGCTCCGACAAGCCCGACCTGCGCTTTGGCATGGAACTCTACAACCTGAGCGAAATCTTCGCGAAGAGTGAATTCCGCGTTTTCCAGATGGCGCTGCAAAGTGGGGGGGTGATCAAATGCATCATCGTGCCAGGCTGCGCCGAATACACCCGCAAAGAAGTGGATGACCTGACCGAATTTGCCAAGGAACAGGGCGCCAAAGGTCTCGCCACCCTGGCTCTGACCGCCGAAGGTGTTAAAGGCACCGCCCAGAAATTCATCAAACCAGATGAAGTTGCCGCCATCCAGCAGTTGACCGGTGCGAAAACCGGCGACCTGGTGCTCTTCGTGGCAGATAGCAAAGCTGTGGCCCACAAAACCCTCAGCGCCCTGCGCCTGCTCTTCCGCGACCGGCTGAAACTGGCCGACCCGAACATGCTGGCCTTTGCCTGGGTGGTGGATTTCCCCATGTTCGAGTACAACGAAGAAGACAAAAAATGGGATGCCGCCCACCATCCCTTCACCATGCCCAAGATGGAAGACCTGCCCAAGTTTGAGACCGATCCGGCTTCCATCCTGTCTGATGCCTACGACATGGTGCTAAACGGCTACGAAACCGCTTCCGGCTCCATCCGTATCCACCGCTCCGACATCCAGCAGAAAGTTTTCCAACTGCTCGGGCTCAAAGATGAAGAAATCCAGGCCAAATTTGGGCACCTGATCGAAGCCTTCCAGTTTGGCGCACCGCCGCATGGCGGCATGGCGCCCGGCATCGACCGCCTGGTGATGCTCTTCGCCGACGAACCCAACATCCGCGAAGTGATCGCCTTCCCCAAAAACCAGGCCGGACGCGATGTGATGGCTGATGCTCCATCCCCTGCCAGCGAGAAGCAACTGCGTGAACTCCAGATCAAGCTGGATTTGAAAGAAGAAAAGAAGTAGTCGCCCGAAATAGCCCTTGCAAAGCTTCAAACCCTTCGCAAGGGCTATTTTCTTTCAAAAATTAATTTACCTCTTTCCTTCACATATCGATTTGTGGTATAACAAAAGTAAGCCCTGCTGTGTTCGTGATGTCGCACTTTCGGTCCTGAGCCAACGTTAAAAACCAGGGTTCCAAGCTCTTGATATGAACGCGATAGGCTTCGGCCAAGGCGGGAGTATCGGTCAGGAACCCGACCTGCTTTCGCAGGTTCAGTACCTCGTGACACACGGCATTGGCGGGGTTTTTTAATTTAAAGCGCAAGAAACGGGTGGCCTCCTACCCGAGTACGGCCTACAATAAGCTGCATACGGAGGCCCTGACCATGAACTCACTTTCCCCAGATTACACCCAATCGTGCGAAGATTACCTGCGCATTGAACAAGCTATCCATTACATTGAAGCCCACTACCAGTCGCAGCCAGAGCTGGATGAAATCGCTGCCAGCGTTGGGTTGAGCGCATACCACTTCCAGCGGCTGTTCACCCGTTGGGCTGGCATCAGCCCCAAGCGTTTTCTGCAATTCATCACCAAAGAAGGCGCAAAAAGCCTGCTGCAACGCTCCAGCGTGCTCGAAAGTGCCTACACCGTTGGCCTTTCCGGCCCTGGGCGGCTGCACGACCTGCTCATCGCCACCGAAGCTGTCACCCCTGGCCAGTATAAAACACGCGGCCAAGGGCTGACCATTCGCTACGGCATTCATCCCAGCCCATTTGGGCTGGCGCTCATCGGCATGACAGAACGCGGAATATGCCACCTGAGCTTTATCCAGGCTTCGGCAGAGGAGGCCCTGGCGGCTTTGCAGCAAGCCTGGCCAAAATCCGCCCTGACAGCTGACTCGCGCGCAACCGGCCTGATACTGGCTGGAATTTTCAGCCCCGAAACCCCCCTCACCCCGCTCAACATCCACTTAAACGGAACCAACTTCCAGCTCAAAGTCTGGGAAGCACTGCTGACCATCCCCCAGGGGCAGGTCAGCACCTACGGCCAGGTCGCTGCCAAAATTGGCAGCCCAGATGCTTCGCGGGCTGTTGGGACCGCCATCGGGCAAAATCCGATCGCCTATCTCATCCCCTGCCATCGTGTCATCCGTAAAATGGGTGAATTTGGCGGCTACCGCTGGGGCCTGGCGCGCAAAAAAGCCGTGCTCGGTTGGGAAGCATCACAACTTGAACAAAGGATACCATCTGCATGACCAAAACCATCGCCAAATACCAAATGTGGATTGCCCTGCTGGCACTTTACATCATTTGGGGTTCCACCTACCTTGGAATTCGTTTTGCGGTCGAAACTATCCCGCCGTTTATGCAGGGCGCGGTACGCTTTCTCATATCTGGCTTGATCTTGGTGGGCTGGCGGCGCGCGGCTGGCGACCCGGCTCCCACGCTGCGCCAGTGGCGCTCGGCGCTGGTAGTGGGCCTGTTGCTTCTTTTAGGTGGGAATGGTCTGTTGGCTTGGGCCGAACAGCGCATCCCGAGTGGGATTGCTGCGCTTTTGGTGGGCGCGACCCCTATGTACATGACCCTGATCGAAGCCTTGCGCCCTGGCGGCGTCAGGCCAAAGTGGATGCAAGTTTTGGGGCTGGTGATCGGCTTTGGCGGCATTGTCCTGCTGATCGGCCCGGCAGAGTTTTCTGACAGCGGACAGCAATTCAACCTGATTGGCGTTGCGGCCTGCCTGATGGGCGCTTTCCTGTGGTCGCTCGGCTCCATTTATAGCCGCAACGCCGATGTACCCAAATCAACCCTGATGTTCACCGGCATGCAAATGTTGATGGGCAGCCTGGGTATGTTCGTGGTGAGCGCATGGATGGGCGAGTTTACGCATTTCAATATCTCCGCCGTTTCCTTGCGCTCCGCGTTGGGGTTACTGTACCTGATC
>CAIJPN010000058.1 GCA_903822545.1 uncultured Anaerolineae bacterium | reverse complement strand
GCCGATGCAATCCGTTATCATGATGGTGATTGGTTTGAATTGGTTGCTTTCTGCATCATGCCCAACCATGCCCATATTGTTCTGACGCCTTTTAAAAGTTCAGAAACTGCCGATTACAGTCTGACTAACGTAACGGTTGTGCAATCAGAAGTGATTCGATAAAAAATGGCCTAAAAGGTCAAAAAAGCTGGCGGGCGGTTTTTCGTTGGAAAAAGCTGCCCCTGGCAGCGCAAGCACCATACCAGAAAACGCGCTGTGTTCACTGAACCTTAAAAACATACCATTTGAATTACGGATGACCTGTGCAGAAGCATGCGCACCCACTTGTACCTGGCGTTTGACGCCAAGTTTTCGCACATCAAGCGTTTGGTCGGGCGGTTGGGTTTGTTCGGCCAGCCAGCAAGTTGCCCAGCGAATGAAATTGGCAGCGAACAGAGCCATGCGTTCCTGCAAAAAGATGGCTGGTTCAGAACGCACCTTGATGCGATGCAGGCAAAAGACCTGTTTACCTTCTTTGATGCCAGCCTCGATGATCTGCCTGGCGTTGTAGTGCTCGAACCAGGCGGGCAGATTCTCTGTAACAGGGTCTTTTCCGAAGTGGCAAAGGGCACTGTGTTTGAGGGTCTTGCCGGTGTAAAACCGTTCGAGCGCCATATCGAGCGGATAGGGACAGCCCTTTGGTTTGAAATTGGCCCAAGCCACCATCTCCGCATTGGCGCCAACCCGTGTCCAGGGGGTGGAAGCATCCACCTGCTTGCGCAAAGCCTGGGCGGTTTTGTTGCCATGCGGCTTAGTGTAGATTTCGTAGCCCATCTCGATCAGCAAGGCAATATTCTGGTACGAACCAAAACCGGCATCCAGGCGAAACTCGGCTTCGATGGGCTGTGGATTGTCCTGGTTTTCTGCTTGAAAACGTTTCAGACGCTGGCGCAGCCCCTCGATTTCGGCGAGCAATTCCCGGATGCGGGCCTGGGTTTTTGCAAGTTTGGCTTCGGCCTCCACTACAGCCTTTTTCCGGCTGTCGCAGCGCTTTCGGTCAGCCTGGACACTTTTTCGCAACAAAGCCAGGCGGCTGGTTGGACGTTCAACGCGTTGGCGTTCCTGATAACTCTGCTCGGCGCTTTCCAGTTCTTGCAGGTGTTCATCCAGCGCAGCCTGGGCTTGTTGATGCCGCTCAACAGCCGTTTGCCTGCCGTTTTTCTGGGCCTGCAAGCGCTGCTGGATGCTTTCCAGGAGCGGCCCATAGTCAGCGATCCGTTTTTCGAGCAGCTCGGTGCGCCGCCAGGGCCGCAGCCCAAGCCGGGCTTCGGCTTCCAATACCAAAGTCTCGGCCTGGGTGCTTGAGACTGTATCTCCCGGATGATGTGTACCCGAAAGCCACAACCGCCCACAGATCTCGCTCACCAAACTCACCACCCCAGCCTGGTAGCCCAACTGAATTTCATCATCCATATGCCCGTAAGCCGCATTCGGGTAGCTCTTGCTGGTATTCGATACCGGAATGCCGGTCAGATCGCCATCCAACGTCAGACGCTTCTTTTGCCTGATCGACATTTCGAGTTCGGCTGCCAAAAATGGTTGGCTGAATTCGTCCAGCGCCTTGACGATGGAATGGGCTTCTTCCCAACTCAGGCTGCTCATCGTCCGGCTGACGCCGCTGTAATCAGCCCAACCTGCCTGTCCCCAGGCTTCGGCCACTGCCTGATCTTTGTCCAGCGGGTGGGCTGCCAGGCTGATATCCTGCAATTGCCTCGTGCCACCCAGGATGGCGACCAGGAATTCCAGAACTTTAGCCTGTGGCCGGTGCTGACGGGTCTTTTGCCGCAACTTCACCGAGGCCATCCGCTCGACCAGCCCCTTTTCCCGGGCAAATTCACCCCAGGCCACCAGAAACGCATGTTGGGTTACTTGTATCTGCTCTTCATTCTTTCCCATTGCCATTCCTCGCACTACTTGAATGGCTTGAGATTACGGGATCCGTATTCAATTGGTAAGGTTCGTTTTTTACACTTTTATGCCATTTTTTACGATTCGGCACCTGATTGCACAACCGTTACGCTAACCCATCAGTAAGTGAAATTTTTCCGAGAAAATATCCTGCGAAATCATTTCGGAAACCCGGACTTGTCTACAAATCGTATCACCCCTGATGTGCCGCTTTGCGATTCGATGGACAGGCTTCCGCGCAGCTGACTGATGAGAGTCTGCACGATAATCATGCCAAGGCTATTTAATCTATTGATATCAAATCCCGGAGGCAGGCCGATGCCGT
>CAIJPN010000057.1 GCA_903822545.1 uncultured Anaerolineae bacterium | reverse complement strand
CGGACTTTCATCCGCTCCAATTTGGCAATCAATATCGGCAGGTCTTCCACCGGCTCTGTTTGTACTTCCAAATGTTGTTCGCTCACACTCCCAGTGTAATCAATTCTTCTATTCTTGGTTTAAAATGACCGAACGGAAAGTACAAAATTTACAAACTTAAATATGGCGACATATTGTTAAACGAAGGTCAAAGCCCTGAATTGCTCGGAAGGCCAGCAATGTACAAAGGTGAACTTCCTGGCGGTTGCTTCCAAAACACCCTGATTCGTTTTCAAGCCTATGATTTCGTTGACCGCCAATTTGCCTTGTTCGTTTTTCGCCATTACATGCACGCTGGCAGGTTTACCAATGAATCCCAAATTACAACAAACATCGCTCATCTGAGTGCCGGGCGTTTCAGCGAAATTGAGTTTCCCCTGCCCCCGCTGGCCGAACAGCGGCGGATTGTGGCGGAGGTGGAGCGGCGGTTGTCGGTGGTGAAGGAAGTCGAGTCCGTGGTGGCGACGTCCGTGGCGCGGGCGGGGCGGCTGAGGCAGTCGGTGCTCAAGTCCGCGTTTGAGGGGAGGCTCAGCTAGCCGGTTGACCAGTTTTCAAGGTTTGTTGATTGTTTGCGTGGGTAAGCGATGTATAATAATGATGTATATCAAGGAGGTTGCCATGTCTGAATATATGGTTCGCAAACAAATCTACATCCCCAAACAGCAGGATGCCCTGCTCAAACGGCTGGCCAAACAACGCGGCGTCAGCGAAGCGGAAGTTATCCGCCAGGCGTTGGAGCGCGAAGTTGAAGCGAGCGACGCCGAGTCTGCGGCAAGGGAAACAGCCTTGCAAAAGATGATTGCTTTTGCGCATTCACTCAGGGAACGCCCTGAATTTCAACAGGGTGAACCCTACAAGTGGAATCGCCAGGAGTTGTATGAAGAACGTGAAAACCGCTGGTTCAAACCGCCCGAACAGGAAAAGTAAACCATGCCGCCCATTTTGATGGATACGAATATTCTGGTTTATGTGATGGATGCTCATAATCCCAACCAACAGGAAAAGGCCATTGCCTTGCTGGTGACGCTGGCAAGAAAACGCCTTGGATGCCTGAGCACGCAAAACCTGGCCGAATTTATGAATGCAACCATTAACAAACTGCATTTATCGCCTACCCACATGATTGAGCAAGTTGAAAGTTGGCAACACATTTTTGTCGTTTACGATTTGACACCCCAAATCGTCCTCGAAGCCGCGCGCGGCGTGCGTGACCACCAACTTTCCTATTACGATGCGCAAATTTGGGCGGCGGCGCAGCTCAACCAAATCCCGGTGGTCTTTAGCGAAGATTTCCAGGATGGGCAGACACTCGAAGGGGTGCAATTTGCCAATCCGTTTGCCAGCGCCTTCAACCTGGACGAATGGCTTTAACCTGACATCCAACACCTGACACCCTATGAACACATCCACCATCGTCCAGCGCGTCTGGAACTACTGCAATGTTTTGCGGGATGATTGCATCTCCTATGGCGATTGCACCGAGTAATGATATCGGTAGCGAGAAAAGAGGAATATCCATGAGCCAAAACTTACTTCCAGCCCCTGCTATTGACTGGACGCCTGAGAAACTGGCAGTTTTTGATCAGTTCTATGAAAAACTATGCCGACAGGGGCCTGAAACGCATTTTGATTACCCGGCAGACTACCCAAAGTATGAATTTTTCTGTTACCTGGTGGCTTATCGCCATGTCCTGCTACATGGATCGAACAATCCTTCTATCGCCGTATTCGAGCCGCGCCAACAAACAGATTACGTGGGGAGGGCGATCAGCGCTGTTTTTGCATCTCCCGACGGTATATGGCCGATTTATTTTGCCATCATTGACCGGGCCAACTATCGCGGCTCGCTGCACAATGCCTGCCTGTGGAAGACCGATGAGAATGGGCAGCGGCGCAAGATGTATTATTTCTCGATCAACGAAGAAATGTTGGCTGGAAATCCCTGGACAGATGGCACCATGTATATCTTGCCGGGAGAGAGTTTCGAACAGGTGCGTGATCACGAGGGGAACCCTTTAGAAGAATGGGTCAGTTTTACACCCGTAACACCCATTGGCAAAATTTGGGTCTCGCCACAAGAGTTCCCTTTCCTGAATTCGGTCGAAGGACATGCGGATCGATTGCAAAAACTCATTGTCATTTTGCTCACCAGCTTTGAGCAGAAGGAAGAACTGGAAGATGGCTATGGGTTCCGTTATTCATGGGATAAAGAACGTCTTGCTCAGATGACCAAACTGCTTGGCGAACTGCGTGAAGCCGTACCCCCTGTGCGTGGGGAAATCATCATGGAACCGGAAAGCGGCCCGCTCTGGCTGCGTCTTCGTGGACAAGGCGTCAAAGAGATTGTGGCAGGCGTTTTGCAACAACTTGCTGGAAATCAAGAAAGCTAAAGCATGTCCACCCAATCATCCACCATCGTCCAGCGCGTCTGGAACTACTGCAACGTCCTGCGCGACGACGGCATCTCCTACGGCGATTACGATGGGCGGCAGCTGTCGGTGGTGAAGGAAGTCGAGTCCGTGGTGGCGGCGTCCATGGCGCGGGCCGCGAGGCTGAGGCAGTCGGTGCTCAAGTCCGCGTTTGAGGGGAGGTTGGGGTAACGATGGTTAACGATGAGATCATTTTAACTGGCAAGAAATTGCTGTTCGCTCGCCTGGCGTGGTGGTTTGTTTTCCTTGCACACGGTACATTTTCGATCTTTTCACATTGGCATTATTACATGCACTGGGGGAAAGAGTATTTTAGGCTCTCCGAGAATTAGCGTGATGGAGCCATATATGGTGGTCAGGCAAACAGCCTGAAGCCTTCCAAATCGAGATAAATTCTCTGGAAAAGGTGTGCAACATTGGTAATCCCATAACAGCGGCGTTTGATGACCTTGATCT
>CAIJPN010000056.1 GCA_903822545.1 uncultured Anaerolineae bacterium | reverse complement strand
TTTTTTTGCCCCAAAATCGGCAGGAAAAACAATTGGCGCAATCGCAAGGCAGAATTCTCTCAAAACCTTTGCGACTCTGCGCCTTTGCGTTGAGATTTCGAACCCTTTACCTTTGAATCAATTTTAGATTTGGAATTGCTGCTCAAAAAGCCGCCAAATCTTTAATACACGGTTTAAAATGGCCGAACAGAAAGTGTACTTTTGCCAATATATGGATCAAAGGTATTATGTATAATTAACCCAAGTTGCTACCAAAGGAAGTTGATGAAGCAGGCAATGCATATGTTTGACAACCTAAATTTTTTGATTCTATGTTGGTTATCCTTTGTAAGAAAGGTTTGATTATGAGTTTCTTTACTAAGTTTATACTGAGAGAATATATACAATTTATCAAGGATATTTTTATCCGAACGTCTTTCTCACAATTAGGCGAAGATGCTGTAATACAAAACCATCTTGGTTGGCTAGGTCTTGATTTCAAAAGCAAGGGGTTTTACCTTGATATAGGCGCTCACCACCCAACGTTTGGTTCAAATACTTATAAGTTTTATCTTAGCGGCAGCTCCGGTATATGCATTGATGTTGGAACTCGAAAAAAAAGAATATTTGAATTATTAAGACCTAGAGATACTTTCATCAATAAGGCTATTGTTCCAGAATCATATTCTGGGGACGTTATGGACTTTATACTTGCATCGAATGATACTTATGGATCTGTAACAGGTCATTTGAAAGAGAAAGATTCGCCTGATTTTCCAACTAAAAGCCAAATTGTCCAATGTGAAACAATAAAAGCGAAAGAGCTACGTGAAATTGCGGTAAAAATGCCAAATTTCCAACAAACAAACTGGAGATTCTTGAGCATGGATATAGAAGGCTTGGATTATGAAATCCTTGTTAGTTTAGATTTCGAATTTTTCCGTTTTGATGTTGTTGCTATTGAAGAAATAGTTGAATATGATCCCTGGCGGAAAACAACCTATTATATTTACGAATCACCAATTGTTAAATACTTAGAGAATATCGGTTATTCACTCCAGTCCATTTGTGGACCTACTCTAATATTTGTGCGAAAAGCTTCTAGAATTATATCGTGCTAAGGTTTAGTTTGTAACGCAGCCTTTTTCTGGTTATACAATCCTGTTGAAATTAATGCGTAAGGCAGCAGCGCCAAAACAAAAAACTGGTGCTCGTTAAGGATCGTCCAGGTAAAAAAACTAAAGAGCGGTGTGGGTAACACCCACAAGAACATCATCTGCCAGAAACTGCTCTGTTTTTCATCTTTAGCCCGCAAAAACTGCCTGAACGTTTCATAGATCGACCAGGTGTGCAGCAGGGCAAACAATCCCAGCCCCAAAAAGCCATAACGCCAGACTACCGCCATCCATTCGCCGTCAGCAAACGCATATTGATAAACCGTGTTGTACCAAGTGTATACAACAGGCTCCCCGCGAAAGCCTCCCCCAAGCACAGGGTTGATGTCCATGGCAGAACTGGCTACCTGTTGGAAGTAAAAATAGCGCACATTGAGCGTGTTGTCTTGGCTGGTCAGGCCGATGCTCCTGCCCACAACATAATTAACATTCCCCGGAAAGAAGGTTATCCCGATGAATCCAAGCACGAGAAGGACCATGATCCCAATGGCAATTCGCAACCATAAGGCTTTGCTGTTTGCGCGTTTTATAAACTGAAGGAGAAAGGACAGCGCTATCAAAAAGATAGTCAGGAAGAATAGCGACCTGGTGCCAGATAAAATACCGGCAATGCCGGCCAGCCCCAGGCCAGCAATAATCTTTATGTTCCAGCGCGGTTTTGAGAGCCAGTAGGCCAGGCCGAGCCAAAAAAAACTGGAAGGCAGGAAACTTCTTTGCACCAGGCTGCCCAGGTATTGCAACTCGAGGTAGCGTTTGGGCAGGATATTAAGCTGGAATATTGTGTCCAGGGTAAAAATGAGTAAAGTTAGGATATTGACAGAAGCAATAAACCCCAAAAAGTCAGCCAGGCTTTTCTGGGGGCTGCGTAGGAAAATAGTTTTTATCCCGAAATAACCGATGAACATGGTGAAATAATTTATACCGGTTTGTAATACAGCCAGCGGATCTTGGGAATCGATTAAGCTGGCGAACAAACTGGCAAACCACAAAGCCAGCAGTGCCAAAATTATACTTTCATAAGGGAGTACGAAAGAGAAAAAACCTGGTATTTTTGCGGCCTGTGCCTGATTGACCCTGGTCAGCACCGTATGGGCAAAGAATAGCAGCAACAGCCAGGATGAAACGATCACTGGATTTCCTAAGCGGCCAGGAATCCAGAATAGCCATAATTGGTTAAACAATATCCCCGTGCCCAGTACCTGGAAAAAAACAATACTAATCAGGAAGATTGACTGGCGCCGCGCTCGCCAGAAACTGTAAAAAACCAGGGCAATTGGGATAGAAAAGGTGATCAATGACAGCATGATGGCTTACTCCAGGGTGATCCACTGCTCAGGGATGAAATCATATAAATTTGTTCCATCGGTGTACCATTGTGCCGGGGATATAACCAATGCGCTTTCATCTCCCAGCCAGGCGGCCCACCAGCTGAAGGTACTGTTGGCGATAATGTGGTGCTTGCAGGTGCTCATCAACAATAACTCTTCACTGGCCATCTGGCACTGATCTACAAAAAGGAAGTGCTTGCCAAAATTCAGGTTTTCCCTTGCCCAGGCCAGGTCATCTGAAAAGACATAGAAAGCAGCATCTTGCAAGCGTTCAGAGATATGAGTGATTGCGTTCAGGTAATAAGAAATCGGGCAAATAGAAAACGTTGGGTTTTTTAGGAAATCGCGGCGGCGAATATGAATGCTCACCGTGTTTTTTGCCAGCATCTCATCGCGCATCTTATAGAAATAAGGGCCACCCATCCCTTTTCTAAGCTGGATTTCCTGGCGGAGTGTGCTTTTGATGCCTTTGAAATAGTTCTGGTTTTGCCAGAATCCGCTCAGGAGTACCTTCTTTTTGATTTCCAAAACTTCCGGGGCAAACTTGAATGCTGGTTTTTCCACCACAATCCGGCCCAGTGTGGTGTAGAATTTTGGGATTGATCTGCCAAAAATGCGATGGATGGCGCGGCTTGCCAGGCTTCTCTTGTAGTAGAAAGGGATGAAGCGGTTAATTTCATCAAAAGAAACCAGGGTAGCCTCGATATTCAGGTCCGCCAACTGGTAATGCCTTAAAGATTGTGTGCCATACCAGTGTGTATCCAGTTTGACATCTTGCCCATGGTTGATGGCAAGCTGCCTGCTCAAGGCATATTGGAATAATTGATTGCCTAAGCCGCCAATCAGTTGAACAATAATCATCCCAATCTATCCTCGATGATGGGCATTGACAAGAATGGTGTTCAAGTGAGTGTCAGCATATATTTTATAGTTCAAACCGACCAATGTGTTTAATAGAGAGTCTTTTTTTGTGCCACTTGTATCCATTGCAAATGATAGGGTTTCGATACAAATAACAGCAGGTAGGGATGGAAATGTCTTCATCTCATCTATTAATTTGTCTTCGAGGCCTTCTATATCCATCGAAAGAAAATCTGGGAATTTGCCATTAAAGTAGTTTTGGAAAACCCATGTGAATGGTTTTACATCAATGGGGATGATATCAAGGATTTTTATACCCCATTTCTGTTCACACTCTTCGGCCTGTTCTTTTGAAAATGTATTCAACACAGGGCTGCTCATTCGGTAATAATCCAGTTTGCCTTCTTTCGGCCCAATTCCAATGTTCAAGTTGGTATCTTTGCTGCGATGTTTCAGGAATCTTTTATATTGTAAAGGGTTGGGTTCGATGTTGATGCCCCTTGATCCAGATTCATATAACAGGGCTGTATTACTCAGGCTGAAAGGGTCAAACGCGCCTATATCAATATAAGAGGGCGAAAAATTCTTTATAGAACTAAAGTAATTCTTAACGATCAAATCTTCCCCCATTTGGGAATATGTTTTTTTATAGTTGGGGCGGATGTAATTAAGTATTTGGCTGATTATCATGATGCAATCCTTAGCTAATTCAATTTTTTGTAACTAATGACCAATGTAGCACCGGAGCCAGCAAACCGGGCCTCCTGGAAAACCATAATGGGGAATTGCTCAATCCTCCGCTGACGATAAAAGAAAAAGATGGGGTATTGCCTGATGGAGCAAAAATCCACGCTCGATTATGCAATCCTCCAACTAACTTAACGTAATAGGTTCCTTCATTAAGCAAATGAGGTTGCAAGCGGCATTTTAATTCGTTGGTTCCAATTTTAAGAACCGGCCATAATGATTCGGCCTGATCGGTCTGGTAAGACCAAAAAAGCATTTCGTGATTTTCAGCATAAATCGCAAAACCTATCGTCAGTGCCGGGTCTAAGCGTTCAATGTTTCCAATCAGCCTGATCCAGACATCGTCATCGTCATTTTTGATTGGCGATTGTTTGATATTCCCCTGCTCATCAGATAAATACAGTTGGATTGGGGAAAAGTATGGAGAATCGAAAGTGATCCCTGTATTATCCCAAGATGGTTTTTCGCTGCTGATGGAATTGGATAGATACGAGCGGATAATCTGATCTACCGAATTCCCAACTTCAACTATTTTGCCTTTGTTTAAAATCATTGCAGAATTACAAATTCTTTCAATGGCAGCCATATTATGGCTGACAAAAAGCACAGTCCTGCCGCTTTGCGCTACATCTCCCATTTTGCCCAGGCATTTTTTCTGGAATTCAGCATCTCCAACTGCCAGCACTTCATCAATTAGCAAAATTTCAGGTTCCATGTGGGCGGCAACCGCAAAAGCCAGGCGCACATACATGCCGCTGGAGTAGTGTTTAACGGGCGTATCCAGCAACTTGTCGATTTCGGCAAAATCCACGATCTCATCAAATTTCTTGGCAATCTCGGCTCTGCGCATTCCCAAAATCGCCCCATTGAGATAAATATTATCCCTGCCGGTCAATTCAGGGTGAAAACCTGTGCCTACTTCAAGTAAGCTGCCCACTCGTCCATAAAGTGAAATACGCCCCTGGCTTGGCTCTGTAATATGTGAAAGTAACTTTAGCAGGGTGCTTTTCCCGGCCCCATTGCGTCCAATGATTCCCAAAACATCCCCATGCTTTACTTCAAAAGAAACATCATCTAATGCTTTTAAGGAATTGTTTCCAATCTGTCTGAAAGCCTGCAACTTCATAAACTGTTTGAATCCAGAAGTCAGAGCCCCCCGAAGTGTAGGGTATTGTTCTCTGCGCGCACCGATTGTATATACCTTGCTCAGGTTTTCGACTTTAATGGCAACATTGCTCATCATTACACCACATCCGCAAAGGTTTTTTCCATACGCTTAAAATAATACAGGCCGCTGGCCAGTAATAAAAAGACCATGATCACCGAAATAAGCATCAACTCATCGGGCGGGGCCGCGCCCAGCAAGGCCCAGCGAAAGCCCTGGATCACCCCGGCCAGCGGGTTCAAGCCATAAACAACACGCATCCAGCCAGAGGGAACCAGCCCGGCAGAGTAAGCCACCGGCGAAGCGTACATCCAGGCCTGGACGATGAAGGGGATGGCGTGCTGCACGTCGCGGTATTGTACGTTCAGGGCCGAGAGCCACAGGCCCACCGCCAGGGCGGTCAGCAGGGCCAGCAGCACAAAGAACGGCAGCCACAGGGCCGTCCAGGTCAACTGCACCTGGTAATAGAGCATCAGCCCGCTCAAAACCAGGAAGCCCAGTGAGAAATCCACCAGCCCGGCCAGCACCGCCGAAAACGGGATGACCAGGCGCGGGAAGTATACCTTGGTGAGCAGGTTGGCATTGCCCACCAGGCTGGTGCCGGCGCGCTGCAAGGCCCCCGCAAACAACTGCCAGGGCAGCAGGGCCACATAGCTGAAGACCGGGTAAGGGATGCCATCGGATGGCAATTTGGCCAGGTTGCCAAAGATGACACTAAAGATCACCATCGTCAGCAGCGGCTGGAGAATGGCCCAACTGATCCCCAGGGCCGCCTGGGCATAGCGCACTTTAATATCGCGCCAGGTCAGGAAGAACAGCAGTTCACGATAATTCCAGACCTCGCGCAAATTTAAAGACAACCAGCCTTTTGATGGTTCGTACACGGTAATGGGTAGTGTGAAGGTGTTATTTGGGGGAGTCAGCATGCTGTGAATTCTAACCTGTGTGTGAAAAGGCGCGCTTAGGGCGATCAATCGTACCACCAAAATGGCCCTGGTGCGCCTCGCCGGGCTGCTTCGCCATGATGATAAATAGAGTTGTTCCTGGACAAAGCAATTTTTAATGCCAGATCGCCAAGAATTCCTGCTGGAAATCAGGCAGGGCGTTGATTTTCCACTTCGAACTTAAAAACTTTGCGTGCCTGCGCCTTGGCGTTAAGGCTTCGGATGGATTTATATTGTGGAACAAATCTTTTAATCTAAAGCCTTTGGAATTTAATCTAAAGCCTTTGGAATTTAATCTAAAGCCTTTAGAATTTAATCAAAAGCCTTTGCTTTCGGCAATCAGCTCACGGAAAAAACCATTTGAGCGTTTTCCCACAGAGACACGGCCCGTCCTGGCGTATTGGGCCAGGGAGAAAAACCCTAATGGGTTGGGATGGCAGATTATAACAAAAAAACGGCTAATCCTGCCCGGAAGGGCGAGCGTGAACAGCAATTCCAAATTTGAAACCAATGGATGTAACGCAAAGTCGCAAAGACGCCAGGTTTTTTGACATATCCGCGCGAACCGGTAAAAAGAGCGGTCAGGGCAACGGTCGGGCCAAATTTCCTAAAAAACCTTTGCGACTCTGCGCCCTGGCGTCAGGATTTTGGCCCTTTTGCCTGCGACTCAATGTTGAATTTGGAATTACTGGAGCGTGAAGCAGCTGGTTTGTTCAAAAAAACTTTATGGCTTTGCATCTTGGCTGCCTTGGGTTAAGTTTTACCCCCACAATTGTGAGAAGAACCTGCGGGTTCGCAAAAACAATCCCATGCAGCCGCCTGCTTGGGCCTGGCCGCGAGAATCGAAAGGGGCGCGTTGCATCAACGCGCCCCTGTTGGGGAAAAGCGGGAGCCTGCCCGCGCTGCTTCTCCGTTAGTTGCTCGCTTCCGGGATGAGCAGTGGATCATCGGGATGGTCGGCATCCCAGAGTTCTTTCAACGCTGAGTTGCTCAACCCGGCATTGGATTTATTCTGCATCACGCCGCGATATTCGCCATAAGAGTTGATGCCTTTCTTGAGGGCCATGTCGGGCCGCAAACTGATGCTCAACGTCCCGCTGCGATCCACCGATGGGGAGAAGGTTCCCACGCCGTTGAGCTTGACCGGCGAACCCATGCGGTTGTAGAACAAGATCGCCTCGCTGACTTCAGAAAGCACCATTGCCACTTCGCTCTTGTTGATGCTGGTGCGCATGGAAACCCACGCCGCCACGCCTTCGATCGAGGTGGTTGGCTGGAGGGTCAGCCGGGGGCCGTACTGGATCACCGCTTGCAAAATTGTAGCCATTGTTTTCTCCTTTTTGCTGGTGGTTTGCCCGTGCAAACCTGATTAACCTATACGGTGCAACTTTCGTGCCAAACCGGGAATTTGCACCCATTTGCCCCCAAAATGGGTAAACTGCCTGCGCCACCAGCCATGGCGGGCGGGTGAGCAACCTGCCCCACGAAACCCACCTGGGAAACCTTGGGTTAATCGGTTGGCTTTTGCTCGAAGCCGATTCTCAAAAGAGCCCTTAAAAATGGGCAGTTTGTGACTATGACGGGTATATAATCGGAGCCTTCAGCATTCCTTACCCCACCCGGAGTTTTTGCCCATGCGACACATTCTTTTTGTCTGTACTGCCAACCAGATCCGCTCGCCGCTGGCAGCGGCTTCGTTTCGCAAATTGGTCGAGCAGCGCAACCAGGCGTCAGAATGGCTGGTTGATAGCGCCGGAACCTGGGCGGATGAAGGCTTCCCGATGGTGGAATCTGCCAAACTTGTCGGGCTCAAATTGGGGCTGCCGGGGCTGGCAGAGCATCGTTCCAAGCCGGTTTCGCAAAAATTGTTGGAGCAGGCAGCCATTGTGCTGGTGATGGAAACCAATCATAAAGAAGCCCTGCGGGCCGAATTCCCCGCTTTTGCTGCCAAGATTTACCTGATGAGCGAACTGGCGCCCGGGCCGCAGTATGATATTCCAGACCCGGGCACAGGGGCGGCCCGCACCGATGATGTGGCCAAAGAGATCGATATGATCCTTCGGCGCGGCTTCGACAGGCTTGAAACCCTGGCCAAAGCCTCGGCAAACAAATCCGAATAAAATCCGTAGCGTTCTCCATTGCTTATTCCAACAGAAACCATATAATAAGCATAAATCTATTACCCAAGGAGGTATGTTATGTCCCGTTTTGTTCGTTTCGCGCTTGTTGTAACCCTGGTTCTCGGGGTCGTCCTGTTTGGACTTTCTGGCACCGCTTTCGCGGCTGGCACCGTTAAGAACCCGTCTGGCCAGGAGCATACTGTCGTCGAAGAAGGCAAGAGTGTGTATGTTGGCATCAGCAGTGTTACCCCTCTGGTCTCCCTCCCCAATGTCGTACTGTTTGTGGCAGTCCAGCACCATAACCCGCATCACATCGAAGTCTTCTTCAATGCCGACGGTTATACTGGCGACATCCCGGTCAAAATCTGCTTCAATGGTCGTGCGCTTGGCAGCGTCAAGGTCACAACCGGTGATATTGAATATTACCTGGCGACCTACCTCGAAGATAACCAATCCTGCTTCCAGACCTGGATTGGCGCCGGCTCGACCTTCTTCGAATACATTCCGTAAAGTGTTCTTGTTCAACAAAATCGGGAAGATGACAACATCTTCCCGATTTTTATTTTTGCTGTAACTGCCCCCCGGGGCTTTCTCACAGCCGCTTGATAAAATAAGGCCTCCTGTTTTGGTGTGAAAACCCGTAGGGGTGACCCGTTATGCGTGAGAAATCGTTCTTTTATGCCAGGATTTCTTGTATAAAAGCACCTGGTTATGCCCTGGTGGGTCGCCCCTACCCACATCCATATTGAAAACTGGAAAGCCCAAAATACTGATATCGTCGCGCTGGCGATGGTTTTCCGCCCGAAGCAAGCTCCCCAGGGTCAGTTTTGCCCGTTTAATTGGAAACTTCTTCGGGCTGCCCCACGAAAGCTGCCGGGAAAACCCTGGCGTAATTTGTGCCAAGCAACCCGAAAAACCTGGTTAAAATCCATGCTGGTGGTGCCTGCCAACCCGGCCAGGCACCACCCCTTCCAGTTTTTAATTCAAAACCCTGCCATGAGCCCTATTTTTCAACGCATCCTGTCTTATCTTTGCCTGGCCGCAGTGCTGGGATTGGTTTACGGCCTGACCATTGCCCCCGGCCTGACGTGGGCGAACAGCGGCGCTGATGGCGGTGATTTTATCAGCGCCGCATACACGGGCGGTGTGCCACATCCCAGTGGGTATCCGCTCTACCTCCTGTTGGTGCGCGCCGCCCAACTGCTGCCGCTGGGGAAGATGGCCTTTCGCTCCAACCTGCTTTCCGCCGGGCTGGCTATCCTGGCCGCGCTGGCGGCCTATGGCTTTATGCGCCGGGTGGATGGCCAAAAACTGTGGGGTTTGCCCGCCTGGCTGGCTGCGCTGGCCCTGGGGCTGGCTCCGGCGGTTTGGGGCCAGGCTGTAATCACCGAAGTCTATACCCTGCACCTGCTTTTCGCGGTACTGATCACCAGCCAGGCGCTGGCGGGGTGGCGGGGGCTTCCTGCGGGTCGGGCAGACCTCCTGCGCGGTATCACCTTTGGGTTGGGGCTTTCCAACCACGTCACAACGGTTTTTTTGCTGCCAGCCCTCTGCTTAGAACCCTCTGGCAAGCCGGATTTTGGCCGCATCTTGCGGCGTGGAGCAGGGGCTGTGCTGGTGGCTGTGCTGCTCTATTCCACGTTGATGCTGCGCGCCAGTCAGCATGCCCCGGTCAACTGGGGCAACCCGTCCACACCAGCCCGGCTGGCTGCGCTGGTGAGCGGGCAAATTTACCAGGAATATGTCGGGCAGGCCGGGCTGGATATTTCGGAGCGGGCTGCGCTCTTGTTGGGGGATATTTCCATCCAGTTTGGGATTGTTGGGCTGGTACTGGCGCTGCTGGGCTTGTTTTTTGTGCCTGTGCCCCGAAATTTTTACCTGCTTTCAGGTTCCCTGGCGGTTGCCAGTATTGGTTTTGTGCTGTTCTATAACACGGCGGATTCGTTCGTCTATCTCTTGCCGCTGTATTTTTTGCTGGCCGTTTACCTGGAGCGGGGGATTGGATACTGCGCCTCGTTTTTGCAAGAAAAGCGCGGCCCTGGGCTGGCTGTTTTGTCGCTGGTTGTCATCGCGTTGTCGCTGGGCTGGAATGTGGCACAAAACTGGAGCCGGGTGGATGCTTCCCGCGATCAGCGCGCCGAAGAATTTGCCCGCGAGATCTGGCAAAAGGCGCCGCAAGATGCCATCCTGGTGGTGCGCGATGACCAGGCTTCGCTCAGCCTGTGGTATTACCAGTTTGTGGAAGGCCAGCGGCCCGATACTGCCATTGTTGTGCTGGGGCTGTTGGATTATGACTGGTATCGCCAGATGCTGCGCGATACGTACCCGTCCCTGAAGGTGCCCGAAGGTGCGGCGGATGTGCGCAAGGCGATTGAGCAGGCCAACCCTGCGCGCGCGGCTTGTGTGGTGCTGGCCGATCCCATTGTGGCGTTATCGTGCAATTTGCGCAAATAAAAAAACCTTCTCGAATGAGAAGGTTTTTACAGGCTCCCGGCCGAGGACTCGAACCTCGAACCTAGCGGTTAACAGCCGCCCGCTCTGCCGATTGAGCTAGCCGGGAACGCGAGTGGGGATTATATGTGTACCAGGCTTTTGTGTCAAGGAAAAATGATGGCCAATTTTACGAGTTGTGCTTTTGGTTTTTAAGCAGGTAAACCGGGCGGCCTTTGACCTGTTGGAAGATGTAGCCTACGTAAACGCCGATAAATCCCAGCAGGATCATGATGATTCCGCTGGCAATCAGCAAAATTGCCATGAGCGAACTCCAGCCGGGGGCAATGTAAACATCGGCTGGCCTGGTGATGAAGATGACCAGCACGTAGATGATTTGCGTTACCGCCAGGATCAGGAACAACCCGCCAACGCTTAACCCGATATATAGCGGCATGAGCGAGAACGAGAAAATCGCATCGGCTGCCAGCCGCAGCATTTTCCCCAGGGAGTATTTTGATTTCCCGGCGCTGCGGCGGGCTTCGGGGTAGGGCAGGATCACGCTGCGATAGCCCACCCAGGCGACCATGCCGCGCAGGAAGCGGTGGTATTCAGGCATGGCCTTGAGCGCATCCACAGCCTGGCGGCTCATGGCGCGGAAATCTGCCGCCCCTGGCTGGACGCGTGTGCCGCTGATGCGGTTGATCAACTGGTAGAAAGCGTCTGATGTCGCCTTTTTGAACGAAAAGGCCTGGCCCGCTTCCATGCGCTGGGCCTGGACGATGTCATAGCCCTGCTCGAGCAGGCGGATCATCTCTGGCAGCATTTCTGCCGGGTGCTGGCCATCGCCATCCATCGAAATGATGGCATCGCCCTCGGCATGATCCAGCCCGGCGGTCAGGGCGGCCTGGTGCCCAAAGTTGCGGCTCAGGCTGAGAATGTGCACCCGCCCATCCTGTGCGGCCAGTTGTTTTAAGGATGTTTCGGTTCCATCCGAAGAGCCATCATCCACATAGGTGAGGCTGAATTCGTGCGGCAGGCTGTTGATCACTGCCGCAATTTTGGCATGGGTGGTTTCAATAACACCGGCTTCGTTGAAAACCGGGATGACGATGGAGATTTTCATTTAGTTTGCCTTTTCGCGCTGCCCGTAATTTTTTTCCAGCCAGGAGTCGTACCCATCCTGGCCGAGCATGGCCTGCACCCAGGCCGGGTTTTCGAGATACCAGGCCACCGTTTCGCGCAGGCCGGTTTCGATGTCGTGGCGCGGCAGCCAGCCGAGTTCTGCGCGGATTTTGGAAATATCCATGGCGTAACGGCGGTCATGGCCGGGGCGGTCGGTAACGTGTTGTATCAGCGTGGCGTAGGGTTGTGCGGCGGGGCGCAGCTCATCCAGGATGGCGCAAATCTCATTCACCAGGTCAATATTGTGGGGCTGGTTCCCGCCGCCCACGTTATAGGTTTCGCCGGGTTTGCCATGCCTGGCTGCCAGGTAGATCGCCTCGCAGTGATCTTCCACATACAGCCAGTCGCGGATCTGCCTGCCGTCGCCATAAACGGGCAGCGCTTTGCCCTGCACGGCGTTCAGCACCATCAGCGGGATGAGTTTTTCGGGGAACTGGCGCGGCCCGTAGTTGTTGGAGCAGTTGGTGATGGTGATGGGCAGGCCGTAGGTGTGGAAATAAGCGCGCACCAGGTGGTCTGATGCGGCTTTGCTGGCCGAATAGGGCGAGCGCGGGTCGTAGGGCGTGGTTTCGCTGAATGCGGGATCGGATGGGCTGAGCGACCCGAAAACTTCATCCGTTGAAACGTGGTGGAAGCGCCGCCCGTGGAAATCCCCGCCCCACACCTGGCGCGCCGTTTCGAGCAGGGTAAACGTCCCCATGACATTGGTCTGCACAAAAGCTGCCGGGCCTAAAATGGAGCGGTCAACATGCGATTCGGCGGCGAAGTGAATGATGGTGTCGATCTGCTGTTCGCGCACCAGCCGCGCCACCAGCCCGGTATCACAAATATCGCCATGGATGAAGTTGTGGCGGGCTTCATCGGGCAATCCTTTGAGATTTTCGAGCGATCCGGCATACGTCAGCAGGTCAAGGTTAAAGACCTGCGCCCCTGGCTCTGCCTGGAGCAGGTAGCGCACAAAATTCGAGCCGATGAACCCGGCTCCGCCGGTGACAAGGATTTTATTCATAGTACAGATTTTACCGCTTTCCAATACTTAACCCAAGTTGCTATCTTGATATGTCAAACTGCCTTTTTGCAAGGAGTTCCCTCACCCCGGCCCTCTCCCAAAGGGAGAGGGGGGTAATTCCCTTCCCCCGCCGGGGGAAGGGCCAGGGATGAGGGCGATTGCGCCAAAGGTAGCAACTTGAGTT
>CAIJPN010000055.1 GCA_903822545.1 uncultured Anaerolineae bacterium | reverse complement strand
TGGGCGGTGGTTCTAAGCATCCCAGCCCAAGAATCCCAACAGCTTGCGTTGACAATTGCGGCTCCACTTTCAGCCATGATCCTGGCCCTGGCAGTGATTGCGCTGGTTTCGCTGCGCCTCGGGCTAAAAGTGGTAACCGTCTCGCTGCAAACCCTGGCAAGCGAAGCCATGCGCATCGCCCAAGGCAACCTTGATAACCCCTTACAGGTGGATGGCGTTGACGAAGTGGGTCAATTGCGGCGCTCCTTCGAGCAGATGCGCGCCAGTTTGCAAGCCCGCCTTGAAGAGTTGAATCGCCTGCTGCTGGTTAGCCAGGGTGTAGCATCCAGCCTCGAAATGGGAGACGCTGTTCAGTCGGTGCTGGAAGCTGTTCTCGCAACCGGGGCAAATGCCGTTCGTGTGGTCATGTCTCCCAACCTGACACGCAACACCGAGCGAGATATTCCACCAATCTATGCGCTTGGTCCGGCTCGCGATCGCTACGCTTACCTGGATACCCAGATCACAACCATGAGCCAGCAACAAGATCGGCTGGTTTTGACCAACGTCAGCCGCGCACGCGGGCTGGAGTTGGACGGATCCCGGCCTTACCCGGCTTCGCTGCTGGCAATCCCATTGCGGCATGAAAACCAGTATTTCGGTGTGATGTGGGCCGCCTACGAACAACCGCGCCTGTTTTCTGAATCTGATGTGCGCTTCCTGACCACCCTGGCCGGGCAAGCTGCGCTGGCAGCCGCCAACAACCACCTGTTCCTATCGGCAGAAGTGGGTCGTCAACGACTGGCATCCATCCTGGCATCAACACCTGACCCGGTGCTAGTGACTGATCACCTGAACCGGCTGTTGTTGGCAAACCCGGCAGCTTGGCAGGTGCTCGGGGCCGCGGTAGGAGCCGGGGAAGGCCAGCCAATTGAGAAACTCGTCAGCCAGAAACCGCTGCTCGAAATTCTGGAAGGTTCATCGGCAGAGAAAAAATCAGCTGAAGTTGTTATGCCCAATGGGTTGGTTTACCTGGCAACGGCATCTTCTGTCGTGGCAGATGGTCGCCCGGTGGGTCGCGTGTGCATCCTGCGCGATGTGACACACTTCAAAGAGCTGGATACGATGAAAACGGAGTTCGTCAACACCGTCAGTCACGATTTGCGTTCACCACTCACGCTGATGCGCGGCTACGCCACCATGCTCGAAATGGTTGGCGAACTGAATGAACAACAGCAAACTTACGTCAAAAAAATCATCATCGGCGTGGAAAATATGGCCCGCCTGGTAAACAACCTGCTCGATCTGGGGCGCATCGATGTTGGTGTTGGCTTGCAGCTTGAAACCATTCCCCTGATCGATATTGTGGAAAAAGTTATTGGGCAGCTGCAACTCCAGGCCACCCAGAAAAATATCGAGTTGAATGTTGAAACACCCAAGGACACTGTGCCGCTGATCGAAGCTGACCAGACCCTGCTATACCAGGCCATGTACAACCTGGTGGAAAATGCCATTAAATATACCCCACAGCATGGCAAGATCAGCGTGCGGATGAAACTGGTGGATGACTACATGCTTTTCGAAGTACAGGATACGGGTATCGGCATTGCCCCCATCGACCAATCACGCTTGTTTGAGAAGTTCTATCGTGGCGGCCAACGTGAAGCCCGCGAACAAAAAGGCAGCGGTCTGGGACTGGCAATTGTAAAATCGATAGCCGAGCGTCATGGCGGCAAAGTCTGGTTGGAAAGCCAGCTAGGCAAAGGCAGCACTTTCTTCTTGAACGTGCCACTACACCAGCCGCGTGAAAACAAGAATTAAACCCGCGCGTCCAAAACTCCCCCAAAATCGGCTCTCCGAGAATTAGCGTGATGGAGCCATATATGGTGGTCAGGCAAACAGCCTGAAGCCTTCCAAATCGAGATAAATTCTCTGGAAAAGGTGTGCAACATTGGTAATCCCATAACAGCGGCGTTTGATAACCTTGATCT
>CAIJPN010000054.1 GCA_903822545.1 uncultured Anaerolineae bacterium | reverse complement strand
GCACGGGACTGCAGCTCTGTGCGTCTCCAATGCGTTGTACGGCCTCCTGACCTGCCTTCCCAGAGTATAATTTATTCATCCAACTCTGCTGGACGGTTTCTTTCGGGAAACATGATGGCCCGCCATCTTGTGTGGGTGCAGACAAAACCCTACCCGCCACCGTTGTCGCCGTTATCAGTAACAAACCCGACGCCTATGGTCTCACCCGCGCTAAAAACGCCGGCGTGGATGCAATTTACTTTCCCAAAGCCAACGGCGAACCTCGCCGCGACTACGACTCCCGACTAGCTGACTATGTGACCAGCCGACAACCCGACTATATCGTTCTTGCCGGTTGGATGCGTCTCCTCACTTCCAACTTCTTATCTCATTATCCCAACAAAGTTATCAACCTGCACCCCGCCCTGCCCGGAACCTTCCCCGGCACCCACGCCATCGAACGCGCCTATGCAGCCTGGCAGCGCGGCGAAATCGACCACAGCGGCGTGATGATCCACCTCGTCCCCGACGAAGGCGTCGATAACGGCCCCGTCCTCGCCACCGAGGAGATTTTCTTCCAATCGGGAGAAACGCTGGAGCAGTTTGAAGCGCGGGTGCATGGGGTGGAGCATCGACTGTTAGTGGAAACGCTCAAAAAGGTGATAAGTGGAAAGTAGAAAGTGGAAAGTTTTCGGCGCAGTAATTTTGCTGGTTTTCCTGGTTTCGTGCGCGGGTCAGGTAAAGCCGATTGTAGCGATTCCTGTGCCAGTTTCTCCCTCCGCTTCGGCAACGCGGACTCCAATGCCGACAAAAACCCCATATCCAACCTGGAGTCCAATGCCAACATTTACAGCTACACCTCCAAAAATTTGTGATAAAGCTGCTGTGCTAACCCTTTTCCAAAAAAACAGGTTGGATGAAACTGCACAAGTCACTGCAACATTGTCTCCGACAAATACACAAAGCCCACTGATAAAGTATTGTGATTACAGTTTATCTCCAGATGGCCTTTGGGTCGAGTTTCGTGAGATGGATGCGCTGCATGGCGCAAGCATCGAGTTCGTCCAGATTAACGGGGGCAAACGGTGGCAAGTTTTATCTGACACACTCTATCGAGAGCCATATTATGAATATTTGCTTCATGTATCACACTGGGATGTGAATGGAAAATACGCATACGTTTCATCCAGTTTTTCGCTTGACGCTGTGGGTTCAGTGATTTTGGGTTTTACCAATGATTTATTTCAAGTGAACTTGGATTCTGGTCAGGTTTTAACAGTTTTTGATGGCCTTCATGATGTCGCATTTTCGCCGAATGATTTGTATTTGGCCTATTTGGCGTGGGCAGACGGGTATGCCGGAGACACCGAATTTGCAAGTGTGAATATATTTGACACCAAAAGCGGTGTGATCGTTTCTAGCTATTCGATCTCTTCAAAATATCGATCTGTTGGTGGCATTGTTTGGTCTCCTGATAGTCAAAAAATTGTTTTTACCGGTGCTGTTAGTACATGGTTTGATGCACCGAATGTGCAATCTTCGCTATTCCTTGTCAATTTGAAAAAGGGCACTGTTCAAAAATTAATTGATGACCAAAAAGATTTGGTAATTCCATATGCCTGGGAAGAAGCTGACCGAATTTTAGTTTGTCGAATGCCCCCCGAGCCGGGTCCTTGTGGGAACTACTATTATTTTGAGTTGCGAGGAAGAATGTTTTCCTCGCAAGTTACTTTAACTCCAGAACCATAATTGAAAGGAATTTTTACTATGCCCATCGCCATTCTCTCTGTCCATAACAAAACCGGCCTTGTGGATTTCGCAAAGGGTCTCGCCCGTCTCGGCTGGACGCTGCTCGCTTCGGGTGGCACGGCCAAATTGCTGCGCGAAAACGAGGTCGCTGTCACTGAAGTGGCCGATTACACCAAATCGCCGGAAATCCTGGGCGGGCGGGTCAAGACCTTGCACCCGGCCATCCACGGCGGGTTGCTGGCACGCCCAACTGATGCCGATCATAAACAACTGCTCGACCTGGGCTGGGATTACATCGACCTTGTGGTCGTCAATCTCTACCCGTTCGAAGAGACGATTGCCAAACCGGATGTCAGCTATGCCGATGTGATCGAAAATATCGACATCGGCGGGGTTACGCTCATCCGCGCGGCGGCCAAAAACCATCAGCGTGTGACCCTGGTCTGTGACCCGGTGGATTACCGGACGATTTTAACGGAATTGAACTCGGGTAGTGTCGCCCCCGAAACGCGAAAAAGGCTGGCGGTGAAGGGTTTTGCCTCCACTTCGCATTATGACGCGGTGATCGCGCGTTACCTGGCCCAGCGTGACGTGGAGTAAGCTTGGAATATCTGCCTGTTACAGGCCCGGTATGCGCATCCGCCCTGGATTGTTCTGCCATGTAAATACCGGCAGCCACGCTGGTAGTGGCTTGCGCCTGATACGAAACATCCGCAGTTTTTTGGCTGCGGATGTTTCGTATCAGGGCAGAACCGGTTGGATGATTTGTTTCCAGCGCTCGATGAAGGCCTGGCGAATGGCAGGGTCTTGCAGGCGCGGGTCAAAACTCATAAAAATGGCGTTGTTCCCAACTTCCTGCAATACCTTATCGAGGTGGTAAGGCGCGGCATCGATGATGTCGGTTCGGTAGGGGGTCAGGCCATCCTTTTGGATGGCGAGCTGGCCTTCTTGAGAGATCAGGTAATCGAGCATCAGTCGCGCGGCATTGGGGTGCCTGCTCATACTTGGGATGGCAGCATACCGAACGGTGATGGGTTGGGCTTCGCGCAGGTAGCCCCATTTGATTTTTTCGGCCAGGTCAGTACGCGGAATCACGTGGATGGCTGATACAAAGTACGCGAAATTGGCCTGGCCAGCTGCGACCTCTTCCACCATGGCTTTGCCGGATGTGCGCAGGCCCGGGCTGGTTTTGCCGATATTTTGGAACGTGTCCCAGCCGGTTGAGCCAGTAAAGTTGGTGTAATACCAGTTGGCATAATAGCCCGATGCGCTGGTTTCAGTATCGTAGGTGATGATTTTGCCCTGGAAAGAAGCCGGGTTTTTGGCAATGCGCTGGCTGAGATCTTTCAGCCCAGTAACCGCCTCGCCGGGCCAGCGGGAACTATATACCACCAACAGTGGGTCACACGAGATGGCATAGATACCGGGAGCAGGCTTCAGCCAGGCGGGAGCATAGGCATCTTCAGCTGAAACGTAATTGACGGCTTGTTTTTTATCCAGGAAGCCTTGCCAGCCGGTGATGTCTGCTGAGATAATCAGATCGGCGCTGGGATCATAAGACAGGATTTCTTGCTCATACCGCTCAAATACGTTTAGTTCTGTGTTCACGATGGTGACTTTGATCCAGGGGTAGTGTTCGTTGAAGGCCTGGACAAGATTTTCCCACCCATTGATTTCAGTGGTGGAGTAGATGGTGAGCGCCTGTTCTTTTTGCGAGCCTTCAATGATGAATGGATACGTTTCAGGATAATAAGGCGGCAGGTTGAATTCTTCCAAGCGCGGATTCGCTGCGTAAGGATCAAAAGATTCTGTGGCCCTGGCTTCAGTATCATCGCGTGGTTCAGTGGTAGCATTCAACGTATTGGAAGTTGGCAGGCAGGCGGATGTTGTGAAAAGGATTGCCAGGATCAAGGCGAATTGGCAGGTTTGTCTCATGCGGCTCTTCTTTCTCGGATGGATGGTTTGATTATATCTTCTTCGTTTCTTTCGCTTCGTAATAATTTTGTGATACAAATATAGTTATTCCAGAGCTTCCTTGCAGCAGTTTGGCCTGACGCAAGGATGATTTAGTGCAGATGGCAGGTTTTTATGTCATGGATTGATCCTTTTCATTATTTTATGCGTGGGGATGAACTGGGAAGGGGCGCAAGATGTTTAAGTTAAATTCATCCATTTCCATACGCCTCACGATCTGGTTTTTGCTGTTGTCACTGCTGCCAATTGTGGTTATGACGATTTTTGTGGGCAGTAATGTATATGATGAAATGCAGCTATATTCGCTGGAGATTTACCAGACGAACGCACAGGTCAACGCCAACCTGCTTGCGCAGCCCTCAGTCAAAATTATTGAGATGCAGGCTTTTGTAGATGCCAGCCAGCCGCATGATGGCGTTCACTTTGTAGTGGATACATCCGGCGTTTACCTGGCCCACCCCGACCCCGCCAAGGAAGGACTTTATTTTTGGGATGATTATTCTCCCGAAGCCGGGCAGGCAATTTTGAGCTATAAAGCGGGAACCTATAAAGACACTGCCAAGAATCATATCATCGCCTTCGCGCCAGTTGGGGACCGAAAATATGTGGATGTGATTGTCAGCAATTTGAGCGGTTTTAATGCGATCCTGGCACATGTCAACCAGATGGCATCGCTTCAATTGACGATCAGCCTGCTGATCATTTCCATGGCGGGCGGGGTGGTTATCTGGATTGTGGTGGGCCAGCCGCTGCGCAAGTTGACCCTGTATTCGGGGCGTATCGGTATGGGAGATTTTTCGCACCAACTCAACCCGGATGAAATGGAAGATGAACTGCGCACCCTGGCTGAGACCCTGGTGCGAACCGGAGCGCACATCCAGACCTTAATCGCCGGTTTGGAAGACCGTGTGAAAGATTTAAACCACGCCTATGTCATCTTGCAGCAAAGTGAAGATCGCTCACGGGCGATTTTTAATGCCGTTAACGATTCAATCCTGGTGCTGAAGCCTGATACCGGCAACATTGTCGATACCAATCGCAAATTCACAGAAATGTTCGGTTATACCAACGAAGAAGCCCGTAGTATTCACCTGGAAAACCTCAGCGTGGATGTTTCATCCTCGCGGCATAACATTGCCCGAATGCTTTTTCGGGCGCGCAGCCTGGGCCCCCAGGTGCTGGAGTGGCATGTTCGGCATAAAACCGGCCAGATGTTTTGGGCTGAGATCAGCATGCGCCTGGCCTCGGTGGGAGATGAGAGCCTGATCTTAATGGCACTGCGTGACATCGACGAGCGCAAACGTTCAGAACAGTTGCAGAGCGCAGTCTATCGCATTTCACAGATTGCACAATCTTCGCAAACCCTGTATGAATTCTTCACCCAGGCTCATACTGTGCTCGAAACGTTGCTGCCAGCCCGGACCTTTATTGTTGCCTTTTACGACCCTGAGAAAAATGTTTTCAACTATCCATACCATTTTGACGAGGGCGTTTCCTGGCCTTCCGTCCACAAATTGGATGACAGCCTGGTTTCGCGAGTGGTGCAGACATCCGAATCAATCTGGATAACCACCGATAACGATGATGCTGACCGGCTAAAACTGGAAGGTGAGAACCTGCACGAGTGGCTGGGCGTGCCTTTACAGACTTCACGGGGCATCCTGGGCGCCATGATCATCAAAATTTATGACCAGCACCTGCACTTGACTTCCTCTGACCGTGAAATTTTTGCGGTGCTGTCTACCCAGATTGCGGTGGCCGTGGAACGCAAGCAGGCCGAAGATGCCCTGCGAGAATCCGAAGCGCGCTGGCGTGCCCTGATGGAGAACGCCCCCCAACTTGTCTTGACGGTTAATCGCCAGGGCGATGTTTTATTCTCCAACCATGAGTCAGTCGGTATTAGTTTGAGCAACCTGTCACTGGCGGGCATCAGCGATTTGCTGCTTGGCAGCGATTCATCAGAAGAGAAGCGCAAGCTCTTCTCGCAGGTTTTCATTGATCGCATCACCATTTCTTTTGAGCGCGCCCTGCCAGATGCGGCAAATGCTGAATCCTGGTTCTCATGCACCATGGCTCCGGTTGTTGATCAGGGGCATGTGGATGTAGCTGTGCTCAACGCCACCGATATCACCGGGTTGAAACAGGCCGAAACCAACCTGCGGACTTCCGTTTCCCTCTATCGGCAGGCGATTGAAGCCGCCGGGGCCGTCCCCTACTATCTCGATTACACCACGAACACCTATCAATTTATGGGTGCGGGCATCAAAACCATCATCGGGTACGATTCCAGAGAACTCACACCTCCCCTTTGGCATGGACTGATCAAAAACTCACGCCTGGTGGGGCAGTTGGCTGGCAAGCCAACCGAAGAAGCAGTCACCCAATTTACTGAGGGACGCCTGAAGGTGCTGCAATGTGACCATGAAATCGTCAATCTGGATGGGAATACCCGCTGGGTCTACGAAGCTACCATTGGTCTTTCGCACGAGGAAGGACAGGCTCCCTACGCTGCGATTGGCACATTCCAGGATATTACCGAGCGTAAGCGCGCCGAGGAAAGTATCCGCACCATGAACGAGGAACTTGAACATCGTGTGATCGAGCGCACTTCCCAGCTTGAAGCCGCCAACAAAGAACTGGAAGCCTTTTCTTATTCTGTATCCCATGACCTGCGCGCCCCGCTGCGCGCCATCGATGGATTTTCACGAATGCTTGATGAAGAAATGGGTGATGCTGCCAGCCCAGATGCCCGGCGTTTCATCAGCGTCATCCGGCAGAATGCCCAGCACATGGGCCAGTTGATCGACGACCTGCTTTCTTTCTCTCGTCTCAACCGCCAGTCGCTGCGCCTGCAGCCGGTTGCCCCGAATCAACTGATCAAACAGGTACTTTCCACCCTTTTCGCTGATCCCAATGGCAAGGATGTCAAGTTCGATATTCAGGAATTGCCACCTTGCCAGGGCGACCCGGTGCTGTTGACCCAGGTCTGGATGAATCTTATCTCCAACGCTGTCAAATTTTCCCGCAAAAAATCCTCGCCCAATATCCAAATAGGCTTCACCCGTAATGATGCTCGCCTGGTTTATTATGTCAAAGATAATGGTACCGGTTTCGATATGCGCTACTACGAAAAACTATTTGGTGTTTTCCAGCGCCTGCATCGCGCCGAAGAATACGAGGGAACCGGGGTGGGGCTGGCCATTGTCAACCGTATCATCCGGCGGCACGGAGGCGAAGTGTGGGCAGAATCTACCTTAGGCGAAGGCGCAACCTTTTATTTTTCCATCCCTGAGTAATTGTGCGCAAAACCGAAAGGCCAAAATCCTTTCGTATAAAAAATGTTGATAGTTTTTAACCCTGATACTATGAAAATGGTATACTTATTTGAGCTAAAGAAATCCAGACAATATCGGAGCCGGGTATGGAAGATTCGCCGATAGAAATTTTGCTCGTTGAAGATAATATGAATGACGCTGAGCTTTCGCTGTATGCGTTGAAGAAATTCAAGATCGCAAACCGGATTCACCATGCCCGGGATGGCGCCGAAGCGCTCGACTACATCTTTGGAGGGCAGGAAGCTGGTTTAGATCCTGTGCAGACCCCCAGGTTGATCCTGCTCGACCTGAAATTACCCAAAGTTGACGGGGTGGAAGTCCTGCGCCGGCTTAAGTCGCATGACAAAACCCGGAAAATCCCCGTTGTAGTACTTACCTCCTCCCGCGAAGACCGAGATATTGTAGAAACCTACCATCTTGGCGTGAACAGCTACATCGTCAAACCCATTGATTTTGAGCAATTTACCGAGGCCGTGCGTGATGTTGGCTTGTACTGGTTATTGCTCAACCAGGCCCCCTAAAAACGCTATGCCAGAGCCTATCCATCTGAACATTCTTGTACTTGAAGATCGCCCGGTGGATGCGGAGCTGATACTGCATGAACTCAAACGTTCAGGCTATATCAGCACATCTCGCAGGGTTGATACTGAAGACGACTATCTGGCTGCCCTTGATCCATCGCTCGACATCATCCTGGCTGACTACTCATTGCCACAGTTTACCGCCATGGAAGCCCTTTTACTCCTGCAACAGCGTGGGCTAGACATCCCATTCATCGTTGTCACCGGCGTCATGACCGACGAATCAGCCGTCGAAACCATGAAGCGTGGTGCAGCTGATTACTTGCTCAAAGACCGGTTGGGCCGCCTGGGCCAGGCTGTTCAACGTGCCCTGCAAGAAAAACGCCTGCGCGATGAAAAACGCCGTTCTGAAGAAGCTCTGCGCCTTTCCGAAGACAAATTCTCCAAAGCTTTTCGCATCTCCCCCGATGCTATCTCCATCACCCGGCTGGCCGATGGCTCTTACGTTGAAATCAACGATGGATTTACCCACCTGACCGGGTTCAGCCCCGAAGAAGTGGTCGGGAAGCAGCCTGGCAAATTCAACCTGTGGGCCACTGTCGACGATAGCCGCCGTTTCCTGGCGAATATGAATACCTCCGGCGAAGTCACCAACATGGAAGGTTACTTCAGGAAAAAAGACGGCACCCACTGGATCGGACTCATCTCTGCCCGCACCATCGAAGTCAATAATGAACTTTGCGCCATCAACATCATCCGCGACATCACCGAACGCAAACGTGCCGAACTTGACCTGAAACGCGCCCACGAAGACCTGGCCGGAGCCTACAAAGCCACCGTCGAAGCCTACGAAGCCACCATCGAAGGCTGGTCACGCGTTCTCGACCTGCGCGACAAAGAAACCGAAGGCCATACCCAGCGGGTTACCGAAGCCACCGTCAACCTGGCGCGCCTGCTCAACATCCCTGAAGAAGAAATCATCCACGTCCGGCGTGGTGCTTTGCTTCACGATATCGGCAAAATGGCAATACCTGACAACATCCTGCAAAAACCTGGTCCGCTCAACGACGAAGAATGGATCGAAATGCGCCGCCACCCGGTTTTTGCCTACGAAATGCTCCATCCAATCGTCTACCTGCGCCGGGCCCTCGACATTCCCTACTGCCACCACGAGCGCTGGGATGGCTCCGGCTACCCGCGCGGCCTGAAAGGCGAAGAAATCCCCCTGCCAGCCCGCATCTTTAGCATCGTCGATGTCTGGGATGCACTGCTCTCCAACCGCCCCTACCGCAAAGGCCTGACCGAAGAATACGTACTCGAATACATCAAACGCCAGTCTGGCACCGCATTCGACCCGCGCCTGGTCGAAGCCTTCCTCGATATCAACCTGCGCGGCCTGTTCCGCGATACCCAGACCTCCCAAATGTCCCGCCGCATCACCAACAAATCAACAGAGTAATGGCCAGGGAACGCCTATCCACAACATTCGGGCTGGCAGCCATTGGCTGCGGCCTGTTTGTCTGTGGAGCTCTCGCCGGTGTTTTACTGTGGATACTTTTGCCCCAACTGGCCGCCGCGCAAAAGCCGGCACCCCCGCCGCTCATCTTCCCCACCCGCACAGCCATTACAACCGCCCTGCCGCCTGCCTCCGTTACTGGAGTAACTCCCCCCCCCCCAGTGGATTCGCCGCCAACCGGGAAAATCGTCTACGTTTGCCAGGTTTTCCAGATCAACACCAAAGATCAATTGTGCATCATCAACGCCGATGGAACCGGTCAGCGCCGACTGACTACCAACGATAATGCCCGCCATTTCTACCCATCCTTCGCCCCTGATGGGCAGAGCGTCCTGTTTTCATCCAATATGGATGGCAACTTCGAAATCTACGAGCTGACCCTCACCGGTCAGCTTTTGCGTTACTACCAGCCTGGCATTGCCCCCGAGGTTTCTCCCGATAACCGCTTGATCGCCTTCACCCAAAACGATGGAACCGGTGACTCGGTCTGGATCATGAATCGGGACGGCAGCAACCCCCACCAGGTGCTGACCAATGCCTGGGACCCCACCTGGTCTCCAGATGGCACCCGCCTCCTGTTTGCATCCTTCCTCCAAAAAGACGTGCCCCAACTGATGACCGCCAGCCTGGATGGCACAGATCTGCGCCAGGTCACAGACCTGCCCCTGTTGCGTGGTCGCAGCGATTGGTCCAGCGATGGCCTGCACATCATCACCTATGCTGGCAAACCCTGGGAGCGCGAACTCTACATCATGAACGCCGATGGATCCTCGGTACAGCAGCTAACCCCAAAAGGTGGCAACAGCCAGGGCCCATCTTTCTCATTTGATGGCAAATGGGTTGCTTTCACGGCTTATTTTGATAAACTTGGGAATAATAACGGTTGTGAGATTTACATCATAAAACTCGATGGTACAAATTTGACCCGTTTGACGGATAATAAATATTGTGATTGGCAGCCCCGCTGGGGCCCGTAAGAGAGGTAGTATGACCCGCGTATTGCTTGCAGAAGATGATGATTCCCTGCGCATGATCATCAAAACAGTTTTAGATGTTGGCGGCTACGAAACGCGCGCCTGCCCCAATGGTCGCCTGGCGCTGGAAGTTTTCTCATCTTTCAAACCCGATATTGTGGTTTCAGACATTAACATGCCCCTGCTGGATGGCTTCGGCCTGCTCGATTCTGTTCGCGAACTTCCTGACGGACAAACTACCCCGTTCCTCTTCCTGAGCGCTCGCACCGAAAAAGAATTTGTCAGCCACGCCCGTATGCTTGGCGCCGATGATTATCTCTTCAAACCCTTCGACCCCGACGAACTGCTTACCGCCGTCAAAGCCCGCCTGGAGCGCCGCCGCGCTTTGGAACTGTTTGACACCCGCCATGCTCACATCCAGACCATCCTGATGATGGCAAACGTTGTCGAGGCCCGTGATGAGTACACACGCGGGCATGTCGAGCGCGTCCAGGCTTACGCCCGCGAGCTTGGCCAGGCCCTCGGCTGGACCGATGAAGAACTTGTCATCCTCGAATATGGCGCGCTGCTGCACGATCTCGGCAAAGTCAGCACACCCGAACTGATTCTCAACAAACCTGGCCGCCTGACCCCCGAAGAATTCCAGATCATCAAAAACCACACCACGGTCGGGGCAAAAATCATCGAAGGCATCGACCATTTACATGCCGCCTTGCCTTACGTGCGCCACCATCACGAAAAATGGGATGGAACCGGCTACCCGGATGGGTTAAGCGGCGAAGACATCCCGCACCAGGGCCGCCTGCTCGCCATCGCAGATGTTTTTGATGCCCTCACGACCACTCGTTCCTATCACCAGGGCATGTCTTTTGAGCAGGCCCTCAATATCATCGAAAAAGACGCTGGTACACATTTCGACCCGGTTATGGCCGCCGTTTTTGTTAAAATCCAGCGTATCAAGCTCCACAAATAAGGTTTTACCGTTTTTAGTGTGAAAACTTGTAAGGGCGACCCATCAAGGCATAAACTGGTGTAATTTTGCAGGGAATTCCGGCATAAAATCATGATTTTTTGCGCCGGGCGGGTCGCCCCTACCATCAAAACATAAAAAAACGGGAGAACAACAAATTTTCTTCAAGGACTTCCTATGGAATACGAAGTTGTCATCGGTCTCGAAACCCACATCCAACTGAATACCGAAACCAAAATTTTCTGCTCCTGCAAAGCCGATTCATCGCTCGATGCGCCCAACACCAATGTCTGCCCTGTTTGCATGGGCATGCCGGGGGTGCTGCCTGTGCTCAACAGCCGCGTTGTGGAAAAAGGCGTAGTGCTTGCCACCGCCATGAACGCGGATGTGCAATCCACCTCCTTTTTCGACCGCAAAAACTACTTTTATCCCGACCTGCCCAAGGGCTACCAGATTTCGCAATATGACCGCCCACTGGCCAAAGGCGGCTATATGGATGTACCCCAGGCCGATGGTTCCACCCGCCGCGTGACGATCTGGAAACTCCACCTGGAAGAGGACGCCGGGAAAACCAAAAACGACCCGGCTGCGGGTCGCCGTTTAATCGACTTTAACCGCTGCGGGGTTCCGCTCGTGGAGATGGTCACCGGCCCGGATATTCGCTCGGCTGACGAGGCTGCCAACTACCTGACGCGCCTGCGCCAGCTCCTGCGCTGGATCGGCGTCTCGGAAGCGGATATGGAAAAAGGCCACCTGCGCTGCGATGCCAACGTTTCGCTGCGGCCCAGGGGCGCGACTCATCTCAATACCAAGACCGAGATCAAGAACGTCAACTCAATCGAGGCGGTGCGCACTGCCATCGGCAAAGAGATCGAGCGTCAGACCAGGGAATATGAAAGCGGCAATAAAATTGAGGCCTGGACGCTGGAGTGGGACGAAGATTCCCAGTCGCTGAAAAAGATGCGTTCCAAGGAAACCGAAGCGGATTATCGCTACTTCCGTGAACCAGACCTTTTGCCGGTGCAGCTTAGCGGCGAGTGGAAATCCCAAATCCTGGCAGAATTCCCCGAACTGCCGCTTGTGCGCCGTGCCCGCTTTATCAACGATTACGGCCTGCCCGAGTACGATGCCGAAATTCTCACGGCTGAACGCTCGCTTTCTGATTATTTCGAGAGCGCCGTCAAAAGTTATGGGGGTGACGTGAAGCGTGTCTCCAACTGGCTGATGAATGATGTCATGCGGATGCTTAATGATAGCGGCAAAACCGCTGGTGAGATCGCCCTCACCCCGCTCTACCTGGCTGAAATCATCAAACTCGTGGATTCTGGCACCGTCAACACCAACACCGCCAAAGGCCTCTTGCAAAAAGTGGTTGCCACGGGCAAATCCCCGGCTGAGATTGTCAAATCCGAGGGCCTGGCCAAAGTCAGCGATGATAGCGCCATCCGCGCTGTGGTGGAGCAGGTGATGGCTGAAGCCCCCGGCGAAGTGGCGGCTTACAAAAGCGGCAAAGTCGGCCTGATGGGTTGGTTTGTGGGCCAGGTGATGAAAAAGATGCAGGGCAAAGCCGATGCGCAGAAAGCCCGCATTATCTTTGAAGAATTGCTCAAATAAACCGCAGTTATGGAATTCATCAAAGCCTTCCTCATTTCAGATCTTCCTCCGGGAAGCCGCAAAGTAGCCCAACTGCCCGGGCGCAAAGTGCTGGTGGTCAACATCCAGGGCCAGATTTTCGCTGTGGATAATGCCTGCCCGCACATGCGCTTCCCACTCAACCAGGGGCGCATCACCGAAGATTGCGGCCTGATTTGCCCCTTCCATCATTCTGCTTTTGACCTGAAGACCGGCAATGTCAAAGAATGGTCACCCTGGCCACCCGGCTTTGGCCCTGTGCTGGCGCGGATGTCGCGCGAACACGCCCTGCCGATTTTCAGCGTAAAGGTAGAAGATGGCTACATCTGGATAAGCCAGCTGCCCGTACGCAATGCTTGATTTCCTTCACACCTTTCTCACTTCCGAGCGCGCCGTTCCCTGGCGCGCTTTTAGCATCGCCCTGGCGCTGCGCCTGCTGATCGTCATCATCATGCGCAACATGCCTATCGGTCTCGATGATATGTTCCAGTATGACATGCTCGCCCGTTCCATCCTCAGCGGCGATGGCTACCGTTGGTATTCCCAACCTGACCTGTACCTGCTGCAATCCTATTTCTCCACGCTTAACTTCCAGCTTCCCGCTAACTACAATCCGCTCGGCATTCTGACCTCGCACCGCGCCCCGTTTTACCCGCTTTTCCTGGCTGTCATTTACTTTTTTACCGGAATCAACGACACTCGTTTTTTTGTCGTGCGCCTGCTCCAGGCCGTGCTCGGCGCCGCCCTCGCTCCGTTAACCTACGCCCTGGCGCAGCGCCTGTTCCCCGCTCGCCCGCATGTGGCCCGTCTTGCTGCCCTTACCGTAGCCTGCTACCCGCTGCTGGTTATCTACCCGCTCGCCCTGGCCACCGAAAACCTGTTTTTTATCCTCCTGCTGGCCTCTGTGCTGACCCTGGCCTCCACCACCGACCAATCCAGCCAATCGCGCTTCATGCTTGCCGGGTTCCTGCTTGGCCTGACCGCCCTCACTCGTTCCGTCATCACTGCATTTGTCGGGCTGGCGATCTTGTGGCTCTTTTTCATGCTCAAACAGCGCCGAGGAGCCATCCTACTGGCGCTGGTCTTCATCATCACTATCTCCCCCTGGGTCATCCGCAACTCACTACTCTACGGGCGCATTACCGGCATCGAAACATCCATGGGTTACAACCTTTATCTGGGCTACCACCCCCAGGGTACAGGCACATTTGCCTATGGCCCATCCATCGATCTGTTCACCATCCTCGATGATGCCGAGCGTGATCGGGTGGGTACCCAAAAAGCGCTCGAATTCATCAAAGCTGACCCCGGGCGTGTCTTGCCACTGATGGTGTATCGCCTTGGCCACTTTTTTGGGCTCGAGCGCCGCGCCCTGACCTATTTCTACTCCAATAACTTCTTCGGCTTCATCCCACAGCCACTTTTAATTGGAATATCCATCCTGATCTTTGGCCCCTATCTCATCGTGATTTTATCCTCCGCGCCGGGTCTCGCCATCCTAAAGTGGGAAAATCCCGCCCTGCTGCTGCCCCTCGTTATATTGGGGTATACTGCCCCGCACATCATCCTGCTGGCAGAAGAACGCTTCCACTACACCCTGGTGCCCTTTTTTGCCATCCTTGCCGCCCTGTACTGGGATATGGGTTTCCCGGCCCTGCTAGCCACCTGGAAAACCTCCCGCCCCGGAAAAATCGCCGTTACCCTGGCCGCACTGACCGTTTGCCTGCTGCTGCTCAACTTTGGCTACGAATTCCTCCGCGATGCCGACAGGCTGGCCCTGCTGCTCGGCCCAAACGGCAACAACACTCGTTTCCCCTACTAATGAGCCTCTTCCCCCCCATTCGTTTTGACTGGAAAGTCTCCACCATCACCATTGTCAGCACCCTGCTGCTGCTGGTAGATTATTACCACCAACTCACCGGCTACAAACCCCTCGACCGGATGCTGCTTTACCTGGTCATGCCGATACTGGTCATCCTGTTCGTTTTTCGGGAAAACCCCAAAGAATACGGGTTCCAGCTTGGAGATTGGAAGGCCGGCCTGGTCATCAGCCTCGGCGGCGCAGCCCTGATGACGCCCATCATCTGGTATTTGGGCAGCAGCGACCCATTTATGAGCAAATACTATGCCTTGTTGCTCAAAGACCCCGTTCCGCTGCCGGTTTATACCTTCCTTGAGCTTTTTGGCTGGGAATTCCTCTTTCGTGGCTGGCTCACATTTGGTTACCTGCGCAAATTCGGGCCAGATGCGCTTTGGTTGCAAGCCGTTCCATTTGCGCTGGCGCACATGGGCAAACCCGAAGTGGAAACACTCTCCACCATCTTTGGCGGGTTTGCCTTTGGTTGGGTGGCCTGGCGCACAAAATCGTTCCTGTACCCGTTCTTCATTCACTGGTATATTCTCACGTTGATCGGGCTTGTCGCTGGGGGCGCCTTTGGATGAAACCCAACTGCGCCCTGCCACGGCTGCCGATTTTCCAAAAATCCGCGCGTTGATCCTGGATGTTCATATTAATCCCACCGGGCTGGACTGGCGTCGATTTTGGGTGGCAGAAATGCCCGATGGTCAGTTTGCAGGCTGCGGGCAGATTAAAATTCACGGTGACCAGAGCCGGGAGCTTGCCTCCATCGCGGTAGCGGCATCCCTGCGCGGGCGTGGAGTCGCCCGTTTGATCATCCAAAAACTACTGACTTTGACCGACAGACCGCTTTATCTCACCTGCCGCGAGCAGTTGCAGCCGTTTTACGAGAAGTTTGGCTTTAAAATCATCCCACAGGCGGGGCTGCCGCCTTATTTCTCGCGGATCATGCGCCTGGTGCGCGTTCTTAGAACCCTGAAATTGATGACGCCCACAATTATTGTGATGAGGCTCGACTGAGGAGGGCCGATGAAACCCGTATTGTATATTGCGATTGGTATTTTGATTGGCCTGCTGATGGCCGGGCTGATTTTTTACACCAGCCGCGCCCCCGAGGGCCAGCCTGTTACGCTGATGCCGACCCCCACGGCGCGCCCGATTGTGGTCTATCTTTCTGGGGCAGTGCGCAGGCCGGGGGTGTATTCCCTGCCCGATGGCAGCCGCCTTTCTGAAGCCATCATCGCGGCGGGCGGCCTGCTTGAAGGCACCGACCTTACCAACGTCAACCTGGCAGAACTGCTTGTGGATGGGCAGCAGGTCACCATTCAGCCGCCCGAAGGCCAGGAAGCGCCCACACCGGTTTTTATCATCAGCGGCGGCGGCATGGCCACCCAGGTTCCCATCCCGCAACAATCCGAACTGCTTGACCTAAACAGTGCCACAGCCTCACAACTGATCGCCCTGCCGGGCATTGGCCCCAGCACCGCCCAGCTGATTGTTGATTATCGTGAGCAGAACGGCTATTTTACCCAGGTTGAAGACCTGCTCAATGTTCCCGGCATTGGCACGGCGACCCTCAACACCATCCGGCCCTACATCACCGTTATCCCACGCTAATGCCACTTTTTGACCATTTCGACTTCGCTGCGCCGTTTTATGATCGCGCCATTCCCTTTTCGCGTCTTGAAAAGATGCTGGAAGTGCTGGATTTACCCGTATCAGGTACGCTGTTAGATGCCGGGGGCGGCACCGGGCGAGTGGCAGCTGCCCTGCAGACTTCCATCGACCGCATCTTTCTCGCCGATATTTCAACAGGGATGCTGGCCCAGGCGCGCTCTAAAAAACTGACCGCCCTGTGCAGTTATACCGAAACCCTGCCTTTCCCACCCGATTCTTTTGAGCGCGTCCTGATGGTGGATGCCCTGCACCACGTCATTGACCAGCCCGCCACCCTGCGTGAACTGTGGCGTGTACTCAAACCGGGTGGGCGGCTGGTAATCGAAGAACCCGATATTCGCACCTCGATTGTCAAATTGTTGGCCCTGGCCGAAAAACTGGCGTTGATGCGCAGCCACTTCATCTCACCGCCGCAAATTGCGGCCCTTTTCCCGCCCGCAGCAAAAATAAAAATCGAAACCGAGGGCTATAACGCCTGGGTGATCGTTCAAAAATAATCAGCATGAAACTTTCCCGTATCATCATCCCGCTTTTTGGGCTTTTCCTGGTTTCTTGTGGCCTGCTGCCGACCCCAACACCCCAACCCGTGACCGTGGAAAATATCCGCATCGACTCGCAATTCCTGACCAACACCCCGCGTAAAATTGACATTTTCCTGCCGCCGGGTTATGCCGCCAGCCAGGCCAGCTACAAAGTCCTTTATGCCCAGGATGGGCAGGACATGAGCGCAGTCAACCTGCCAGCCGCGCTGGATGCGCTTTATGCCCAGGATGCCATCGAACCGGTTATTGTAGTTGCCATCTATGCCAGTGGTGAGCGCCTGAGCGAATATGGCACCGCTGGTATCCCCGATTACCAGTATCGCGGTTCACGCGCCGACCTGTACACACGTATGTTGTTTGAAGAGATCATGCCAAAAGTCAACGCCGAATATCGCACCTTGACCGGGCCGGAAAATACCGTCATCATGGGCTGGTCACTGGGCGGATTGATGGCCTTTGACCTGGCCTGGAACCATCCGAATGTCTTTGGCAAAGTCGGCGTTTTCTCGGGCTCGTTCTGGTGGCACACCGATGACACCAGTTTGCAAACAATGCTCGATTCGCGTATTGCCCACAGCATGGTGCGCCGCGCTGGTAAAAAAGCCGATTTGCAGTTCTGGTTCGAGAGTGGGATGCAAGATGAAACCGAAGATCGCGACAATAATGGCGTTATTGATGCAGTGCAGGATACCCGCGAGTTGATCGATGCCCTGAAATCAGCTGGTTACAGCGATTCTGAGATTGTTAACGTGGAACTCCCCCAGGGACGGCACAGCCAATCTACCTGGGGGAGCGTTTTGCCCGATTTTTTGAAGTGGGCTTTCCCAAAATAAGTTTTCTCATCCCGTTCATCTTCCCGCCGGGAAGCGTTGGGGGATGGGGCATTAATCGTTCAACAGCACCTGCCGCGCAATCACCATACGCTGCATTTCGCTTGTCCCCTCACCGATGGTCATCAGGCGCGCATCGCGGTAGATGCGTTCCACCGGGTACTCGCGGCTGTAACCGTATCCGCCATGGATTTGGATGGCGTTGCGGCTGACGCGTTCGGCCATCTCCGTGGCGTAGAGTTTGCCCATCGCCGCCTCTTTGCTATAGGGGCGGCCTTCCTGTTTAAGCCAGGCAGCGCGATAGATCAGCAGCCGGGCGGCTTCAATTTCAGTGGCAGCATCGGCCAGCATGAACTGGATGGCCTGGTGCTCGGCCAGCGGCTTGCCAAAAGTGTGACGCTGTTTCGAGTATTCGATGGCGGCCTCGTAAGCAGCCTGCGCCAGCCCCACCGAAAGCGCGCCAATGCTGATGCGGCCGCCATCCAGCGTGGCAAGCGTTTGGTGTAGCCCGCGATTGGCTTCGCCGATCAGGTTGTCGAGCGGCACGCGCACATCTTCGTAGGTCACTTCGTGGGTGGGTGAACCTTTCAGGCCCATTTTCTTCTCAGCCGGGGCGATGCGCAGGCCGGGGGTATTGGTTGGAACCAGGATCATGCTCAGGGAGCGCGATCCGCCTGCCGGGTTCGTGCGCACCAGGGTGATGATATATTCCGCGATCGAAGCGTTGGTGCACCACATCTTTGAGCCGTTAATGATCCACTCGTTGCCTACTTTTTCAGCGCGAGTGCGCACCCCGCCCTGGAGGTCTGACCCGGCCCCCGGCTCGGTCAGCGCCAGTGAACCAAGTTTGCCGCGTCCCGAGGCCACCAGCGGCAGCCAGCGCTTTTTCAGCTCTTCGCTGGCGTAGAGCGAGATCGGGGCAGTCCCCAACCCATTATGGGCAGCAATTGCCAGGGCGGTCGATCCGCAGCCCCAACCCAACTCCTCGATAGCGATCGCTGCGCTGATGGCGTCCACCCCAGCGCCGCCATATTCTTCCGGGATGCTCAACCCCAACAGCCCAATCGGGCCCATTTTACGGGTGGCATCCCAGTTGAAGGTGGCGGTTTCGTCGATGTCGCGTGCCTTTGGTTTTACTTCTGCCGCCACAAAATCATGGACGGTTTTTTGCCACATGCGTTGCTCTTCATTTAGTTCGAAATACATTCGTTCCTCCCGGGGTCGATGGATGATGATTTTATTGTATATCAAAATCCAATTTTTATTCCGTTGTTTCAGATACGTGTAATTTACAGTACAATATTTTCATGTCTTTGCATTTTTGAAATGGGCACTTTCACTGATGGACGATTTTGCTGAACTGGAAATTAATATTGTCTCGCTTGATTCTAACCACTGCCGGGTGCAGATGCGTTATCGCGCACCGGGCAGCCAGTCTGAAACACGCCTGGGGCAGATGCTGGGGGCCGCCACTACCCCGATCCTTAAACTGACCGATCCGGGGGATGAAACCCTGGATATTGACTCTTATGCCCGCTCCCTGACCGATGCTTTGTTTAACAACCCGGCCTTGCTCCTGCCTTTTTCAGAAGCGATGACATCTGCTTCTGCTGCTAAATCGATATTACGCATCCGTCTGTGGATTGACTCGAGCACCTCGCCACTCCATAATATCCGCTGGGAAACGCTGCTCAACCCCAAAGATGGCACCCGCCTGAGTACTGGCGAACGCATCCTGTTCTCGCGCGGCATGAGCAGCCTGAACGGTGCCCCGATTACGCTTAACCCGCCCGAAGAAGCGCTGGCGCTGTTGGCGGTTGCCAATCCGTCGGACCTGGCAGGATACAAGCTGACACCCATTGATGTGCCTGCTGAACTTTCGCGCGCCCAGGCCAATTTGAGCGGGCTGCAAGCTATTCGCACCCTGCCAGACGGTAAGGGCCAGCGTACCACGCTGGATAACTTGTTTGCCGCGCTCTCCACCGAAGAAGTGGATGTGCTCTACCTGGTTTGTCACGGCACAATTGCCGGTGATGATGCCTGGTTGTGGCTGGAAGGCCCGGATGGCAAGACCAAACGTACCTCCGTGACCGATTTTGTCCAGCGGATGCGCGGGTTGGCCGCCTACCCCGAGCTGGTGGTGCTGGCATCCTGTCAGAGTGCGGGCGGGCAGCGCGGCCCGGCCTGGCGTGCTTTAGGCCCGCGCCTGGTGGATGCGGGTTTTCCGGCGGTGCTGGCGATGCAGGGCAACTTTTCGATGCCCAGCGAGGCGGTTTTTATGCCGCATTTTTTCCAATCTCTGCGTGAACATGGCGAGGCAGACCGCGCCCTGTCTTATGCGCGCTCCTTCATCGCGGAACGCCACGATTGGTGGATGCCGGCCCTGTTCAGCCGCCTGCGTGATAACCGCATTTTTGGGCGCACCCATCCCAATGCTGCGCCAAACCTGCCGCGCCAGCTCTTTGAGCCAGAAACGGTATATGTGCCATCTGGCGCTTTTTGGATGGGAACGGACGATCCGGATTCTCCGTCATTTACCAGACCCCGTCACAAAGTCAGCTTGCCCGCTTTTCGGGTGGGCAAATTCCCGCTGACAAATCGCCAATACGCTGAATTTGTGCGCCAGACGAAACGTATTGTGCCGCCTGAGATGGGTTGGGCCGGGCAAAATCCGCCTGCCGGGCAGGAAGATTTCCCGGTACAGGGGGCCACCTGGTACGACGCGATGGATTATTGCAAGTGGCTGAGCGAGAAGACCGGGCGCACCTACCGGTTACCGACTGAAGCTGAATGGGAGAAAGCGGCCCGGGGCGAAGATGGCAGACGCTACCCGTGGGGCGATGCCTGGGATCCGGCGCGCTGTTCCAGCGGCGTAAGCGACTCTCAGGCTGTGGATGCCCACCCGGCGCAAAGCGTGTACGGGTGTTATGACCTGGTGGGGAATATCCGGGAGTGGACTCTTAGCCTGTGGGGGCCAGACCGGCTCCAGCCGGTGGCCAGTTCCCTGTATCCCTGGGCCGAGGATGCCCGCAACGATATAACCGCCAGTAAGCTCATCCGGCGCGTGATTCGCGGCGCAGGGCAGGGTGATACGCCTGAATCGCTGACCTGTTACGCGCGCAATGCCTATATTCCCGATAAAGCCGGCCCGCCAGGGAAGCGTCATGGCTTTCGTGTGGTGATGGAAGTGAAATAGCGGATTGATTGCAGAAGAAATGCCCTCACCCTGACCCTCTCCCGCTGGGCGAGGGGACAACTGCAAAATATAATCCCCCCTCTTCCGCTGGGCGAAGGAACAACTGCAAAATGTTATCCCCCTCTCCCGCTGGGCGAAGGGACAACTGCAAAATATAATCCCCCCTCTTCCGCTGGGCGAAGGGACAACTGCAAAATATAATCCCCCCTCTCCCGCTGGATGTAGGGACAACTGCAAAATATAATCCCCCCTCTCCCACCGGGAGAGGGCCGGGGTGAGGGCGAATTAACTCTCTTTAGGAGAATGTTATGCAAAACAGACCCAGCCGGGGCAGCCTGCTCGAAGCACTGAAACAGAAAAACAAGGCTCAGGGCGATCAAGTGGATCGCTCTGAAATTTTCCAGCGTATCCGCGATGGAAAAGTGATCCCCATTATTGGTAACTCTGTCCGTTTTGACCAGATCTTTTCGACGCTGGTAGCCGAAGACCCCACCGAGCCGGTCGACGAAGCCCTGGCGCGCACCTGGGCCGACCTGATCGGGTATCCGCTCAAAGATAATTTTGACCTGGCACGCGTGGCGCTCTATAACCACGTTCAGAGCGATGACCCGGAACATGCCAAGCGCAAATACTTGAACTTTCTAAAACAAATTTTGATCGAATTGGGCAAATCGGACGAATCCGTGGCGGAAGTGGCTCTCGAGCTAGAAGCACAACTCAATGAGATGTCTTTTGCCGATATCGCCAGCGATCTGGGCTATCCCGGCTATTCCAGCCCCGATCTTGATTCGCTGCGCCTGCTGGCCCGCCTGAACCTGCCAATTTACGTTACCACCAGCTATTTTGACTTTCTTGAGCGCGCTATCATCATCGAAGGCCGCACCCCTCGCACCCAGATCTGTTTCTGGTCTGGTGACGAATCTAACATCCTGCCTGACCATCGCATTGATCCAAATTTCATCCCCAGCGCCACCAACCCGGTGGTTTACCACCTGTTTGGCTTTGAAAAATACCCGCGCACCCTGGTTTTGAGCGAGGATGATTACCTGGCCTTCCTGGCAGAAGCCACCAAAGGGCCCGATGTCCACAAACCGGTCATCCCGCTCTACCTGGCCGATGCCTTGCGCAGCATGTCGCTGATCTTGCTTGGCTACAACCTGCACGACTGGGATTTTCGCGTCCTGTTCCGGGGCGTTATCAAGCCAGGGCTAACCAGCCTGCGCTCGTTTGGGCTGATCGTCCAGCTCGAACCGGGCAAAATTGGCCTGGCTGGCAACCCGGCCGAGGCCAATAACTATCTCAAAGAATATTTTGAAGATGCCGATTTCAAGGTCGTCTGGGGCGAATCTGAAATCTACCTGAACGATCTGTGGAAGGAGTGGAGCAAATGGGTACAGGGACAGTAAAAAAAATACCGGTAATCAATCCCTACGTTGGGCCACGGCCCTTCACCCGCGATGAATCCACGCGCTTTTTTGGACGCGACAACGAATCGCGCGACTTGCTCTCCCTGGTTGTTTCAGAACAGATGGTACTTTTTTATGCCCAATCCGGCGCAGGCAAAAGCTCGCTGGTCAATACGCGCCTGGTTCCCGGCCTGGAAGAGCGCAATTTTGAAGTCTTGCCGATTGGCCGTGTCAGCGGCGAAGTGCTCAAAAGCGAAGAATGTGACAACATTTTCATCTTCAACCTGCTGACGAACATCGACCAGAGCAAAACTGCGCCGGAACGCTTCGCTCGCATGCGCCTGGGGGACTTCCTGGCGAATTTATTCTACAATGACCAGGAATTTCTCTACACCGATCCATCCGCCCTGGCAGCTGCCACCGTTGAATCTGCGGCAGAAACCCTGCAAATCTTACCCCGCGCCCTGATCATCGACCAGTTCGAAGAGTTAATCACCACCCATCCCGAAGCCTGGGAAAAACGTGCCGACTTCTTTAAACAACTGGCCGAAGCCATGCAGCAAGACCCTTACCTGTGGGTCGTCCTTGTCATGCGCGAAGACTACGTGGCCGCCTTCGACCCGTTTGCGCACCTGCTGCCCAACCAATTGCGCGCCCGCTTTTACATGCGCCGCATGGGCTACGATGCCGCGCTCGAAGCCGTCCGCAAGCCGGTGGAGAAAATGCGCCCCTTTGATACCGGCATCGCCGAAACCCTGGTGGATAACCTGCGCCTGGTCAGCGGAATCCCCGGCCAGGTCGGGCAGGGCGGCCCGGTTTACGGAGAATTTATCGAACCGGTGCAGCTCCAGGTGGTTTGCTACCAGCTTTGGTCGAACCTGATGAAAGAAGTGGATACCCTGGCTCCCGGCAAACGCATCACCCAGGCCGATATTGACACCCTGGCAAAAGGCGAAAGCCTGGTGCAGTTCATCAATAAAGCCCTGGCTGATTTCTACGAACAGGCCATTGCAAAGGTTCTCCAAAAATTGCCGGGCAAAGTCACAGTGCAAGAACTGCGCAACTGGTTTTCCACCCAACTCATCACCGAAGCCGAAACGCGCGGATTTGTCTATCAAGGCAAAACCCACACTGCCGGGCTGCCCAACGAAGCCATCAGCGTTTTGGCATCCCAGTACATCATCCGCCCTGAGACTCGCCCCGGCGGTACCTGGTTTGAACTGGTACACGACCGTTTTGTTGGCCCCATCCTGCAATCCAACCGCCGCTGGACAGTTGCCAACCAGAGCCGCCTGCTCACAGACGCCAAAGCCTGGCTTGAAGCCGGACGCCCGAGCCTGATGCTCTACGAAGGCAAACAACTCGAATCCGCCCAGGTTGCCATCGAAAAAAGCGATATTGTCACAGACCTGGAGAAGGAATTTGTCAACCTCTCTGCCAGGGAATTCAAACGTCGCCGCGACATTCGCATCCGCCTGGCTTTTGGCCTGGGCACCATCCTGCTGTTAGCACTTTCTGGCCTGACCGCCTGGGCGCTATCCAGCCGCAACCTGGCTGAAATCGAACGGCAGGCCGCGTTTGCAGCCCAGGAAACAGCGGTACAATCCCAGCAAGAAGCATTATTGGCCAAACAAGTTGCCGAACAATCCCAACTAAACGCCGAAGAAGCCGCCCAAAAAGCCCTGCAATCCGCGAACATCATCCAAATCCAAAACGCCACTGCCCAGGCAGTCACCACAGAGCTGGTGCGAAAAGACACCGTCCAGCGCGAAAGCATTGCCCGGTTAAACGACCAGATCAACAGCCTGATCTCCACATCCATCGCCTCAACGCCCCTGCCGCCGCCCACATTGCCCACCCCGACAGTGATCTTATTCCTGCCAACGGCCACCGCCCAAACAGCCTCATCAGATGCAACCGCTACCCCGATCAGCCCGCCAGAAACCATCCCGCCTGCACCAACGCCGACCTCCACAAATGCGGCAGACCTGGCCTATCGCCAGATCGTGCTCGGCCAATCAGTTAAGGGAAAAAATATCCTGCTCTACCAGTTTGGCAACGGCCCGCGCCACCTGGTGCTGGTAGGCGGTATCCATGCCGGGTATGCGCCCTCCACCGTTGATATCGTCAAACGCCTCGTAGACTACTTCCGCAAAAACCCCGGCGACATCCCGCCCTCCTTCACCATCGACATCATCCACAACGCCAACCCCGACAGCCTGACCGAAGTTGACCTTTCCAGCCAGGTGATTGGCCGCCTCAACGGCAACAAAGTCGACCTCAACCGCAACTGGGATTGCTACTGGCGCACAGATGCCACCTGGACATCCTCCAAAGTCCCGGTAAGTGGCGGCGAAGCCGTTTTCTCCGAACCAGAAACGCAGGCATTGCGCGATTTCATCATCAAAAATCTCTCGGTTGCCGTTGTCGTCTGGGAAGCACGCGAAGCCGCATCCCAAATCGTCGAACCGGGCGGCTGTGGAGAAGTCAGCCTGTTCTCCCAACCCCTGTCAGACCTGTACGGCAAAGCCGCCGGATATCGCAGCAACCAGTACATCCCCTACACCATTACAGGCAGCATGACAGATTGGCTGGACACCCAGGGCATCCCGGCCATCTCCGTCTATCTACCGAGCCTCACCAACGTTTCCAGCGGCGATTTCTCAGACCAAATCACAGCCATTCGTTTCATCCTGGCTGAGTATGGCGGGGCCGCCGCCAAATAACCCTGACCACCCAAAAGAAGACCCCGAACAAATCACTCCTGTTCGGGGTCTTCTGCATCCTCAACCGCCTCATCTGCGCTTGTAGCCGACTCATCATCCATCAGCACTTCAGCCCTCATCGTCCCGGCCTCGTACTCAGCCAGCCAGGCCTTGGCCCGCTCAAACTGCTCCACCGGCACACAAATTTCCACCTTATTCAGCGGGCCAAACCCTGCCGGATAAAGCGCCGCCACACTTTCCTGGAATAAAGTTGCCGAAATACCTTTCGCACCCAACGCCTCGCGGATAATCTCTGCCTCCAGGTGATCATAAACTTCCATCAACATTTCAAGATCAGACATTTTGGCTCCTTTTCTAAAACCGTGATTACCTTCGATCGAACCTTCATAAAATGCGCTCATGCAGTTTTTCATAAAACAGCCAGCGCCCCAGCCCTTCTTCCAGCAAAATCACCAGGAGAATTGGGAAAGTCATCCACGCCCCAACCTTCAGCGGAACGAAAAACATCCCCAACGCCCCGGCAATACCCAGCCCGAACAAACCGCCCCTCAGCCTTTTTACCGTCAAATGCGCATTCTCCCCGGCTGAAAGCGCCGCCCCCAGCCCCAACAGGATTGCCATACTGATGCCCATCCAGCCCAACGAACCGGCCTGCCATGCAGAATCATGCAGCACATCCCAGGCCAGCGCGGCGGCTGAAAGCGCCCGCCCCAACACCAGCGCAGATAGGAAAAAAGCCGCCGTAGTGCGCCACGAATTCCAGGCTGGCATAGCCCTCAGCCCGTAAACTCGCGCCATACTCAACACCAGCATATACCCCAGCCCGCAAGTCAACCACGCCGTTGGCTCGCGGAAAAGCTCACCATAAAAAGGCTGCCAAAACAATGTCGAAAGCCAGCCCACCCCAAACAGCCCAAAAAACAAAATTTCGCGGCTCAACCACGACTTTTTCAAATGCGCAAGCGCCCGCCAGGCCCTCAAGGGCCTGCCCAAATGCAAAATTGAAGCCAGCCCAGCCAGCCCAAGACAGCCACCAATGGCCAGCAGCAGGGTC
>CAIJPN010000053.1 GCA_903822545.1 uncultured Anaerolineae bacterium | reverse complement strand
TCCTAATTGTTCGTACTTCCGTACCGTCTTTCGGCTACGCAGGTTGGCTTTCACTGCGGCCTGTTCCTGGGTCTTGCCTTTACTGCGTTCTTTCATGATTTGCCTCACTTGGGCGTCGGTTGCGGTCATCGGCTCTCCTAAATCCCAGAGAGTGTAGCCGCTTCCGACCCCCGTTCGGTGGGCATTTCTAGTTGTCGTCGGTGGGTAATTCTAATTGTCGTTAACAGATGACCACATCTCCTGTTGTAGAGGGGCTGTTACCCGGTTCCGATAAAGGCTGTACAACATTATAAATTTGGCGTTGGTTTATAACCCCAATCAGGGTCGTGCTGTGTATAATCCCAGCACGAGCACTCCCAGACCCTTTAAAATCATTGCGTCCCAATTTGGTGTCTCGAATGATAGCGGCAATTACTTCATCCCCCATGTGCTGCCTTGTCACAAGCACCACCCCGGTGAACCATTCCCGATGACGGCAAACCAGCCCCCAGACTTAACATCACCCCCCCCAACAACAACCCATGCAAAAAATCCTGCCTATCATTTTCATCACGCTTATGCTCATCAGCCTGCTGACTGCCTGCGGAACATCAACCCCTGCCCCCACGGCGACACTCGCAGCAACATCCACATCTACACAGACCCAGGTTTTGCCAACACAGACTGCCACGCCGCTGCCGCCCAGCCCCACGCCGCTCCCCAGCCCCACGCCGCTCCCCAGCCCCACGCCGTTCCCCACCCGCGTTCCCGTGCAGGATTTCATGAAGGGCCTCTCCTATGTCCAATGGGATCGGGGTGGATTCACCAGTCAGGCATCCGATCACCTGCTCAGCCAAGCTATCCCACAGACAGGCGCAACCTGGATTGCCCTGATCGTCACATGCAACCAGGCCACCATCGCCTCGACCGACATTACCTGTGCCCACGGTCCTACTGACGAAGAAACCATTCATGCCATCCAAACCGCCCACGCGGCAGGTCTGCGCGTCATGCTCAAGCCGCATCTTGATCTCACAGAAGATCCAAGCCACTGGCGCGGCGAGATTGGCAGGAACTTCAATGCGGAACAGTGGCAGTCCTGGTTTGCCAGTTACACAGACTATATCACCCACTATGCCGGTCTTGCCCAGGCACAGGATGTGGACGCCTTCGTTGTTGGCACGGAAATGGTTGTACCCAGCACACACGAAGCCGAATGGCGGGCCATCATTGCGGCTGTCCGCGCCGAATACAGCGGCTTGCTCACATACGCTGCCATAGAAAATGAATTCTCCCTCACCTGGTGGGATGCAGTCGATATGATCGGTGTGGATGCGTACTACCCGCTAACAAACACTGCTGCCCCAACCCGTGAGCAGTTGGTGGCGGGCTGGAAATCTGCAGCGGGAAAACTAGAGGCTCTCTCAACCCGATGGGGCAAACCGATCCTATTTACTGAGATCGGTTACCAGAGCATGGATATGGTCAACAAAACACCCACTGGCGTTTCCTGGAAAAATCCGCTGGATATCCAGGAGCAGGCCGATTGTTACGCCGCCGCCTTCGAAGCCTTCTCAGGCAAACCCTGGTGGCGCGGCGCGTTCTGGTGGGTGCTGGATACCAACGGCGCACAGGGAGGCGGCTATGATAAGGGTTTTTCGCCGTTAGGCAAACCCGCTGAGGATGTGCTGCGCCAATATTATGGAGCGCCAGTCCGTCCGCAACCCGCAGCGCTGCCCATCCTCGATCCTGCCGCGATCGAGCAAGTCGAGCTGGTGTACAGCGATGATCTACTCTCTGGGTGGGAGGATTGGTCATGGGGTGTGCAGGTCAACCTGCAAAACACAGATCATCCCCAGGCAGGCAACCAGGCAATTTCCCTGACCTATCACGACAATGAATGGGATACGCTCTCCCTGCATCATGAAGTCTTTGATTTGAGCGATTTTACCTGGCTGGAATTTTACATTTGGTCTGAAACGGATGCTTACGCCGCTTTGCGCGTTGAGCTGATCTCAGAAGCAGATGTTTCCTATCACTCCCAGCCGCTGATTTTCGACCCTGCCTACATTGAAGGCGGCCAGCGCCTGGCGGGACAGTGGCAACGGGTGCTCATCCCGCTTGCAATGCTTGGGCCAGAGAATTTGCGCATCTCGCGCTTGAATTTCTTCCTGGATGGTCAGCTCGGCACGACCGTCCAACTTGATCAAATCCGCTTCATCAAGATGGGTCAGTAGGGCAGGATAGTACTACGCACATCTAGCCTTCACACCATACCAACGCATTACTGGAAATCAGATCATGACCAAAAAAGACCTGGATCGTTATCGCGGCTGCCTGCTGGGTCTGGCAGTCGGGGATGCCATCGGCACGACGGTGGAATTCAAAGCGCGCGGCTCGTTCGTGCCTGTTACCGACATGACCGGTGGCGGGGTCTTCAATCTCAAACCCGGCCAGTGGACGGACGACACCTCGATGGCGCTGTGCCTGGCCGAGAGCCTGGTGGAGAAAAACGACTTCGACGCCCACGACCAGATGACCCGCTACCTGGACTGGTACCAGAACGGATATCTCTCGAGCACGGGGCGCTGCTTCGACATCGGTGGAACCACCCGTCAGGCGCTGGAGAAGTTCAAGGCCACTGGCAAGCCGATGAGCGGATCGAAGCATCCATCCAGCGCCGGGAATGGATCGCTGATGCGCCTGGCCCCGGTGGCGATGTTCTACGCCCCGAACCTGGCGAGAGCGCAGTTTTTTGCCGCCAAAAGTTCGCGCACGACTCACGCGGCAAAGGAATGCCTGGAAGCCTGCGGCCTGTTTGCAGGGATGCTGGTGCTGGCGCTGGCTGGCGAAGACAAAGAAACCATCCTGTTTGAAAACGATGTAACCGGGATCAGCTCGGAGAAGCTGTTGGCGATCGCGCGGGGGGAGTACAAGGCCAAGTCCGCGCACCAAATTCGTGGC
>CAIJPN010000052.1 GCA_903822545.1 uncultured Anaerolineae bacterium | reverse complement strand
TATCTCCAACCTGTTCGCCGGGCGCGTACCCGACGAACAAGATCGCCTGGCCGGAGTGGAAACCTTCAAAATCATCAGCAACACGCCACTGATCAAAAATGGCATCGCCTTTTTCGACTGCCGGGTCATCGCCACCTTCTCATCGGGCACCCATACCCTCTTCATCGGCGAAGTGCTGGCCGCCCAAAGCCGTGAAGATGGCGAACCACTGCTTTACTACAATCGCGGCTACCGCAAACTGGCAGGCATTGGACAGGCTTAAGCATTTCCCACAGGAGGTTCGTATGACTCTTACCCAGCAAGAACGGGAATTCCTCCTGCGCCTGGCTCGCAACGCCATCGAAAGCGCAGTACGCGGCGAGAAGCTGGTTCCAACAGACTCGTCCGCCCTGAACCCTGTCCTCCGCCAAAACGGGGCAGCCTTCGTCACGCTGACAATTTCTGGCAACCTGCGCGGCTGTATCGGCGCGCTGGAAGCCTACCAACCCCTGGTTGATGATGTGCGCGAACACGCTGTGGCCGCTGCACTGGAAGACCCGCGTTTCCCACCCGTCAGCGTGAGCGAACTCACCCGCATCCACATCGAAATCTCGCGGCTGACCCACCCCGAACCGCTATCCTATACTGACACAGCTGACCTGTTGCGCAAACTCCGCCCCGGGCTGGATGGAGTCATTTTAAGGGACGGCTACCGCAGGGCGACTTTCCTGCCCCAGGTTTGGGAGCAACTGCCAGGTAAGGAAGAATTCCTCAGCCACCTGTGCGCCAAAATGGGCGCATCCCCCAATGCCTGGCAGATAAAACACCTGGATGTGCAAACTTACCAGGTTGAAGAATTCCACGAAGCGTAAAATGGTAGGGGCGCAGCAGTGCTGCCCCCTACATAAAACCAACTTTATCGGAGGATAATACCAATGCAATATCGTCACCTTGGCCGCTCTGGCCTGCAAGTTAGCGAGCTTTCTTTTGGATCATGGGTCACCTTCCACAACCAGGCCGATGTCGACGCAGCGTATGAAATGATGGCCGCCGCCCGTGATTACGGCGTCAACTTTTTCGATAACGCCGAAGTGTACGCTGGCGGACGGTCGGAAGAAGTGATGGGCGCAGCGCTTAAGAAGTTGGGCTGGCGGCGCAGCAGTTATGTGGTTTCAACGAAATTCTTCTGGGGGCTGCACGATGGTGTTAACGAGCGCAACACGCTCAACCGCAAGCGCCTGATCGAGGCCATGAATGGTTCGCTCAAACGCTTTGACCTGGATTATATTGACCTGATCTTTTGCCATCGCCCCGACCCCGCCACTCCCATTGAGGAGACTGTTTGGGCGATGCACAACCTGATCGAGTGGGGCAAAGCCATTTATTGGGGCACATCTGAGTGGAGCGCCGCTGAAATTGTGGCCGCGATCGAAGTTGCCGAGAAGCATCATCTCCACAAGCCGGTGATGGAGCAGCCGCATTACAATATGCTGGTGCGCGAGAAGTTTGAGAAGGAATACGCCCGCCTGTTCAACGATTATGGCTATGGTTCTACCACCTGGAGCCCGCTGGCCTCCGGGCTGCTGACCGGAAAATATAATGATGGTATCCCGGCAGATAGTCGCGGGGCGCTCAAAGGCTACGAGTGGCTGCGCGAAGCGCTCACCAATCCTGATTCGCTGTCCAAAGTCAAAAAGCTCCAACCCATCGCCGATGAATTAGGCGTGACGATGGCTCAGATGGCGATCGGATGGTGTCTGAAAAATCCCAATGTCAGCACGGTGATCACCGGCGCAAGCCGCGTCTCGCAGGTGCATGACAACATGAAGGCGTTGGATGCCGCTGCCAAACTAACCCCCGAAGTTATGACACAGATCGATGATGTGCTGGGGAATAATCCGAATAAAGAGTAAGCGCAAAAACCGCCCTGTGAAAGCTCGAAGCCTTCACAGGGCGGTTTCGTATTTTTGCGTAACAGCTCACATTCCCTGGGGAGGAAAGTTGCCTGTCTGCGCGTTGTGGGGTGTGGGTAGCTTTTTACGGGAGATTCATGCTTTGTATCGCAGCAACCGCAGCCCGTTCAGCACCACCAGCACCGTCGAGCCTTCGTGGCCGAACACGCCAATTGGAAGCGGGAGATTCGCCCCAAAAGCAGATGCAATCAACACGATGATGACCGCCAGCGCAAAGATGAGATTCTGCCAGACGACTTTCTCAGCCCGGCGCGCCAGCCCGATGGCAAACGGGATTTTGCGCAGGTCGTCAGACATCAGCACCACATCGGCGGTTTCGATGGCGACATCGGTGCCGCCGCTGCCCATGGCGATGCCAATATCAGCGGTTGCCAGCGAGGGGGCGTCGTTCACGCCGTCGCCGACCATGGCGACCGGGCCGTATTTGTGCTGGAGCGTTTTCAGCACCGTGACTTTATCTTGCGGCAGCAGCCCGGCATGGAACTCGTCCACACCCGCCCGGGCGGCGATTTTGGCGGCCACCCGCGGGTTATCTCCCGTCAGCATGACCACGCGCTCGATTCCGGCGGCTTTTAAGCCCTTGATCATTTCGATGGCATCGGGGCGGAGGGAGTCAGAGACGGCGATAAGGCCGAGGAAACCCCTCACCCCTGCCCCTCCCCCGAGGGGGGAGGGGTTCATAAGCCCTTCTCCCACCGGGAGAGGGGTTGGGGTGAGGGCGTAAACATACATCACCGTCTGCCCTTCATCTTCCCAGCCGCGCGCCTTGGCCAGTAAATCATCGGGGATGTGAACGCCGCGCTCAACGAACATGCGCTCGTTGCCAATCCAGAGCTTTTCACCGTCCACGCTGGCTTCGACGCCCTGGCCGGGGGTGGCGCGAAATTCGGTAGCGGCAGGCAGGTGCGGGTCCAGGGTTTGGGCGGCGTGGAAAATGGCCTTCGCCAGGGGATGCTCCGAGCGGGCCTCCACCGCCCCGGCGCGGCGTAAAAGCCCATCCGCATCCCCATTCAGCGCATAAACTTCGTTCAGCGCCGGTTCGCCGGTGGTCAGCGTGCCGGTTTTGTCGAAGGCCAGCACTTTGAGTGTGGAGGTCTTCTCCAGATGCACGCCGCCCTTGAACAGCACGCCATTGCGGGCCGCGTTGGCAATAGCGCTCAGAATACTGGCCGGGGTGGAAATGACCAGGGCGCAGGGCGAGGCCACCACCAGCCAGGTCATGGCGCGGTAAAAGGTGGGCTCGAAGGCCTGGCCGAGCAGCAGCCAGGGCACGAAAATCAGCAAAGCCGCCGCGCCGAGCACGAAAATGGCGTAGTAGCGCTCAAAATCGTCGAGCATGCGCTGGGTGTTGGCCTTGGTGGACTGGGCTTCCTCGACCATCTGGACGATGCGCGCCAGGGTGGTGTCTTTAGCCAGCCGCGTAACGCGGATTTCGAGCGAGCCGCTGCCGTTGAGCGTAGACGCGAACACACTCGCGCCGGTGGATTTATGCACGGGCATACTCTCGCCGGTGATAGTGGCCTGGTTCACGTCCGATTCGCCGCTGATGACTTCTCCGTCGATGGGGAAACGCTCGCCGGGGCGCACGACAACCACATCGCCGAGGGTCAGCTGCTCCACCGGCAGCGTCACCAGCCGCGAGCCGCGCCGCACGGTGGCTGCGCGGGGGCGCAGGTCGAGCAGTTTTTCGATGGCCTTGCGACTCCTGTCCATAGCGTAGCTTTGCAGCGTGTTCGACACCGAAAACAGGAACAGCAGCATCGCTCCCTCGGCGGGCGACCCGACAAAAGCCGCGCCGAGCGCCGCCAGCAGCATCAGCAGGTCAACGTTGAGCGTTTTCTCTTTCAGCGCCTCCAGGCTGGCCAGCACGCCAAAATATCCGCCGGAGATGTAGGCAACCACCCACAAAACGGTCACCACCAGCGGATCCAGCCCGGCCTGTGAGCCGATAAAGGCCGCAAGTCCGCTCACGGCATTTACTACGGTGAAGATAACTTCGAGTTTTTCCTGGCTTACGGCAGATTTCGTTTCAGCGGGCTTTTCCTGGCCGAGGAAAGTGGCGCTGACTTCGGCTGCATCGCCATTCAGCTGCGAGGGCTGGTTCAGGCTGGCAGTGATTGTTCCGCTCTGGAAGTTTGCCACCGGCAAAGCGGCAGCATTCTGGTACTGGAGTTGGAGCGCCTTGCCCATCGCTCCGGCGCAGCCCGCGCAGGCCGCCGCGCCGTTGACGCGTTTGGCCGCGCACTGCGCCACCTTGGTCGCCGCCACCTGCCCGGATTGGCGGATCACCTGCATGGCGGTCTCATTGGAGAGAATTCGCGGGTCATATACGGCCTTCAACTGGCCGGATTCAACATCAAATTCGACTTTTTCGATGCCCTGGTAACCGCGCAGGGTATCGGTCAATGCGTCGGTGCAGCGCATCCCTTCTTTTGGGAGGGTGATTTCGGGGGTTGTCACAATGTTTGCTCCTTGAATTTCCACCATGGAGATACAGAGAACACGGGGGAAAAACCTTTTTTAACTCCGTGAACTCCGTGTCTCCATGGTTTATTGGTTTACCATGTTTTTGCCTTGCCCTGCGGCTTGCTCTGGCATTCGGGGCAAAGGCCGTAATACAGCACCCGCGCCCCGAGCAGCTTGAAACCGCTGGCAGAGGTGATTTCGCTATCCAGGTGGTGGACATGCTCGGAGGGAATATCCACAATTTTGTGGCAGGAGATGCAGGCCAGGTTGACGTGCGGCTCGGTATCGGCGTCGTAGTGAACGTGGTCATCGCCCGCGTGGCCGAGCACATTGAGCGCGCCCAGGTTAACGAGCGTATCCAGCGTGTTATAGACCGTCGCGAGCGAGATGGACGGGTACTGCGCCTTCACCTGCTCGAAAATCTGGGCGGCGGTGGGGTGCTCCTCGGTTTCGGTCAACAGCTTGCAGATGGCGACACGCTGCGGGGTGATGCGCATTCCGCTTTGTTGCAGGGTGGTGGTCAGGGTCTGATAGTTGGACATAGCATCTCTTAATTAGAATTGTTCTAAATTTAGAACTATTATAAATAAGGAGACAACTTTGTCAAGGGCTTGCCCGATGGTTAGAAATTCATTTGCATTTACAACAAATAATTGACGCTCCCCTACCGGCATGTTATGATTAATTCCAACAATTTAGCACTCTCAATACACGAGTGCTAAAAATGACCACAAAACTGTTCCCTGCCTATGCCAGACCTGACCGAACGCCAAAAAACCCTGCTCATCCTGGTTGTACGCGACTATATAGATACTGCCCAGCCAATCGGCTCGCAGCACCTGGTCGCGCATTACCGGTTAGATATGAGTTCGGCCACTGTGCGCAATGAGATGGTGGCGCTGACCGAGATGGGCTACCTGCGCCAGCCGCATACCTCCGCCGGGCGCGTGCCCAGCGAGGATGGCTACCGGTTTTTCGTCAGCCAGATGATGCACCAGGCCGAACTGCCTGAGACGGTGCAGCACACCATCAGCCACCAATTTCACCAGTCACGGCCAGAAGTTGACCAGTGGATGACGCTGGCAGCTTCGGTGCTGGCTCAGCAGGCCCAGGCAGTTTCCATCGTCACGGCGCCGCACGCTGAACAGGTGCGTTTCAAGCACCTGGAGCTGATCGCCACCCAGGGTCGGCAGGTGCTGATGGTGCTGGTGACGATTGGCGGTGAGGTCAACCAGCAGATTTTGGCACTCTCTGAGCCAGTTTCGCAGGAAAAGCTATCAGCCACGGCCAACCGGCTGAACCAGGCTTATAGCGGGCGCACACTGGCTGAAATCAAGGCCACTGCTACTCGCACAGATGCACTGGAAGCAGATATTGCCCTGCTGGTGACTGCCGATATGCAGCGTATGACTGCCAAAACCAGCGGCGAGTTGTATTATGACGGTCTGACGAATGTACTGGCCGAGCCGGAATTTAACACATCGGATGAGGCGCGGCGGGCGCTGCGTCTGTTCGAGGAACGCTCCTTGCTGGAAGAACTGCTGGCACGCACGGTGATGGCAAGCGATGTGGGCGGCGTGCAGGTGCTGATCGGCGGCGAGGGAACCTGGGCTGAACTGCGCCAATGTTCGATGGTGCTGGCGCGTTACGGCGCGCCAGGGCTGATTACCGGCACGTTGGGTGTGCTTGGGCCGATGCGCATGTCGTATAATCGGACAATTCCCACCGTCCGGTATGTGGCCGGGTTGTTGAGCGAGTTGGTTAACGATACGTTTGCCGGGGATACCGGGAAAAGTATCTGATAAAGTAACGCCAACCGTCCGCATGGAGGCGGTTTACGGTGACAAAATCAGGGAACAAATTCTTTTCACAGGTGATGGGCTATATGACTACTAAGAAGAACAAAAACAAAGAGTTGCAACCTGAACAGGAAACGGTGGCAACATCCGGGGCAGATTCGCAGTCATCGGGCGAAGCTCCAGCTACGAGAAGCGTATCTGCTGCAGAGTTTGAGTTGCTCCAATCCAAACTGGCTGAAGCCGAAGCGAAAAAGCAGGAGTACCTGGATGGTTTGCAGCGCGAACGGGCTGATTTTACAAATTTCCGCCGCCGCACCGAGATGGAGCGTGAGCAGTTGGGCCGCTGGACGACCGGTGAGACAATTAAGAAGTTCCTGCCGGTAATGGATGACCTGGAGCGCGCGTTGGCAAACCGCCCGGCAGAAAATTCCTGGGCCAGCGGTGTAGAACTGGTGTATCGTAAATTCCAGGCAACCGTGGAAAAGGAAGGTGTAATACGCATCGAGGCCGAGGGCAAACCATTCGACCCGAACATGCACGAGGCGATTATGCAAGAACCATCTGATACTTACCCATCAGGTACGGTGATTGCGGTTTTACAGCAAGGCTACATCATGGGTGAGCGTGTGCTGCGCCCCGCGCTTGTGAAGGTTGCCCAGTAAGTTCATGCGGGGGATGGCATGGGAAAAATATTAGGCATCGACCTCGGAACAACAAATTCGGTCATGGCCGTGATGATGGGTAATGACCCGATCGTGATTCCATCAGCTGAGGGCGAGCGACTGGTTCCTTCAGTTGTGGCCATCAACAAGAACGGCGAACGCATTGTGGGCCGCCCGGCACGCAACCAGGCAATTATTAACGCGCAAAATACTGTTTTTTCAGTAAAACGCTTTATGGGGCGCAAATTCAACGACGTGATGGTGCAAAAAACCGCCCATCGCGTGCCTTATAAAGTGGAAGCAGCCGAAAATGGCGATGTGCGGGTATTGATGAATAATAGAAACTACGCGCCACCCGAAATTTCGGCCATGATCCTGACAAAGATGAAGCGTGACGCCGAAGCGTACCTGGGTGAGTCGATCAACAAGGCTGTGATCACCGTCCCGGCCTATTTCAACGATGCCCAACGCAACGCCACCAAAGATGCCGGGAAAATCGCCGGGCTGGATGTGCTGCGCATCATCAACGAGCCAACGGCCTCATCACTGGCCTATGGGCTGGATAAGAGCAAGAACGAAACCATCATGGTTTTTGACCTGGGTGGCGGTACGCTGGATGTTTCGATATTGGAAGTAGGCGAAGGAGTTTTCGAGGTCATCGCCACCAGCGGCGATACCTTCCTGGGCGGGGATGACTTCGACCAGCGCATCATGGAACACCTGGTAGAAGTTTTCCACCAGGAAACCCGTATCAATTTGAGCAAAGACCGCCAGGCTTTGCAACGGCTAAAAGAGGCCTCCGAGAAAGCCAAAATTGAGCTTTCATCGATTATGCAGACAGAAATTTCGCTCCCGTACATTTCGGCGGATGCGAACGGGCCAAAACACCTCAACCTTTCGCTGACTCGCTCCAAGCTGGAGCAGCTTACCGCTGACCTGCTGGAACGCTCCCTGTTGCCGGTTCACCGCTCACTTGAAGATGCCAAACTGCGTCCTGAAAACATCCAGGAAGTGGTGCTGGTGGGCGGGATGACGCGCATGCCAGCCATCCAGGAAACAGTGCGGCGCTTGTTCGGACGCGAACCGCATCGCGGGGTGAATCCTGACGAGGTAGTGGCGATTGGGGCGGCCATCCAGGCCGGGGTACTGGGCGGGGAAGTGCAGGATGTGCTGCTGCTGGATGTAACCCCGCTGACGCTGTCCATTGAAACGATGGGTGGCATCGCCACGCCCCTGATTGCGCGCAACACCACGATCCCCACCCGTCGCGGCGAGGTTTTCTCCACCGCGACAGATAACCAACCGCAAGTGGAAATCCACGTAGTACAGGGTGAACGCTCGATGGCGGCAGATAACAAATCGCTGGGGAAATTCATCCTGGATGGAATTCCCCCGGCTCCGCGCGGAATTCCACAAATCCAGGTGACCTTTGACATCAACGCCAATGGGATTTTGGGTGTAACCGCCATGGATAAATCCACCGGCCGCGAACAATCCATCACCCTGACAGCTTCCTCGGGACTTTCAGCAGAAGAGATCAGCAAAATGCAGGAAGATGCCCAGATTCACGCCAGCGAAGACCGCCGCCGCCGTGAAAACATCGACCTGCTCAACCAGGCCAACAACAGCATTTACCAGGCTGAGAAAAAACTGAACGAATTCTGGCATAAAATCCCAGATGCATTGAAAGACGAGATATTGAATGACATTCATAAGTTGAAAACCAGTCTCAGTGTAAACAATTTCGAAGGTATCCGCATTAATTACGACTCGCTGCAACAATCCATCCAAAAAATAGGCAGTTCCACACACAAACAGGCTCCATCCGAACAACAGATACGCCCCGGGCCAACCCGCGTGACCAAGCCTTTTTTTGGGAAAGACATCGTCGATGGCGATGTGAAAGAGTAGTTTGGTGAAAAATGACCACAAACCGTGACTATTACGAAGTCCTTGGGATCGAACGAAGCGCCAGCCCGGAAGAAATCAAGCAGGCCTTTCGCAAATTAGCTCGCCAATTCCACCCAGATGTGAACAAAGACCCGGATGCCGAAGACAAATTCAAAGAAATCAATGAGGCCTATGGCGTACTCTCTGACCCGCAGAAACGCGCGCAATATGACCGTTTTGGGCGCGCCGGGCTGGGCGATATGGGTGGGATGCAGGATTTCAGTGTTAACTTTGGCGATATTTTTGAGGAGTTGTTCGGTTTTGGCAGCGGCGGGCGCGGCGGGTCGCGGCGCAATATGCCCCGGCGCGGGCGCGATCTCCAGATGTCGATAGAACTGACTTTTGAAGAGGCCGTATTCGGTGTCGAAAAGGATATCCAGTTTGAGCGAGATGAAACCTGTACGACCTGTTACGGCAACGGCGCAGAACCCGGCTCCAGCGTTTCAACCTGCGATAACTGCGGCGGGCGCGGCGAAGTGCGCCAGATGCGCCAGGCTTTTGTCATTCAGATGGTCGAAACGGTCACCTGCCCCAAATGTAATGGACGCGGGCAGATTATCGCAAAAACCTGCCACACCTGCGCCGGGCGTGGGCAGGAACGCAAAAAGGTGAAGAAAAAAGTCTCCATCCCGGCCGGCATTGACAACGGGATGCAGATCCGCCTGCCAGGCGAGGGCCAGCCCGGCAGCAACGGCGGCCCCAACGGCAACCTGTTCCTGGTAGTGGATGTAAAACCACATGAATATTTCAAGCGCCGCAGCGAAGACATCATTCTTGACCTGGATATCAACATCGCCCAGGCTGTCCTGGGCGCAGAAATCGAAGTGCCCACCGTGGATGGTAAAGAAAAGCTTACCATCCCATCGGGCACACAACCAGGACGGGTGTTCACCCTGCGAGGCAAGGGCGTTCCGCGCATCCGGCAGAGTACACGCGGCGATCAGAACATTATCGTTAATGTCGAAATCCCAACCAAACTGACCAGCGAGCAACGCGAATTGTTCGAAAAACTGGCAAAAACGCTCGGCACCACGCCCAAGCCACAAGGGAAGGGCTTTGTGGATAAGCTGAATGAGTTCTTCGGCGGGTAACCCACCGCCGCGCCGGGAAGCCCCCACAAATGATCGTGCTCCAGCCCTTAAGAAAAGTCAGGCCGAAGCCACCATCTTGAGCGGGATCATGAGAAAACTGTCAAAATTCCTGGAACTTGCCAGCCCGCACACCAGCGCCGGGCTGGTGACGATTGAAAAACCCAGGTTAAAATCTATCGATTTGAAAATTCCCTCCAAAGTGACAAAAAAATGACCAACTGGCTCGAAGTATCCATGACCGTAAACGGTGAACTGGCCGAAGCCGTCGCCGATGTTTTTGGGCGTTTCGCCCCCGATGGCGTAATGACCGAACAATCCGTTAAATTTGTCAACGATGAGGACGAAGGCACCCCCACGGGTGATATTACCGTGCGCGCTTATCTCAATGCAGATGAAACCCTGCTCGAAACCCAACGCCAGTTGGAAGAGGCGCTCTTCTACCTGGGCATGATCCAACCCCTGCCCAACCCGTCTTATAACATGATCGTTGACCAGAACTGGATGGAAGCCTGGAAATTCCAATACCGGCCCATTCCCATTGGCAAACGCCAGATCATCCTGCCCGCATGGATGGATTCGCCCGACCCGGCGCGCATCGCCATCCGCATCAACCCGGGCATGGCCTTCGGCACCGGGACACACCCCACCACCCAGCTGTGCCTTGAACTCCTGGAAGTGGTGTCTGATAAAAGCAGCATCTCCACCGCCATCGACATTGGCTGCGGTTCGGGGATTCTCTCGGTGGCGGCAATCAAACTGGGCGCGACAATGGCCCTGGGTGTAGATATTGATGAGGCTTCGGTCAAAAACAGCCGCGAAAATGCCACAAATAACGGTATCCAGGCTGAGGCTTTTGTCATCGGCCTCGGTTCGGTGGATGAAGTCCGTGCCGGGAAATTCCCCATTTCCAGCGCTCCGCTGGTGCTGGCAAACATCCTCGCCCCAGTACTAATTCGCCTGTTCGATGCCAGAATGGCCGATTTGATTGAACCAGGCGGGCATATTATCCTATCGGGCATTCTCGACCACCAGGCCGATGGCGTGGTGGCATCTGCAGAACAACACGGTCTGAAGCTGGTTGAAAAGCGCCAGATCAATGATTGGGTGGCGCTTTTGTGCGCGAAATAAGGAAAGAATATGAACTATACCGCATCTGAAACCCGTTACGATATTATGAAATACCGCCGCGCCGGGCGCAGTGGATTGCTGCTGCCGGTTGTCTCACTGGGCATGTGGTACAACTTTGGCGGTGTAGATCACTTTGAGAACGCCCGCGCCATGACCCGCCGGGCCTTTGACCTGGGTGTGACACACTTCGACCTGGCCAACAACTACGGGCCGCCGCCCGGCTCTGCCGAAGAGACCATGGGCGAACTGCTGCGCAAGGATTTTGCCCCTTACCGCGATGAGTTGATCATCTCGACCAAGGCAGGCTGGCGCATGTGGCCCGGCCCTTACGGTGAATTTGGCTCGCGCAAATACCTGCTCGCCAGCCTGGACCAGTCGCTCAAACGCATGGGGTTGGATTATGTGGACATCTTCTACAGCCACCGCCCCGACCCCGACACCCCGCTGGAAGAAACCATGCTGGCGCTGGACGCCGCCGTCCGCCAGGGAAAAGCCCTGTATGTGGGCATCTCATCCTACAGCCCCGAAGAAACCCACCGCGCCGCCCAAATCTTGCGCGAGTTGGGCACACCCTGCCTGATCCACCAGCCATCCTACAGCATGATCAACCGCTGGATCGAAAACGGCCTGACCGATGCGCTCGAGGATGAAGGCATGGGCTGCATCGTCTTCTCACCACTGGCCCAGGGGCTGCTCACCGACCGCTACCTGAACGGCATCCCCGAAGGCTCGCGCGCCGCCCGCCCCGAAGCGCTGTGGTTCAATAAAAAAGATGTGGATGCCAACATCAAAAAAGTGCGTAAGCTCAAACCCATTGCCGTGCGACGCGGGCAAACCCTCTCACAGATGGCGATTGCCTGGGTGTTGCACAATCCCACCGTCACTTCCGCGCTGATCGGCGCCAGCAGCGTGGCCCAGCTGGAAGAAAATATCCTATCTATCAGCAACCTGGCCTTTTCACAGGAAGAGATCGACGAAATCGAAACCATCCTGCGCACCATCACCATTTAGCGAGGCCACATGGGCTTCTTCAAGAAACTCAACCAGTTTTTCACCCGCGCCCAAACCCGCAGCGACAAATATTATGTTTACCAGGTTAAATGCAAACGCTGCGGAGAAATCATTGAAGGCCGGGTGGATGTCGACAACGACCTGAGCATCGAATACAAAGAGAGCGGCGACATCTACCACTGCCGCAAAGTACTCATGGGTGCCGGGCGCTGCTACCAGCAAATCGAAGTCAGCTTCACCTTCAGTTCCAGCCGCCGCCTGACCGAACAAACCATCAGCGGCGGGGAGTTTGTAGAAGCATAAAAGCCCTCACCCCTGGCCCCTCTCCCGGCGGGAGAGGGGGACAAGAGTCCCCTCCCCCTTTGGGGAGGGCAGAGGGTGAGGGGTATTTACAGCGCCCTCACAATCTCCTTCACCAGCCCTGGCCCGCGATAAACCAAACCCGAATAGACCTGCACGAGCGTTGCTCCCAGGTCTATTTTTCTTTTCGCGTCATCGGGACTCATGATTCCGCCCACGCCGACTACTGGAACCCGGCCATTGACCCGCGCCACAACTTTTCCCAGCACGAAGTCAGACCGCCCTGTCAGCGGTGCACCGCTTAACCCGCCTGATTCTCCCTGGCGCTTTGAGCGCAGCCCCTCGCGGCTGAGCGTGGTATTCGTGGCAATAACACCATCCATGCCCATCTCCAGGATCACGCCCACAGCATCATCCAACTCCTCGTCAGACAAATCTGGGGCAATTTTCACCAACACTGGCACTTTCCCCCCTCTCCCGGCAGGAGAGGGGCCGGGGGTGAGGGTTTCTCGCTCTTTGGCAACCGCCCCCAGTAGCTGCTCCAGCATCTCGCGGCCCTGCAAACGCCGCAGCCCGACTGTGTTTGGCGAGGAGATGTTGATGGTCAGGTAATCTGCCAGCGGGGTGAAGATTTTCAGCAAGGTAATGTAATCTTCGGCAGCCGATTCCAGCGGGGTATCTTTGTTTTTTCCCAGGTTCACCCCCAAAATGGCTGGCAGCGGACGGTGAAGGAACGCCGATAACTGCTGCCGGGCAAATTCCGCCCCCAACCCCGGAAAACCCATCCGATTGATGATACCTTCATCTTCCACCAAGCGAAAGACGCGTGGTTTGGGGTTTCCGGGCTGCGGCTTCGGGGTGATGGTGCCCACTTCAATGTGACCAAACCCCAGGGCGGAGAGTCCAGCCACAGCCAGGCCATCTTTATCGTAACCGGCGGCCAATCCCACAGCGTTGGGGAAAGTCAATCCAAAGGCTTCCACCGGCTTTTGTGGCGCGGCAAAAATGGTACGCAAAACCGGGTTCACCGGCCAAATCCCGCCGATGCGCATCAGTTGAAGTGTAAGCTGGTGCGCGCTTTCGGGGTCAAGCTTGAACAACAGGCTGCGAAAAAGCGGGTAAATCGACATTTTTGGCTCCGGGGATGGGATAAAGAAAAGTATACTATACTGAAAACGCCGCGCGCGTGTGATAATATCAGCCAGTTTATGAAAACCCTTGCCATCATCCAGGCCCGCATGGGCTCATCCCGCCTTCCCGGCAAAGTCCTTTTGGAACTTGCCGGGAAGCCCATGATTCAGCATGTGATCGAGCAGACTCAACGCGCCGCACAGCTGGATTCCATCTTAATCGCCACCACCACCGACGAATCTGACCGCCCTGTGGCTGATTTTGCTGCCGCGATGGGCATTCCCCACTTCCGGGGTTCGCTCCATGATGTGCTGGATCGTTATTACCAGGCCGCACGCGCCCACCAGCCAGATATCATCGTCCGCATCACCGCCGACTGCCCGTTGATTGACCCTGGAATTATCGACCAAACCATCAGCCTGCTCACTGCCGAGCGCTCACCAAGCATAGACTTCGCCTGCAACCGCCTGCCGCCGCCCTTTGGCCGCAGCTTCCCCATCGGGCTGGATGTGGAAGCCTGCACCTTTTCCGCGCTCGAACGCGCCTGGAAAGAATCGACCGCCACCTTCCACCGTGAACACGTCATGCCGTTCATCTACGAAGGCACACAATTCGAAACACAGGTCACGGGTCATAAATCAAACGCCCCTCAACCTGTGACCTACAACTCGACAAAAGGCCTTTCCCAGCGTGGTTTTCACATCGCCCAGCTTCACCATCGCCCCGATTACGGCTCGCTGCGCTGGACGGTGGACACCCCCGAAGACCTGAAATTCATCCGCGCGATTTTCGCACGTTTGTCTGACAAACCGCAATTTACATGGTACGATGTGCTCGAAATTGTCCAAAAAGAGCCAGAACTGGCCGAAATCAACGCCGGAATCCGCCACAAAACCATGACCGAGATTGACGAAAGAAGCAAAGAAGAAAGAAGATAACGTTTCTCTTTCCTCTTTCGTATTTCATCCAAAAACTGATGACTGCCCCACTGATCACTGTTTTTTCCGCCCCCAAGCCTTTCACCGACCCGCACATTGCCACCATCCAGCGCAATGCCATCACCTCGTGGACAAAGCTGCCGGATGTGGCGGTGGTTTTGCTGGGCGACGAACCCGGCCTGGCAGAGATCGCCACCGAATTGGGCTTGATCCACATCCGCGAGATTCCGCGCAGCCCAAGCGGCGCGCCGCGGATGGACGCCATGTTCCGTTTAGCGAGAGAATCCAGCCCCAGCCAGATGTACGCCATCGTCAATGCCGACATCATCCTGTTTGATGATCTTGTCACAGCGGCGAAAAATGTCTCAGCAAAGCTGGAGAAATTCGTCGTCATGGGCCAGCGCTGGGACTGGGAACAAACCACTTTGCTGGATTTCTCCGCAGGCTGGCAGGCAAGTCTCAGGTCAAAAGTCAAAAGCCAGGGTGAACTGCATCGTCCGGCCGGAAGCGATTACTTTCTCTTTCCATTGTCAACTTTCGTTGAAATTCCGCCCTTCATCATTGGCCGCGCCGGTTGGGATAACTGGATGATCTACCACGCCCTGAAAAGCGGCTTCCCCGCCATCGACGCCACCGCCGATGTGATGATCATCCACCAGAACCACAATTATTCCCACCTGCCCGGCGGACAGCCGCACTACAAGCACCCCGAGACGAAGACCAACATCCAGCTGGCCGGTGGCCGCCCGATGACGCGCTTCACCCTGCTGGATACAAATAAACGCCTGGTGGGTGGGAAAATCCTGCCGCAAACGCTGGATTTTGCCCGCCTGTGGCGCAAAATCGAAGCCTGGCCGCTGCTGGCGCTGGGATCAACCAGGTTATCCAACGCCATTTGGCGGCTGCAAAAAATCATCGGTATTCGATAATCGACCACCCAACCACCGAATATCGAATAGCGAATTCCGAATCCCGAATAACGAGTATCGAATATGCGTAAAGGCCAAAACCCCGCCAAATTCGTCAACGAAGTTGCCAAACCACAGCGGATCACCGTTGCGGTGCTGAATTACATCCCCTTCCTGAGCGGATTCTACGCCGAAGCGCTGGATGTGCTCAAGGTTTCGCTCGAATCGATGCGCAACGACCCCGGCCTGCCCTTCGACCTGATGATTTTCGATAACGGCAGCTGCCCCGAAGCGCGGGATTTCCTCGTGGCGGAAAAAGAAGCGGGGCGAATCCAGTATCTTATTCTCTCCGAAAAAAATATGGGCAAAGGCGGGGCGTGGAACATCATCCTGGCGGGCGCGCCCGGCGAGATTGTGGCCTACGCTGACAGTGATATTCTCTACTATCCCGGCTGGCTCTCCCGCTCGGTGGAACTGCTCGAAACCTTCCCGAAGGTGGGCATGGTCACAGCCCGGCCTTTCCGCACCAACCCCGAATTCCACACATCCACCCGCGCGTGGGCCGGGGAAAACGCCACGCTCGAAGAAGGCCAGTTCATCCCCTGGGAAACCTTCTGGGAGTTCAACCGCTCGCTCGGGCAGGATGAAGCCGAAAACCGAAAGATTTATGCGGAAACGAAAGACTGGATGATGAGTTTCGAGAACAAGAGAGCGATGGCTGGCGCTTCGCACTGGCAGTTTGTGGCTTACAAATCCACGCTGGCGCAGTTCCTGCCCTTTGATATGGATAAACCGATGGGCCAGGTCAAGCAACTCGACCAGCGCATGAACGCGACGGGCTATCTCCGGTTGATGGTCAGCGACCCGCTGGTGATGAATCTGTCGAACACAACCGATTATGTGAAGGGAAATATCCCAAAAACGGCCAGGGCTGGCAAAAAGTCATTGTTCCAGCGCATCATCCAGGCTTCCCCGATCAAAAAGATCATGCTGGCGGTGTATGACCAGATTTTCAAATGGTATTACTCGTAAGACAGGCTTAAGCCTGCCCCACTCAACACTATGACAAAACGCATCTTCATCTCCGCCGACCACGGCATGGCGGTCATCTACTTCCTGCAATCCGACCTCGTCCCGGCCCTGCTGGCCGCGGGCGTGAAAGTCATCCTGCTGACCGATGACGAAATCAAAACCCAGCTCGAAGCCCGTTTTGGCCGCCCCGGCCTGACCTTCGAAAGCCTGCGCATCAAAGACGCCAACCGCTACGCCAACACGGTCGAACCGCGCTGGCAGTGGCTGCTCGGCTACCTGCGGCGCGTCGGCGGCTCGTGGCGCATCAACACCGAAGCCATGGACAGCCACATTTGGGAAGTCTGGGCCGAAAATTCGTGGAAATTCCGCCTGGGGATATGGATTCCATCTGCGCTGGCGACTTTGATCCTACGCTCCAGCAGCGCCGCCCGCAAAGCCCTGGTCAACGCCCAGGCAAAATACAACCCGCATCTGTATACCGATTTATTTGAGAAGTACCAGCCTGATCTGGTCATCGCATCCACGCCCGGCTGGAGAATCGACCGTTATCTCTTGCGTGAAGCCGCCGATAAAGGCATCCCCACCATGACCGTCATCGTCGGCTGGGATAACTCATCCAGCTACAACGTCTCCGGCGCGCCAGTCGAGTGGGCCACCTGCTGGTCGCAGCTCCAAAAAGATGAACTGGTCAAAGGCTCAGACTGGAATCCCGAAAAAGTCCACATTGGCGGTATTCCCTCCTACGATGGCTACCTGCGCCGCGAGTGGCTGATGCCCCGCGACGAGTATTTCCAGCTTCACGGCCTCGACCCCAACCGCAAGCTGATTTCCTACGCCAGCAGTTTTGTTCACTTTGCGCCCAATTTCCCCAACATCGAAGCCCTGGCCAAGCTGGTTTCGTCCGATTCTCTTGCCGAGCCATCCCAACTGCTGATCCGCCTGCATCCCAGCCACTTCCAGGACAAGCCCAAGATTTTTGCCGACGAGCGCAAGCGCGTTTTCGAGCTGGAAAAACAGTATCCGCATGTGCATGTTGTCCAGCCAGTGCCGCTGGGCGGGTCGCTGGGCTACTACGGCGGCGAGGACATGCCCGAAAAAACATCCATGCTGGCTTATTCCGACATCATGGTGACGGTCTACTCCACCATGCTGGTCGAGTGCGCCGTCCACGACACGCCGATGATCGCCGCCGTACTCGACACCCCCGGCGGCTGGAACATTCCCGGCAAATTCTCGCTGGCGCTCAAAGATATCGGCAACTGGCCCACCCACCTGCGCTTCCGCCAGGCCAGGGCCGGAAAGGTAGCTACAGACGAGTCCCAACTGCGGGATGCGCTCAACGCCTACCTGCAGAATCCCCAACTCGACTCCGCCGAGCGCCGCCAATTCATCGAAAACGAAATCACCTACACCGACGGCACATCCGGCAAGAAAACAGCCGCGTTTATTTTGGATGTGCTAAAGGAAACGAACCGCAAAAGTCGCCAAGAGCACGAAGGAAAATCTTAAAAACTTCGCGCCCTTAGCGTGCTTCGCGGTTTGATATACTTCCATGACCGGAAAACGCCCCATGTTCCTCTACTACTTCTCCATCTCGCTGGCAATTCTCTCCAGCGCGCTGTATCATTTCAGCGCCAAAAGCACCCCATCGAACATCAATTTTTCCATTTCGCTGGTTGTAACCTACGCGGTCGCCCTGCTCATCACTATTTTCTCATCTTTTTTCTTTCCCGCCCCAAATGGTGTTCTGGCTGAATTGAAACAACTCAACTGGGCCAGCTTCCTGCTTGCCCTCGCCATCGTCGGGATTGAGTTTGGCTTTTTAATGGTCTACCGCTCCGGGTGGAACCTGGGAATTGCCGCAGTGTTGGTCAATGTCGTCGCATCGCTGATCCTGCTGCCGGTGGCGATTTTCCTGTTCAAGGATAAAATCTCGTGGGTCAACATCCTCGGCATTTTCGTCTGCCTGGCCGGGCTGGTGATGTTGAACTGGAAACGGTAAATAGTTGTAATACAAATCTATAGATTGGTATTACTGGCAATCATTGGAGATTAAATGCAATTCATCCCCCGTCTAAAAACCGCCCTGCGCGTCTTACGCCAGGGCGAACCCCAGACCAAAAAACGCGCCGAAATCCCGGCTATTACCGCCGAGGAAGTGGCCGAGGTCAGGCAATTCTTCCCTCGCGAGAAGTTTTTCATCATGGGCCACGCCCGTTCGGGCACGACCATCCTGATGCGCCTGGCGCGCCTGCACCCCGAAGTCCACTGCAACTACCAGGCGCACTTCTTCACCCGCGCGCCAATGCTCAAATCGCTGGTGGATACGCCCGAGGCCGCCGACTGGCTCTCGCGCAAATCCAACCGCTGGAACCAGGGCCGCGACCTTTCGCCGCTGGTGATGCGCGCCGCCGCCGATTTCATCATGGAGCGCGATGCCGCCCGCCAGGGCAAACGCATCGTTGGCGACAAAAGCCCATCGTCCACGATCCATGGGCAGGTGGTGCGCGATACTTACGCGGTGTATCCCGACGCCAAAATCATCTACATCGTCCGCGATGGGCGCGATGTGCTGATTTCGGAGCGATTCCGCAATTTTGTGGAGGAATCCAAATTCCTGACCGCCGAAGATCGCCGCATCATCGAGGCGCTCAAGGTTGATCAAACACCCTTCACCGATGGCCGCCGCAGCATTTTCACCGATGACTTTATCCGCCGCACGGCCAAACGCTGGGTGGATGACCTGACTGAGATTGAATCCGAGGGGAAAAGGTTGTACGGCGACCGGTTCTTTTCGCTGCGCTATGAAGATTTGCTGGCCCGCCCCTTTGCTGAGATGCAAAAACTATGGGCTTTTCTTGGTGTTGAAGCTGACCCCGCCCTCGAAGCGGAAATCACCCAGGAGATGGGGCAGAATCTCGACGAGGAGTGGCAGGCCAAACGCAACGAGTCGATTGCCAGCTTTTTGCCAAAAGGCAAAGCTGGCAACTGGCGCAATATGTTCACCACCCACGACCGGGATGTGTTCAAAGAATCAGCCGGGGAAATGCTGGTTAAATGGCATTACGAGTCAGGGCGCGATTGGTAAGGGGCAGGCTCAAGCCTTCGAGTAGGAAAAAGCCGGTGGGCCGCTATCCACCGGTTTTTGATTTTCCAAAACCAAAACAAAACATTGACAAAATATAGACAAAATGTATAATGCCTATCATTCAGACTAAATCACTTCACAAAGGACATTTATGAACAAAAAAATGCTTTTTTCCATCATTCTCGTGGTTTTTATCGACCTGTTGGGCTTCAGCCTGATCCTGCCGCTGCTGCCCTATTATGCCAAAACCTTTGAAGCCAACAGCTTTGTGACCGGGCTGCTGGTGGCATCTTACGCCGTGGCGCAACTGGTTGGCGCGCCCATTCTCGGGCGTCTCTCGGATCGTTTTGGCCGCCGCCCGGTGCTGCTGGCTTCGGTTTTTGGGACGTTTATTGGTTTCCTGTTGCTTGGCTTTGCCAACTCGCTGTGGATATTATTCGCCAGCCGCATCATTGACGGGCTGACCGGCGGCAACCTGAGCATTGCCCAGGCTTATATCACGGATGTGACCGATGAAAAGAACCGCTCGAAAGGGTTGGGGCTGATCGGCGCAGCTTTCGGCGTCGGTTTTATTATCGGCCCGGTGGCAGGCGGATTGCTGAGCCAGTGGGGTTATGCAGTTCCGGCCTTTGCCGCTGCCGGGTTGTCGATCGTCAACCTGGCATTGATCTATGCCTGGCTGCCCGAATCACTGACCGCTGAAAAGCGCGCCCAAATGCCCGAAAAACGCCCGGCCGTGACGCTCGGTGCGCTGCTATCGGCGCTCAAACGCCCCTTTAGCGGCTCCCTGCTCATCAGCCGCTTCTTCTTTGGGCTGGCCTTTGCTACCTTTCAGACGATTTTTTCGCTCTATGCCTTGCAAAAATTCAACCTGAGCGCTGTTGAGACGGGCTACATCCTGACTTATGTTGGTGTGCTTTCGGTTATCACCCAGGGCTTCCTGGTTGGGAAGATCACATCCAAATACCGCGAAGATGTGCTGATCGTGGCCGCCATCGGCATCATGGCCATTTCATTGGTTGGCTGGGCGCTGGCGCCATCCGTACTGGTACTGCTCATCATCTTGGCCCCCACTTCGTTCGCAGGCGGCCTGTTGAACACCATCCTGTCCTCCACGCTGACAAAATCCGTCGCCCCACAGGAAGTTGGTGGCATCCTGGGGCTTTCGGCCTCGGTGGAAAGCTCCACCCGCATCATTGCCCCCACGATAGGCGGGTTCCTGCTGCAAAATGTGGGTACCTGGGCGCCTGGCGCGGCTGGCGCGGTCATCATGTTCGGGCTTTTGATCTATGCCCGGATTGCCATCTACAACCACCCGATTGTGGCCGAAATCCGCGAAAAGGCACTGGCGGTTCAACCAGCGCCCGCTGCGCACTAAAAATGACATCCATCTGGTGGATTCGGCGCGATATTCGTTTGGCCGACAACCCGGCGCTTGACTCCGCTCTCAAACAGGGCGGGGTCATTCCAGTTTTCATCCTCGACCCGCAGCTTTTATCCCATACAGCCAAGATTCGCCAGCACTTCCTGTTTGGCGGCCTGGCCGAGTTGGATTCGGAACTCAAAAAGCGTGGTTCCGGCCTGGTCATCCGTCACGGCAGCCCGGAACTGGCCCTGTTCAACCTGCTGACATCCACCGGCGCAACCACCATCTACGCCGAAGAAGATTTCACACCCTACGCCCGCGACCGCGACAAAAAAATCGCCGCGTCCCTGCCGCTGAACCTGATCCACGGGCAGACAGTCCACCACCCGGCGGTGGTTCTCAAACCGGATGGCAAGCCTTATACCGTTTTCACACCTTTTTCCAAAACCTGGAAAGCCCTGCGGCCACCAACGCTCAATCCGCTGCCCACACCGAATAGTTTTCCGGTTATCCAATTGCCCCGTTCCGAATCGCTACCAGGTTTTGATTCATCCCCGCTCTTTCCTCCCGGCGAAATCGAAGCCTTGCGCCGATTAGAGCAATTTACCATGGAGCCACAGAGAACACGGAGCAAAACCCAATTAAATATCAGTGACTCGGTGGCGAAAATCTCAGAATACGATAATAATCGTAATCGTTTAGATTTAGATGGCACATCCGCGCTCTCGCCCTACATCCGCTTCGGCATGATCTCCATGCGCCAGGCTGCCCACGCTGCATTGCTCCCCTCTCCCAACGGGAGAGCGGCCAGGGAT
>CAIJPN010000051.1 GCA_903822545.1 uncultured Anaerolineae bacterium | reverse complement strand
TTGTGCCAAAATTTTCATGCAGACAAAAATGCCTTAAAAACAACGTCAAAATCGTTAAAGAACAGCGGCGTTTTTTGCCGAATACGCAACAAAATGGCAAAAACAATGTTTCATACCTAAATTAAATAACCGAACCGTGCGCTCAGGGGAAAAGAGCGTGTGACTTAACCGCTGGCCAGTATACACTTGGGCGCCAGACGTCCATCACGACGATAAAGTGATTCAGCGCGCTCTTTTTCCAGTTCAGTTCAGCACTAAAAATCAGGCGGATGGGAAACACCCATCCGCCTTTGTTGTGTTCTATTCACTTGGAGTTTAATCTCTCCGGGTGCGACTACGGGTACGGAAGCCCTCCTGCAGCCCAGGCCGCGCCCGCCAGTTTGGTCTGTCCGCTTAGCGAGGGGTGGAAATAATCGCGCGTTGAGACATCTGCCGTGGTGAAAACCGTATTGAAAACAGCGTTATTATCAAAATGACACTGGGTATAGCGTGCGCACACCGTTGCCAGCACAGTGTTAAACTCCCGATTGCGCTGCTGCACTGCCGCGCGCCGGTTCACATCTGCCTGCTTGGTGGATGTGGGGTTTGCCAGCAGCGATTGGCAAATCTTGAACAACGACCAGGTGGCGCGCGCTGTTGAGTTGTTCTTAAAAACCGTCCACAGGTTGTACACATTCGGGATGCTGACCACGTACACCTTGGCATTCGGCGCGCGGCTGGTAATCGTTGCCATGGCAGCTTCAAACTGCGCCTGGAAGGTGGCGACCGCAGTCATATTGGTCACGCTGCTGGTGCAGACATCGTTTGCTCCCATCAGGATGGTGACATATTCTGTTGTGGTTGCAATTTTGGCAGCCTGTCCATTCAGGTCAACCATCTTTGCGCCAGAAACAGCCAGGTTCGTATTCTTGGCGCTGATCAGCGGGTTGACTGCCAGGATGCGCGAATACAGGCTGTTTACGCTGGTATTTGTCCCAGTGGTCCACGAATTTGCCGGGGCATCACTAAAACCCGTAGAACCGGTGTTATAGGCGCGGGTGATGGAATCTCCCAGGGCTGTAATATTATTTGGGTACCAGGCTGCAAGCGCGGGCTGGACATTGGCAAGAACCAGCATCACAACCAACGACACAACAAAAATAGATTGCTTGAGATTTAACAATTTTGCAAACATATGCTCTCCTTTGGCCCCTAAAGAGTAGCATAAACGTATAAAAATTACAATAATGTAATTTGGATAGTTTTTATCGCCGCCAATACATTGCGAACAAACAAAGTGCGGTGCTCCGCCATCGGCCCCAGCCGCGCAATGGCAGCGCAGTGCGCCGTTGTGCCATAGCCTTTGTGCTGTGCCAGTTCGTAACCCGGAAACTCCCCATCCATTTCCCGCATCCGCGCATCACGGGCAGTCTTTGCCAGCACCGAAGCCGCCGCAATACTCAGGGACAAACTTTCGCCTTTGGGCATACTCTTATGTGGATGTTTCAGCCCCGGCCAATGGATAAAATCCATTAGCAAGAAATCAGGCATCTGGGGCAAATTTTGGATGGCTCGCCACATGGCCTGTCTCGTTGCTGGCAAAATGCCCATTTCGTTGATCTCTTTTGTGCTGGAAAAGCCCACTCCCCATCCCGATGCGTGATTCTTGATTTCCCCGGCCATTTTCTCACGCTGGTTGGCTGTCATCAGCTTTGAGTCGCGCACACCCAACAGCAACGACTCCACCTTGGGGTCGTCTGGCAAAACCACCGCCGCCGCATACACCGGCCCGGCCAGCGCTCCGCGCCCGGCTTCGTCTACCCCTGCTACCAGTTTCAGCCCGCGCTGCCACAACTCAACTTCCAGTTGGATCCCCGGCGCAGGTGCTTTCATCAGTCATATAATCCGCGTGCCGCATTCTGGCGGATCGCCAGTAAATCCTTGAACATTCGCCACGAATCGCGCAGCACGCTTACTTTCGATTCCGGGTTGAAATACCAGGGAATTGGCACTTCCAGGATGGGATATGCCCTCCGGCTGGCGATGTACAGCAGTTCCACATCAAAAGACCAGCCCAACAGGGTCTGTCGCTCAAAAACCGTATTTACCACATCGGCACGGAACATCTTAAAACCGCACTGCGTATCGTGCAGCCCTGGCAGCACCAACCAGCGAATGAGCAAATTGAACACTCGCCCGGTCAGGTGGCGCGTGAAAGGCTCATTGTAGCGCACAGCCCCTGGTGCTTCGCGTGAAGCGATTGCCACCGGCACATCCACCATTGGCGGGATAAAGCGCATGATTTCCTTTACCGGCATCGAAAAATCCACATCCGCGAACAAGCGATATTTCCCCTCCGCCTCGCGCATTCCGCGCAGCACAGCCCGCCCCTTGCCTGGCAGAGTTTCATGGATGACGCGCACCTGCGGGTTTTTCTCTGCAAAGGCTTGCGCAATTGCCAGCGTCTTGTCGTGGCTGCCGTTTTCTACCACCAAAATCTCGGCGTCCAGCTTACTGGTTTTAACAAAATCAACCACCTGTTCCAACGTTTGGGGCAGGCGGTTTTCTTCATTGTGAGCGGGCAAGATAATACTCAAGAACATACTATTGGCCTGACAACAACAACCATGCAAAAATAGCCAGAATGACGATCTCGGCTGCCACTGCCCCGCCCAATAGCATAATCTGGGGTTTGGTCAAACCACCACCCTTGGCTTTCTTACCCTTCGCTGGCGCACGTTTAACCGGTTTTTTCGTGGGCTGAGGGCTGGTTGTGGCCTGCTTGGGTTGCGATTCCGCCGGGGCCTGTTCTGGATCATCAAAAGCGAATGTCAGCTCATCGGTCAGGTTTCCGCTGCTGCCGCCGCTCTCTTGCTGTTTGAAAGAACCATCCCCATATGGGTTATATACTGGGATGGGCGGTTCTTCTGGGATCGGTGCTGGCGCAGGTTCGGCATCTTTGGCACTCATCCCGCTGCCGTTAATGATTATGTCACCGATTTTTGCTGCCGCTTCAGGGCTTAACACTGCCCTGGCCTGTGTCATTGAAACGGCAAATCGTTCCAGCGCATCGATCATCACCACACGCACCGCTGGTCTCACCGTTTCCACATGTGCCCCGGGATCAGCCGCTATCAACAGCGGATCCACGGTCACCATGCCCTTAAACCCAGAACGATCCAGATACACCTGCAAAACCCGCGCAATCTGGGCAACTTCACGCATCGGGTTTTTGCTAGATGGATTGAACTGCTCGTTATCGAGCGTACCCCACTCTTCACCTTTGGCGCGGAACACGCCTTTTTCAGGCAAAACAACCAGAACAAAAATCCCTGGAGGCCCAAGCAGCACCATCGGCAAAATAATATCAGTGCCATGCAACTTCACATTGCGCAGCATCGTAAAGCCACGCTCCAGGCTTTTCTCCAAGATCGGGATCACCTTATCCTGTGCCAGCACCCGTCCATGCCAGGCAAAACCAAATTTTAACGTCGCCTGGATACGGTTGACGATACTAATCTCGCCGTTTGCTGCGCGAAAAGGAGTCTGGTCGGTAATTTTCATGCTATTTTCCTCCGCCGGTTGGTGGGCGACCTACAACAGTGGGACGCCTGCCAGGTGATCGCGGCTCGCCGAAGCCTGGGTCGAGATCACATCCCCAGTTAAGAGAATCTCCACACCGGGTTCAAAAGTGCTGGCAAGCAGCTCCTTGCGAGCACCAATTACAAATTTTTGGCCTTTCTTCAAACGTGCTGCCAGCTCAGCGCGATCAAGCAAAACCTGGTCAGAAAATGTTGCCCCCCTGCGCTCAAAAACCCTCACAAACTCAATCTTGCCATCTGCTGCATAACGCACGGATTCCACCAAACCATCGAATTTTTTATTTGCCATGAACGGCCTCCCGTCAAAAGTCTGTAATCAATTTTACATCAAAACAACCCTATCACCTGTTTACTATCTCCACATAAACGTCAGCTGTTCTTCGCTGGGCAGCGTAACCGATAGACTGGCCGGATCAACTGCGCCGGTGTACCCATTCTTGTAGCTGGTACAAGATGTATCCACCCAGGTATTGCTGGTACAAACCACGCCATCGAACGAAACCAGCCAGGCCTCATCCACATCTATAGGGAAAAAAGCAAAAAATTCGCCGTTTTCATCGGTCACAGCCGCGTTGCGCGCCTCGCCCTGCGTAATGGCAAATTGGATACCGCTGATGGGCAGCCCGGTCATATCAGTGATCTTGCCATTAAGCACACCCACATCCTGCGGTTGGATGATGGGAACATTGCGCAAGTCCCGGTCGATTTTCAGCAATTGGGCAAAAACCCAGCCCTGGCTGCCATCTGCCGCCTCGACTTTGAGCCACTCAGCCCCGGGGGCTTTTCCCTGCACTGTAAGCTGGTCTCCCAGGTTGAGCAGCATTAGCGCATCGAACAGGAAGCCCGGGCCCACACGCAATTTGAGCAAATCCACCATCGACTCAGCCTGGAAGGGGCTGAATGGCCCGGCGGTTGGGCTGGCCACTGCCAGGGTGGGTGGTTGGAGTGGGGCGGTTGGTTGCGGGGTGGCTGTTATCATCGTGGGTGTACCCAGCTCCGGGGCGGGAATGGTTAGGGTGGGGAGTGGGCCAGTGGCCGTTTTGGTGCATCCGGCGCAAGCCAGCGCAACAATCAGCATGGGAAAAATCCATTTATTGTTCATGTAGCACCTCGATGGCGATTTCGGGCTAATTTAAAACCGCTTGTATGAAGATTATAGCGTGAATCCACCGGGCGCTTGGATATTCGCCAGGGTTTTACCAACCTGCCCATGCCAGCAACAGCTCTGTTTCTTGTGCCAAAAACCTTGCACTTTTGCTTGGCTTTTTTAATGTATTTGATACGGAATTGTTGTATTCTATATTCAGATGGTCGTTCCCAATCCGAAAGGAGGTAGCGTATCGAACAATCACTCGCAAGCCATTCAGGAAGAACCGAGACAAGCTAAACTGGCGGTGGTTCGCCCACATAAGCTCCAGACGTTCCCCAAACGATATATGGCCCGCCTCGAGTTCTCTCCCTAAAATATAGTACCTGCGGATGGGTTACCCCCCATCCGTTTTTTTTATGTCAAAAGAGCCTTGCGAAGGTTTTGCTTCGCAAGGCTCTTTTGATACACACTAATATTTATTGTATACCCACCCAGGCCAATATTGTGTCCAGACAACCCCTTACAATGTAATCATTTGTTTTTAATGTATGAGGGTTAGTTTTGTTGTATGCTATTTACAAGTTAGAGAAAGGAGGTTCCTATCGAAAACTTACCAGATGGCTACAAACGAGGTGAGACACAGGTGTAAGAAACTGGCCTCCCGGCCCTTGGCCCCGCCAGACGTTTCCCATGACGAGATAATGGGTGCCTGGCTCGCCTCCGCTATATAGAGCAACCTGACGGATGGGTGATCCCCATCCGTCTTTGCTTATTAAGTGGCTTTTATCTTCATTTCAAGTTAAAATGGCAATATAAACCAATATTCGAGTTATTCGCCCCAGGAGGAGACCCGATGCAGATCGTTACTGACACTGGTATGGACATGTACCTGCCACCCGAGTTGTTGCCCGAAATCGATATTCACGTTGTGCGTCATATGATTACGCTGGACAATGTAAGTTATGCCAGCGGCAAGGATATTCAGGCAGATGAGCTGCAAAAGAAGCTGATGGCAACTTCCAGCCTCCCGATCACATCACAGCCTTCGGCGGGGGAGTTTGCGGAGATTTATCGCCAGTTGGCGGTAAAAGACCCGGATATTCTTTCTATAAATATGTCTTCAGGGTTGAGCGGCACGTATAATGCGGCAAATGCCGGGGCCAAGATGGTGCCGGATGCGAATATCACTGTGGTGGATACAAAAACGTTGTGCGCGGCGATGGGCTGGCAGGTGGCTGCCGCTGCCCGCGCGTTGAAGGCTGGTTGGAGCAAGGAAGAAATCATCAGTTTGGTGAAGCGTATTGGTGATGCCAGCGAGAGCATGTATACGATTGATGATTTGAAGTATCTTATCCATGGCGGGCGTATCAGCCATATGAAAGGCTTGATCGCTTCGATGCTCAAAATCCGCCCCCTGATTAGTGTGGAAAAAGTGGGTGGCACGTATGCGCAGATCGGTATGGCGCGCACGTTTGAGCAGGCAATGAAAGGCCTGGTGGATAATATGAAGAAGTTCCATGTACCGGGTACCAAGTTGCGTGTGCAGGTGCTGCATTCGTATCATCCGGTGGCGGCAGCGAAGCTCAAGGAGTTGATTGCCCCGGTGTTTGATTGTCAGTGGATGCCCACGCATTATATGTCGCCGGTGCTGGCAGCGCACACCGGGCCTACGATGGTAGGCGTGGCTTTTGCGGCGCAGTCGGTGTTTGAGGGGTTGCCGTAAATTGTTTGGGGGTGCCCTGGCGGCAGGGCTACCGGATTGTTGATTGGCGTAGCGCGGGATCGTATCCCACGCTACGTTTTATTTTTGGGCGACAACGGCGATGAATTCGTCCACATCGGGAGATGGTTTGCCGGTAAGCGATGGATAGAATTGAATGTTGTTGAAACCGGCTGCGGAAAGCTTCTGGCTGATTTGTTCTTCGGTATAGGCCTGGGTGCTGGATGTGTAGCGGGTGACGCTGGCTGTGGCGGCGTCGATGATGATGTAGCGTTCGCTGGCGACGGTTTGGGATTCATCCCAGAAGGATTCCATCAGGGCCAGGTGGGGTTTGTCGCTGAACAGGCCGGATGGGTCACTGTACCATGTGGATGGCTGGCTGCCAAGTTGTTCAACGGCATCAAAGGTGGAGATTTCGAGCAGGATTTTGCCGCCAGGGGTCAGGGCGGCGTGGGCTTTTTGCAAGATTGCCTGGGCGTGGGTAGGCTTGAAGACGTTGAATTCGCCAAAAATGAACATAGCCAGGTCGCAGCCGGGGGGGTAGGTTTCGGTGCGAACATCGCCGAGGGTGTAGGTGCAATTGACGGGTGAGTTTTTAACGGCGTATTCTATGGATGCTGGTGAAAAGTCGATACCGTGGCAGGTATGCCCCAGGGCGGCCAGTTTCGCGCTGTATAGGCCGGGGCCGCATCCCAGGTCAAGGATGGTGGATGTTTTACCAGCCAGGATGAAGTTGTGGATCCATTCCACATGTTTTTTGATTTTTGGGGTGCGGCGGCTGGCGGCATCATGTTTTTGGCTGAGATGTTCTTTGAGCATGCGGCGGCTGAAATCGGGATCATTCCAGGGGATTTTTTCGCCTTCGGCCCAGGGTGTGGGAACGGGCTGGCGTTGGAGGATGTCTGACAGATTCATTGTGGTGTCCTGTGTAAAAATAATTGCACAAATTTTACTTGACTTTCATTTTTGCACCACTATAATTGTCATATCGCTTGCGCGTTATTTGGAGGATTTGCGCGCAGGGTTTTCGCCAATTTTTTTTGTTCCGAAGGAGGAGATATGTCCCGTAAGTTGTTCTCTGTTTTTGCGCTGGTGGCTGTGATGGCCCTGGTGCTTTCGGCCTGTGGTGGCGGTGCCGCGCAATCTCCGCAGGTGGTGAAGGAGACGGTGGTTGTGACTGTTGAAGTCCCGGCTGCTGCCAGTACACCGGCCCCCGCCCCAGTGGCTGGTGGTGATCGTCTTAAGGCGATTTTGGATCGCGGCAAGCTGATCTGCGGTGTGCATGGTTCTTTCCAGGGCTTTGGCTTTGTGGATAGCGCTGGCGTTTGGTCGGGCTTCGATGTGGATTTCTGCCGGGCCTGGGCTGCTGCGCTCTTCAATGATGCCAATGCGGTTGAGTTCCGTGGTTTGAGTGCGCAGGCCCGCTTCACCGCCTTGCAATCTGGTGAAGTGGATGTGCTTTCGCGCAACAGTACCTGGACGGTTACCCGTGACGCTGAACTTGGCCTGACTTTTGGCCCGGTCACGTTCTATGACGGCCAGGCGATTATGACCAAGACTTCTGTCACCGCCGACCCGGCTGCGGGGCTTAAGGCGCTTGAAGGCGGATCTGTCTGTGTCCAGAGTGGTACTACCACCGAATTGAACCTGGCGGATGCCTTCCGCGCTGCTGGTGTGACTTACACCCCGGTAGTGTTCGAAGATCAGAATGCGGCTTTCCAGGCGTATGAAGAGGGTCGCTGCGATGCTATCACGTCTGACCGCTCACAGCTTGCCACCCAGGGCCAGGCTGTGCTCAAGAATTATGCCGATCATGTCATCTTGAACGTGGTCATGTCTAAAGAACCGCTGGCTCCTGCGGTTGCCCAGGGCGATGATAAGTGGGCCGATGTGGTTCACTGGGTTGTTTATGGCATGATCCAGGCCGAAGAGCTTGGGATCACATCCAAAAATGTGGATGATTTCCTGAAGAGCGACGACCCGGTGGTGAAACGCTTGCTGGGTACCGATGACAGCGCGCTGGGCGCAAAACTTGGCCTGAGCAACGACTTCGTCTATCGTGTTATCAAGCTGGTGGGTAACTACGGTGAAGTATATGACCGCAACCTGGGCGTTTTTAACATTGCCCGCGGCCAAAACGATCTGTGGACAAAGGGCGGCCTGCTCTACGCCCCGCCGATGCGCTAACTATCCCTGTTTTCTTTGGGCAGCCCGGTTACAGGCCGGGCTGCCCGTTCCAATTTCATCGCATGAACATCAAAGCATTTTGGCGCGACATTCGTTTTTTACAAGTGCTGGCTCAGGTGGTTTTTATCCTGCTGCTGGCGCTTGTTGCTGGTTTTCTGTATGCCAATGTTTCGGCCAACCTTGCTGCACGCGGTCTGACAGTGGGTTATGGGTTTATGAAAAACCCGGCTAGCTTTGATATCGGTGAGAGTTTCATCCCGTATAACGCCTCGGATACGTATGCACAAGCTTTGCTGGTTGGGCTGGTCAACACTCTGTTTGTGACCGTGCTTGGTATTTTGTTGACCACTATTGTGGGTATCCTGGCTGGGGTGGCACGGCTTTCATCCAACTGGCTCATTCGTCAGTTTGCGGGCGCCTATGTCGGACTCATCCGTAATACCCCGCTTATCATCCAGTTGATGTTCTGGTATTTTGCAGTTATCCTGCAACTTCCACCGGTCAAGCAGGCCATCCAACTGCCCGGCCCCACCTTCCTGACCCAGCGCGGGCTTTTCCTGACCATGCTGGTTCCCACAGAAACTTTTTCTGGCTGGTGGCCTTCTTTGGTTGTCGCAATCATCTCCATTCTTGTTATCTGGTTCGCTTTTCAGAATGTGCAGCAGTCCAGGGGAATGCCCTTGCCGTGGTGGAACAAACTGGCCTACATCCTGGTTCCCGCCCTGATTTTGTGGATTGGCGCCAGCCTCCAGCCAGTCCCGCCGCTTGAGCTAACGGTTCCTGCCTTGAACGGGCTAAACTTTAAAGGCGGGGTGCGGCTTACTCCCGAATTTGTTGCGCTGGTTTTTGGGCTGGTCATCTACACCGGGGCTTTTATTGCTGAAATCGTCCGCGCCGGCATCCAGTCTGTTTCAAAAGGCCAGGTGGAAGCCGCCCGCTCGCTTGGCTTAACCACCGGGCAAACGACACGGCTGATCGTCTTCCCACAAGCCCTGCGCGTTATCATCCCGCCGCTCACCAGCCAATATCTCAACCTTGCCAAAAACTCCTCCCTGGCAATCGCCATCGGCTACCCCGACCTGTTCAGCATTGCCGGGACAGTCTTCAACCAGACCGGTGCGGCCATTGAAATTGTCATGATCATGATGATCAGCTACCTGTGTATGAGCCTGTTCACATCATTCCTGATGAACATCTACAACAACCGGATGCGGTTGGTGGAGCGCTAGCATGGCAGCCGTCGAAGCACCTCCCCGCTTAAATACCGGCCCAATTGGCTGGCTGCGCCAGAACCTGTTTAACAACTGGTACAACAGTCTGCTAACCATCCTGGCAATCTGGATGCTCTACAGCTTGCTACAGCCCATCTGGCTATGGTCATCCACCGAAGCGCGCTGGATCGTCATCCAAAACAACCTGACCCTTTTTATGGTTGGCCTGTATCCGCGAGACCAGATTTGGCGCATGTGGATCATCATCTACATGCTGGCCGGGCTCATTGGCATCTCATGGGGTGTCTGGAAAGCTGCCGCGCGTGGATTTGCTTTCATTGCGCTGGGGGCTGGGGCCGCGTTTGCGCTTTTCTGTATCCTCGTCGGTTGGAATACCTGGATGAACTGGCTGATAGCGGATACCGTTCTCTTGGCTTTCTTCTTGATTGGCGGGTTAATCCCCTTTGCAGGCGCAATTGCCGGGGCAGGTTGGCTGATTTACTTCCCGCTGGTTTTCCTGTTGGTAGGTGGCTCCGCTTCCATCCCGGCCCTGCCTCCCGTTGAGATGGGCCTGTGGGGCGGCCTGCTCTTAACTCTCCTGCTAACGGTGGTTGGCAACATTGGTGCGCTTCCGCTCGGAATCCTGCTTGCGCTCGGGCGCCGCAGCAAGCTGCCCATTGTGCGCACCTTCTGTGTTGGCTACATTGAACTGATCCGTGGCGTACCGCTTGTCACCGTGCTCTACATGGCCGACATCCTTCTGCCGCTCTTCCTGCCTGTTGACGTACGTCCAGACCGGGTATTGCGCGCCATGGTTGGCTTTGTGCTCTTCGAAGCCGCCTACCAGGCCGAAAATGTGCGCGGCGGTCTGCAATCCATCAATCGCGGGCAGTACGAGGCCGCCCAGGCCCTTGGCCTGAACGCGACGCTATCCACTATCCTTGTCATCCTACCGCAGGCCTTGCGCGCAGTGGTTCCGGCATTGTTTAATTCCTTCATCAGCCTGTTCAAAGATACCAGCCTGGTCGCCATTATCGGCCTGTTCGATATCTTGAAGATTGGACGCACCATCCTGGCCCAGCCCGAGGGGTTGGGTACACACCGTGAAGTTTTCCTGTTCGCTTTTTTCCTGTACTGGGGCTTTAACCTGGCCTTTACCTACGGCAGTCGCCGGGTGGAAGAAGCCCTGGGCGTTGGTAAACGCTAAATTCTTGAAACTTGAAGTGCGGAATCTCTGTTTCCGCAAGTGAGCAAATAAAATTTGCCTATTTGGGAGTAACCCTGCATGGCCGAAAACGAATCAGCCCAAGAGATGATCATTTGCCGGGACGTGGAAAAATGGTTCGGGAATTTCCAGGTTCTCAAAGGCGTCAACCTGACCGTTCGCAAAGGCGAGGTGGTGGTCATCTTTGGACCGTCTGGTTCTGGCAAATCGACCCTGATCCGCTGCATCAACCGGCTGGAAGAGCACCAGAAAGGCCAGATCATTGTTGATGGCGTGGAACTTTCCAACGATATTCGCAACATTGAAATAGTCCGGCAGGAAGTGGGCATGGTCTTCCAGCAATTCAACCTGTTCCCGCACCAGACAGTGCTCCAGAACATCACCCTGGCCCCAAGCTGGGTGCGACGCGTTTCAAAGCAGCAGGCTCATGAAACTGCCATACAATTGTTGACGCGCGTCGGCATCCCGGAACAGGCCGATAAATTCCCATCCCAGCTCTCTGGCGGGCAGCAGCAGCGTGTTGCAATTGCCCGCGCCCTGGCAATGCAACCCAAGATCATGCTTTTCGACGAGCCTACCTCTGCGCTTGACCCGGAAATGATCAAAGAAGTGCTGGATGTAATGGTGGAGCTGGCAAAATCGGGCATGACTATTGTGGCAGTGACACATGAGATGGGTTTCGCACGCGCCGTGGCCGATCGTATGGTGTTCTTCGACAAGGGCGAAATTGTGGAGCAAGGCCCACCCGACCAGATTTTTAACAACCCACAAAGTGATAGGACAAAGTTATTCCTATCGCAGATTTTGCATAAATGAGAAAAAAGACCGGGGTCAATCCCCGGTCTCTCTTTATCTTTGGAAAGCCCGCTCGTAGGCGCCGATGATGGTATCCCAGCGCTGGTTGGCGGCATGGTCAATCGCCTGTCGCGATGGGTCAGCTTCGTGCCAGGCGATGGCGCGGCGCACGCCCTCGGCCCAGGATACTTCACAGTGAAAATCTGGCACAAAACGCCTGATCTTGCTGTTGTCGAATACTGCGCTGTTGGCCTTGTCCCCAATCAGGCTGCCGATGGCATGTTCGTCATAGTCTGCGATCAGGTCTGATGGGATGTGGATGATGTTGGGGGATAGCCCAAGCGCGCGAAAAGTTTCGGTGTAGATCTGGTTCCAGGTCAGTACTTCATCAGATGTGATGTGGAAGGCTTCGCCGAGGGCTTTTTCCTGCCCGAAAAGGCCGACCAGCCCCCGGGCAAAATCCTCGTTCCAGGTCAGCACCCACAGCGAGGTGCCATCCCCCGGTACGATGACTTTTCCCCCACGCTTCATCCGCTCGATAAGTGTGTATGGGTATTGCCAGCTTCCCATACACAGCGGGATTTGGGATAGCCCATACGTCAGCGAGGGCCGGATGATGGTTATCGGGAAGCCGGAATGCTGGAATTCAGCCATCAGGCGCTGTTCACAGGCGATTTTATCGCGTGAATACTGCCAGAAGGGGTTTTCGAGCGGCGTTTGCTCGGTGATAAGGTAGTGTGTGGGCGGTTTTTGGTAGGCGCTGGCAGAACTGATGAAGATAAACTGCCCAGTTTGTCCGCCAAACAGCCGGATGTCACGTTCGATGTCGGCCGGGGTGTAGGCGATCCAATCTACGACCACATCGAAGCGATGGTTTATGAGTAATTTTTGCAGTGCGGATTCATCACCGTGAACATCGGCAGTGAGTATGTTTGCGCCGGGGGGTGGGAATAATTTCTGCGATTGGGCGCGGTTGAGCAAAGTCAGTGTATGCCCGCGCGCCAGGGTCAGCTCGGCACAGGCCGAGCTGATGATACCGGTGCCGCCGATGAAGAGAATATTCATACGAGTCCTTTCTATGAAGGATGAAGGAAGAGCGGTGTGTTTTGCTAGCGCGTTTCCAGCGCTTTTTTCATGCGATCCAACCCTTCGAGCAGGGTGGCTTGTGGTGTGCCAAAGTTCAGCCGCACAAAGCCTTCGCCGCCAGGGCCGAAGGCTTCGCCTTCGTTGAAGGCGACTTTTGCCTGTTCGAGGAAGAATTTCTGTGGGCCGCCGGGCAGGTTTAGTGCGTTACAGTCCAGCCAGGCCAGGTAGGTGGCATCGGGTATGCTGATGTTGATGCCGGGTAGATTCTTTTGAACATAATTCACCAGGAAGTCGCGGTTGCCGGTGAGGTAACTGCGCAGATCGGTCAGCCACTCATCGCAAGCGCCCGAGAAGGCTGCTTCAGCCGCTACCAATGAAAGGCTGGAGACGTGCAGTGTCATGCGTTCGATGGCGCGTTTGTAGCGTTTGCGCAGCTCGGGGTTGGGGATGATGGCAAAGCCGCAAAACAACCCGGCGATGTTGAAGGTTTTGGATGGCGAGATTAGTGTGATGGTGTGGCGGGCAATTTCGGGGTCGAGGGTTGCAAGGGTCGTGTGTTTGCTGTTGCCTAGCAGCAATTCGCTGTGAATTTCATCTGAAACGATGATGGCGTTGTGTCTGGCGCAGGTTTCGGCCATGCGTGTCAGTTCAGCAGGGGTGTAGACGGCCCCGGTGGGGTTGTGTGGGTTGCATAGTAGGAACATGCGTGTGGTGCTGCCATCCTGCTCGAAGGCTGATTCGAAGGCGTCCCAGTCAATTTCGTAGCGCACAATGCCATTTTGTGTTGTCTGCGCAAGTTTCGCTTCCTGGCGGATACTGCCCAGGTGACGTTGCATCTCATTAAACGGCATATAGACTGGTGGTTGGATGAGGTAACCCTCTCCAGGCTGGCACAGGGTGTTTGCGGCGGCGAAAAATCCGCTCACCAGGCCAGTGATGGTGACAATGCTCTCTACGCTGATCTCCCAGCCGTAGAGCTGTTTCATGCGGTTGACCACGGTTTCTTCCAGGGCTTTACTGGGGGCTTCGTAGCCAAAGATGCCGTGCTCCACGGCGCGCATCAACGCGGCGCGGATAGGTTCTGGTGAGTGAAAATCCATATCGGCCACCCACATGGGCAGCACATCCGGCTGGTAGCGTTTCCATTTGATTGAGTTGCTCTGGCGGCGGTCGATGATTTGATCGAACTGAAAGCTCATAACATTTCTCCAGGTGTGGGATGGCATGAGTATATCATTTGGCGGTTAAACAAAAACAGCCGGGAAATCCCGGCTGTTGGTGGGGGCATTGGACTATTTTCCCAGCGCCTTGCGGGCAGCGCCCAGGGCCATTTCGGCCCAGCCCGCGTACATTTTCCCGGAGGGGTGCAGCCCGTCCTCTGCCACCAGGGAGGGGGAAACGGCGGCAAAGCGTGAGTAGGGAGTGATATCTACGTAACTGGCCCCGGCTCTTTCGGTTTCCTCGCGGTTGACGGCGTTGAACGCATCCACCTCGCTGGCGATTTTGGGCTGGTTGCGGTCGGAAGCAAAGGGCGTCACGCCCCAATCAGGGATGGACAGTACGATGACTTTGCGGGGGTTGCCACCCGCATATTCGATGGATTTTTCTACCAGGAAGCGGAATTCGCCCTCATAGACATCGATGCCCCAGCCGCGATACTGGTTGTTGACGCCGATTAGCAGGCTGACCAGGTCGTAGGGTGGTTGGATCTGCCGGTCGCGGATGCCAGCCCACAGTTCATCGGTTGTCCAGCCGGTGCGGGCGATGATGGTGACTTCAGTTTTCAGGTGATAGGAGCGCAGCAGCCTGGCAAGCTGGTTGGGCCAGCGTTCTTCTTCGGGCACCGCCTCGCCGATGGTGTAGGAATCACCCAGTGCCAGGTAGCGGATGCTACGGGGCAGATCACTGGATGGTACGGGAGGTTGATTCAGGGCGGTTAAGTCCATTTGGATCAGGTTGGGGCCGGGGAATTGTGCAGGGTTAGGGGAAATGATCGTGCGCTGGAACATCTTCATTTTACCCTATTCGCATTATTGAATGCTTTCAAATATAATCCAAACTGAAAATGGATACCTTTAAGCTCTTGACATCTATCAATCTTGATGACCTGGTCTCGTCTTTTGGCTGGGGAAGTTCGCCGCGCCTGGCCGGGCTGCTGCGCTGGGTTTTTCGCGCTCCGGCAGAGAAATTTGCCCGCCAGATGCTGGATTTTGACCGGGCGGTGGGTGAGCGCGGCCTCCCCACGGCAGGACGTTCTGCCCTGGATCTGTATACCCGCCAAATGCGCGTTTTTGGGCTGGAAAATTTACCCGCCAGCGGCCCGGCCTTGTTCCTTTCTAACCACCCTGGCATGGTGGACACCCTGGGGCTGTTCGCCGCCATTGGGCGGGATGACCTGCGTATCATTGCGCTTGACCGGCCTTTTTTGCAAGCCCTGCCCAACACGGCCGGCCGCCTGTTTTTCATTAGCGAATCACCGGCCGGGCGTATGCGTGCCGTTAAACAGGCTGCCACCCACCTGAAACTCGGCGGCGCTGCGCTGACTTTCCCGGCGGGCAAGATTGAGCCAGATGCGAACGTTTATCCTGGCGCGCGCGAGTCGCTGTTGGATTGGACTGATTCTGCCGGGGTTTTCCTGCGGTTTGCGCCCGCCACACAGGTTGTTCCGGTGCTGGTGCGCGGTGTTTTGTGGGAAAAAGCCGTCCGGCACCCGCTGACGCGCCTGAAACGCACCCGGTTCGAGCGCGAAAAGCTCGGCGCGGCCTTGCAACTGCTTGCGCACATTGTTTTTAATGCCAGGCCGCTCAACATCAGCGTGCAATTTGGCCGCCCAATTACCGCCGCCGAACTTGGCAGCACCGATACTGCCGCGCTCCACGCTGCCCTGCTGGAACGGATGCGCGGCTTGCTGGATGCCAATATCTGCTGATTTTGGGAACTGCCCAACACCGGCAGGGTTGGGTCTCTCATCACTCATGAAAATCCAAACCCTTTATTTCCAGGCCCCTTACCGGGTCGAAACCTGCGAAAGCGAACTGCCCGCACTGGCTCCAGGCCAGGTGCTGGTCAAAACGGCGTTTTCGGCCATCAGCCCCGGTACCGAAATGCTGGTTTATCGCGGTCAGTGCCAGACCGGGGTCGTTGACGAAAATGACAGCCTCAGCAGCAACATCCAGTATCCATTGGCCTATGGTTACGCCTGTGTGGGTACTGTGGTGGAAATTGGAAAGGAAGTGGCTCCACACTGGCTGGGGCAGACGGTTTTCTCATTCCAGCCACACGCCTCATATTTCCTTTCCCGCCCTGAGGCTTTGATACCGGTTCCAGAGAGCTGTTCTCCCGAAAGAGCCTGTTTCTTTGCCAACATGGAGACCGCTGTCAACCTGGTTCAAGATGCCGCGCCAATTTTAGGAGAAAAGGTGCTGGTATTGGGCCAGGGCATTGTCGGGCTGCTGACGAGCGCCCTGCTGGCAGAATTCCCGCTCGAAAAACTGGTCAGTGTCGATAAATTCTTCCTGCGCCGCCAGGCTTCACTGGCCGCGGGGGTTGATTCGGCCCTGGATCCTGCTTCCGCTGGTTTTGCCGAAGCTGCCAGGGCTATCCTGACCCCCGGCGCAGACCTGGCGCTGGAACTTTCGGGTTCGCCCCTGGCCTTGAACGCCGCGATCGCGCTCACTCGCTTTAGCGGCAGGATCATCATCGGCTCGTGGTACGGCGAAAAGCGCGCGCCGATTGACCTGGGCGGGGTATTTCATCGTTCGCGCATCAAATTAATCTCATCACAGGTTAGCAGCATCGCGCCAGAACTCTCTGGGCGCTGGGACAAAGCCCGGCGCTACGAAGCGGCCTGGGCAGCGCTGTCACGCACCAGGCCAGAAAAGTGGATTTCGCAGCGCTTCCCGCTCGAACGCGGCGCAGAAGCCTACCAGTTGCTCGACCAGTCCGCAGAAACGGCCATCCAGGTGGTGTTTGCCTATTAGAGACCGCCAGTTTACTCTTCCCCGTTTTAGGGCTTCTCCAGCCCGTGCGCTTCCAGCAAGAGTTCATCTTCCAAAATGTCGTGGGTATGGCCGTCGGCCACGATTTCACCGTGATCCATGATGATGGTGCGCGGGAAAAGTTCTTTAACCATGGCCAGGTCGTGGGTGGAAACGAGCATGGTCATTGGCAGGTCATGCAGCAGGCGGATGAGTTTGCGGCGGGCGCGCGGGTCAAGCCCGGCGCTGGGTTCGTCGAGCACGAGCAGCTGTGGGCTCATGGAAAGCACGGTGGCGATGGCGATGCGCTTTTTCTCGCCCACGCTCAGGTGGTGCGAAAGCCGGTCGCGGTATTCGCTCATGTTGACGGCTGCCAGGGCTTCTTCCACGCGTTGACGCACTTCAGTTTCGGGCAGGCCCATGTGCAGTGGGCCAAAGGCCACGTCTTCAAATACGGTGGGGGAGAAGAGCTGGTCATCGGGATTTTGGAAGACCAGCCCAACGGCAGCCCGGATGCGGGGTAGATTTTGCTCGTTTAGCGGCAGCCCGGCAACGGTGAGTCCGCCTTTGCCGGTCAGGATTCCGTTCAGGTGCAGCATCAAGGTGCTTTTTCCAGCTCCGTTGGGGCCAACCAGCGCTACTTTATCCCCATCTTCGAGGCTGAAGGAAATCCCGCGCAAGGCAATGTGCCCATCGGGATAAGAAAAGTGCAGGTCAGAGACTTGCATCACGCTGCCAGCGTGTGGCGGCAGGGAATAATCGTGATTAGGTTGGTGTTTAACAGGCATTTCAGCGAATCCAGCCGATCAATTGAATGATGATGAGCGCGGCGCAGGCTGCCGCAAACACGATCCAGTCGTGGCGGCGCATGCTGTGGGGGTTGAGTGTGCGCATTTGTCCGCTGTAGCCGCGCGCCAGCATGGCGTTGTGGATGCGGTCAGAGCGGTCATAACTGCGGATGAAGAGCTGCCCGGCCATATTCCCGGCCACCCGGGCGCGCCATGGGAGTGTGCCACCGCTTTTTTTGCCCGGAACCCCGGCGCTGCGGGCTTCGCGAGCGCGCAAAAGCCGGAATACTTCATCGGCCAGTACGAAAAGGTAGCGGTAAAGGAATGCGATGATGGTGGTTAGTGCCTTGGGCGTGTGGAGATGCTCAAAGGCGTGGATGATGTCGGGAAATTGTGTGGTGGCGACCAGCAGGATGCCCATCTGCACCGAGAGCCAGGAGCGCGCCAGGATGCTGATGAAGCGGATCAAACCGATATCGGTGGGAACCAGGGTAACGAAACCGAGATCCCAGCTGGCGAGTGGCTGCCCCAGCGGGGAAAAGATGGCGCTGACTGCTGCCAGCGCAAAAGGCAGGGCCAGGAATGAGCGCCGAAAGGTGTATCCCAGCCCCAGGTTCGATTGATCGTTGGCCACCAGCAGCCCCAGCCAGGCCACACCAAAGGCCAGCCAGGCGCCATCGGGCAGCAGGGCGTTCGACAGGATGAAAAGCATCGTCACAACCACTTTAACGCGTGGGTCGAGACGATGAATTGAGCTGTCCTGGTTGTGGTAGCGATCAAAAACATCGAAATGGATCATGGCTTTTTTCTCAGGCTGCGCGCCAGCAGGATAACCAGGCCGGCCACAATCACCAGGCCGATTATCCCGGCCAGGATGGTGGAAAGAGCCGTCTGCCCTAAAAAGGGCAGGCTGTAATCTGGCAGGATTTGGTAAGGCGCGCTTTGGCTGTTTTCAAAGAAACCCAGGTCGAGTGCCACGCGCTCCAGCCCATCGGGGTTGGTGGATGCGACTGGGGATAGGATGGCCGCCAGGATGGCAAATAATAAACCGGCAATCACCCAGCCATAGCCGCCCTGCCCGGCAGATTTGTCTGCATTCAACAGGTCTGGGCGGGTGCGCTCGATGAAAGCCAGCGCTGCTACTGTGATGATGGCTTCGCCCAGCCCGATCAAAACGTGCATCCCCAGCATGGCTGGGAGAACAATCTCCAGCCGCGATGTGCCGCTCAACCACAATTGCAGCCCTGCGAACAGCGCTGAAGCAATGGTCGAAAGCCAGGCTGCCACACCTGCCACCGCCATCCGAAATGATTTCCGGGATGTCGAAACTGCGCGGTACAGCCCAAAGCCAATCAGCGCTGTCAGGATGCCCATATTGAAGATGTTTGCGCCCATGGCTAGCAGCCCGCCATCCTGGAAGAGCAGCCCCTGCACAGCAATGACCGCTGTCATTACCAGGATGCTTTCCCAGGGGCCGAGCACAATCGCCGCCAGCGCGCCTCCCAGGAAGTGCCCCGATGTTCCGCCCGGTACTGGGAAATTGAGCATTTGCGCCGCAAAAACAAAGGCAGCCATCACGCCCATCAGTGGAACTTGTTTTTCGCCCAGGCTTTTATTCGTTTTAGAAATGGCGATGGCTACGAAAACAGCCGTCAGCGCCCAAAAGATGAGCGCAATCACAATGTTCAGAAATCCATCTGGAATATGAAGTGCGGTAGGTGAATAGTGCATAATAGTTTCCTCATAAGTGCATCATAATCCATTTTCCACCCATTATTCGCCAACTCGCAAGGATTTGAGAGTCGGCCATTTACTCTGGTTCCATCGAAAAATGCAGAGGAAACCCCTCCAGCCCGGCGGCGAAGTGCGCCTTGCCAATGCGCGCCTGGGCTTCTGCCTTTGGTAGCGTTTGCACATAGGCTGTACCTCGATAATGCGCTGTATACATAATCTTCACTGCATCTGGTGCACTGATGAAGAAAATCCGCTCCAGCACATTCACCACAAAATCCATCGGCGTGACATCATCGTTGTGAATGATGATGCGATAGAGCGGCTCCAACTCGGTTTCAGCGAGCGTAAAAATGCGTGGGGTGGTGCGTGTAGCGGTCATGGTTATTTCTTAAGGTTGAATTTAGGTTGGGCCAGAGCAGCCTGCATCGGCATCACAATCACGCGGTTGTCGCCTGCCCAGGATGGGTAATAATCAGCATTTTGGGGATTTTTCACCAGGTTTGACAATCTTTTGGATGATTCAGGCAGGAGTTCTTGCGCCCTGGCAGAAAGCAGGAAAGTGGAATTGTCTTGCGCTGCGAGAAATCCTTGTCGGGTCAAGATTGCCAGGTCGTAGATCATGGATGGGTAGTTGTACCACCCTGGCAGGATGATGCCGGTTTGCATGGTATCGCGAACCGATTTCATCAGTTTGCGCTCATCCCAGTGGGTGCCAAAATCCACGCCCAGCCAGCCGGTGGAAAAAGCAAACAGCCAGAGCGCGAGGAAGATAATTGGCCCGGCGATTTTGTGGATTGGCAGTTTGTGCGTGGTTTTAGATTGCATGTCTGGAATTATAGCTTTAAACCGGTGTTGGATATGTTGGCGAGGTTTCGCTACTCAAAAGGGTTTGCTTTGTTGGAAACGCTAAAATCCCGGTGTTCGCTGCGCGCCCTGCGGTGCAAATGTCTTTTGCAGTAAACTCGTATATCAAAAAGGCGATGACTGTTTGATGGTCATCGCCTTTTGTGTGCGGTTGATTTGATTATTGTTGGGGAACGGCCAGTTGTTCGCGGGCGAGATCGTATCCGCGTTGCAGGGCCTGGTAGTTTTTGGGCAGCAGGTGATGGTGGCGGACGGGCAGGTGGTTTTTGAGGGCCTGTTCCATGTCTGCGATGGTCAGTTCGGGCAGCGAAGCGATCAGGGCGCCGACAACGACCATGTTGGTCAGCTTTTTGTCGCCAATTTCTTCGGCGATTTCGTTGGCAGGGATGAGAATTTCGGTGATGTCGCCACGTTTGGGGGTGCGGTCGATCATCGATGAGTTGACAATCAGCACGCCGCCGGGGCGCATCAGTGGCTCGTATTTGTCATACGATGGCAGGTTGAGTGCTATCGCCAGTGGCGGATTCTGCACCAGCGGTGAGCCAATTTCCTCGTCGGCGATGACAACGGTACAGTTGGCCGTTCCGCCGCGCATTTCAGGGCCATAGGATGGTATCCAGGTGACTTCCTTGCCGTTGTCGAGGGCGGCGTAGGCCAGTACCTGGCCTGCAAACAGCACGCCCTGGCCACCAAAACCAGCGATGATGATTTCTTTTTGCATAGTTGGTCTCCTAGATGCGAATGTCGCCAACTGCGGCTGAGACTTTGAAATCGCCGAGCGGGAAGACTGGCACCATGTGGTCGGCCACCCATTGCAGCGAGTTGACCGGGTTAATGCCCCAGTTTGTCGGGCAGGTTGAAAGCAGTTCGACCATACTGAAGCCTAATCCACGGCGCTGGGCTTCGAAGGCGGTGCGAATGGCTTTTTTTGCTTTGCGGATGTTGGCCGGGTCGTGCAGGCTGCGCCGGACGGCGTAGCCTACGCCGTCCATTGTTGCGAGAATCTCAGACATGCGGATGGGGTAACCTTGCATTTCCACATCGCGGCCCATTGGGCTGGATGTGGTCTTCATGCCGGGCAGGGTAGTGGGTGCCATCTGCCCGCCGGTCATGCCGTAGATGGCGTTGTTGATGAAGATGACGGTGATGTTCTCGCCGCGCGCCGCAACGTGCATGATTTCGGCCATGCCAATGGATGCCAGGTCACCATCGCCCTGGTAGGTGAAGACAACTTTATCGGGGAGAACACGTTTGATGCCGGTAGCCATGGCCGGGGCGCGTCCGTGGGCAGCTTCCACAAAATCGGTGTTGAAGTAGTTGTAAGCGAAGACTGAGCAGCCAACCGGGGCTACGCCGATGGTTTTTTCGGCCACGCCCATTTCATCCAGCACTTCAGCTACTAGGCGATGGGCTATGCCATGTGTGCAACCGGGGCAATAATGCGTGGACACATCAGTGAAGGAGCGCGGGCGGCAGTAAACTTGATTTTCGGGTCGAGCGATATCGGATGTAACCATTTTTTCTCCTGTCCTATTTGGCGGTGGCGCGGTCCAGCCAGGACATGCGCGGGTCGGCATCCAGGCTGAGTTTGGAGGTAGCCACCCGCTGGATTTCGTGCAGGATTTCATCGGGGAAGGGAACTACGCCGCCGGGACGCCCGTAGAACTCAACCGGGGTGTTGCCTTTGACGGCCAGTTGTACATCCTGGAGCATTTGGCCCATGTTCATTTCAACCACTAAAAGGCCCTGTACACGTTTTGAGAGTTCTTCCAACTGCGCGAAGGGGAACGGGCTGACCGTTATGGGGCGGAATAACCCCACTTTGATGCCCTGGTGACGGGCGGCGCGCACCGCGCTGAGGGCGATACGCCCGGCGGAGCCGAAACCGACCACCACAAAATCGGCATTGTCAGTGTAGTATTCTTTGAAGCGGATTTCGTTCTTTTGGATTTCCTGCCAGCGTTTGAGCATGCGCAGGTTGGCGATTTCTTCGTCTTTTGGCTCAATGTAAATTGACGAAAGGATGCGGCGCTGGCGCCCGCCTGTGCCATTAACGGCCCAATCCCAATTTTGGCGCTGGATGGGACGCATTTCGGGCAGTTCGGCGGGTTCCATCAATTGTCCAATCGAGCCATCGGCGATGATCATGCAGATGGTGCGGTATTTTTCGGCCAGATCGAAGGACATGACGGTCATGTCGATGGCTTCCTGGACGGTGGAGGGAGCCAGGACGATGGGTTTGTAATCGCCGTGCCCGCCGCCGTAAACGGCCTGGAAGTAATCTCCCTGGGCTGGGGCGATGTTGCCCAGGCCAGGGCCGCCACGCATGATGTTGACAAGCACTACCGGAATTTCGGTCCCGGCGATGTAGGAGATGCCTTCCATCATCAACGATACGCCGGGGCTGGATGATGATGACATGACGCGCGCACCTGTGCAGGCAGCGCCGTATACCATGTTGATGGCGGCTACTTCGCTCTCAGCTTGAACAAAGGCACGTCCCAGTTCGGGCAGGCGGCGCGAAAGGTGTTCGAGGATTTCAGTCTGTGGGGTGATCGGGTAGCCGAAGTAGGCTTCCAGCCCAACGCGAATGGCGGCTTCGGCTATGGCTTCATTGCCTTTGAGTAATTCCCTGGGCATGTTTTTTTATCTCCGATGGTGATTATGCGGGTACCGAGGCTCTTGTTACTTCCCTATAAACAGTAATGGCTGCATCCGGACAAACGAGTGCGCAAATTGCGCATCCGGTGCAGCCATCTTTGTGTAGATGGGCGGGATGGTATCCCTTTGGAGTTAGCCTGCTCATGTCTAGAGCTATCACCTCCTGTGGGCAGGCGCTGATACATAACTCGCATCCCTTGCAATATTGGTCTGAAACATCAATCCAGCCTTTTGCGGGCATTCGTGCTCCTTTATGAAAGTCAGATAAATTTGGCAGATATTCTCTGCATCTTTATTATGTACCTTTTGGGGCAAGGATGGAAGTGAAATGAGTCACATTCATGGCTTACAAAAATCATTACTCTGTTGCCCACGCTTAAAATTGGGATTTCTTGCTTATGGGAAGACACGCATTGGGGGCCGGGATGCGGCCTGGCGGAGGTCGATTTGCAAAAGAGTAATTTTGACAAAAATGTAACCTTTTGCTCTTGAGTGCGTCATGTTGTTAATATTATGATGTTTATTGTTTGCAGATATTGTCATACCGATGTTTTTGGGAGTATTTGTTTATGAAACACAACCTTTCTTATGTTCATCCTTCGGCGAATGTTGCGCCCAGTGCGTATGTGGGCCCACATTCTGTGGTGGGTGTGTATTCTGTGGTGCGCGAAAATGCCCAGATTGGTGAGAATTGCCGCCTGGGTAAGGAAGTTTTGGTGGATGGTAATGTTCGCATTGATGATAATGTTCAGGTTGAGGATGGCGCGCACTTGAATACTGGCGCAATCATCGAGTCGGACGTTGTGATTGGTTCAAGGGTGTTCCTGTCAAGCCGCGCGAAGAAGACCAGCGGCGAGTTGAAAGGTAATCGAACTATCAGGATTTGCCATGGCGCTTATGTAGGGGCTGACTCTGTTGTTTCTGCGGGTGTTACGGTTGGTAGATTTGCGGTGGTTGAGCCGGGCTCAACTGTGGCGTATGATGTTCCGGATCATGCGCTGATGTTGGGCACCCCGGCCCGCCAGGTGGGGTATGTCTGCTCGTGTTATACCCGGTTGGTTGAAGATGCAGAGGGTTCGTTTAAATGCCCGAAGTGTGGGGAGCACTATCAGCGTGTGATTAGTGCGGATTCGGGACGGTACGCAGAGTTGTTTTCACCGCGTGCCAGTTTTAACGCGCAGCGATAGTGATTTGCGCTATGGCTTAAACTCGCCCTCGCTTTATCAGCGAGGGCGAGCTGGTTTAACGGCAGGCTGTGGCAGGGCGGGGGAAAATCCGGCCAGGTACGGCACCAGGCGCAGGCGGGCCACCAGGCGGTTTGACGGGGAAAAGATGTAGGGAAATTCATCCTTATTGGCTGTAACTTTTTTCGTGTGAGTACGTCATGTCTATAGAAATAAGACTTAATCCATCCAATTTCCTATTGAAGTCTTACTGGTTGTATCCTATGATTGCATTGTATGTTGCGAATTTATACTTGGCGTTTGGCTTAACTGGTTGCAGGTTGCAGCGCGCAGAACATTGTTGAAACGATTACGCAACTGATTTATTTTTATCGTTATGGAGGTTGCTATGAATCGTGACTCTGTTTTAATTCATCCCTCGGCTGTGGTTTCAGACCTGGCGATGGTTGGCGCTGGAACGCATATCTGGAACTATTCTTATATCCGCGGGAATGCGCGGGTGGGCCGGGATTGCCTGTTGGGGAATGATGTTTTTGTCGATTCGGATGTGGTGATTGATGACCGGGTGAAGATCCAGACTGGCGCGCACTTGTATCGTGGAACGAAGATCGATGCTGGTGTGACGATTGGCCCGGGCGTTATCTTTGCCAGTGAGCAGGGGCTGCCAGAAGGTGACTGGGGCAAGATCCGGGTTTGTTACGGCGCGTCGATTGGGGCCGGGGCTGTGATTTTGCCGAATGTTGTCGTTGGGCGCTTTTCGGTGGTAGAACCTGGCGCGGTTGTGACTCAAAATGTGCCAGATCATGCCCTGGTGATGGGCAGCCCGGCGCACGTGACCGGTTATGTCTGCCGCTGTGGGGCAGAGTTGCGCGAGGCCAAGTCCGGGGCGTACCTGTGTGTAAAGTGTGGTGAGCAGTACAGGTTGGTGCCTGATGATACTACGCCGCTGGTTTCCCTTTTTATGCCGCGTCGCCAGTTTAGGGCGGTGCAGCAGCGCTGGAGTAGTGGCCTGGGCAATCGCGTACTTTCGCCAACCGGGGATTAGTTTTTCACTGAGCTGCATCGGGTTTGCCCGGTGCAGCTTTTTTGTTGGGGGAGCCGGCCCGGTTTTTCTACACTTTCGAGTAGAATCAACCCGCCATGACAGATCATAAACATCTCATCATCCTGCAACCTTCTGGGCGGCGCGGCCATGTGGCTGACGGAATCAGCCTGCGCGCCGCTGCGCGCGAACTGGGCGTGGAAATAGAATCCATTTGCGCCGAAAATGCCACCTGCGGCAAGTGCAAAGTGCTGGTGGAAGAAGGCCGCTCCGAACGCTACGGCATCACCAGCAGCCGCGCGCATCTCTCCCCCGTGACATCGGTCGAAGCTGACTATTTCCGCCGCCGCCCCAACCTGCTGGCCAGCCGGGGCTGGGAAGTTGGCCAGGTGCGGCTCTCGTGCCAGGCGCTTGTTCACGGCGACTTGCTGATCAGCGTGCCAGAAGAGAGCCGGGGCAACAAACAAATCGTCCGCAAAAGCGCCAGCCAGCGCCCGATTGAGATCAAACCATCGCTGCGCAAATACTTTGTGGAGTTGGAACCGCCCACCCTGGCAAATCCCCGCGCCGATTGGGAACGCCTTTCAGCTGGCATTGCAAAAGCTATGAGCCTGGTGCGGCGCGGAGAGAGCGGCCTCCCCTCCGCCGGGTCGCTGACCATCGACTACACCTGCCTGCGGACACTCTCGCAAACCCTGCGCGACGGGCAGTTCAAAGTGACTGTCTCGATCTGGCAAGACAAGGAAGTTGTGCGTGTGGAGCCGGGCTACGCCGAGGGCTTATACGGCGCAGCGGTAGACATCGGTTCGACCACTGTGGCGCTGTACCTGTGCAACCTGGAAACCGGCGAAATCGTCGCCGCTGAATCAGAGATGAACCCGCAAATCGTCTACGGCGAAGATGTCATGTCGCGCATCCAATACACCATCTCCGAAGCGGACGGATTGGCGGTTTTACACAAGAAAATCATCGACACGCTCAACCAACTGCTGCGGCAGGCGGTGAAATCAGCGAATGCAAGTTTGGCCGGGAAGCCAGATGAACCATCCAAAGATGGCGCAAAACCCCCTTCCCCCGCCTTCCCCCATTTTCAAGAGCAAAAATGGGGGAAGGGGCTACAGCCCGCCGAAGAAGCGGGTTCCCTCTCCCCCAAATTCCCCGGTTTTGGGAATTTGGGGGAGGCCGGGAGGGGGTCTGGGCAGGCCATCACAGCAGATGATATTCTCGAATTCGTCATGGTGGGCAACACCACCATGCATCACCTGTTCCTGAACCTGCCGCCCACCCACCTGGGGCGCGCGCCGTATGTGCCATCCATCCACCAGGCAGTGGATATAAAAGCCCGCGAGTTGGGGCTGGCGATGAACCCGGCGGGCAACATCCACGTGCTGCCGACGATTGCCAGCTTCATCGGCGCGGATACCAGCGGTGTGCTGGTTGCCGAGGAGCCGCACAAACAGGATGAAAACTGGCTGATCATCGATATCGGCACGAACGCCGAGCTGGTGCTGGGCAACAAAAACGGGCTGGTCTGTACCTCCACGCCCACCGGCCCGGCGCTGGAGGGCGCACACATCGAGTTTGGGATGCGCGCCGCGCCGGGGGCCATCGAAAAGATCGAGATTGATGAGAATACTTTCGAGCCGCGCTATAAAGTCATCGGCGCGGAGGGCTGGAATCTGGGCGGGGTGAAGGGCATCTGCGGCAGCGCCATCATCGACGTGGTGGCCGAACTGTTCCGGGTGGGCATCCTGACCGGGCGCGGCAAGTTCAGCCCCGGGGCGGCCCCAAGTCGGGTTCGGGATGGGGAAAATGGCCCGGAGTATGTGATTGCCCGGGCGCAAGAAACATCCGTAGGCCGCGACATTTCCATCTCACTGAAAGACATCCGGCAGATCCAGCTTGCCAAAGGTGCGCTGTATGTGGCCGCCGCCACGCTGATCCGCGAGAGCGGGTTGGGGCAGCCCGATAAAATTATCCTGGCGGGCGGTTTTGGCAGCTATATCGACCGGACGAACGCCATGTTGATTGGCCTGATCCCCGATGCGCCGCTGGAAAATGTCTATGCGGTGGGCAACGCGGCGGGCGACGGCGCGCGGATTGCGCTGCTGAACCTGGAAAAGCGCCGCGAGGCCGCCGAGGTGGCCCGCCAGGTGCGCCGCTACGAGCTGCCCACCGATCCGGCTTTCCAGAACCAGTTCATGCTGGCGCTGAACTTCCCACACATGACCGAGCCATTTGCGCACATCGCGCACCTGATCCCGCATCGCAAAATCGACCCGATGGCGGCGAAATTGACGAAATAACGGATGCGCCCTCATCCCCCGGCCCCTTCCCCCGAGGTGGGAAGGGGAGAAAAGCGCCCCTCTCCCACCGGGAGAGGGGCTGGGGTGAGGGCGCGCCCAGACAAAGGAGAGACATGAAAACATTTCTAGAACGCTTGAACGCTGGCGAAGTGCTGGTAGCCGATGGCGCAACCGGCACCAACCTGCACGCGATGGGCCTGAAAGGCGGCATCCCGCCCGAAGACCTGGTGATGGATCAGCCCGAACTGCTGCAAAAGCTGGCCGGGATGTTCGTGGAAGCCGGGTCAGACATCATCCTGACCTGCACATTTGGCGGCACACGCCTGCGGATGAAGGACTCGAAATATGTGGACCGCGCCCCGGAAGTCAACAAGCGAGCGGTGGATCTGGCCCGCAAGGCTGCCTCCGCCCGCCCTGATGTTTTGGTCGCCGGTTCGATGGGCCCCACCGGGCTGCTGATGAAGCCCTACGGCCCGATGGAACCTGCCCAGGCCATCGAAACCTACGCTGAACAGGCCAAAGCCCTGGCCGAAGCCGGGGTTGACCTGCTGCTGATTGAAACCATGTTCGCCTTCGACGAAGCCGATGCGGCCTTCGAGGGCGCACGCTCCGCCACCAGCCTGCCGATTGTGGTCAGCTTCAGCTATGATCGCGGCGTGCGCACCATGATGGGCGTCAAGCCCAAAGATGTGGTCAAACGCTACAAGGAAAAAGGCGCAGCGGCGGTCGGCGCCAACTGCGGCACCACGCTGGAGAATATGGGAAAAATCATCGCGGAGTATGCTGCCACCGAGCCGGGATTCCCGCTGTGGGCCAAACCCAACGCCGGGCTGCCGCGCATGGACCCGGCCATGACCCACGCCATCTACGATGTTACCCCCGAAGAGATGGGTGTGGCCGCGCTGGGCAACATCGCTAACGGTGCGCGCATCGTTGGCGGCTGCTGCGGCTCGTCCCCGGCGCATGTCGGCGGGATTGCGCAGGCGGTCAAAAAATGATTTTGTAGGGGCGGGGTCATCCCGCCCCGGCTCCTTGGCGTGGGGTTATCCTGCTCCGGTTCATCAAGGCCGGGTCATCCCACCCTGAATTATAGGTTATCGGGGCGGAGTTTCCCCGCCCCTACAGATAAATGATGCCCACTCCCCGCGAAACCATCCTGCAACTCTTCAACGGCCAGCGCCCCGAGACGCCCCCGCGTTTTTCCGGGCTGATTAACGTCACCGCGCAGGGGCTGGAACTGGCCGGGCTGCAATTCCACGAAACGCACACAGATTCGGCCAAAATGGCCGCCGCCGCCATCAGCACACACCGTCTCTGCGGCTTTGGCGCAGCTGTCGTGCCGCTGGATATTTGTGTGGAGGCTGAGGCGCTCGGCGCGCCAGTCAATTTCCGCGAAAACGAACCCAGGGCGGAATTCCCGCGCACGATGAAACCGGCGTTTGAGTCATTCAATGATGTGGCAGTAGGGGCGAGCCATCGGCTCGCCCCTACAATGGGACGCATTCCGGTGGTTTGCGATGCCCTCCGCCAGCTAAAGCGCGATTTCGGCGTGGAAATTGTCATCGGCGCGATGGTGCCGGGGCCGTTCACCCTGCTGACGCTGGTGCTGGAGGTTGCGCTGGTCTACGGCAACCTGCGCAAACCGCCTGCCGAAATGCACGCCGCCCTGGAAGCCTTGACCGGTTTCCTGCTGCAAACAGCCACTGCTTACAAAGAAGCAGGCGCCGATTTTGTCACCGTCCATGAAATGGGCGGCTCGCCGGGCGTCATCGGCCCGGCGCGGTTCCGCGAACTGGTGCTGCCGCATTTGCGGCGCTTCTTTGCCGAACTGCCGGGGCCGCACGTACTCTCGTGCTGCGGGCGCACCAACGGCTCTATGCCGCTGCTGGCTGAAACCGGCGCGACCGCCCTTTCAGTGGATCAGACCAACGACCTGGCCGCCTCACGCGCCGCCCTGCCGGGTGCGCTGCTGTTTGGCAACATCGACCCGGTGGGGACGCTCGCGCATGGCAGCGTGGCAGACATCCAAAACGCCATTTTCAACGCCGTCGCATCTGGCGCAGATGCCATCTGGCCGGGTTGTGATCTGTGGCCGCAGGTTTCGGTGGAAAATTTGAAGGTTTTCATGGAATAGAAAAGTAGAAAGTGGGCTGCTACCAGCCCACTTTCTACTTTTCGCACCTTTTCCACACCCTATAAATGCGGCGCAGGCCATTTCTTGATGGTATCTGCCCCCGGTGGCAGGATTTTCTTCTCGCGGAAAGGGTACCAGCCCAACTCTCCGCGCACAGCCTGTTCTTTGAGTTCGGTCGAGCCCCAGGTGACGGATGCACCCATAGCACCGAGCAGCGCTGAAGCCCAGTCAGATGCCACGAAAACGGAAGCAACTGCCAGGGCGAGGCCCAATCCCATCACATAGGGCCACCACAGGTAGCCGAAGTAGCGTTCGCCGCGGATGACCCACACAAATCCCAGGCCAATGATAAAGAGGGTGGCAATGCCGATACTAATGCCAAAAAAGTTCATGTTTTCCTTTTGAAAAGAGCGTGGATAATAAAGCGGTACCCGTGTTTTTAGATCCATCGCGGTGGGCATTATATATTGTCTACCTTCTATCTTCTCCCGCCTGCTTCCCGGTTGGCTCACGGTTTAACCAATTCATCGTAGTGGCGGCTGGATGCTCCGCCAGGATGCGGGCGTGGCGCGGGTTGTGAGGGTTGGCCGGGGCGCGACCGATCTTGATGCGTTTTTCCTGGCGGACGAATTCCAGTGCATCCCACAGCAGGGTGACGCCCAGGATGCCGAGCGCCGCCGAAATGGGCGCAGAGTCAGCGGCGAGCGCCCCCGCTTCCAGTCCCAGGCCGAGCAAAATGCAAACCGCCATCGGCCAACGGACATCTGCAACGCGCGCTTCCAACTTGCGCACCATCACATGCCCCAGCCACACGCCCAAAAAAGTTGCCAGCGCCGCTGCCAGCCCGGTCAGGTTCATAAGATCACCGGCCGGCCTGTGCGCGCCGATTTGTACAACCCCAGCAGCGTGGCCGTATTGGCGCGGCTGTCTTCCAGACTGATGCGCGTGGGTTTTCCTTCCAGCACAGCATCAGCCATGTCTTCCACTTCGCCAATGTACAGTTCGCGCCCGGCCACATCGATGATTTCGGTCTTGCCCTCGCGCGTCAGGCTGATCTGGGTGTTCAGGCCTGGCTTGAAAGCCTCGGGGATGAACAAAATGCCTTCTGTGCCGGCAATTTCCATAAAATATTGGAAGGGAATGGTGAAACTGCTGTCGAAATGGGCGTAGACCCCGTTTTGGAATTTGATCTGCCCGACAAAAGTCTCATCGATGTTTTTCCGCCCTGTAGTTTGTTGACCAAAAACTTCAACCGGGGCCGCCCCGGCAATCGTCCGGGCAAAGCTGACGGGGTAACAGCCCACATCCCACAGGCTGCCGCCGCCCCGGCTGGCATCGTTGCGATAGTTGTCCTCGCGGTTGAAGGTGAATGAAAAGGCCCCGCGCAAGATTTTAATCTGCCCCAGCACTCCGCTGGCGACCATCTCTAGCACCTTGAGAGTCTGCGGGTGGTGACGGTACATGAAGGCTTCTGCCAGCACCATGCCGGTTTCGCGCGAGACGCTGTTCATCTCGTCGATTTCGGGTAGGGTCAGCGCAATTGGTTTTTCGCACAGGACATGTTTGCCCGCCTGCATGGCTTTGATGCTCCACTCAGCGTGCAGGTGATTGGGCAGGGAGTTGTAAATGACATCGATATCGGGGTCTGCCAAAAGCGCCTCGTAAGACTCATGGGCGCGAGGAATTTCCCATTGGCGGGCATATTCTTCGGCGGCGGGTTTTGTGCGGCTGGCAACTGCCAAAAGGCGATTCCGCTCTGATGCGCGGAGTGGCGTGATCAGGGCGCGATTGATTCGGGCGGTGGAAAGTAATCCCCAGTTTAATGTTCGGGTGGTCATATCAGCCTCCAGGGTGAACAATTTTCATTTTTTCCCTGAAAGTTTAACACATTCGGGTAAAATCAGTCCGATTGGAGGCTCGTATGGCAAAACCGAAAGTGTTTGTGACCCGGGCTGTGCCCGATAAGGGGCTTGACCTGGTGAAGCAGTTTTGTGATGCAGACATCTGGCCGGAATCGACGCCGCCCAGCCGCGAGGTGATCCTTGCGCATGTGCGTGGGGTGGATGGGATTTACTGCCTGTTGACCGACCGTATCGATGGCGAGGTGCTGGATGCCGCCGGGCCGCAGTTGAAAGTGGTCAGCAATATGGCGGTTGGTTTCGATAATATTGATGTGCCTGCCGCGACGGCGCGAAAGATCCCGGTGGGAAATACGCCAGATGTGTTGACCGAAGCAACAGCCGATTTTGCCTTTGGGCTGATGCTGACTGCCGGGCGGCGGATGCAGGAAGGTGAGCAGTATGTCCGCGCTGGCAAGTGGCAGACTTGGGACCCGATGCTGCTGCTGGGCGTGGATTTCGCGCGTTCGACGCTGGGGATTGTGGGTTTTGGGCGTGTGGGCAAGGCGCTGGCGCGCCGCGCGGCTGGTTTCGATATGAAGGTCATCTACTATGACCCGATGGCCAGGCCAGACCGCGATATTAAGGCTTCGTCGGTGGATTTTGAGACACTGCTGCGCGAATCGGATTTTATTTCACTGCACACGCCACTGACGGCCGAAACACGCCACTTGATCAATGCCGAGGCTTTTGCCGAAATGAAACCGAACTGTGTGTTGGTCAACACTTCGCGCGGGCCGGTCATCGACCTGGATGCGCTCTACCAGGCCTTGAAAAACCATCAGATTTTTGCCGCCGGGCTGGATGTGACCGACCCAGAGCCGCTTCCGCTGGATAGTCCGCTGTTGACGCTGGAAAACATCGTTATTTGCCCGCACATTGCCAGCGCCAGCAAGAGCACACGCGAGAAGATGGCGCTAATGGCCGCCAAAAACCTGATCTCTGGCCTGAAAGGCGAATACCTGCCCAACTGCGTCAACCCCGAAGTTTACGCAAAGTAGATTTTGCCTCCCCAACGCAGAGTCACGGAGCGCCATCGCTCCGTGACTCTATGATTTTATGAGCACAAGGAATGCGGTATGACCCAAACTGTCTCCGACACCGAAAAACTTGATTTCAAGAAAATCCTGCCCGTGCTGGTCATCATCCTGGTTGACCTGATCGGGTTGTCCATCATCGTGCCGCTCATGCCACTGTACGCCGCCCGCTTTGGCGCGAACGCCTTCACCATCGGCCTGCTTGGCGCCACCTACCCATTTATGCAATTCATCGGCGCGCCCATCCTGGGGCGGCTCTCCGATCGTTTTGGCCGTCGGCCAGTGCTGCTGGTCAGCCAGCTTGGGACGTTTTCAGGCTTCATCCTGCTCGGCTTTGCCAACATGCTGCCGCTGCTGTTTCTCTCGCGCATCATCGACGGGCTTTCTGGCGCAAACCTGTCCACCGCCCAGGCCGTCATCACCGATGTGACCAGCGAAAAGACCCGCACCCAGGGCCTGGGGTTGATCGGCGCGGCATTTGGGATGGGATTCATCCTCGGGCCGATCATCGCCTTTGCGGTGCTGCTGGCCACGGGAGAAAGTTACCAGGCTGTGGCTTTTACCGCCGCCGCCTTTTCGCTGGCTTCCGTTACCCTGACTTTCTTCTGGCTGCCAGAAACCTACAACCCCGAAGTAGGCACCATCCGCACCAGGGGGCCTTTCACCTTTGAAGCCATGAAACGCGCACTCGGACATCCGTCCATCGGCATTTTGCTTATCTTGATGTTTGCCCAGCAACTGGCTTTTGGCGGTTACGAGCAGATGTTCTCACTCTTCGCGCTCAACCGCCTGGGGATGGGCGCGCTGGATACTTCCGGGTTGTTTGTGCTGGCCGGATTGTTCATTGTCATCGTCCAGGGCGGATTCATTGGCAGGTTGAGTAAAAAATATAGCGATCGCTGGCTGGTCATGCTGGGGCTTTCCACGCTGGCAGTTGGGCTACTTTTAACGGCCACCACGCCCCAGATCCCGGTGCCGTGGTATGACCGGGCCAAGATCGAAGCCGAAATGCAGGGTAAAGCCTCCACGCAGACCATCAATGTTGAGCTGCCATCCCAGGAACACAATGGCTGGCTGGGCATCATCTGGATTTTGGTGGCCAGCTTCCCGGCGGCATTGGGCGGCGCGGTACTGCACCCGGCCATCAACAGCCTGATCACCAAATCGGTCAGCAAGGACGAAGTCGGCGGGATTTTGGGTGTCTCGGCCGGCTTTTACAGCGCGGCCAACGCCATTACACCCTTGTTTTTTGGAGCGCTGTTCCAGTGGTTCGGCGCGCCTGTGCCGTTCCTGGCGGGTGGCGCGCTGCTGGCTGTGTTGTATTTCATCGCTGTGCGGACGGTGAAATGAAAACTGTTATGGTGGCATCCAAAAACCCGGTCAAAATCCGGGCGGCGCTGTTGGGATTCGAGCGTATGTTCCCCGCTGAAAGCTTCAGCGCGGAGAGTGTTTCGGTGCCATCCGGGGTCAGCCTCCAGCCGATGACGGATGCCGAAACCCTGGCCGGGGCGCGCAACCGCGCCAGGAATGCCCGGGAAAAACACCCAGACGCCGATTTTTGGGTGGGCATCGAGGGCGGCGTGGATGAAATCGGCGGGGAGATGCACGCTTTCGCGTGGGTCGTCATCCTGCGCGGTGAAAAAGGCTACGGGGAGGCGCGTTCGGCTTCTTTCCTGCTGCCCAGGGTGCTGGTGGAACTCATCCAGCAGGGTGTGGAACTGGGCGAGGCCGATGACCGTGTGTTTGGCCGCCAAAATTCAAAACAAGAGAATGGCGCTGTCGGGCTGCTGACCGGGGATGTGGTTGACCGCCTGGGGCTATATGTGATGCCGGTGGAACTGGCGCTGATCCCGTTCTGCAACCAGGATCTGTTTTTATGACAGATCCTGCGCCAACTTTTTTCGTGGGCAATCTGCCGGTCTACGGGGATGTCATCCTGGCCCCGATGGATGGCTATTCGGATTGGCCTTTCCGCTCGTTGTGCCGCTCGCTTGGCTCAGCCATGAGCTACACTGAATTTGTCAAAGCGGAATTCGTTTTGCGCAAATTCAGGCACGTTAAGACCAAGTTGACGTATACCGAGGCCGAACGTCCGGTGGTCTTCCAGCTTTACGGCGATGATCCCGATGAAATGCTGGAAGCTGCGCTGGTGGCCCAAGACCTCGGGCCGGATATTATCGACATTAACATGGGCTGCCCGGCCAAGAACATTGCCACCAAAGGTTCTGGGGTGGGGCTGATGCGGGCGCCGCTGGTGGTGGCGCGGATTTTTCGCAAACTCTCGGGGCGCTTGTCTGTGCCGTTGACCGGGAAAATGCGCCTGGGCTGGGATGACTGCCGCAGCTATAAGCTGATCGCCCGCATCGTGGAAGAAAACGGCGGCAAGCTGGTCGCCATCCACGGGCGGACAAAACAGCAGGGTTATGGTGGCAGCGCCGATTGGGATGCCATTGCCGAGGTCAAATCGCTGCTCAAAATCCCGGTCATTGGTAATGGGGATGTGAAACGGGTGGAGGACATCCAGCGCATAAAAGCCCACACTGGCTGCGATGCCGTGATGATTGGCCGCGCTGCCGTTACCAATCCGTGGATTTTTGCGCGGCTCAACCGCGAGCAGGTTCCACCCGAACAACAACGCGAAACCATGCACCTGCACCTGGAGAAAAACATCCAGTTCTACGGCGCGGAAGATGGCCAGCGGCTGTTTCGCAAATATGCCATCTCGTACCTTTTGCTGAAAAATCTTGACCGCGAGATGCGCAAAGATATCCTGCGCAAACGCCCTACCAGTGAGTTCATGTCTGTGCTGGATGAGTTGTACGCCAGCCTGGGCTTTGAAGGTGAGCAGACCCCTCGCGGGTGAGCTTTACGCTTTGTGAATAAAAACAGCAGGGCGAAATTTTTCGCCCTGCTGTTTTTATTCACACTCGATGAACAATTCTTAGGCTGGAAGCTCTTCATAGACCAGTTCGAGCTCATTCTCGCGCCGCCAATCAAACTCGGCCCAGGCTACATCCGGGAAAATCACCTTCTCTTTGTGAGAATCAATTTTCACTGGCAGCAGCTTGCCCACGCGCACATCCGGGATATGTGCCGGTTCGATCAGCCACGAAGAGCGGGCTTTATACGGCAGTCCATAAGGAGGCAGAACCTCGAACCGCAAGGCTGTCGAAATCCGGTCCCCATTTTGTGAGAAATTTGTTGTGCCAATCTCGATGATTTTGGCCTGGGCCGGGCGCGCATTGCACAGCCGGTTGCTGGCATCTGCCTCTGTTTGTTGAATTTGTAACCAGGCCACCGCCAGACTACCCAGGCAAATTATCACCACAGTCGCGATGATCATTGTTAACATGGTTTACCTTTTTCTTTTCAAAAAACGGATTAGATAAAAACCATATTACCGCACCTGTCTTTTGCCGCAAAAAGCTGTTATCAACCTGCAATGCTTCTTTCTCAGAACAAAAATTCTGCTATACTGTAATCGAAATCGCCTGGAAGGCTATTGCCGCACACCAAAGGAGAATCCTATGCCCAAAACTTATTCGCGCTATGTCTGCCAGCAGTGCGGACGTGTGGCAGCCGCCCCAATGGGCAAATGCCCACAGTGCGGCTCCTTTAACAGCATGGTCGAAGAAGTCGTACGGGAGGAATCCCCGGTCAAAAGCCCCAACGCCGCACGCGGCCTGACCGGGCGGACCTCCCCGCGTCCCATCGGCGAGTTTGGCGGCAGTGATGAAGATCGGCTGCACGTTCCCATGAGCGAATTCGCGCGTGTACTGGGTGGCGGTATCGTTCCTGGCTCGATCGTGCTGGTGGGTGGCGACCCCGGCATTGGCAAATCCACGCTCATGCTCCAGATGGCGCTGGATATGGCAAAAAGTCAGCGTGTGCTATATGTTTCGGGAGAAGAATCGGAGCGGCAGATCAAAATGCGGGCAGACCGGCTGATGGAAAAGGATGAGAAGTTCTCCCCCGACCTTTTCCTGGTGACTGAGACCAATCTTTCCGCCATCCTGGATCATGTCCGCGAGATTAAACCCACGCTGCTGGTGGTGGATTCCATCCAGACAGTGTACCTGCCGGAGCTGGATTCCAGCGCCGGGTCGGTTTCGCAGGTGCGCGAGTGTTCGTCGCAGCTGCGGGAGCTGGCAAAATCATCTGGGGTGAGCGTGTTCGTCATCGGTCACGTTACCAAAGAAGGCGTGATCGCCGGCCCGCGCGTGCTCGAACATATTGTCGATACAGTGCTTTACCTGGAAGGCGACCGCTTCCAGGCCTATCGGTTGCTGCGTTCGGTCAAAAACCGTTTCGGTGCAACCGCCGAAGTGGGCGTTTTTGAGATGCGCGAGCGCGGGCTGGTGGAAGTCCCCAACCCGTCGGAGGCTTTCCTGGCTGAGCGTATGATCAACGCCCCCGGCTCGGCCATTGCCGTGACGATGGAAGGCACACGCCCGTTGCTGGTGGAAATGCAGGGCTTGACCTCGCCTACGCAGTTCGGCAATGCCCGCCGCACTCCCAACGGCGTGGATTACAACCGCCTGCTGATGATCGCTGCCGTGCTGATGCGTCGCGTGGGCCTGAAACTGTCTGAGCAGGATATTTTCGTCAACGTGGTGGGCGGTGTCAAAATCGACGAGCCTGCTGCCGACCTGGCAATTGCCGCCGCGATCGCTTCATCAATGAAAGACATCTCCATCCGCGCCGATGCTGCGCTGATCGGCGAAATCGGCCTGGCTGGCGAGTTGCGTCTGCCGGGGCAGATGCCTGTGCGCCTGCGCGAAGCCCAAAAGCTGGGATTCAAGGTCGCCATCGTGCCCAAACGCCTGCGAAAAGCCGAACCCTGGCCTACCAACATCGAGATTATCGAGGCCCGTTCGGTGTACGAGGCGCTCCAGGCCGCCTTCCACATTGAGAAAAAAGAAATCCCCGGTCGAAAAGTGGCCGGGGTGTGAGAGTGGTTTTCTGGTGAGTTGAAGTCTTCGAGAAGGTTATTTGCGGGGTAAAAAGACGGTGAATGTGGTGCCCTCGCCAGCTTTGCTTTTAACTTCGATGCGCCCGCCATGCCCCTGGACAATCCCCTTGCAGATGGAAAGTCCCAACCCGGTGCCGCCGGCTTTGTGCTCCGAGCCTTTGACGCGGAAAAATTTCTCGAACAGGTGCGGCAGCGCATCTTCTGGGATGCCGATGCCGGTATCGGCGATGGCGATTTCCCAGTTGGCACTGGTCAGGCGGGCAATTAAGGTTACGGTTCCATGCGGGCGGTTGTATTTGACAGCATTGCTCAGGAAATTCAGCACCACCTGTTTAATTTTGTCACGGTCAGCATCGATATTTGGCAGGTCGTTGGGAATGTCGATGGCAATCTCCACCAGGTTGTCATCGGCTTTGCTTTGCATCACCCCTTTACACTCGTCAAAGACCGGGCGCAGCGGGAAACTTGTTTTGGTGAATTGCACCCGGCCAGATTCCAGCCTGGCCAGGTCGAGAAATGTGGTGGCCAGGGTGTTTAGTCGCTGGGTTTCGCTGTTGATGTTTTTGATGATTTGCTGGGATTGTTCGGCAGAAATCTCGGGTCGCAGCAACAGGAAGGTGGCCGTGCTGAGCGAAGCCAGTGGCGTGCGCAGTTCGTGAACGAACTCAGCGATCAGGTCTGATTGCTGGAACAGGCGAGTGTTTTCGATGGCGACAGCCGCCTGTGCGCCCAGCACACTGAGCAAGTCCTCATCGTCCTGGGTGAAGCTGCCATTGGCTTTGTTGATGGCTTCGAGTACGCCCACAACTTTATCTTTTGTAATCAGCGGAACTGCCATCAGGGTATGGGTTTCCATGCCGATGGATTGGGCAACGTTCTTGAAAAAACGCTCATCCTTGGTCACATCGGTGATGCGTACAGCCTGGCGGTTGGTAACTGTCCAGCCCGCGATGCTGCCTTCAAGGGGAATAACAATCCCGCGCATTTGCGTTCGCTGATTGGTGGCTACCTGGAAATAGAGTTGTTTGGCAGCATCGTCATAGAGCAAAATCGAAGTTTCTTCAGCGTGGGTGATGACTTTGGCTGCCTGGATGATACGCAGAAGCAATCGATCCAAATCCAGGGTCGAAGCCAGGTCGCGTGAGATGTCCATCAGCCGCCGGTAGCGATCCATTTTGGTGTCGTGTTCTATCATGTTAAACCACTCTTTCAGCAATTGCCGGTATGATTTGTGCTGCGTCTTGCAGGATGTTGATATCGGCGCGTACGTTCAGGTAGGTAGGGGTGTTGTTGATGATGATGAGATGAGCGCCATTGTCGATGGCTTGCATCGGCAAGCCGGCTACGGGTAACACTTCCAGTGATGAGCCCACCACCATCATTAAATCACAACTACGGGCCTGGGCTTGAGCCTGGTACCAGGCTTTTTGTGGTAACTGTTCGCCAAACAGAATCACATCTGGCTTGAGCAGGCTATGGCAGCCGTTGCAGTAAGGTAGCGCGCCAGTTTGAAGAAAAGCTGGCAGGTAATCTTTGTAATCGTATTTTTGGAAACATCCGGTACAGGAGAGGGTTGCCATGCTGCCGTGCATCTCTATAACTTGCTGCGAGCCTGCTTTTTGATGGAGCATGTCAATATTTTGGGTGATGATTGCAACCACACGCCCCCTGGATTCCATTTGCGCCAGGGCAAGATGGGCAGGGTTTGGCTGCGCATTGAAGATCTGACTGGCGAGGGGCCTCAACCATTTAAAAAAACGTTCGGGGTGGGTGCGAAAGGAGTTCAGCGAGGCGCTTTCAAGTGGTTCTTCCTGTGACCACAGGCCGGTGCCCTCAGAACGAAAATCGGGAATACCAGAAGGGGTGGAAATTCCAGCCCCGGTCAGGATAATGGCTTTTTTTGCCTGCCTGAAAAGGGAGGCAGCAAATTCAACATTTTCCAGTGTCTGGCCGGTTAATACCATGCGGATTGTGGCTTAATTCTGTGGCTTGGGTTTGGTTGCCCGGCCTTCGATTTTGGCTGCCAGGCCGGTGTATTGTTGGGTGGTGAGGCTTTCGGCCTGGAAGAAGACCGCGCTGGTTTGTTTGCGGTAAGCCTGCATCAAAAGTTCTGGGGCTGGGGTGAAGGTGTTGGTTATCTGGTATTTGAGCCGATCCTGGATTTGTTGTACGGAAAGCTGCGCATCTGAACGGATGCGATAATTTGCGACAACATTGATGCGGCTTTTCTCTGCACCCAGGCTGATGATATCTTCGATGAGAGCCTGTGACTGGGACAGGGATGTTTCAAAAGGTTCTACCACAATTATTATTTCACTGAAAAGTGGGGCCAGCTTTTGGGCATATTCGGGCAAGCCGTTGCCCATATCTATAACGGCGAATTTGCCCAGGAAGGCCAGCCGGCTGAGAATGGCTTCAAACTGGGATGTGTGGGTCGCCAGGGGGCAATCTTTTGGACGTGGGGAGGCAGGCAGGATTTGCAGCCCGGTGCTGTGTTTGATGAGAGAATCACGAACTTTTTGGCGGGTGATCTCTGAAGGCGAGGTTCCTAGCAGTGTGGTCAGGCCGGTTGCATCAGGCAGGTTCAGGTCGGTGACCAGGAGTCCGTGCCCGGGGCGGAACTCGGCCAGTACAACCCCAGATTTGGTTTTCTTTTCGAGGGCGCTGGCAAGATTGAAGGCTACGGTGCTGACTCCCAATCCTCCGCGCGCTGCTATAATGCCGATGGTGTAGCCGGGATCATCTACAGGAATGGTGGATGACTGTGTTTTTGCGCGGGTGGCGCTGGAACGTGCCAGCAGGGCTTTGACATGGGCATGCAGTTCGCTGGGATGGGTGGGTTTGGTGAGGTAATCATCTACCCCGGCCTCGAAACCGGTCACTTTGTCTTCAAGCTGGCTTTTGGCGGTGAACATAAGGATGGGGGTGCTGGCGGTGCTGTCATCTGCGCGCAACCGCCGGGCAACTTCATAGCCATCCATGCCCGGCATCATGACATCTAATAAGATGAGGTTGGGGTGTTCGGCAAAAGCCAGTTCCAATCCTTGCGAACCATTGGAGGCTGCCAGTATCTGGTAGCCTTGTTTTTGGAGCATCAAGCCTACCAGTCGCAGTGTATCTACATCATCATCGACAATCAGGATTTTTTCGGGCATAAGAGGGTTTCCATGGTTAGATTCTTTTTCAGTTTAGCATGAAGCCCACTTTCCTTCAAGCCGACATTGGGAGGATTATGGCGAAAAAATGGGCTGGTGGAAAAGTGATATAATCTTAAAACCTTCTGGGAAAGTTCCCCCTTCCCCAGCCCGGGGATGACAGGCTTCGACGGGGGAGGCTGGCTCCGGAATGCGAGCCGAGAGTGTGCCGAACTCGTTAAATCAGCGCAAACAATCAAGTGCCAACAGCACTTCCTATGCCGCTATGCCCCTCGCTGCGTAAGCAGTAGAGAGTTGACCGGCCCGTCCCATGAGGGACGGCGTCTGCCTCCCCCGTCTTCCACCCGGTGGGAGAGTGGGCGTAACAAAGGTGGTAATGCTGCGCCGCCACGTCATTAACGGCGCAAAAGAGGGCTTTCGGGCCTGAATGACTGGCCGGGGTGATTTTTGCTGGTTGAGAGACCCCCGGCGACACACTTCAACCGGCTACGCTCGTAGATTTCCGTGGTCGAATCTTTCGGACGCGGGTTCGATTCCCGCCATCTCCACCTAAAAAGGCTCATCTTAAAAGATGAGCCTTTTTAGGTGGAGATGGCATATGGACTTTGCGCTTTTGAAAGGTGTGCGGGCGAATTTTGATAAGCTAATCGTGTAACAAATCATTGACAGTATATTTGTGGGTGATAGAATTATATTAAATTTGTTACAGGGCGGTGATCATCCAAAATTGCTAATGCGGAGGTGCCGATCTTTGACTGTAAGTTGGTCGCTTTTCCCGAAAGGGGATAAGGTCAAAGGGAGCCAGTAGCGAAACCGGCCGTTTTAGGTAGGTTTCGTTTTATTTTGGCGATTCTCATCATCGCGCTGATGGTTTTATCTTCCTGAAACGCCTGTATTGTGAAATCCATATTGTTTGCGATTGAAGCGAGAATATGGATATGGGGTTGCCTCAATGCTCTGGACATTGCCTGTTGTTGAGAGCGTTGTTTTTTGCTGGAGAATTGCCTGGCTAGACTTAAGTCTTACGCTGGGTTTGTAATAAGTATCTTTTAGTATAGTGACAATTTGCGCAAAATATTTTATAGTTATGGTGTGGTTTTTGTCTCTGGCGGGCTTGTTATCCATAGGATAAGGCCCGGTATTTGGTTTTTGTAATTATTTTCTGGCCGTTGTTGTGTAAAGAAATTCCATTAATTGTGGAAGGATAGAAAACCCATGAACCGTTTCTTTGTTTTTTCAGAGAAGAATGTAACCATTTTGCGAACGATCGTTAATTTAACGGTCGTTTTTGTATATGTGGTTGGCTTGTTTGCGCCTGCAGGGAGCGTTTTGGCAGCTCCGGCGGCACCTGCTCCAACTTCAGCGACATCTGTGTCAGCCGATGTTCCGGATTGGGTGCAGGAATTGAATGGGTTGGACTATACTCTTGCCCCGCCCAATTCCCTGAAAACTGATACGGTTCAACCTCGCACGGGCAGTGCTGCCCCGGCCTATTCGGCCCCGGTTACGCCGCCTTCCAATTACGGAACGCTCTCGATTGAGCCGATCACTGCGTATAACTTTATCGTTGATTCAAACGTGCTTTCGCCATCGTCCTATGGCCCAAGTGCGGCTACTGTAGGCGCCAAGTATTGCAATACAAGCACTTCCAGTTCCATCAGCAATGTCTGGGCTTACATCGGTAGCTATAACGGCGGGGTAAGCAGCCAGCCGGGGGTGTACCCCCAACGCACAACCATTGATGAAAATCCGGGTTTGAATGGAGCCACCCGGACAGATTATGGCGACAAAACGCGCATTTACGCGCTCCAACATGAGGGTGGTTCACTTGGGGCGATAGATGCTGCCCGTTATATCGGCACCCTGGCACCTGGGGAGTGTCGCACGGAGTATTGGCTGGTATCTTACCCGCGCAAAGCCCTGGTGGGCGGCAAATGGGTTTCGGTGGCTGGTGATGTAAAGCCGGACGATGATCTCTGGCTTCAGTATGATTTTTGGGGCAATTATGGTTCAAATACTGGCGCCAACTCATCTTTCTATACCCGCTATGCCACCATGCGCAATGAAATCTCTGCAATGGCAAACAAAATCTGGCCGAATGGCGATAATAAGGTGCCGGATGAGTATGTGAAAGCCATCCAGCTTGTAACCGGCTGGAGCACCTGGACGCCCGGCGGCACGGGCACGGTGTACCCTGGGCAGACCGCCATCAGCCAGGGCATCTGGTACGATTTCGGTAATGTGGGGGCCGGGTTCGACAACAACTATGACCTTGTTCCAGACCGTAATGCCTGGGTGCAGCCGGTTGGAGATGCCGGGACGTATGACCCGGGCTGTTTCCGGCTGGTGAAAACTTACGGTATCGTGGTGGTCAAATTGACGGACGGCAGCAATTTGTTGATTCCGTTTGTTGACCAGATGTATTTTGAGAATATCCCTGATAATAACAATGGGGCGGTAGGCCTGGTGTACTATGAATACGCCTCGTTGGATGGTGCCTGTACCGCCGGGTTAACCCCGTACCAGGAAGTAGCCTCCGGTTTTGATAACGAAAAGTTTAATGGTGACTTCGGCGCTGGCGCCCCGCCGCTGCAAGGCCAGGAATCGGGGATGGGTTATGTTAAGCAGGCGCTAGATGTTAATAACAATGAGATCACATCGGTTGCGCCGGGTGGGACGGTGAAGTACAGCATGACCTTTACCCTGCCCGAAGCCAAGCCATCCGCTATGACTATTTCAGTCGGCACGCCAAGTTTGGGCATGGCGCTGGTGGCAGAAGATACCATCCCGATTGGGATGGCGTTTGTTTCTGCCAGCACGACCATTGCGATGGGGAATTATTCGGTATCTTCGCTGACGGCTACCCTGCTGTATTCATCGGATAATGGTGTGACGTGGAATACTGGCACCCCGACCGTTGGTGCTGTGAGCGGTCCGCTCGCCAGCCAGCAGCTCAAGCTCCAGTGGTGGTTGCCAGAACCGATCCAACAAAAGGCCAGCGGTGGCGGAGATGTGACGGGCACGGTTACTTTCCAGGCGACGGCCCCATCGGCAGCTTCTAACCCGCCGCCTTTGGTGACAAACTATAGCTGTCTTAAACTGGGCAACGGCGTCGGTTTTGTCTGCGATGATGTGACGACGCTGATTACCGGGCCGTACAGCCTTTTTGGTTATGTGTACCAGGATAATGGTACGGGTAGTTACTTCGCTAATGGTTTCAAGGATACTGGCGAGGTCGGGATCGGCGATTCTGTTGTTGATAGCGATACAACAGGTGTAACAGTATCTCTTTACTATGGTTCAACCCTGGTAGCTACCACAGCTACGAATTCGAGCGGTTATTACTTCTTTGATAGACTCCCCAACGGTACTTATAGGACTGTTGCAGATATAACTGATAGCGAAACCAACCCAACTACGCCGGGTGACATCCCATCTGGATTTGGTATTACCACACCAGATAACCGTAGCTGTTCCATTTCGGGGTCAAACTGTGCCACTTCACTGGATTTTGGTTTTGCGCCTGCCCTGTCTCTCTACAAAGGTATCGATACCTTTGGGACGATTTACGTTGGCGATACGGTCACTTACACGATTCGGGTTTTTAATAACCTCCCAGGCGGAATTAGCACGCCTACTTCCTGCACCTATACTCTTTGGAGTTCCCTGGCATCTGGCGCAACCGGTGCAGGTACTTTTGGCGGGGCGACGAACCAGCAATATATATTGCCAGCATCGGCGGTCGGTAATCCGGATGCGATTTATGCCTACACAGACCTTTCGGCTAACGACAACATTATCGGTTTGTATGGTTTTAACATTGACCCGGCCGCACTGCCGGGCAGCATTACCAACGTCAAATACAAAGTTCTGGCTTCTGAACGTGCGAACTTGACAGCTGGTGCCAACGTGGTTATTTCGACTTACTACAATACCCTGGGATCTTCCTCACCGTCTGCCACGTTAACCGATACCAGCTTCTTTACAGGGCCGACGGGATCCAAATATGAAATTACTGCTGACGTTACAGCACTAAAAGCGTGGACAGCCAGCGATTTTGCCAGCAATTCTTCCGGTTTGCAAATCAAGGCTGGCAAAGGCACAGGCAGCTATTCGGGCAACTTAAATGTGGATGCAGCCGCTTTCCTGGTTACCACAAACCAGCCTTGCCCCAACCCAACAGGCACCACCCTCAGCCCGGTTCCGCTCGAAGATCAATTCCCCACTGCCAACCTGGATTTTATGTCTTCGGTACCCCCAGCCACTACCATAGATGAGGCTGGTGGGATCATCCAATGGGCCGATGTGGGGCCGGTTGCCCCCGGCTCTTATAAAGACATTGTCGTAACCTTCCGCGCGACTTCAGCGGTCACAAATGCGGTTAATACAGCCCTGACGAATGTTTTGGGAGGGGCGAAGTTCGATAATGGTTTGACATCTAATAATGGAACATCCACTTCGCAAGTGACTATCACAACCGCTACAGCGAATGGAAAAATTTCTGGCGAAATTTTTGATGACAACGGCACATCAGGTTGGTACTACTTGGGTGGAGCAACCTGTACCCCCGGTTCTGGCGGTACTTGTGCGCTTGAAGCAGGCGACGTTCCTTTGCAAGGCGTGGGTATCACCCTGTATGCCTGTGTTAAATCGGATGGTGTCACTTTTGAAACCACTACCCCGAACAAATCGTGTGCCAACGCAACCAATGGCAACTATTGGGCGCCTTTCCGCACCACCTACACCAATAGCAGTGGTTATTATGAATTCCCGTTCCTGAGACAGGGTGCTTACCAGGTAAGGGTAAACAACACTACCACACTGCCAGGGCTTGGCCTGTATGCAGACCCAAGCGTGACGACTACGGGTATATGTGGCGGCACAACCTGCGACAACCAAGCTTTTGCAGATGCAGACCCGCTTAATTCAGCATCAGTTACGGCGATGGGTATTATCAGCGCGGCGGCGAATGAAAACCGCACCAATATCAATTTTGGCTATAACGTGCCTCCCACCACCTATTCTTTAGGCAACGAAGTATATTTTGACTGGAATGGTGATGGAGTTCGGGACGCCGGTGATGAGATTATCCCGAATGTAGTGTTGCGCTTGTATGATGCCGGGAACAACTTGCTGTCCACCACATCCACAACTAGCGGCGCTTTATACACCTTCTCATCTTTACGTAATGGGATTTATACCGTCCAGGTGGTTGATTCCAGCCTTCCAAGTATTTCCTTGAACCAAACTGGCGATCCTGAACAATATGGAACTACCTGTACTTCCTGTGATGGATTAGGAACAACCACAATCAACAGCGCCGGATATTATCAATTTGACTTTGGTTACCAGCCTTCCGGTATCGTTACCATCGGCGACACCGTCTACTATGACAAAAACGGAAGCAGCGTTCAGGATGGCACCGCGGAAACCGCCATCCCCAACATTACCGTCTGGCTCTATACCGATTTCGATAACAACGAAACTTGGGTGAACGCCCTGAGCACAGTCACAAACGCTAGTGGCAAGTATTACTTCTCCAACTTGCCCAACGGCAAGTATCGCGTTACCGCAAACATTGCCGACCCTGACCTGCCTACCGACGCTTTTGGCATCGTATCGGTTCCAACTGGCGCATACCAGTATGAAGTGGTGATTTCTGGCAATGCGGTCACCTCGATCAAGAACATGCAGTCTGGCGTCACCTGCACCGATACGGCCACTGGCCTCTGCTTTGGTGATACGGTGGAAAATGACGTTATCCGGATGGATGCCGACTTTGGCTTCGCGCCCCTGGCCGCCATCGGCGACACCATCTTCTGGGATGTAAACGTCAATGGCACCATTGATATTGGCGAGCCAGGAATCCCAGGCGTTACCGTCAACCTATACACGTTCATCGACAATAACAATGACGAACGCTACGACCCCGGCGACACCCTGGGCAGCTTGCTAAATACCACCGTCACCAACTCCACTGGCAATTACGCCTTCTTTGGGTTGGATACCGACAAAAACGGTATGCCCTACATGGTGGTTGTGGATAAAACCTCCGCCCCGATCGCTACTTCCGATCTGACAACCGACCCGAACGCGGATGGCGCAGTCTGCACAATATCCCTGGCTGTTTGCGATAACAGCGCAGGGATGTACCTATACCCTGGCTCATCCTACATGGGCGCAGATTTTGGTTACAAACCGACCACCGCTTTCGGCGACCGGGTCTGGTTTGACCAAAACGTTAATGGCATCCAGGAACCAGGTGAGATCGGCCTTCCGGGAGTAACAGTCACCATTACCAGCGGCGCATACAGCTTCACTGTGAAAACCAACAGCGAGGGTATGTACTTTTTCCAGGGGCTGCCCGTCAACAGCACCTGGACGGTGAAAGTTTCCGACCCCGCCGGATTTGCCAGTTCGTATGATCCCGATACTGGAACCCCCAATGGCACCACTCTGGTGACGATCAACGGCTCCGGCGTAGTTACTGACATCGGCGCGGGTGCTTGCGCAAACTGCAACCTGAATGTGGACTTCGGCTACAAATACAACGCTGGCCTCTTGAGCCTGAACGGTACCGTCTGCTTTGATAGCCCCTCCAACGTGGATGGGGTCTGCGGCAGCGGTACCACCGGCGTGGGCACCGGCGAATTTGCCTATAACGGTGTCGGCGTCAGCCTGTACATCTACACCGATACCACCGCCAACAACAAATATGATGCCGGTGAACCGGCCACATACATGGCAAGCACCGCCACCTACTCGTTTGGCGATTACAGCTTCACGAATTTAATCGCCACCGTTGGTAGTCAGCGCTACCTGGTTGGCCTCAACGCCCCGCAATCGTACCTGGGCCTGACCACCACTGCGGCATTGTTGCCCTCCGCAGCCGGGTACCAAACCCTGGCTGTCAATACAACCACGGTTGGTTCAGCAGTCTCTGCCGCCAACCAGGTTATTACCATGAGTGGCGATGCTGTGAACCGTGACTTCGCCTTCAAGTCGACCCAGATTCCTGACTTTGGTGATCTGCCCAACAGCTACAAAACATCCCTGGTATCTGACGGTGCGCGCCATACTTATTCTGCATCCCTTTATCTGGGAAGCACCATCACCACAGAAACGGATGCACGCGGCTTGTATGCTATCAACGATACCGGTGATGATGGCGTAACTTTTAACAACACCAACACCTGGGCCAACAACACTACCATCAACAATGCCATCACCGTAAACGTAACTGGCTCAGGCTGGCTGGCTGGCTGGATCGATTTCAACCAGAATGGCGTTTTTGATAACCAAAATGAATTTGTTGCCAGCACTGCCATTGCATCTAGCGGCGCTTACAACTTCAATATAACCATTCCAGGCGCCACCTTTGGCAACAACGGCGATACCAACCTCTACAGCCGCTTCCGGCTCTTTACCAGTGCCCCGCTTATCCCGAGCGTTGCTTATAGCGGCCTTTTCAGCGGCGGCGAAGTGGAAGATTACGAAAATTCCTGGGCGATGACTGTTGATAAGGATACCTCCACCCCGGCAGTTTCTCCCACCGGGACGGTTATCTATATCGTTACCTTGCGCAATACCGGCACTGAAACATTGACCAACATCCAGGCAGTAGAAGATTTGGATTCGGTTTTTGGCGAAGGGAAATATACCGTTGAAAGCGTCAGCGTAGATTCCGGCCTGACGGCAAATGGCACTTTCAATGGCGCCACCGTTCAAAACCTGCTCAGCGGCTCAGACAGCCTCGTTTCAGGCGCAACCAAGCAGATCACCATCACCCTGATCCTGAATAACGCTATAGCGAATACGTATGACAATACTGTCTCAGCCTACAGCACAGAGACCGGTACCATCGACGATATTGGCACCGATGGTCAGGATTCTAACACCCCGATAGGCCTCGACCCTGAAGAGGATGAAGATGTACTTGTTTCCGAGTCCACCTCTATAGGCGATTTCGTATGGGAAGATGTAGATTTGAATGGTATCCAGGATGCTGGCGAGTTGGGCATTCAGAATGTTTTGGTGACGTTGTACGACAATAGCAACAATGCTGTCGCAACAACTGCGACCAATTCCAGCGGCCTGTATGCCTTTACCGTAACCCCGGCAACGTACACGGTTGGGTTTGGCTTGCCCACCGGCTACGCCTTCAGCCCGGCGAATGTGGGCAGTGATGATACTGTAGATAGTGATGCAAACATCACCACTGGCCTGACGGCTGCGCTCACCATCACAACCGCAACCACTACCATCGATGCGGGCATGTACCGTTTTGCCACCATTAGCGATTTTGTCTGGAACGATGTGAATGTTGATGGCATCCAGGATGCTGGCGAGTCAGGCATTCAAAATGTGCTGGTGACGTTGTACGACAATAGCAACAATGCTATCGCAACAACTGCGACCAATTCCAGCGGCCTGTATGCCTTTACCGTAACCCCGGCAACGTACACGGTTGGGTTTGACTTGCCCACCGGCTACGCCTTCAGCCCGGCGAATGTGGGCGGCAACGATGCAGCAGACAGCGATACCATCGTTGCAACCGGCAAGACTGGTTCGTACACGTTGGCTTCGGGAGAAACGAACAGCAGTATTGATGCCGGCATGTACCAGCCTGTGATCGTCGGCGATTTTGTGTGGAACGATGCGGACGCAGATGGTATCCAGGATGCTGGCGAGTCAGGCATTCAAAATGTGCTGGTGACGTTGTACGACAATAGCAACACTGCTGTCGCAACAACTGCGACCAATTCCAGCGGCCTTTACGCCTTTACCGTAACCCCGGCAACTTACACTGTTGGGTTTAGCCTGCCCACTGGTTATGCCTTCAGCACTGCGAACGTTGGCAGTGATGATGCAGTAGACAGTGATGCAGATATCACCACTGGCCTGACGGCTGCGCTGACCGTAACATCCGCAACTACTACCGTCGATGCGGGCCTGTACCAGGTGTCGAACGTCAGCGGTACGGTGTATGACGATAAGGATGGCAGTGGCGGCAACACGCCAGGAGATACGGGCATCCCGACAGTGGTGGTATCCCTGTATCAGGGAACAACGTTGATTGCCACAACTGAAACGAATTCGAGCGGGAACTACACTTTCAGTAATGTTCCGGCAGGAACGTATAGAGTGGATGAGACCGATCCCACCGGGTATACTTCTACGGGAGATAAAGATGGTGGCACGGACAATACCATTGCCGTCACAGTAGTGGCTGGGGTGAACAATACCGGCAATAACTTCTATGACTGGAAACCAGTTATCCTGGGTAATTTTGTCTGGAACGATGCGAATGCGGACGGTATCCAGGATGCTGGCGAATTGGGCATTCAAAATGTTCTGGTGACGTTGTACGCATCTGATGGCTCAACGGAGGTGGCTACAACTGCTACGAATTCTTCCGGCCTGTACCAGTTCACGGTAGCGGCTGGGACGTACGTGGTTGGGTTCACAGCACCTTCGGGGTATGTTTTCAGCCCGGTGAATGTGGGCGGCAACGATGCCGTAGACAGCGATGCCATCGTTGCGACCGGCAAGACCGCCACATACACATTTGTAGCGGGCGACACCGATAACAGCATTGACGCGGGCCTGTACCAGCCTGGCAACATTTCGGGCCAGGTGCGCTATGACTCGGACAGCAATGGCGACCCGGCTGATGGTGATTCTGGCATACCTGGTGTTACCATAACGCTGAAAGACAACAGCGGCGTAGTGATTGCTACCACCCAGACGGATGGTTCTGGCAATTACTCCTTTATCAACCTGCCTCCAGGTGCCTACACGGTGGAAGAGAGCAATGATTCATCCTACCCGACCAGCACTTACGATAAAGATGGTAGTGGTAACACGCTCGACAAGATTGCTGTAACGCTTACCCCGGGCCAAAACAATACCGGGAACAATTTCCTCGATACGGATAAAGCATCCATCTCGGGCCAGGTGCGCTACGATGCTGATGGGGATGGTGTGCTCGGCGATGTCGAAACCGGCATCAGCGGGATTCTCATCACCCTGAAAGACAGCGGCGGTGCTACAGTCGCCACCACCCAGACTGACAGTGGTGGCTATTACCAGTTTGCCAACCTGACTCCCGGCAGCTACACAGTCGTGGAAACTAACGGCACCACCTACCCGACCAGCACCAACGACAAAGATGGGGGCAGTAACATCGACTCGATATCGGTGACCCTTTTAGCCAGTCAGGCTAACTCTGGCAACGACTTCCTTGATACCGACCTGGGCAGCATCTCAGGCCAGGTACGCTATGATACAAACGGGGATGGCTACCTTTTGGATCCAGATTCCGGCATCAGCGGGATTCTGATTACCCTGAAAGACAGCGGCGGTGCTACGGTCGCCACCACCCAGACGGATGGCTCGGGCGACTACCTGTTCACTGGTTTAACACCCGGCAGCTACACAGTTGAGGAAACCAACGGTACCACCTACCCGCTCAGCACCAACGATGCGGATGGTAATGTCTCTAATAACCTGGATACCATCGCAGTGGCTCTCGGGCCGAGTGAAACCAGCCTGGACAACGATTTCCTCGATGCAACTAACGGCTCCATCTCTGGCCAGGTGCGTTACGATGCCGATGCTGATGGTGATCTGCTTGATTCTGAAACCGGCATTAGCGGTGTGATCATCACCCTCTATGATAGCAACCTGGGCATAGTTGCCACCACCCAAACGGATGGTTCCGGCAACTATAGCTTCTCCAACTTATTGCCGGATAATTATAAAGTTGTTGCGAGCAATAGCTCCGATTACCCAACCAGTACCAACGATTCTGATGGCAACCTCGACAACGACATCGACACCATTTTTGCGTCGTTGTTCGCAGGTCAGTCCAGCACTGGCAACGACTTCCTCGATACCAACCTGGGCAGCATCTCTGGCCAGGTGCGCTACGATGCCGATGGGGATGGTGTGCTCGGCGATGCTGAAACCGGCATCAGCGGGATTCTCATCACCCTGAAAGACAGCGGCGGTGCTACAGTCGCCACCACCCAGACGGATGGCTCGGGCGACTACCTGTTCACTGGTTTAACACCCGGCAGCTACACAGTTGAGGAAACCAACGGCACTACCTACCCGACCAGCACCAACGACAAGAATGGCGGCAGCGACCTCGACTCAATACCGGTGAGCCTGACAGCCAGTCAGTCCAACACTGGCAACGACTTCCTTGATACCGACCTGGGCAGCATCTCGGGCCAGGTGCGCTAC
>CAIJPN010000050.1 GCA_903822545.1 uncultured Anaerolineae bacterium | reverse complement strand
TTGCGCCAACATTTTCGCGCAGGCTGAAATGTCTTAAAAACCACATCAAAATCGTCAAAATAAAGCTGTGAATTTTGCCGTATAAGCAATAAAATAACAAAAACAATGTTTCAGGCTTAAATTAAATGACCGAACCGTGCGTCACAGGGTCGTTATGAATCATATCATTTTGAAAAACGTCTGCAAAAGCTACCGCATGGGCAATAACGTTGTCCAGGCTCTCAACAACCTGTCCCTGGAGATTGAACAGGGCGAGTTCGTGGTGGTGCTCGGCCCCAGCGGGTCGGGCAAGACCACATTCCTGAACATCCTCGGCGGGTTGGAGCGCGCCGACAGCGGCGAGATCGTCGTCGGCGGGGAGGCGGTCAACCAGATGAACGAGGAAACGCTCACTGATTACCGCCGCCGCCAGGTCGGGTTTGTCTTCCAGTTTTTCAACCTGCTGCCCACCCTGACCGCCCTCGAAAACGTGGCCCTGACCGCCGAAATGAGCAAAGACGGCTACAACCCGCAGTCCATGCTGGACAAGGTCAAACTGGGCGACCGGGCCGAGCATTATCCCGGCCAGCTCTCCGGCGGACAACAGCAGCGCGTGGCGATTGCCCGCTCGCTCGCCAAAAAACCGGCCCTGGTGTTGGCCGACGAACCCACCGGCAGCCTGGACATCGAAACCGGCATCGACGTGCTGGAAGTGATGCGCAGCCTGAACCGCGAGACCGGACAGACCATCGTCCTGGTGACGCACAACGCCGCCATCGCCCAAATCGCCGACCGGGTGGTGCACGTCAGCAACGGCGCAGTGCACAAGGTCGAGACCAACGCCAACCCCCTCGCGCCGCGCGCGCTTTCGTGGTGACCCATGCTCAAGACCCTGCAACGTAAAATCATCGGCGACCTGAAGGCCCATCGCGGGCGCTTCCTGGCGGTGTGGATGGTGGTGACGCTCGGCGCGGCCTTCTACGGCGCGTTCTACCCGGCGGGCAAAAGCGTGCTGGCATCCATCTATGCCACCTACGACCAGCTCAACTATATGGATTTCCAGGCCAGTTTCGACCCCGCGCCTGATTCAATTATCGAAAAAATTAGGGATGTGGATGGGGTGGATTCTGCCGAGGGACGTTTGGTGGTGGAAAGCGGCATCCAGCTCGACCCCGAGCGGACTTTCCTGACGACCCTGCGCCTGGTGACCGTACCCGATAGCGGACAGCCCGCGATTAATCGCAGCGACATCCCCGACGGGCGCGGCATCCAGTCCGACGACGAAATCCTGCTGCTCAAGCGTTTCGCCGATTATCACAAAATCCGGCCCGGCGACACGGTCACGGTCTGGATTAACGGCCAGCGCCACGAGTTCAAAGTGGCCGGGCTGGCGTTCAACCCCGAGTACCTGGTATCCGGTCGCAGCCGCGAAGCGCCCTTCCCGGCGCCCTCCGCCTTCGGGGTAGCCTGGATCCGTTACGGGGCGTTGGCGGATAAGCTCGGAGCGAGGGGCATGGTCAACGACGTGGTGGTCAGCCTCGGGGTGAAGTCCGAAGCCGATTCGAGCAAGTTGCGGGCGCAGGTCAAAGCCCGGTTGGAGGCTGCGCTCGAAGGTCAGTCCAATCTCATCCTGCGCGAAAGGGAGGAGACCGCTTCGGGCGGCGTGGTGCAGGCCAACATCAACGGCAACTTCCAGGTGATGGCGATGTTTTCGGGGCTGTTCCTGGTGGTGGCGATTGTGGTGACGTTCATCCTGCTCGGGCAGTTTGTCGGCTCCGAGCGCCAGCGGATCGGCACCCTGCGCGCCCTGGGCATCTCGCGCGCCGAATTGGTGACGCATTACCTGGCTTTTGGCCTGCTGATTGGTGTGGCCGGCGGCCTGGTGGGCAGCGTGCTGGGCTATTTTGCATCGTTTACCACCATCTACCCCTTTGTGGATGCGATTGCGGGCGGCTACCTGCCCGGTTTTTCCAACGCGCCGCAGTTCCCGTTCATCCTGCTCGGTTTTGGCCTGATGGTGGCCGGGACGACCCTGGCGGGTGCATACCCGGCCTGGGCCGAATCGGGCACGCCGCCGGGGATCGCCCTGCGCCCGCCGACCCCACGCACCCCCAACGCCCTCAGCCGCCTGTCGCTCAACTTCCTGCCGCTGTTCCTGCGCCAGACCCTGCGCAACATCCTGCGCTCGCCAGGGCGCTCGCTCGGCACGGCCCTGGGTGTGATGCTGGGCGCGGTGATGGTTTTTGCATCGGTGGATTTGATTGATTCGATGAATTTCAGCTTTGGCGACTACTTCAACTCCAACCGCTACGACCTGCGGATGCTGGTCGCCGCGCCCATGCCCGCCGATGCGTTGGAAAAACAGGCCCGGGCTGCGGATGGCGTCGCTTCGGCCCAGGCCGCGCTCTTTGGCCCCCTGGCCGTGCGCAGCGCGACGAAAACCTTCGACACCCTGGGCTTTGTGCTCGACGAAACTGATCCCTACATCACTCTGACGACGCTGGAGGGCCAACCGGCCTTCTCGCGCGCCGACGGCGTCTGGATTGGTCACAACCTGGCGCGGGTGATGGGGATCGGCGTGGGCGATTCGCTGACGCTGGTGGCGCTCGGCCAGGAAAAACCGGTAACGGTGCTGGGCATCGTCTCGCAGGCCTTTGGCAGCCCGGTCTTTATCCCGCGCAGCCTGTTCGCCGAATGGACACCCGGCAAGGTCGCCCTCGCCAACGTGGCCCTGGTGCGCGCCGAGCCGGGCCGCCTGGCCGACGCCCGCGACGCGCTGGCGCAATCCCCAGGCGCGGTGGCGGTGGAGGACTACCCGGCCTTTGTGCGCGATGTCAACGATTACCTGCTGTTCTGGCGCATCAACTCGTGGACCTTTGCCATCTTCGGCGCGCTGCTGACCCTGGCGGTCATCCTGAACACGGTCAGCGCCCGCCTGCAAGAACAGCAAGCCGACCTGGCGATCCTGCGCTCCCTCGGCATCACCCGCCGCGAAATCATCCTCTCCGTGCTGGTGGAGATGCTGTTCCTGGCCGTTTTAGGCGTGGCGTTCGGCCTGCCGCTGGGCCGCGCCGTCGGCTACGAAATGGTTCACTCGGTTGATATGGATTTCTACGGGCTGGTGGCGCATCTCTCCCCGTTCTCCCTGCCCGTTGCCAGCGCCGCCATCCTGCTGATCGCCGCCCTCTCCACCATCCCCGGCCTGCGCTCCGCCTTCAAGGTGGATTTGGGGCAGGTGAGTAAGGGGCAGTCGGTGTAGTCATGCTAAAAATGCAAATTTATAGGTTTATCTTCAGCAATTTCTCAATATGAAAAATGATGGGCAAAAACCTTGCCAAAACAAGCCAAGCTCGATGATTTTACCGATAGACTCTGGCGATTTCTTCTAAAAAGCTGCTTTCGAAAGGTGCTTTGGAGCCACTTTTTTGCTTGAAGCTGTTCCAAAGCCGTCAAAATGGAATATCTTTGGAGCTTTTCTGGTTTTTTGGAGTACTGTAAACGAGGCCGAAAAAGCTTTGAAGTGCTGCAAAAATCAAACAGGACAGATTCTGTCAAATTCATATTGAGAATTACTGGTTTATCTTGCTGTATCGCATATAATAAGCTACTGCGATTTAAGCAATTCTTGGCATTGTCCCCTTACGATTATAAAGCGCTTTTTCTTTTGGGCGTTATATTTGCCAGCCACAAATTTGACGAGGAGATGATCTGATGTTCATCAATCCTGATTATCGACAGAGATTTTTAAGCTGGCTGTCAAATGAATTTAGGCCGAGTGCGCTGGGTACTAGCCTGCTCTCAGGCCTATTAATTTATACCCTCGAAATTATTTTTGTCGTTTCTTTTGCGGCACTTATTTTTTCGGGACCGTTGGCTGGACATCTCCCACAGGCGCTGGGATATGTTCTTGTTGGCAATGCAGCAATGGCGATATTAGTCACCTTGATAAGCTCTTACCCTGGCAGTATCGCGGTTGAACAGGATACCCCAGGAGCAGTGCTGGCCCTGGTGACCCTGTCGGTCGTGGCGGCAATCCCAGCCGGCGCAGATTTGCAACAATTTGCAACCGTAGTCATGATGATTGTTATCAGCACCTCGCTGACTGGGATCTTTTTCCTTTTTCTGGGCATTTTTAAACTGGGGGGATTGGTCCGTTTTTTACCCTACCCCATCATGGGTGGATTCCTGGCAGGAACCGGCTGGTTGTTGACGGTGGGCGGCATTGGCGTTATGACAGGGAATGTGCCCTTTGGCCCTGGGTGGCTGGAGACTGGTGTGCTTGTACACTGGCTACCGGGTGGCATCCTCGGACTTTTAATTTATTTTGCGGTTCGAAAATTTAATCGGACTTTTACCTTACCGCTGATACTCATCATTGCCGGGATAGGTTTCTACGTGGTTGCTTGGATGATGAATTTATCGTTCGCGGAACTGCAAGCCGGGGACTGGTTATTGGGTTCGTTTCCGGCAGGCAGCCTGTACAAATTCCCGTTGAATTCAGAAATTTTGTATCAAGTTAACTGGCCAGTGCTGATCCAGGAGTTACCAGCCATGGCCCCGGCAACGATTGTCAGTGTAATCGCGCTTTTGTTGAATTCCAGCGGACTTGAACTGATCATCAAAAAAGATATTGATCTTAATCGCGAACTGGCCGCGGCGGGGGTTGGGAATCTAGCAGCGGGTTTTTTCGGAGGACTGATTGGATACCAGGCCATCAGCTTGTCTGCACTGAATCATAAAGTGAATGGCGGGAAACGGCTGGCGGGGGTTTTTGCTGGATTGCTGATGGGGACAACAATCTTTTTTGGAGCTATAGCGCTGGTTTATATTCCTAAACTTATTTTGGGCGCCATTCTGATCTACCTCGGTATTGCTTTGCTGTTCGAATGGATTTATGAAGCCTGGTTCAAGTTTCCCCGCATCGATTTCGTAATTATTCTATCCATCCTGGTTGTGATTGTTTCCTACGGATTTTTGCAAGGCATCCTGGCTGGCCTGGTCATGGCGATCATCATGTTTGTGGTGAGTTATAGCCAGGTAAGTGTCATCAAATTTGCACTATCCGGCCGTGAATATCAGAGTCGCGTCACGCGCAACTTGCAGCAACAACGGGTATTGGATGAATTCGGCGAGCGGTTTTACATCTTGAAATTACAGGGGTTCATCTTTTTCGGAACAGCCAATAATATTTTTGATCGTATCCGGCAACAAATCCAGGCGAAACCGGCTGGAGCGGTGCATTTTGTCCTGTTGGATTTCACCCAGGTTAGCGGGCTGGATTCGACAGGCTTGCTCAGTTTTTCCCGGATGCTGCAATGGTGTCAGGAAAAACAAATTGTGCTGATACTGGTGGGTTTGCACGGCCGAGCGCACGAACAGTTCAACAAAGGTGGTTTCAGTGATGAGAGCAGCAATTTGCGGCTGATTGCTGACCTCGATCATGGCATAGAATGGTGCGAAGAACAGATGATTGCCTCCATCACGCCAGATGCGGGCACAGAGAGCAATTTTGAAGATTTAATGAAGTCAGTTTTTCCTGAAGATATCCAGGTTAAGCGGGTATTGAGCAAAATGCAGCGCCGCGAAATTCCGGCAGGTGAAACTTTTATTCACGAGGGCGACAAAGCAGATGAAATCCTGTTTGTCGAATCGGGGCAAATTACTGCTTACATAGAAAAACCTGGCGCAGCACCCATTCGACTGGAAACTATGTCGGGTGGAAGAATAGTGGGCGAAGTGGCTTTTTTCCTGGGCGGCCAGCGCTCGGCCTCGGTGATTGCTGACCAGCCGAGTGTTATTTATTCCATTTCCCACCAGGCTTTGAACAGTTTGGAAGAGGAAGATATCGCTACTGCTTATATTTTCCAGAACTTTATTATCCGATTTCTGGGGCAGCGCATCTTGCACCTGATGCGGGTGGTGAGCGCGCTGCAAAAAGAAGTTTAAACGCGCGCTAAATCGCATTCCCCTTAAACTGACTCATATACAACTGATAGAAAAACCCCTTCATCGCCAGCAACTAGGAGTGTTTCCCGCGCTCGATGATTTCGCAACCATCATAATTACTGATGGTTCGCTCAAATTTTGACGAGAAATTGGAAATGAGATAAGCTATGTGAGTGAGCGAAAAACCGACAGTAACCACAGAACGAGTAGACGACATTCCAGTCTTGCTGGCATTTGCGAAACGGATGGGCATTCCCGA
>CAIJPN010000049.1 GCA_903822545.1 uncultured Anaerolineae bacterium | reverse complement strand
GCTTTTTGTCCAAAACCGCGTTGGGCCGCCCCGAACCAGCCCGGAGTCGCGGGCTGGCATGCATTTTCAGCGATCTTGCCCCCGTTTTCCCGCCCTGCCCCATTACAAGAGCAGATAACTGAGCAACTCCCTCACCGTCCAGCGACGACTTACCAACCCCGCAGCCATGGCTGGGGTTCGCTGGCGATACTTTCTCGGTGCTTGCCTGCCCTTTCTCAGCACCGGTTCAGCTAGAAGCTCTCTCAATTCTTCATGACACCGGACAAAATGATACACCGCCAACCACCAATACAGGTGTTCCACCAGTTCCGGTGTGTACTGCGCCAGCCCCCAGGTGCGACGCGCCAGCTTCGATACCCCCTCCCGGATCGTCAGGTTCAGGCGCTCGATAAAGGCTGTGTTGATGGTCCCCATCAGCCCAAGTGCCTTCAACTGCCTACCAACGCATGAATCGTCTGGTCAGTAATACCATAATAGTAACAACCTGGCTCCAGACAGGCATGCCCTTCCGTTTTGACAGTCTTCGGGCGTCCACCTTTCCCCTTTTTCATCGCGCTCCAGGGAATTATGGCATGAGAACAGACTTCCGCACCGCTTTCATGTGTACCCCCTGACCGTTCTGCCTGGCAAAACGGACAATCCTTTTCGCTTTTGGGCTTCATCTGCCGGATTTTTGGGCTTTCAAGCGCCTTCGGCTTCGGCAGGATGGAGGACAACCACTGCACAAACCACTTTTTCCGACGCAACTGCAACAATTCTCGCACCAAAATTGCGACCACCAACACGCTCAGGATGATTTCTCGGGTATTCAATCGCTTTTTCCTTTTTCCAGAATTCTCAAAGCACCTATCCTACCACCAACCCCCTTTCCCTGCCTATTATCCCTAGCCGATTGTGGCTGTACCCGCTTTCGCGGATGGCCTGGTCGAGCAGTTCTTCCGAGTGCCCGGCGGCGTAGTATTCGGCGGTGTCGAAGTGGGTGTAGCCCAGCTCGATGGCGGAATGCAGCGCCGCAAGTGAGCGTCCGTCTTCGGCAGGGTTGGGGCTGGACTGGCCACCAATCGTCCAGCAGCCAAAGCCGATTTTGGGGAGGGTCAGGTTGTGCAGGGTTTCGGTTTTCAAGCAAAAAGCTCCTTTTTGTGCCATTGTTTGTGCTCCCCACCAGCAGACTTCCATGTGTTTATGGGAAAATTTTCCAGTAGATATGTTGAATTTTATAATAGATATTGATCAGGATGGGTAAAACCGAAACCAAAAGAGCGCTGCCAACACATCCAAGCATGGGGATGAGCGCTACCTGCCAGGTTGGCGCGCTATCAGGCGTGGCGGTATGACGTTTTGTGAACCAGAGCCCGAGCGCCACCAGCCAGGCTGGGAACAGGCCCAAAGCGAAAGGCAGGGCAAAAATCCCGGAATAAAAAATCTGCATGGCAGCATATTCATACCAGGGACAGTTCCATATTCCATCGGTGAAGCCGTAGCATTTTCCCTCGTAAGTCAGTGCTGTCGAGCCCAACCCCAGCGTGAAAGGAGTTGAAATCACAAGGATGGTGAATGCCAGAAGTGTCACAAAAATCGTACGGAAACGAATGATCATCTTTTCAATCAATCATAGCCAAAGGTTTGCGTTAGCAGGTTCTCCGAAAATTGCGGATATCGCTGATAGAACCGGGCACAGGCAGGCCGTGCATCGACCAGCGCCGCCACCCCTACGCGCGGACATCAAATGCCTGCGCCAGCAGACTCTCAAACAGCCTCTCCACACCTGCCCCGGAAGCCCCGAACGTTCTTGTCGGGATGATTTTCCGGGGTGCCCCCACTCGCACCAGTGTGCCTACTAATAATCTGGATCATCCTCATATTCCCAGAACTCATCCAGCCCAGCTTCTATATATCCTAGAATTAAATTCGTCAGATTGGCTGCCACGACAGGACTCGGATTACCTCCTTCCAACGCACGGAGGAATGTATAGCGGTGAAATTCTTGTGGAGTGGCCTGGGACACGGCTTTGATCAATTGGGGAGTAACGTTGCCCGCCAGCAAGGTATTTACTATCTTCCTGGTGGGATCGGAAAGGCTATCCATCATCGCTTGGAAATTATCATGTTCCCGAATGGATACCCGTATACGTTGGGATAGTTCGTCTAACATCTCATCCATCGCCATATTTTTCGACTCCTTGTTCAAGAACGACCTAAAAAGGCCTCGGCCAGCATGGACTCAAACAACCCTTCCATTTGCAACTCGGATTCAGCCATGCGCCTCTCGTAAAAACTACATGGGATAGGCTTTCATCCCGGCCTTTAGCGCGCCTTCCACCGTGCCATTGATATGTTCTGCTCCAGGGAACATCCATTCGTCAGGGTCGTAAAAGTTGCGCGAATGACGATAGATGGCAAAACCCCAATTGTCCATTTTGCCATTCCAGGTGAGTCGGCAAATTTCGGATGGGCGCCCGCGATCCGTTCGGTCAAGGTAAAGGAATTTCCCCTTAAACCTCGCCGCAAAGCCGCGTTTCGCCTGGCCGAACAAGACTTTTATCATGGGATTTTGTTCTCTCGTGAACGTTTTACGGTTGAACTCATCGACAATTTTCAGGACTTCTTCCTGGATTTCGGTTGGGATGGTTGGTTTTTTGGGCATATTTATTCTCCGAATGATTGATTCAGCAGACTCTCAAACAGACTCTCCACCTGCCACGCGGATTCGGTCATGCGCCCGCGCTCCGCACAAAACGCGGGACAGGCAGCGCCTCGACCCGCGCCACCACGCCCGCAAACGCTTCTTGCAGGTTTAGCGGGGGTTTCACTAAAACGAGTTCTTCAAGTTTTGATTTCGTGATTATATGTTTCATTCCGTCGGAAGCATTGTATTGGACATATGGCTTTGCTATATGTAACATACTTCTCAAAAAGAATGAATTTACATCATAAAACGGGGTGATTGCATTTATTTGTTGATTAAACACTTCTTCCCTTTTTCATCCCAATTTCGGAAAGCATTTCACGGCTTTGAGAAACATAAAGTTGATCGTCACGAATGTTGTCAGATTTTATCCATTCGATAAAATTGCCAAAATTCTCTGGCTCTTCTCTTGGCGGTGTGTTTCCAGTTTGAACATCACCTAACTCAGCAACAGAAACCTTTTCCCAACCCTTTTCATTTCTAACGACATCCCCAAACATCTCCAAAAACACGGACTGGAGCAGGGAATCGCCGAGTTCGCGGGCGGTGCAAAGAATTGCCCACAGAAAAGTTCTATCCAGTTTTTCTTCGTTTGGCAGGATTGGCAAAATTTCAGTCGTACAAACCCCATCGAAGTTTGGCAGAACAACTTTATTCAAATATGGCCACAATTTTCCATAAAGAACATGCTTTGGCGTAAATCGAAAGTTCGTAGCTAACATATTCAGCGGTTTTGGTGTAAAACCCTCTGCGAATCGCCCACTTTCTTTTTCAACGTGCTCCAAACCAACATAAGGCAAAGCCAAACACTCGTCATCTGTTGCGACGGTGCGATCAATTTTTGCCACTTTGCTCAAAGCAACTTTTTTCATTGTTCTGCAAACTCAACCTTCGGGACGTTCATCCTTCTTTTTTGCTATAATACTATCAGCCAGACCATCAGCTGGCAAGGAGAACGAGATGTTACAGCAAATCACCATTCAGACTAGCGATGCCAAACGGCTCAAACCACTGCTCAAAAGCGCCATCCAGAGTCAATTGGATGATATTGAGCATGGCATCAAGTTAACCCAGGCCAAACTGAAAGCGTTTGAAAAACAGTATGGCATAAGCACGGCTGAATTCCTGCAACGTTTCCATCCTGGCGATCTGGAAGAAACGCTCGATTTTATCGAATGGCAGGGCGAAACTAAAATGCTGGCTTTGCTTGAAGAGAAAAAAGCCGCTTACAAGGATGCGCAGGTCAAATGAAAGTGCGCGGGGGGATTGCCGGGTATTTTGAACACATCGCCAGCCTGCTGGCCTTCTCGCGTTCCATCCAGTCACAAGACATTCGCACCGAAAAACGTACACCCACCGAAGGCTACCTGCGCGGGGATGTGCTTTTTAAAGACGGTTCGCGCCTGCATTTCAGGGAATTGGTTTCCACCGATCTTGGCGTTCAATTGGTCAGTTACGCATACCAGTACATGGGCGAAGATGGCACTTTGATTTTTCGCTACGATGATACCGATCACTTCCTCAACCTGCCCACCGCGCCGCATCACAAACATCTTGGGGAAAAAGATGTGATCGCATCGAAACCGCCCGATTTGCAGTCCGTTTTGAAGGAAATTGAAGTCATCATCGGGGCGTAGAAAATAGACAGGTCAAAAGGAAACAGGTACACAGGCAAAATACTTGTGTACCTGTTTCCTTTTTTACCCTTCCACCGGTACAGCCACAATCGGCTAGGGATAATAGGCAGGGAAAGGGGGTTGGTGGTAGGATAGGTGCTTTGAGAACTCTGGAAAAAGGAAAAAGCGCTCGCGTACCCGAGAAATCATCCTGATCGTGTTGGTGGTCGCAATTTTGGTGCGAGAATTGTTGCAGTTGCGTCGGAAAAAGCCGAAGGCAAGTCGTCGCTGGACGGTGAGGGAGTTGCTCAGTTATCCGCTCTTGTAATGGGGCAGGGCGGGAAAACGGGGCAAGATCGCCGAAAATGCATGCCAGCCCGCGACTCCGGGCTGGTTCGGGGCGGCCCAACGCGCTTTTGTTATCCCTAGCAGATTGTGGCTGTACCGGTTATATCGCCTTGCAGGAAGACAAGGTTGGTGAGGCTCATTTTTCCGTTCCCTTTTCCTTTTCATTGATGACTTCGATGGCGGCCAGCATTGCAGCGGCTTCTTCAGGTTTGGCGACTTCGCACCGCTCCGGTCTTTTGTCCTTGACGAAAATCAGCACAATCGGGATTTCGCCGTTCAGGATGGATGCAAGTTGTGACAGTTTGGGCATGGGATTTCTCCATCTGGGGAAATAAAAAATGCGCTCCCCTGAAAGGGAACGCATCGAGTATTTCTTCAAGGTGTGGAGACGGAATCCCCCCTGGGGAACGCGACACAGGGACAAATTATATCCAAAAAGGGGGATGTGTCAAACAGGCTCGGCGGATTCTTCCCAAATGTGATATTTGTGTAATCAGATGTGAGTTTTGACACTTTTACTGTTGCTGTTAAGCTACAATAATTGTGTTGTCGGGTGATGATTTGAGTGGTTTTGTGGGTGTTCTATTTGTAAGTTATTTTACGGACGCGACTATCTCTGAAAAGCCGGGTGCTATAGTTCCGCATCAGCGTAGCTATCCCTTGGGACGCCGGGACTTGTCCGGCAAGATCATCTGGATGATATGCGGGATCTGCTCGGTAACAGGCTAATCTACCGCAATGGCAACATCACACACATGGACAATCCCATGAAGAAAATAATATCCCAATTAAATACGCAGACTTCAATTCTAATTATTTTTTCTGTCATAATCCACATACTTGTACTCAAGAATGTGTTTTTTATTTCAAAAGATATGATTTATGGGGACAGCTCTTCCGTAAATATTTCTTCACGCCCTCTATATGGCTATATGAGAATCCCAATTAGCATATTGGCAAAAAAATATTATGCAGAAAATAGGTTGGCTGCTGATTTTGCCCAAATATATTTCCCATCAAAGAATTTTTCATCATTAAGCACAACTTATCAGGATGGATATCTTGACCCTTGGGGGAGGCCCTCACGCTACGCGCCTTTACTCCACTTTATCTGTTCCATTACCCTTTGTAAACTAAATTATGGGATTGCAAGTTTTCTCCATATGGTAATTCAAATTTTGATTTTTTATTTCGTTCTTTTTGTTTCATTTAGGCTATTATCAATTGAAAAAAATTTTTTGTTTGGGTTAACGCTTGCAAACATATGCATGTTCTTGACGCCAGCAGGGTTATCATGGTTTGAACGAGGCCAATTTTCTATTTACGTATCAGTAAGTTATATACTTATAATTTTGGGTTTGAATAAAAGTAATTTATTGCTCGTGATTTTATCCGCTTTGTTTGCATTTATTAAATGGACATCTTTGCCTTTTATTCTCGTTATTTTGTCTGTTTATATACTTAATTCAAATACTTTCAGCGAAATAAAAAAACATATCAGTTACAGCGTAATTTTCTTCCTGGTGATTTTATCCCTTTCTTTGTGTTTCCCTGAAAATAGTTATTATTTTTTCATCGGGCTTATGAAACAAGAAAAAGATCTTTCTCCAGCTGGCGTTAGTTTGTTGTTCTATTTACCTCGAGAGGTTGTTAAGTTATCGCCAATAATTTTAATTCTCCTTGGATATGTTTATGGAAAAATAAATCAAAATATCGCTTATTGGATGGTACCTTTTCTCTTGGGTGCTGCGGTATTTTTATTAATGTATCCAACAAAAGCGTATGAATATAATATCCCTTCGCTGCTTTGCTTTATTCCTTTTATTATCCATTGGGAAAAAAGTTCGATCAATATTATCAACTCTTCTGTTGTAAATATTGCGAAATATCTTTTTTATCTTTTTTTATGCTATTCACTCATTAATTCTGTGCTTAATATAAATCCAATGAACGAATATTTGTTGACAGCTATTATATTTTTAACCTTCCCATTAATTCCCCTAATGTTCATCAAAATTCGCCATTTGAAAGAAAACATTATTGGTTATAAGTGACATAGATAACACGACAGCATAATTGTCCAATTCTGGTCAGCGGGGCGATTGCTCACCCCACCGCCACTCCCCGACCAGATGTGAATCCCGGAAGTCCATCGGGGCAGGCTTGTGACCTTCATCCTTCCGCCCACAGCTGATCGTCGAGTATTACGTGCCGTAATGTCCCGGTAAGATTCAACAAAACAGCCGCGAGAGAAATCTTGCGGCTGTTTTTCTACTCAAAAATCTGCCATCTCTTATCTTCCCGCGCCTGGATGAAGTTCACGAAAAGGTGCGGCGCGCCAGCATACATCATCACCGTGCTCTGGGTGCGGGCGTGGAACCCTTCGGGGAAAACCTCGAACCATTCCTGGGCGGTCTTGCGCGCCTCGCCAGTGATGAAAATCGGGATGTGCAAGGCGCTGTTCTGTCCGGTCACGATCACGGTCTCAATGCACGAGATTTTGTGCCCATCAAATTCAAGGATACGCGAAAGGCTGGCCGGGGGGCGAATAAATCCGATCAGCGTGGTTTCATTGGTGTACATACAAGGTCCTGGCCCATTCCCTTCAAATCATCAAAAACTATGCGTGACTTCACTGCAAAAAGGTTATTTTCACCACGGAGACACGGAGAACACGGAGTTTTTGAGTTTTTCCTGGCAGGAAATTCGCGTTTTTGACAACAAACTGGCGTTTTTCTCTCCGTGAACTCGGTGACTCCGTGGTTTTATGCTTTTTGCAGTGGACTCATGCGTTCAAATCCACCTTGCGGATCTCCACATTCTCGAAGCGCGTCAGGCGGGCGTTGAAAAACAGATCGGCGAACCCGGTCTGCCCATCGCGGTTCTTGCCAACTTTGAAGCGCGAAACCGGCTGGGCCGGGTCTGGCCGCCAGATGAAGGTCACCGCATCGGCATCGTTCTCGATGGCCCCCGATTCGCGCAGGTCGGAAAGCTGGGGTTCGCGGTCCGCCCGGACTTCGGCGGCCCGGTTGAGCTGCGCGGCAGCCAGCACCGGGATGCCCAGTTCGCGCGCCAGCAGCTTCAGTTCGCGCGAGCAGTAGGCCACTTCCTGTTCGCGGTTGGCGAAACGCATCCCACCCCCCGCGCTCATCAGTTGCAGGTAGTCCACGATCACCAGGTCAAGCCCATAGCGGCGCTCGATCTGGTGACATTT
>CAIJPN010000048.1 GCA_903822545.1 uncultured Anaerolineae bacterium | reverse complement strand
TGAATTGACCGTGAAAACACGGGACACGTTATTGCCGCTGACAACAATACTGCGCCCGGCCCCATTGATCGTCATCGTCCTGGGAATGATGACCGGGCTGGTAAGGGTGATGGTGTAATCGCCGCCAAAAGTGATCGTCCCACTGGCGCAAACATCCTGGACTGCCTGGCGCAGCGAACCAGCTCCGCTATCAGCGTTGTTGCTGACGGTAATTGCCGCAGCGCAGGAAGTTGTGAAAGTTTTATCGCTGCCCAGTGCCGTTCCAATGAGATTGCTAGCCGTCACGCGATAGTGATAAGTGGTATTGGCTGTCAACCCGCTGATAACCTGGCTGACGGTAGCGCTGGTCGTACCCGTCACAATTGTGGCCGGGCTGCTGCTGCCATAACTGGTCGTCAGGCCATATTCAAAAAAGACATTCGTGCTGGCGTTGTTGGCGTTGACCGCTGCGTTCAAGGTGGCAGTATACAGGTTGATGGATGTGGCCGAATTGGTTGTCACCGTCGGCAGGTTGCGATTTGCCAGTGAGAAAATTGCATCGCTGGAAGCGCCTGCCGCGCTGGCTGCCACCGAATAGTTGCCCGAGCTGCTATTGGCAGTCACCAGCTGAGAGATTGCCCCCCCGGAGATGGCTGCCGTTTGCGTGACCGGATTCAAGCTCGCGCCGCTGGCCGGGGCGGTGAAAGTCACCGTTCCTCCATCCACCGGTTCTCTACCTGAGCTTGCCACCGTCAACGTGAGCGGATTCGCAAACACGGTGCTGGCCGTTGTCACCTGGTTGTCGCCGCCGGTTTTTGCCAGCGTGAACCCCTGTGACTCAAACGCACCAATGTCACAGGTGCCCACGCGCGCATTCCCGCGCTGGTCGGTGGTTGGACAGTTGGCCGCGTTCCCCGTATCAATGGCCGAACTGCCCGGCAGCAGTGGGATGGTTTGGGTCTGGCCGCCATAATCGCCCAGCGTTCCAGGCAGGATGTTTGACGAGGTGGTAAAACCCGCCCCCGAAGAGCAGTTACCATCACTAGACAGGTTGTTCGAACCGCTCAGGCTGCCAACACAATTGGGGCCGGTGCCTCTCACCAGGAAACTGTTCTGGATGGTAAACGTGCCCGTGCTGGCCCGTTGGATGCCGCCAGATGTGGGGCCATTGTTGCCGACAAAAGTACAGTTCGCCACCGTCGCGTTGCCATAATATGTAACTATCGCACCGCCAAACCCGGCAGTATTCCCATAAAAAGTGCTGTTGGTCACGGTCGCCGTGCCGCTGTAGGCATAAATCCCGCCGCCATACCCGCCCACAGCACGATTACCATTGAAGGTGCTGCCGTCAATCGTCAGCGCGCCCCGGCTATAGATCGCACCGCCAAAATCGGACGTGTTATTGGAAAATGCGCTGTTTGTGATCGTCACCGTGCCGCTGGGGATGAAAATCGCGCCGCCATAGTTCGACCCGCCAGCGAGATTATCAGAGAAAGTGCTGCCCGTGATATTCAATGTCCCGGCGCTGTAAATAGCCGCGCCAGACAGCGACGAACCTGAAGTGGCGGCGTTTCCGCTGAAGCTGCTGCCGCTCACATTGACAGTGCTGTTCGTGTTAGGCGAATAAATGCCCGCCCCTGAGCCGATCCCGTTTACTATGGCAAGTTCATTCACGCTGAAAGTAATGCCGGGGTTGATGGAAAACACCCGCACCGCATTATTCCCGCTGACAGTGATGCTATGGCCCGCGCCGTCAATCGTCAGGCTTTTGGCAGCCAGCAGTTGGCTGGCAAGCGTGATAGTGTAATCATTGTCAAATGTGATTGTCGCCCCTGAGCAGGCATCCAGCATCGCCTGGCGCAGGCTGCCCGCGCCGCTATCCGCGTTATTGCTGACAACCGTGCCCACCGCAGCACAAGCGGATTCGCTGCCATATTTGAGCACCCGGTTATTGGTAAAGTCGGATATATACAGGCTGCCGCTGGCATCCAGCGCCATCCCGGTTGGCCCGGCAAGGCTGCTGGCGTTGATACCGCCATTGTTGGAACTGTTCGTAGAGAAAGAACCTCCCTGCCCGTAGACTGCGCTGGCTGTGGTATCTCCTGCCGGGTAGTACAACACCCGGTTATTTCCCCGGTCGGCCACATACAGGTTGCCGCTGCCATCCACTTCAACATCATAAGGGGAATTGAGACTGGCTGCGCTGACACCACCATTATTGGCAGTGTTTACGGTGAAAACCCCGCCTTGCCCATAAACACGCGTGGCGGTCGTGCTGCCCGCCGCAAAATATAATACCCGATTGTTTGCCCGGTCGGCCACATATAGGTTGCCGCTGGCATCCAGGGCAATCCCCCTGGGGTCAGACAGGCTGTTCGCGCTGATTCCGCCTTTGTTAGATGTGTTTGTGGTGAAACTACCGCCCTGGCCGTAGACGCGCGTGGCAGTGGTGCTGCCCACCGGGTAGAAAAGCACCCGATGGTTATTCTTATCCACCACGTATAAGTTGTCGCTGGCATCCAGCACAATTCCCAATGGCCCAGAGAGACTGTTTGCGCTGATGCCGCCCGCGTTGACGGTGTTCGTGCTAAAACCCCCGCCCTGCCCGTAAACCCGTGTCGCGGTGGTGCTGCCTGCCGGGTAGAACAACACCCGGTTGTTGGTGTAATCGGCCACGTACAGGTTATCGCTGCTATCCAGGATCACACCGGCTGGCCCGGAAAGACTATCGGCGCTGATGCCGCCCGTGTTGGCGGTGTTTGCGCTGAAACTGCCGCCCTGCCCGTAAACGCGCGTGGCGGTGGTGCTGCCCGCCGGGTAGTACAACACCCGGTTATTGCCATTATCTGGCATATACATATTGCCGCTGCTGTCAAAGGCGGGAGCATATGGCGATAAGATGCTATCCGCGCTGACACCGCCCTTGTTGGCGGTGTTGGTATTAAATACGTTTCCCTGCCCGTACACCATATCGGCGGTAGCGTCTTGGGGGGCGGGGGTGGCGATATTCGTCAATGAAAAACTGACGCTGGAAGAAGCGCCCGCGGCGCTGGCTGTCACGGAATACGCACCCAGGCTGGAATTCACCATCACCCGTTGTGAAACTGCCCCAGCGGAGATTGTCACCAGTTGGGTATCGGGGTTCAGGCTTGCGCCACTGTCTGGGGCGGTGAACGTGATTTTCCCGCCGTCCACCGGCTCGCCAAAGGCGCTGGAGACTGTCAAAGTGAGCGGATTTTTGGAAACCCCATTAACCGGTATGGATTGCCCATCGCCGCCGGTTATTGCCAGCGTGAAGCCCTGTGATTCAAACGCGCCGATGTCGCAGTTGCCAACGCGACTCACTCCGCGCTGGTCGGTGAGCGGACAGTCCGCGGCATTCCCCGCATCGATGGCTGCGCTGCCCGGCAGCAGTGGGAAGCTCTGGGTCTGACCACCATAGCTGCCCGGTGTACCGAGTTGTGGGTCGGTGGAGATAATATTAGAGCAGTTGGCGCCGCTCGGGCAGCCGCCCATCACGATGCTGTCCTGGATATCTGGCACGCTGGCGCTGGTAACGTTGGCAAACTCTCCGCCCATATTGCCCCAAAAAATGCCATTGCGAACGATCGGACTGCTGGCATCGTTGCGCATTGCGCCACCAACGGAGCCCGAATTCCCGTGAAAGGTAACATTGGTCAGCGTGGGGTTGCTGTTCCAGTTAAGCATCCCGCCACCTTCATTGGTTGACAGATTGCCGCTGAAGGTGACATTTTCCAGCGTTGGGGCACTGCCAGCCAGGTTATACATCCCCCCAGCCTGAATGGATGCGCTGTTATCGCTAAATGTAACATGGGTTAATGCGGGGCTGCTGGAATTATTCAACATTCCGCCGCCATAAGCGGCTGCGTTGCCGCGAAAGGTGATGTTGGATAGCGTTGGGCTGCTGGATACGTTAATCATTCCGCCGCCGTAGCCATCTGGCGTGGTTCCATTGGCATTGCCGCCCGTGATGATAAAACCATCCATGATCGCGCCGGTCGCGCCGCTGATGACGTGATAGCTATTTTCGGTGTTGTTGGTGAAGCCAGAATCGTTGCCAAGCAGGTCGCCGCTGAGGATGGTCAGGTTGACGGTGGCATTACGTTCTGCGCGGAAGGTTTCTGTTCCGGCAAAGCCGCCGTAGACCGAAACCCCATTGATGAGTTGGAAAGTGGCAGAGCGGTCGCCAGCGCTGGTGGGCTTGTAGGTTCCAGCCGCCACCCAGATTTCCTGGCCAGATGTGGCCCTGGGTAAGGCATAGTTCAGCTCACAGGCGGTATCCCAATTGCCGCACATCCCTGTTGTTAATCCGCCCGGTTTGGCAAACAGGATGGTTTGTACTTCATACGCGCCGATATCGCATGTTCCGATGCGCATCACCCCGCGCTGGTCGAGACTGTTGACCGGGGAAGCAGCGCAGGTGGCGCTGTTGCCCGCATCGATGGCCGCCGACCTCGGCAAGAGCGGGATGGTTTGGGTAGCCTGCCCTGAGGCTGTCGAAGGGCCGCCATAATCGCCGAGCGCACCCAGCAACGGGTTGGCGTTGGTGCCCGGGCAGGTGGAATCGCCCCAGGTCAGGTTTGCGCCAGCATTGGTGAAGTATCCATCGCCCTGAGTGCCACAATTATCCCCAGTATTGTTTGCCAGGATGGTGTTGGCCAGGCTGACAACGCCCGTTCCACCTGACCACGAAAAGACACGGATGCCGCCGACCTGTCCGTCAGATGCAATATTATCAGCGATGGTACTGTTGACCACCGTTATCGCTGCGCTGGTATTGATGGCCGCGCCCCACGGGGCATCATTGCCACTCATGGTGGTGTTCGCCAGGCTGAGAGTTCCAGCCTGGATATACATACCGCCGCTATGATACCCGGCTGAGTTATTGCTGATGGTGCTGTTGCTGATATTAACCGTGCCATCATTGATCAGGATACCCCCGCCACCCCACAGGTTCACCTGGTTGCCGTCAAAACTGCTGTTTGTGATGGTGGCATTACCGCTGTTGATCAATAGTCCGCCGCCGTCATGGTCGCCAAAATTGTTGCTAAAAACGCTGTCCTGTATATTCAGCGTGCCGCGGCTGTAAACACCGCCGCCATAGCCATCGCTGAGCGCCTGGTTTTCAGAAACCGTGACATTGGTAAGATTGAGCGCGCCGCCATCGTTAAAAATACCGGCCCCATTGCAGCCGTGGCACAAACCTTTAGTAATCGTAACATTTACCAGGCTGAGCGTCACTCCTGGATTGACATAAAACACACGCACATCGCCTGTGCCATCGCCACCGCTATCGCCGCTGATGGTGATCGGCACGGCCAGCCCACTGCCATCAATCATGACATCCTGGGTAATAACCAGGCTGGAATCCAGATAGATGGTTTGCCCAGACAGCTTGGGGTCAAAGGTAACCGTCCCGCCAACCCCGGCATCTCCTATCGCCCAGCGAAGAGAGCCACCGCCGCTGTCTCCTGTCCGGTTAACAGTGCTGGTGGCCGCCCGTACCGGGATAACCGCCCCCAACCCCATACCTGTCAACAACCCAAACAAAACCCCAACAACTAAAATTTTCCGAAATAGTTTCGACATGGTGCGCCTCCAGATGAGAACCCCGGCAAACCTATTGACAGGAACCCTGGTAATCTGGTTCCTGGAGATACTTCGTAACTTCGTCTTGTGTCAAACTGCGTCCAGCAGTGGCCTGGCAAGCCTGCAATTGCCATTCAGCCGGGTCAACCTGCCAGGAAACCGTGCTGCCAGCCGCATCAACACTGGTCAACAGTTTCCCGTCCAGGCTAAAAGACACCTGTAAAAGCGGTTTATCAAAGCCTGTCATTTTGAAAAAAGAGGCAGACTCGCAGCTAGATTGGTTCACATCCCACAAAATAATCGTCTGGTCATCACTGGCAGAAGCCAGCAGCAGCTTTCCATTCACCGGCACAGGGCTGAACGCCAGGCTGTTCACCTGCCCGGTGTGACCGCAATCCAACGATAGGCTGCCCTGCGGCCCTTCCAGCGTAATCACCTGCCCATGGGCGATAGCCGTCAGGCTGCCACTGGTAGCGCTAACATCCCCACCAGGATTAACCTGCACTGGCGCCTGGGGATGCGCCACCGGCTGGCGATGCAGCACATCCCACAAAATCACCGAACGATCGGCACTGGCAGAAACCAATGCCAGCTGCCCGGCCTGCGGCGCGCCAAAAGCCAGCGCATATACCGCCCCGGTATGAACCCGCAGCGACAACCCACGCTGTGCAAGCGACTGCACATCCCACAGCAAAATCTCACCATTTGCCCCGGCAGAAGCCAGTTGAGCAGCATTCGGGCTAAATGCCACCGAATTAACCGAAGCCTTATGCCCATTCAAGATCTGCGGATTTTGGGCCACATCCCCGGCCATCTCCCACACAATGACAGTTTTATTCTTGCTGGAAGCGGCCAGCCGCGCTCCATCCGGGCTGAACGCCACTCCCGTTATAGCAGCTTTTTGCTGGTCGATCGTTGCGCCCGGTTGGGGATCAGCCACATCTGACACATTCCACAAGTGCACAAAAAAATCATCCCCACCCGAAGCCAGCAGCCCGTTATTAGGGTGGAATGCCAAACTGAAGATAAAGCTGGAGTGCGCCTGCAAGATTTCCCCGGCCTTCTCCATCGTTTGCGGCCCAATATTCCACAACACAATCTTCTGGTCAGTCCCGGCAGAAGCCAGGGTTTTACCATCCTGGCTAAAAGCAAGCGTATAAGGGAAACTGGTGTGCTCCGCACGGTTTTCAGCCAAACGCCTGGGAGCGCCCGGGTCCGAAACATCCCACAAAACAACCTGCCCATAACTGGCAGCGCAGCCCTGCTGCGGACTTCCAGGCTCAATCGGAATACAGCCAGCCGAAGCCAGGGTTTTGCCATCTGGGCTAAAACTTACCCCGCGCACAAAACCATAATCACCAGGCAGGCGGCTGAGCAGTTGGTGTGTTTTGGCATCCCACAAAATGATCTCACCCAGTTTACAGGCCGCCCCACTATCATCCTGGCATCCGGCTGAAGCGAGCAAACCAGCCTGTGGACTGAAAGCCACCCCGGTCACCTGGGCGCGATGCCCAAACAGGCGTGAATAAGGGGTATGCTCCAAAACATCAAAGAGCGCATTGCGAGCCAACATCGAATCGGGCTCGCGTTTGTAAGATTCAGATGCCAGCAACAACGCCAGTGGATAATCAATATTTTTTTGTGAGATCGCCTGGGCCGCCAGGCCTGCCGCCAGGGTTTTTTGAGCCTGTTCGCGGGCCAGTTTGGCATTCTCCTCTGCAATCTGCGCATTTTTGGCGGCTTCATCAGCCTTCTCTTTGGCAACCTTCTCGTTCTGCTCAGCCAGTTGGGCATTCGCTTGGGCCTCGGCTGCCAGGTTTGCCTGGATATTCGCATTTTTTTGCGCCGTAACAGAAATCTGCCAGAAAGTAAGCAGCGCACCAGACAAACTAAACAAGATGACCAGGGTGAAGCCTGTCACCACAATGCGCTGGCGGCGCAGATGCGCCCGAAGATCACGGCAAGCCTTCAGGTAATCTTGTTCAGCCTGGGTCAGGTTGATTCGGGATGCTTCTTTTTCAGCTTCGGTCAGGCTTTTCCCACGCAACAAAAGGCTCTCGGCCCGGTTTCGCTCCATCCACAACGCAGCCTGTTTCTGGAACAGGCTCAAATTCTCATTAAACCAATCAGCGTTGTTTTTGTTGATAGGCTCGATCATACGGTCGTGGGCCAGCTCAAACCAGGTGGCCCCGGCGCGTTTGTCGCCGCGCACAATATGGGCATTTTCCAGCAGGCGCACGGCCACATTGCTCAGGCCTTCACTGGATTCCTGCCCCATGAGCACATGCCCGCGGAAACCTTCCTTGGTGATCAGGCGCTTGCCAAACCACTCGCGGATGTTGCGCTCATCAACCCCGGTGGCAGCGCACACATCATGAACAACTCCGGCGTAGAAATCGGCCAGGGCGTGGTTGACATCCCCCATCCGGGTTAAGTCGCTTTCATCGATGATGCCATCCTCCACAACCTGGGGCTGCCACAGGTTGTAACAAACCACCTGTAACTGCACCGGCTCGACATATTGCCCAAGCTGGGTCTCGATGCTGCCATCGGGGAGTTGCACCAGCACCGAGCGCAGGTCATCCACCAGTTTTTGGGCAGCGCTTTGGGTGAAGTTGACGCCAGCATTACGCGCCGGGCTCTGGATGGCCTCGCGCGCGGCATCCACCGCCAGCAGATCGAGACGGAATTTAACGTTGAAGCGGTTGGGAATGGGCAGGATGTAAGGCGCAAATTGCCCAAGGAAATCCTCGCGCACCGCAAACAGCGCCCAACGTTTGCGGTTGCGCAGGGCCGCGCCCAGTTGGGCAAAAAATTCCTGCTTGCCTTGCCGGTCGGTTGGCGCAGCGGTCAGGATTTCTTCAAACTGGTCAAAGATCAACAATTGGGTTTGTGGGGCATCTTCGGGGCGGGGACGTGTTTCGAGATACTGGTCAAGCGTCAGCGCAGAAAGTTCTTCCAGCGGGCGGCGCTGTTCTTCGGGCAGGCCTTCTTCCAGCGAGAAAAGTGTGCTGAGCACATATCGATTGGCTGCGCTGCCAGTGTTGCGAATTTCCATCCCCACGCGCACAATGGGCAGAATGTTGAAATCGTCGGCCAGGCGTGGTAAAAGCCCGGCCTGGATGAGTGAGGTTTTGCCTGCGCCAGAAGGAGAATGCAGCAGCACGATCCGCTCGGCGATTAGCAACGAAGCAAGCTGGCCGACTTCGCGGTCGCGGCCATAGAGCGCATCACCAGTCTCAAAGGAACGCGGCCCAACGTAAGGATTGGTAGACTTGGTATTAAGATTCATGGTTTCCTCCTAGCGGCCCTGGATCTGGCGGGTAAGTGCGCCTAAAAGTTCCTGGGGGCTGCCCCAGTAGATTTCGATGTCAGCGCCTTTGGAGAAGTATTTTTCGAGATATTTGAGTGCACGTTGCGGAGCCATCAGGCGCTCGTCTTCGGGGACAACCTGGGCGGCAACCTGGGCATAGTTGGAGCGCAGGCTGCTACCCGGTTGGGCCAGGATGGTCTGGAAAAGTACCCGGAAGGCCCATTCGTCGGTCTGGAAGCCGAGAAAGAGCAGCCCGGCGTTTGTGAGGGCTTCGCGCACCCGCTCTGGGATAATGTCTGTGTTGCGGGTGGCGCCAATCAGGAAGGCAAAGTACTGATCTTCGGTCAGTACCATTGATTCGGGCTGATTCCAGCGCCCAAAGAAGTGGTAAACCAACGGGTGGGCCGGATCGGGCGGGGTGACATCTGGCGGGTCGATCTCTTCGTTCCAGGGGCAAATCACCGATTGGGGCTGTTTCCCGGCGGCTGCCAGGGCGGCTTCGAGCAGACTATCGGGGTTGGCGGTGATGTAAACGGGGAGGTCGAGGCTGGCGAGCACGCGGTGCGGTTCGAGCGGGTTTTGTTCGCGGCGACGCGCGCCTACGGCTTCGATCAACTTGTCGAGAGGCGGGGTGCCGTTTAATAGATCGGGCGTCAGGTCATCTTTGTGGGTGGCGCGGATGTAGGTTCGCAGGTATTCTTCCAGTTCGTCGAAGGGGAAAAGCGGGTCCTGGCTAATGGAAAGGAACTGGGCCACCTGCGGCAGCGATTCACGCTCGTGCGGCGACATGGGGTACTGGAACTGGTCGGCCCAGCGCCGGGCTACTTCGCGCAGTGAACCGAAGAGCGGCTCGATCAATCCGGGGCCCAGGATGGGGGTGGTGCGCATTTTGCGAATGTTGCGCACCACTGCCGGGAATTTGCCAAACTCCTTGCCATCCACCCCCACGCCAGGGATGTACCACAATCGCCCGCTTTTCAGACGGGTGAACAAGGTCGGCACCCAGTAATCGGGGGCGCTGCGCACTGCGCCGCGCGCCACGACAACGGCGCGATCGATTTGCCCATCGCGCTGGATTTCGTGGAAGAAGGCGCTGATGAATTTATCAGCGGTGTCGATGGAGATATTGTCTTGCATGGCCAGTACTGCTGGGATGCCAATTTCGGCCAAACGTGGTGCCAATGCGGAGAGCGCCTCGCCAACGCCTTTTCCGGCGCTCTGGCACGAAACAAGCACCGCCAGCCGGGGACGTTCGGGCAATTCTTTCAGCTGTGTAACCAGGGCTTCGCCGCGCACGCGCGCCAATTTGCCGTTATCATCTTCGAGACACAGGAAGGGCTGGCCGTTGGCAATGTACCCGTGCGCGACAATGTAAAGCACATCGGGGTTGGATTCACGCAAATGGGTTGTGAGCACTGCCAGGCTGGCCCGCTCTGTCTCATTAGGCAGGCTAACAACCTGGAGGCCCTCCAGGCCAGTTTGGGCGCGGTTTGTCTCAGCGGCGATATCCACCGGGGCCAGTTTATTTTCGAGCAGGTCGGATGGGTTGGCCACCAAAACCAGTGCGCGCAAATCACCTTTGGGGCGCAGGCGCACAGGCCGCCAGTTGGTGCTGGCAAGGTAACGTGAAAAGTAGATGTTTTCGTTGGTGGTGAGGGGGGTTTTATCTTGCGGGTCAAGCAAGCATTCCCAGCGCAGGGAGTGAAGTTCTGGAGCGCTGGTTCCCATAAAAAGCCGCAAGCGCAGTGGCACGCCATCCTTTTGAGCATTGGCACGCGCCTGGAGAAAGGCGGCGGCAAGAGCTGGGTCGCCAAACAAGGAATTGGTCAGAGCCTGGCTGTATTCTTCAGGAAGGTAGATCAACTCCCTGAATTTTTCAAAATCAAAAGCGACTCGTAACTGGTCGTTGCCTGATAGTCGATTATCGGCATCATCTCCCGCCTGGGTGAACCGAAACTCAACCGCATAGCCAGCCTCATCCCGTCGATGTAAACTTAGTTCCAAATCGGCATAGGTATTGCTCATAAAGGGACTCCCTGTGGAATTGCGTTCTTAAGATGATCATGATTGCCTCGAGCAAAAAACGGGGATTGCTTATGTAGCACTGCGCGATAATACAAAAAAAGTTGTATTAGCCTGTGCAAGGAATCAAAATTGCGCTTAACCAAGCATACCAGCAGCTCGGTTAAGCGCAATGGGGATATCTCATATAGTTGGGTGGGGGAATCTCACACTTCGTGAAATTTATCCCAATATTGGCAACCTGCGCCCGGGTTGGCGCGAATCAGGAATCCAGCGAGATTAAGCCATTCTGTATGGCAAATTTGACCAGGCCGGGCAGGTGGTGAATATCCAGCTTGTGCATGATGCCGCTACGGTAGTTATCCACCGTTTTGGATGACAATCCCAACTTTTCGGCAATTTCGGTGGATGTTTTTCCATCCACCAGCAGGCGCAAGACATCGCGCTCGCGATCGTTAAGTCTTTCCAAAGGAGATGCGTAATAACCAGATTTATACAGGCGCAGGTAATAATCCACCGCGATGTTGGAAACATCACGGCTCATGTAGCGGTTCCCCGCCTGGACAGCACGGATAGCTTCAATTACTTCGTCGCTGGCTGATTCTTTAAGAATGTAACCACGGGCTCCCGATTCAAGCGCCTGGACAATATGTTCGGGGGTGCGGTGCATGGAAAGCATGATCACCTGGGTGGCAGGGCGGGTAATCTGGAGGTAGCGCGCAACTTCTAGCCCGCTCATATCTGGCATGGCAATATCAAGAATCGCAATATTGGGATCGATCTGTTTTAGCTGGTTGATGGCTTCGCGCCCGCTGGCAACAGAGCCGATCACTTGCAGGTCTGGCTGTGTTTCAAGCAACAAGCGCAGGCCTTCACGCAAAACGGAATGATCGTCTACCAGGAAAATTGTGATACTCATAATTTAACCTCGACAATGATGCGTGTGCCCTGCCGGGGAACGGATTCTACCCGCCAGGTTCCGCCGATGGATTCGGCGCGCTCTGCCATGATACGCAAGCCCCAACGTGAGCGGGGTTCTACAGGACCAGAAACATCCTTGGATGCATCAAAACCCTGTCCGTTATCCTGGATAATCATGCTTATAGAGTCAGCCGTCTGGTTGAGTTGAATATCCACCCGGCTGGCCTGGGCATGGCGGGCAATGTTGGTCAAGGCTTCCTGGGCTATGCGGAACAGGGCTATCTCAACTTGCGGCAGGCGATAAATTAAAGGGTCAGGCCCGCTTACATTTACGGCGATATTGGTCAGGGCGGTGAAGCGGTTGGTGTACCAGCGCAGGGCGGCGGTCAGCCCAAACTCTTCCAAGGCTGGTGGATGGAGGTCTTCCATCACATTACGAATGAGTTGGGTGGTCTGGCGCACAAGCTCAGAAGCATCATCCAGCCGCGCAATGATCTGGGGACTGGTTGCCGCCGATGGAGCGCTGGCGGTTAGCTGCGTGCGCACCAGTTTGAGCGTGAGATTTAGAGCTGTCAAATTTTGCCCGGCCTGGTCGTGCAATTCACGGGCTAATTTGCTGCGCTCGGCTTCTTCCACTTCAGCAAACCGGGCTGAGAGTGCGCGCAATTGCTCCTGCTGTTCGCGCAAGGATTTTTCAGCTTTACGCGATTCGGCAAATTGGTTCTCCAGGGTAGTCACCGATGTGCGTAATTCAGCCGCCATGGCATTAAATGATTGCGCCAGCTGGCCAATTTCATCGTTTGACTGGATCGGCACAATCACATCCAGCCGACCCCGGTTTACCTGCTGCATCCCATTCAGCAGCGCACCCAACGGCTTGACCAGGTTGGTGTAAAAAACCAGCGGTAGCAGCAGCATAATGATGAGGGTGCTGCCCAGTAAAACCAGCGCAATGGGAATGGAAAACGAGTTCATTGTTTCCAGGTAATCGGCAAAAGCAAAACCCACCAGGTAGTTCTGTCCATCATGACTGAGCGTCTGGATTTCGCTGAGTGTCTCCAGGCTGCCCATCCCATACAGGCTGCCCATCAAGAATTTATCTTCACATAAATGAGACATATCCAGCTCGGTCTGGCGGACGAAAAACAGATCGAGCTCACCAGGTGTTGGAGATTCTTCGGATGGGCAGGCTGCGATAAATGTGACGGTAGGTGGGAGCGAGGCAGTATCTAGCAAATCGGCCCCGGTGTTTTTGTTGCGCAGCAATTCGGCTCGCACCATCTCGATATCTGCGAGACGAGCCGAATCGTACGAAACTTGTAGTTGAAAGGGGTAAACCAAAGAGAGCAGCCAGACACTGGTTAAAACAGATGTCAGCGTTCCAAGCACCAGCCGGGTCTGGAATGAGATAGACTCGGGCGTATTAAAAAGGTAGGTGATGTCAAATAATGAGAGCATCAACATCAGGCCGATGCTCCAGGCGATATTGAAAATGGACACTGGCAGGATTTGACTCAGCCAAATAGGGTAAGCAAAAGTTGCAGCGACAAAGCCAGCGATTGCCAAGGAGGCCAGCAGCATATTCCTGGCAGCCCGCGCATCGGGGTGGATTGGTGCAACCAACGAGAGCCAGACCGGGCGATTAGACCCATCCAGGCGCGCCGCCTGGTGAGCCAGCACAATCATGGCCGCCAGGATTTGCCACAGCCCCAGCCCCACCCCCTCCACCCTGAGTGCGCGATGAGCGGCCTGGTCTTGTGGTGAGAACCAGAACGAGACTGCCTGCAAGATGCACAAAACAATGGAAAACAGCGATAAAGCCCCCATCCAGCGCGCCAGGGTAGGGGTGGGCCAGGGTCGGGGGAATGCAAATGCAAATTGCAAAAGACAGCCCATCCCAATGACAAAGCTCAGGTACATTACCGGGTACCAGAAAGGCAAAAAAGCGGATATAACCAGCAAGTGGGCGATCAGGAAAATCACCAGGCTGGCTTCATGACCCATTAACCAGCGTCCAGCCAGTGAGGAGGGATGGCGACGCACCAGGAATACAAAGAAAACTGCCGTAAAAAGCAGCAGTACCAGGCTGGTTAACCCCGAAGGGGTCAAAATAAACCACGCAGGAAGAGTCGTCACAAGAGAATTCACCGCCTGGGCTGCAAACAGCAGCCCATTTTTTTATTATGCTTCTCAATCAGCCCTTGCGTTTTGCCAGTTCGGCCAGGGGGTTCGACAGGCGGATGAGACGACCTCCAACCATAAACTGATCCATTTGCGGGAATGGGATCGCGTTAACATGCTTGAAATCGCGCACATCATCCCAGGGAAAGAACAACGGCGGGGAAAAAGGAAAAGTCACAGTCAGTTCCAGGCCACGCTCAAAACAACGCGCCACAACCAGATTCCCAAAAGAACTTAACCCCACCCAGGCTTTGCGCTGGGGTTTTTCTTCCAATAAAGCGCCCTTATCGATCACGGGCAAGGCAGCATATTTGCGCGTCAGGGCTCCCCAGCCCCCCAGGTAACTCAACAGCAACAGCAACCCCAGCACAAAAACAGTAACCCCCAAACCAAGAGCCAGGGAAAATACCACAAAGTTGATTAACGCGTCTGTCTGCATGGCAACTAACCTTTCCTTTCTTCGCAACAAACGTATCACTCCGCTCAGGACGGTATCTCGTGAAAAAATAGCGCAGCAAAGCGACAGTTATGAAAAAGTGGCAACCTGGATTAATTATAGACGCAACCGCCCAACCCGGGTTCTAATCAACGCCAGGTTTCAAGGTACAATCACAAAATTTAAAACTCCCTGTTACGATTAACGTAAACGCCTTCGCCGGGCTTTACCGGCTGCCAGAACCTGCCCCGAGGGTGCAAGGAAGCTAAATCATCACGGAGTGTATCGATCCTGCCCGGTGATAAATTGGGCACTTTCCCCCACAAAACCAACACCCTGCGCATTCCTGATAGGGAGACGCAGGGTGTTGGATAAATAGTTCCCGGCCGAGCCTTACTTACTGGGAAATATTTCGTCCATCTGAAATACGCGCCAGCCACTGACTGGTAGCCTGCGGCGACTGGAGACGTACCACTGCAAGGTGCTGGTTTTGGGGCAGGGCAAACAGCCTGGGGAATTCACGGCGCTGACCCATGTGCGATTGGAGCGCCCGGAGCACACCCCTGGCCGCAGAGATGAGCTTTTTGAACAGCCCGGTTTTTTCACCGGTCTCGGCTGCCTGCGCCTGTAGCACCGAGGTGCGCCACAAAGCCCGTTTTCCTAGCCTCCACAGGCTGACCACCAGGGGGTAATCAAGCCAGATGATTGTATCTGCCCGCGGCCAGACCAGGTCGCGGACAGCGCTTTTGTTACCGTCAGTGACCCAACGTTCGCCCGCTATTGCCGCGCTGGTGCGCTCCCGCAGCACGGGCAGGGGCACAGTGCTGAAATCCGGTTCAAAATACAGTGAATCCAATTCCACATGTTGTACGCCGAGAATTTTGGCAAGTTCTCGCGCCAGGGTGGTCTTTCCAGAACCGGTTCTACCGATAATCAGTATCCGGTTGCAACCATCCAGGGAAACAGCGGGATCACGCTGGGTTAAGTTTGATACAGTTGGATTGGTTTCGGGGGTCATTTATAATCCTTACCTATTCTAATTTTTAGCATTTCCCAGCCTAGACATTCACCGGCTTAGAAAAGCAACAGCGGCCAAACCAATCCCATCCCGGTGACGAGCAGGAAGTTGGCAACAACGATCCCCCAGATGGAGCCAGTCTGGCTGGCAAAACGGGAGAAAAGCCAGCCCACCAACCCCATGTAAAGGGCATATACCGGCGATTTTGAGCCGATGTGCAAACTTGCGTACAGGATGGCCAGAGAGATGGAGGCAACCGGCGCGTTGATTTCGCTCATAACCCGCAAAAGGAGACCACGGAAAAGCACTTCTTCGGTAAATGAGACAAAAACCAGCAGGATGAGCAGGTTGGCAGCCCAAAGCAATAACCCGTCAGAAGGGAATAGCTGCGGGGGGCGCAAAATCAGGAAACCGATAAAGCCCAAAGGCAGGCCGGTAAGCGCAATCGGCAGCTGCGTCATCCAGGAGCTGCGGCGAAGGCCAATGCTTGCCAGGCTGATGTGGCGGCTGCGCAAGAGCAAAACCAGCGAAGTCAGAACTGGCAGTGCTACCAGCAGATACCACAGCTGGTTATTGGAACCCGTCAGCGGTAAGACGAGGCTGAGCATACGCATGAACGGCACTAAGGCCAGGGCAGGCAAAACCCGGTAAAGCGGGGTTTTATAATTCCAGGCGGCAATATTCAGGGCCAGGAAAATCACCAATGCGCTGGCAATAGCGCTGTTGAACGGACTGTACAGGGCGATAAATTCATTTAAAATGGCAAAGAAGTATAAAATCGCCACGATAAGCAGGTTTTTATCGCTGTTGGTTTGTGATGAAGCAGTTTGGGCGGAATTTTCTGACATGGGAGCAGCAGCCAAAGGTTAGTTGACAATGAATCCGAGAAAACGCATCGCAATCAGATAGGCAAAGACACATAACAATGACCAGGTGTAGATGTTGAATGTGTCCAGCCAGATACGAATGGTTTCGATGCCATACGCCCGGATGAATTCTTTTTCGACCAGTAACGTGAAGAGCAGGCCAATCAGCACCATCGAAAAGGCAATCAACTGGGATTCAGTAAAGGCCGGACTCTGGAATACCGGCGCAACATTTGTGATCAGGGTGGTCATTCGCGCGCCTCCCGTGTGACAGCGATGCTGGCCTGGCTGACAGGCCAGGAAATTAGCTTAAGGTTAAGCATGGATTGGATCAAAACGCCTGCCAGGGTGATACCGATTAAAATCCACAGGGCGACAGCAGGTGACCAGGTTCCGGTATAAATCTGGATGGTGGAGATGATCCCGGCGAGGGAGATGCTCAGGGCGCTGGAAAGAACCCATTCGAGCAGGGGATCTTGTACATCAAAAATCTGCACGACTGCCATGCCAGGGCAAACCAGCAGGAACCACAAAGCCAACAGGCTGCGCAGCGCGAATTGTGAATCTGTGAAGAAGATAGCGGCAATTGCCAGGGCAGAGGCGCTGAGGATGGCGGGCCAAAGCCAGGCAGAGTTAAGGAGCCTGGAGTAGTTTGTAAATGCGGGCATCTTCATTGGTATAAATCCGTTCAAAACGGCCAGATGCGACCATTTTGTCTTCAAATTCCTGCCATTTTGCGGGCGGGAAGTTATAAAAAAGATAAAAGTAGGATTCCTGGCTGGTGGTAACGGTGAAAAATGACGCGCGGGCCTGTTTCTCTTCCATGGCGGTGACCAGGGCTGTTACGTCGCCAGCCAGGACAGCATCTTCATAGAATTTGACTGAATAAAGTTCATAACCTGCAAATTTGATTGGGTAGTGGGGTGAAGGCGCGCCCAAGAGTGAGCCGGTTTCGGCAATTTTGTAAAGGTGGGTAACGGCTTCAACTTCTTTGGCCGTGAACTGGTCAATCTTCTCGTTGCCGTAGCGCGAAAAATAGAAAGTGGCGATCAGGGTTAAGCTCAGCAACCCGGCGAGCCAGGGCTGCCAGCGGATGTATTTTTGCGGGAAATCGGTATAAACCAGGCCAGAGACAAAGAAAATCATGAAAGGTAGGGTAAAGAAATATACGCGCAAGATCATTTCCCCGCCATAAAATTGCAGCATGAGCAAAACAAATGGTGGAAAAGCCAGCAGCACGGGGATGAGATCAAAATAATTTTTAAGAACGCGTCGTATACCGCCAAGGAAGGCCAATCCCCAGAAGACAAGGGTTTGCGCCAGGCGCAAGCGCACGATAATATCGTGGCCCGGGCTGCCGCTGATTCGTTCGGTGACGTTGGCGGAAATCGCTTGATCAACCCGGCCAACGTTTGCCAGAAGCACATCGGTGCGGGCTTGCATATAGGTCACTGCCATGTAGCCCAGCCAAACGGCTATCATGATAGTGAGAATGTAACCCAAGCCGCGGGCTGAAATCTGGTTAAAGATCGAAAGGACAGCCACACTGATCAGGATGGCAAACGGTGTAAGTTGGTGGCTGGCTACCGAGAAAAGCATCGTCAGGATGATTACCAGCAGCCCAACCAGGCGCTGGCGGCGCGCGGTGTTTTTGCCACGCAGGAGGGCGCGCTGCTCCTGGGTCTCGCTGAGCACAACACGGGGGTTGATGAAGCTGAACAGTCGCTCCATCCAGGGGATTGCCTGGGTGCCTTTGAAACTCCACAGCAGGATGCCCAAGATTGTGATATAGAGGAAGAAATTCAGGGCTTGTGGCGCAAAATAATCCTGACCAATCCAGTTTGCCAGGTAAAACAACCACAGGCCGTACCAGATCAGCTTTTTGTTGTTGGTGACGGCGCGCAAAATCAGCAGCAGCGGGCCAAGATATAAAAGGCTGTTGAAAACCGAGGGCCAGAAGGCCAGTTGGATCGGGTCTTTCAGCCCCATGATCTCCATGACAAAAGCGGACAGGACAAAAAACGAGGGCCAGTTGAAATAGGCATCGATGCGCGGATTGATGGCCTGGTTGCGCAGCATATAATCGACCAGGCCAACATGCCGCCAGGTGACGTTGAATCGCGGCACTTCTTCAACCGGCACAGTGATGCCGTGCAAGATAATTATCAGGAGAATGCAGTGCATCAACAGGATGAAGAATCGTTCTTCTGAGTGATGCAGGCTCCATATGAAGCTAAAAGTGAGCAACAGCAGCGCTGCATAAATGGCTGGCGGCAACACCACAATCAGGCCGATATCGGTCATGCCACGCAGGTTAATATTCCCCGCCGATAGGATGAACAACCCGGCAGAAATGGCGAGAAGAATCAGCGGTTGGGCTGTTTCTCTGGAGCGATGGTTAAGCAATCGGCTGGTAAGTGTATTTGGATTCATAAATAAGGGTTGTAATGCGCCCCTCTTCCAGGAGAAGAGGGGCGCAGGCTTAGGGCACCAATTTGTGCAAGGCTATTTGATATTGACATCATCGGCAAACAGGGTGAACACTTGTTTGGTTGTGTCATTACCAAGCTGGTAAGTCAACACGCCGGATGTTCCCAGGCTGGCAGCATTGGTATTCAAAACCAACACATCGTTTATATAAACCTGGATCGTGCTGAGGCCGGTTCCGGCAGTAATAACGCGCAAATCGATCTTTGTCCAGGTGTTCAGTGGCAGCAGCCCGGTGGTTGAGAAGCGCGTGACACCATCAGAAGCCCACACCCGGTCAGAGTCAAGATTCTGACGGTAGAGTGTCAGGAGGCGGGTTCCAGATGAGTTGTACAGGCGGAAGAGAGGCACATTCGCGCCGCTGGCGCCTTCTTGAGTGATCATGAAATAAGCGGTAGCTGTGGTATCCAGTTGGGCAGATGCCAGGCTTGCCCGGATGTAGGCGGCTGAACCAGTGTTGGCGCTGGCCGATAACCGGGCTGCGAAACTGCCCGAGTTAACGCTGGTTTCCTGGACGGTGGCTGAACCATCCCCGCCAACAGTGACGGATGTCCACGCGGAGAAACTTCCGCTTTCAAAGCCATCAGAGAACAGGTTGTTGACGATAGCTGTGGCTGTCGGGGTCGATGTCTCGGTTGGGAGCGGTGTAGCAGTGGGCGTGTCGGTTGGGAAGGATGTCGCGGTGGGAGGCGCGGGGGTGGCTGTTGGTAGAACCGGTGTATCGGTGGCGGTTGGGCCAAGGGGTGTTGCGGTGGGCGGCACGGGAGTGGCTGTGGGGGGGGCAAGAGTCGCGGTAGCGGTGGGCGGCAGCGGGGTAGCTGTTGGCTGGGCAACGCCAGGGCCAGCAACCAGGATGTCATCCGCAATTAAAGTGTAGAGTTGGGAGGTTGTTTCGCTTCCAAGCTGGAGATTTAATATGCCAGCGGTGCCAATGTTGCCCGCGCTGGTATTCAATACCTGGATGTCGTTTACAAAAACCCGGATGGTGCTCAACCCGGAACCTGCCGCGATGATATGCAGGTCAACTTTTGCCCAGGTATTGAGCGGCAGGCTGGCAGTGGTATCACGGGTGGTGCTCTGGTCAGCCACGCGGATCAATCCGGTGGAGTTTTGGCGGTAAACTGAAACCACACGTGTTCCGGATGGGTTGAACAGCCGGAAGAAGGGAATATTGGCAGTTTTGCTGCCTTCTACGGTTACTTTGAAGTACCCGCTGGCAGTAATTTCGGTCTGGGCAGTGCCCAGGTTTTTGCGGATGTAGGTCAGCGAGTTTTTGATGGCCTGGCTGGTAAACTGCGCTGCATAGGTGCCGGTGTTGACGTTGGCGCTCTGCACAGTAGCGAGACCGCTGACAGCATTGACGACCGTCGTCCAGTTGCTAAAGTCGCCGCTTTCAAATCCATCGGTGAAGAGTGGGGCGCCCATGGGTGTGGGGGTTGGCGGCACGGCTGTGTTGGTTGGGGTTGGCGGGATGGCTGTGGCTGTGAACGTGCTGGTTGGGAGCGGGGTGTTGGTTGGCAAGGATGTGTTGGTCGGCGTGGCGGTGGGGCCAGAGTTGACCAGGTCAATCACATTATGAAAATAGTAACGGGTTGTGTCATCGCCCGCGATTGCCACAAGGTTTGTAGTGCCATTAAGTGGCTGTTTGGTGGAAGAAATGTTGTTGATGTGGGTATCGGCGGCATATTCAATAAAGGGCGTGCCCAGGCCGCTGGGGAATTGGAGGCCTTTGTTATCGAGGCTGGCCTTTTTGTAGTAGATTGCGCCGCTGGTCTGGGTTCCATACTGATAGGTCATGAAAACGTATACTTCGCGATTTTCCACATCCAACAGCACGATCGGGCGGGTGTGGTTATCAGAAACGCGAGCAACGGTGCGGCGGCTCCACGAGCCGTTGTTGTCCATTTCCAGGAGCAAAATCAACGGCTCGCTAGAAGTGGAAGGGAGCACATCGTTCAACGAGGTTTTCACAGCCGCATATACCTGGCCAGATGAATCAGCCTGGAGCGATTTGATGTTAATGTGGTCATCCGGGTAATTCGGGCCTTGCAGCGCGGGGTTTAGGGTCCAGAGATTATCAGCAGTGCCGTCTTCGTGGCTGGCAAAATAAAGCGAGTCATTATTTGGGTTGCTCCACAGGATGCCAATTTTGCCGTTGTAGGCAACGATTGTTGAAATGTCATCGCTGGTGAGGTTGCTTGCGCCGGTAGTGGGCAAGGTATAGGGGCTGGTCCAACTTGTCTCGCTGGATGTGGAGTGCGCCACCTGTACTTTGCGCCCACCGCTGCCATTTGAGTCTGTGTATGTGACCCATAACGTGCCGGTAGTATCCTTGTCCATAACCACTGTTTCAATAGCAGAATTGGCAATTGTGACTGGGAATCCTGTATCCAGGCTGTAAATTTTGGTCACAGGGTTGTAGCTGAAACGGGTCACTTTTATGCCTACATCGCCGCTGGTGCCGGGCGGCACTGCACTGACGGTGTACAGCTTTGAACCATCCCACAAGGCATCGGCGGATGATTTGGAACGACTATCTACTGTAGTGCCGGTGGTGGCCCAGGTCTGGGTAGCCCAATTGAGGCGATAAATTTCAAATTTGCCGCTGGTTTTATTAAATAGCACCCCCCACCACAGGCCATCGTTGTGCCACAATTTGCTTTGAGGCTTCTGGCCCGTGGGGGCAGTAGCGCCGGTATACTGGAAATCTTTATAGCCCACATCCCCGGCAGCCGAAGCAATCAACAAGCCAGGTGATGAAAAAGTAATCCCCAAGATAAGCAAAGCCGTCATCAGGAAGCTGATGCGCCTGGGAATAAACAAGTTTTGGAACGAAAAACGCTGGTTCACAATAAAACTCCTTAAAAAATAATATCTACCGATATTGTCTTAATTATTATACCTTACATAAATGCAAGGTGAGCAAGTGGACAATTCATAACAAGCTCACCCAAAGGTACTGTTAAGCTGAACCTGGTTGTCAGCCGATTTTGCGCAGTCGATACAATGCCCAGCCGCCCGCTGCGAACTGGGTGACCAGCCAGGTGGTAGCCATGCCCGCCAGGCCATATTGCAGCCCAAATGTTACGGCGGTGGTTAAGCTGAGAATGCCGCTCAGCAGCCCGGTAAGAATTGCTTCGCGCAGGGTGCGGCGTCCGCGGCAGACGGCATAATAGGATTGGACGAAAATCACGGGATACACTGCCAGGACAAGGATTCTCAAAGGCAGGGTTCCGGCATCTGCGTAGGGTTTGCCCAAAAGCGAGAGAATGACCCAGGCCAGGGCCATCGTCCCGAGGGCGGCGAGCGTTCCCAGGGCGATGGATGTTCGGTTGGAACGGCGCAGGGCAGCGCGCAGCGCATCCGGGTTGTGGGCCACATCTGCAAACAGGTTTTGCCCAACCGAAATGGGGATGATGAAAACCACCCAGGCCATCATCCAGACGTTGTACCAGATGGCATTATCGGATGGGGAGAGCAGTTCGGTGACCATGATGGGCATGATCCAGTTGGGGGCGCGTTCGGTTAACGTGAGCAGGTAGTTCGGGAGTCCGATCCCGATGAGTTCTTTTGCCAGGGTGGAATCAAGCTCGGGGCGATAAGAATAACCATCCAGCGCGCGAAAAAGTTGGAATATCCCCACCACGCAGGCCACAAAACCGGCCAAAACCCAGGCCAGGATGATCGACATGGAATTTTGCTGGCCGGTGAGCAGCGGAATGAGCGGCACGCCTGCAATGGTGACGATGCCAAAAAGCACGTTGCGGGTGAGAACCTGGCTGCCCCGGCGCAGGACGATGGAAACGTGGTCAAGGTAAACGTTGACTGTGCCGAAAAGTGTGATGCCGAAGAACATCAGGGTGTAAACCAGGCTGCGGCTGACGATGGCCAGCTCGCGGAATGCGAACGAGGAAAGCGCCAAAAAGGCCAGCGCGGCCAGCAGCGAGGCCAGGGTGATGATATTCAGCCCGGTGTTGATAACCTGCCGAGGTTGGTCTTTGTGTTTGGGGTAAACCGAGATGACCGCCGCGCCTACGCCCAGCAACGCAATCTGCACGCACAACATCATGGCTGAGACGATGCCGGATGAAATGCCCACTTCGGCGGGCGCATACAGCCGCGCGGTGAGCATGGTGGTGATGAACCCCAGCCCGGAGGAGGAGACACGCCCCAAAATGAGCGAGAGCGAGTTCCACAGGCGGCGAAGTTCGGCATGGTCGGAGAGAAAGGCGTTGAGTTTGGCGCGCATAGGTTCCTGATAATCATAGCGCGAGATGATTATCTCGCGCTACAGGGTTACGATAATTTTTCCCGCATCCCGCCGGGCATGGATGCGTAGTTGTAGAAAAGATAAACCAGGTAGTACGGGATCCACTGCGGTTCGAGGCGCAGCAGGCTGAGCAGGATTCCGCGCACGCAGCCCGCCGCGGGGATGAAAAGCAGCTTCAGCGCAGGCAGGCCGTATTTGGCATACATGCGCCCAATACCTTTGCCATCCTGCGTGAACTGGTCGAGGGCCACTTCGTAGGTATCACCAAAACGGTGCTTGACAATGGTTTTGCGCGAAACACCAACTTTGAGATTGGCTTTCTCCAGCCGCCAGCGCAGTTCAATATCTTCGCCTGAGCGGAAACGTTCATCGAAACGATAATCCAGCAAAATCTGGCGGCGGAAAAAGGTGGCCATGACACCCGGCCAGTTCTTACTGCGCCCGCGATTATGATGCGTGGCCAACGCCCGACCCCAGTAGCCCGGGCCAGAGATGCTTTCAAGACCAGCCTGGAGGGCATCGTAGCCGCCATCGGTATATTCGGCGTACAGGGCCTCCAGCGCGCCATCCGGCAGGACAATGTCCACGTCGATCAGCACCACCACATCCGAAGTGGCAGCTTCAATCCCCAGCATGCGCGCGGCGGGGACGCCCCGGCCGTTATCCGAAAGAACCTTGGCCGGGTACTTGCCGATAATTTCCAGCGTGCCGTCAGTGGAGTTGCCATCCACCACGATCACTTCGCGCGGGTTGGCGCGGAAAATCGAGGCCAGGCAGTCATCCGCCATGCTTTCAGCGTTTCGGACGGGGACAATGACCGTGACGGGTAACATTTACTTCACGCCCGCCATTTCCATCACTTTTTGGATATGCGCCACGATGATGTCTGAAGCCTGGTCGGGGGTACACATCAGCGGAACGCGCAGGTAGAAGCAGCGTTTGCCTTCAAAGGCCTGGCTGACGATGGCCGATTTTTCGATCATGGCCTGGTCGATCGGCGAAAGGGCCGAAGCGCCCAGGGCCGCCATCACCACCCGCGACTGGCGCGGCAGTTCGGAGAAGAAATTGCCAACCACCTGGCTTGTCATCCAGCGCGTGTCTTTTTCGACAAAATATGGTTCAGGGGTGGCATTTTGGAAACGTTCCACAAACAGGACGGCAGCCACAGGCGCGCCATTGGAAAAACGCGCTTCGGGGAAGGCCATCTGCGGGGTCACCATGATGTGCTCGGGTGAATAGCGCCGGGTGATGGCCGCCAGGTGCGGGTACTTCGTGATGTACGGATGCACCAGCGTAGTCATGCTGTGGATAGCCTTGGAAAGCTGGTTGGGCACCAACGGTTTGTGTACCTTCTTAAACAGGTGCGGATAAAGCGAACGGTGATATGGCTTGATGAACATCGGCTTGGCAAAAGACAACAAATCGCCCTTGTCAGTCACAAAAGCCCAGTCATCGCCCATAAAAGCCCAGCCATCCAGCTTCACCAGTTTGGACATGGTGCTGGTCTTGCCGGTGCCGCCCCAGGCGGGCATCAGCAGGGCGTGGCCTTTGTATTCGGCGGTCAGGGCGTGCACCATAGCGGCGCTTTTCTGCACCATCAGGCGGTCGACCAGCGGCAGGGCCATCGTCAGCATTTCGCGGGTACCATTCAGGCGGAAGCCGCCATCCGGTTCGCGGAAAACCTGCACTTCAAGAGCATCCAGGTGGATGCCTTCAAAGTTGTAGTGAAACTCGGTTTCGCCGTGGGTTTCGCCCGAAGCGCCATTGAGCAGCGGCTCCATTTCGGCTTTAATCGTCAGGTCGTAATGCGTCAGGTCTTCATCGGTCAGGAAGGGGCCAAACATATCTACAAACTGTGCAACCGTAGGAGCGTTCTTGTGGATGCGGATGGAAACCAGGTTGTGCAGGTTAAATTTCACCCATTCGTTGGACGAGCTAGTGTTCGACATCATGATTCCTATTCTGAAAAATAAAATTAATGGCTAAACCAGGCCCACGCTGGCACCTGGTCGTAAACAAGGGTAATGGTTTGCCCAACCGGCAGGGAAAAATTACCGGAAAACAGGCCTGTTGAAACAGCCGCGAGAGCAACATCACGCACCAGGCCACCGCTCACATAGACAGAAACGGCCACCGGGTAGGGATTTTGGAATGGCTGCCCACTGGCTGGAAGTTCGGGCGAGGGGAGCGCCCCGCCCCCCAGGCTGTCTACCGTTACCCGGGCGCAGCTGGCCCCAACAAAGTAACCAGATGTGCCCACCCGCGATATGTGATTGGCAGCGCAGTGCGTATCGGTGACATTCTTTTCCAGGTGCACCCCGTAACGGTAACGGTTGGCCGCCTCCAGGGCGAAAATCTTATTCGAGACGATGCTCAAGCTCGAGATGCCGGCATCCGCCGAAGTTTCAACATAAATTGCATCGTACAGGTTATCTGATTCAAGGCCATCGCCCAAAATCGAATTCCCGGCAATAAGAAACTGGCTCCATGTGCGCTCTGTTGCCTGTGTGGTGCGCGAAACATGAATAACCGTGCCTTTGTTTCCGTTGAAATCATTGGATGCAATCACCAACCCATAACTGGTTTGCTCTACATCAATGGCCGCGCTGGTGTGCCTGTAAATATCATTGTTGACCACACGCACCCCGCCATTTCGGATCACAATCCCGCTATCACAACCATAAATATAGTTGGCAGTGATGGCATGGTCGATGCTGTTGACATCCAGGTAAATCCCGGCCTGGTTGCAGTTGAAAATCCGGCACCCGCTCACCCGGTTCTGGCTGGAAGCATTCTCCAGCTTGCGGTCGCCCATGCGAATGCCGTGCGTGCCACATTCGCGGACGAGCAGGTTCTCAAAAATCGAGAAGTACGCGCTGGTCAGCAAGCCTTCCTGCCCGCCGGGGTTGCCCGCCTTGTTGCCATCGATGGCAAAATTGGCAAGCTGCACACGCCCAAAGGCAAAATCACGCGAGGGCGTGTGGCCTTCATCGCTCACCACCGGCAGGTTAACGCCATCGCCCAGGCGCAGGGTGCTATTGAACATACCCGCGCCGTAGATGTTGACCTTATCGCGCAGGATAAGCGACCCGTTTAATTGGTAAGTGCCTGTTGGAAGGAAAACCCATCCGCCCCCCAGTTGGGCACAGGCATCGACAGCTTTTTGCAACGCTGGAAGGTCATCCGTCGCCCCGTCACCTTTTGCGCCAAACGCGGATGATTTCACATCCAACCCAAACGAATCAAACCGGGAGAGCAATTCCTGGTCGTTGGCATTCCAGATTTCGCGTCCCTGGTTGGGGCTATGTTCAGGCAAAACCGGCTGGATGGGCATGGATAAATTCTATCGTAAATCGTTGTAAGGTACAGTCAGGGCGGCAAAAGTCAAATCATCCTGGCCCCAATGAGAAAAATCGATGCGAGGCTGGAAAGGAGTAGCCGTGACATCCAGCCCTGGCGCAGCAGGCTGTTGGGAAAGTTTTTGCAGGGAAATAGCAAAAAAAGCCCCGGCAGCGGCCAGGAACAACTTCAAGAAATCGCGGCGGGAGATTTTTGCCATATTCGGGGATTAACCGGCGTCTGGGGCTTTATGCAGCAGCGGGGCAGCGCTGGTATTAACCTGGGAGCGCAAAAATTTGCCAGCCAGGAATCCGCTGGTAGTGATCAGCAACCCGGCAATGATCGCCAGGGCGCGCTGCAACCCGGCAAAATCGCCTCGCAGCAGGTCGCCCAGACCCTTGAGCACGCCACGCGGCAAGACATTCAACGTATAGGCCCACTCGGATTGTGTACCATCTTTTTGGCCAACAAAACGTGAGATAAGCGCCTTGGAAATGCCCTCTCCATAACAACGTGAACGGAAATACGCGAACTTTTTGCGCTTTTCGGGAACATTGTGCAGCACGCTGGCGCGCGGCTCAAAAACAAAGCTGCCTTCCGGCCACTTCTGGCGGGCGCGGATGCAGATTTCGGTCTCTTCACAACCAACCGGGATGGTGCCGACTCGCCCGATGCCATTGCGGAAAACGCCCACGCCTTCAAAAACCTCGCGGCGAAAAGCCATGTTGCAGCCGATGAGATTGCGTACAGGGGCTGTCTGCTCGGGCAGGCCAATGTAGGTGCAGCCGACAACCCAGTCAAATTCGCGGGGGAACCAGTTGGGGCGGCCGTTTTCCCAGTTGGGGATGATACTCCCGCCCACGCCCAGCACCCTGGGGTCGGCAAAATTCTGGTTCAGCAGTTTCAGCCAATCGCGATCAGCGGCGGCATCTTCATCAATAAATGCGATGATATTCCCGGTAGCGGCAGAAATGGCGGTATTACGCGCACCTGACAATCCGCGTTCATCACGATTTTCCAGCAAGGTAATGCCGGGGAACTGCGCCAGGGCGCGTTCATAGAGCTGCCGGTTGTGGTCGATGACTATGATAATCTGCGATGGCGGTATGGACTGCGCTTTTACAGAAGAAACCGATGAGATGAGATCATCCCATCGGTCTTCTGTGTAGGCGCAAATGATGACCGTAAAGTTCAACATTGGTGCCATGTTTTCAGGGTGGAGCTAAACCCCAATCGCAACCCGTTGAACAGAGATCAGGTCAGATTCGGTGAACTGTTTTTCTTGGGGTCGGGTGAGGGTCAGGACACCAATCACATGGTTGCCAAGCATCAAGGGAATAGAGATCGCAGATTTGGAATATTTGTGATCGTTATACTCCCGCTGCAACCAACGCGGGTCTTCACTTGTATTGGCTACCAGTGCAGGCTGGCGATTACGAGCAACCCAACCGGCCAGGCCGTTCAGGTTAACATCTGCGGGGAGGGATGAATGGTTGGCTGACTCGCCCACCAGGCAGCTTTCGCGGATGTTGCCAGTTTCATCGAGCAATACCAGGGAACCATAGGATGCATCCAGGTTTTCCAGGGCCGCGTTCAGGGCAAGTTTGAGCAATGATTTTGGGTCTCTGCCAGAAAAAGCCAGGAACTGGATCAGGGTGAAAGGATTGTCGAAACTGGTGGCAGGCGCAAAATTGACATAATCGAGGCTGCTGGCGAATTTCTGCCCACGGAAACCGATTGGGTGTTGCACAGCGCTGTAGCGCACAAAACGTTCACGGAAGATGGTTTTTAGAACACGAATGCCGTCTTTGATGGCGTTCAAATTGCTTGAACCATAAAAACGTTCGCCCTCAAAGCTGGGTTCTTCAACCACACGTAAATTTTTGCGCAGCGCCTGCAAATACAGGGCAGTATCAATCTCAAAGCCATCGTATTGCTCGAGTTCCAACACATCCAAACAGTGCCGCCAAAAGGCATGAAAACCATAACACAGGTCAGTGTATTTCTGCGAAAAGAGCATGTTCGCGGCCAGGGCCAGCCCGGCATTTCCCATCTTGCGCACAAAGGTCATATCGGTGGTTCCCCCGCTGACAGAGAAGCGGGAGCCTTTGACCATATCAACACCTTCCATCAGGCGTTTTACGAAGCGCGGAATTTCACGCGGGTCGTTCGAACCATCGGCATCTAGCAGCACGATAATGTCACAAGACGAGGCTTGATATCCAGCGCGCATGGCAACACCTTTGCCCTTGCGGCTCTCCATGACAATCTTGACCGAGGGGAAAAGCTGGCGGGCGACTTCCACAGTATTATCGGTCGAACGACCGTCAACGATAATCACTTCATCAATCCAGTCGGTCGGTAAGAATGGGAGAACCAGTGGCAGGTTTTTGGCTTCGTTGAGGGTTGGGATGACAACTGAAACTGTGGGGCGGTCAATCGTCCGATCGTCCCAAACGGTTTTTTGGGTGACCGAATAAAATGATTCGATCGTGGACTTCATTACTGCCGAAGTAGTAACTTTGCTAAAGGGTGTCATAACTTTACTCCATATCAAAAATTCTTGAACAAAATACATTCACTAACAAACCAACAATCGATGATAAGGGCAAATAAACCTTGCAAATTTGTTAGTATATTCAGTATACATGCTATGTATAAATATCTGAATAGGACATTTGGACTATATTTGTCCAAATAACAGGCACAGCAACCGATGTCCCGCACCAGGAACAACCGCCTGTTCGTGAATAATTGCACAAACGGGATAAATGTCATCCTAAACAGGTGAAAAAACACCTTCCGAAAAGGCAATAAATCTAGCATAATGAAAACTGAGCTTCTGGAAAGGACCCTGGCTTTTATGCACCTAAGCGAAATTCTTCGTATTGCGGATGGAACCATCCTCACCCCATCCACCTTCACCGACCACGAAATCCGCGGCGGGGTTGGCGCCGACCTGATGAGCGACGTGCTGGCCGCTGCCCGCCCGGATGCAGTCCTGCTGACCGGATTATGCAACCCGCAGGTTATCCGCACCGCCCAGATGGCGGATGTGCGCGCCATTATCTTCCTGCGCGGAAAACAGCCCATGCCCGAAATGGTGGAACTTGCCATCCAGGAAAATATCCCCTTGATTTCAAGCGAACACGGCATGTTCGAGCTGTGTGGCCGCCTATACCGGGCCGGGCTGCGCAGTTTTGAAACCAATATGAACGGCGATCATGAGTAACAACAGCCTGCAAGAAATCTACGGGCGCAAAGGTCGCATCGTAACCGACCAGGACGCGCGCGAAATCGGGCGCGTGGAAGAACTGGCCTACGAACTCAAAAATCGTGATGTCATGTCACGCGAAGTTCACACCGCCGCACCCCAAATGAGCATTTCTGATGTGCTAATGATGCTGCGCAAACACCGTATCTCCGGCGCACCGGTGATGGATGGCGAGCAACTGGCAGGCATCATCAGCATGGAAGACATCGTCCGGGCCATGAGCGAAAACGCGCTCTCGGCCAGCGTCAGCGCCTACATGACCCGCCCAGTCATCAGCGCCCACGATTACGATTCCATCGTCAAATCGCTCGAAACCTTCACCAAAAGCGGATTGGGCCGCCTGCCTGTGGTCGATGAAAGCGGCAAACTGGTGGGCATGGTGACCAAGGGCGATATCACACGCGGAATCCTGCTGGCGCTGCAAAAAGATTATCACGATGAAGAGTTGCGCCGCTACCGCGCCAGCCACCTGTTCGAAGATATCACATCCGACCGCACCAGCCTGATCCTGCGCTACCGCATCAAACCGCGCGACTTTGTCAACGGCGGACAGGCCTCCAGCCACATCAAACGCGCCCTGCTGCGGCTGGGAGCCCCACCCCAACTGGCCCGCCAGTGCGGGATCGCCGTTTACGAAGCTGAGATCAACCTGATCATCCACTCCACCAACGGCGGGATCCTGCGCGTGCAGATCGAACCGCACCGCATCCTGATGCAAACCACCGATGACGGCCCCGGCATCCCGGATGTGGCCCAGGCGCTCACCCCCGGCTGGTCTACAGCCTCATCTGAAGCGCGCGCAATGGGCTTTGGCGCAGGTATGGGCCTGGTCAACATCAAACGCTGCGTGGACAAAATGGAGTTGGAATCCACCCCCGGAAAAGGCACCAAGCTGCTGATGGAGATCAACCTGTCGGCTGAAGAAAAATTCAAAGGCGGCGCAGAACATCCCGAAGAGCCGCCGGTATAACAGGTAGTGGCGACCCGCCCAGGCATTACAAAATAACATGCCTACCAGAGAACCCGGCATACACAGGTGCTTGATTGCACCTGACGGGTCGCCCCTCCTCCAAACATGGAGCCACCATGAATCTGCAAACCATCATCGAACAACTCGAACTCACCCCCCTGACCCAGCCCCGTGATTTCAGGGGCATCCAGCCACGCGGCGGGTACGCCAGCGACATGTTGAGCTGCGTCATGGCAGGCGCTCAACCCGGCAACATCTGGATCACCCTCCAGGCACACATCAACGTGGTCGCCGTGGCCTCCCTGCGCGAAGTCAGCGCCGTCATCATCACCGAAAATGCCCACCCCGAACCCGATGTCATCGCCCGCGCAAACGAACAGGGTATCATCCTGCTCTCCACCCCCGAACCCAGCTACCCGATTGCCGGGAAACTTTGGGAAATGGGAATCTGGTAAAAGCAGTGGTAAGTGACAAGCAACTGCTTACCACTTACCACTTACCACTATGCGCTACCGCGCCGACCTTCACGTTCACACCGTACTCTCGCCCTGCGCCGGGGTAGAGATGATTCCGCCTGTCATCGTGGAGAAAGCACTTGAATGCGGCATTAACCTGATCGCCATCACCGACCATAACAGCGTGGAAAATGCCGGGGCGGTCATACAAGCAGCCAGGGGGCGGAACTTGATGGTCCTGCCCGGGATGGAGCTTCAGACCCGGGAAGAAGTCCACATCTTGTGCCTGTTCGATACACTGGAACAATCCGCCCTGTGGCAGGCCACCGTTAACCAGCATTATCCGCCCCTCGAAAACGACCCGGAGCACATCGGCGAACAATACATCGTCGATCCCACCGGAGATTTCCTCCGCCACGAAAAGCGGATGCTGATTGCATCGACCGACCTGACACTGGAAGAAGCCGTTGCAAGGGTAAATGCGCTGGGCGGGCTGGTCATCCCGGCCCACATCGACCGCCGCGCCTACGGGCTGATCCCCGTCCTGGGGCTGGTTCCCCCGCTCTTTGACGCACTCGAGCTTTCCGCACACATCACCCCCATAGAGGCCCGCATCCGCTACCCCCAAATTGGGGACATCCCACTCATCCAAAATGGCGATGTTCACCACCCGGATGACTTCCTCGGGGCCACAATTTTTGAGATGGAAGCGCCTACTGTGAGGGAGATCAGGCAGGCGCTCAAGGGAGAAAACAGGAGAAGTTTCAGCATAGAAGCGAGATAAAAAGAAGCAGCTTCTTTCATCTTTTTTGGGGATGTAAACTTTGACAGCGCAAAAGAACCACACCGGGGGCGGTTTTTCTACGAAATTGGTGTTTTACCTTTGCTATTGCTCAGTAATGTGCGAGAATTGTTACATGCAACGATTCTGTTGCTACAATCACCCACCCAGCAAACCGCACCCTGATGATCGAACCAATGAATGCCACAATCCACTACATCCGCCCGGGCAAGGGATTGAGCCTGTACGTTGAAGACTTTGTCTCAGAAGATGAAACCTGCCTGCGCACCTTCAAAAGCCTGCCGCCGGATATTGTTGAACGCCTGAGCGCCGCGCTCCAGCGCGATGGGTTGATCCGCGCCGACCAGCGCGTGCAGACCATCGCCAAGGTTTACTTCTTCAACCAGCCCTTCAACCTGCTCGAATTCCGCGACACCGAGGGCGGCCTGCTCGGCCACTACTCTGATATCGGCGAACCCGCCACCCACCGCGCCGATGGCAACTACGAAATGATTGACCTGTTCCTCGATATCTGGCTTACACCCGATGGCACCCTGCTCGAACTGGACTGGGACGAGTTCGAAGAAGCCATCCAGCACAACGTTATCAGCGCCGGGCAGGCCCAGGTAGCCCGAGCTGCCATGCAGCGGCTGAAAGATGAAGTGGCGGCGGGCATCTACCCTGCGCGATACCTGTAAAATTACAAATATCCCAATTTTTAACGAAACAGCGCAAAGATTTTTTAACCTTTTGCGTCTCAACATCTTCGCATTAATGATTTTCGATTTTCCATTCACCCATTCCGAAAGAAAACATCATGCGCCTGTTTGAAATCATCATCCCCATCCTGCTCGCCGTTTACCTGCTGTGGCCCTTCCTCGGGCAGCCGCGCCCGCAAGCCCTGGCCTTCCTGCCCGCCATCGCCACCCTGCCCCATCTCATCCTCGAAAAATATCGCTGGCAAATGATCCCGCTCTATAGTTTTGTAGCAATCATCTTGATTATCGGGATATTCAACCTGCTGCGACCCGCTTCAACATCCCAGCCGGCCCTCACGCTGGGAGCTTTGCTGCTGCGGATCATCCTACCCTCAATCCTGCTCACCGCTACAGTGAGTTTGCCCATCCTGCTGCCAGTTCCGAGCGTTCCCGCGCCAGACGGCCCATACAAAGTCGGAACAGCCACCTACGTGCTAACCGACAACTCTCGCCAAGAGATTTATTCCGGCAAAGATGAACCGCGCAAATTCATGATCCAGGTCTGGTACCCGGCCACGCCCACCCCTGGCAGTTCCCCCGCACTCTGGCTGGATGGCGCCGAACAGGTCGCCCCGGCCATCGCAGATTATCTCAACCTGCCACACTTCTTCCTCAACCATATTGCACTGGCGCATTCATCCTCCTATCTCAACGCCCCAGCCGACCACTCCGGCGCACCCTACCCGGTACTGATTTTTTCTCACGGCTGGAACGGCTTCCGCGCCCAGAGCACCTTCCTGATGCAACAACTGGCCTCGCACGGCTATGTCGTCGTTGGCATGGAACACCCCTACGGTTCACGTCTCACCATCTTCCCCGATGGCAGTTCCGCCCCCAACAACCCCAACGCCCTGCCAGAAGATACCACCAACCAGGATGAGTACGAAAAAACCGCCCGCATCCTGGTCGACCAATGGGCCAGCGATATGAGCTACACTCTCGACACACTCACCACCTGGAACCAAAACGCCCCCGATGACATCTTCACCAACCTGCTCAACCTGCAAAAAGTCGGCGGATTGGGGCATTCCACCGGCGGCGGCGCATCCATCGAGTTTTGCGGGCGCGACCCACGCTGCAAAGCCGGCTTCCCACTTGACCCGTTCGTGCGCCCCGTCTCTAAGACTGTCCTGCAAAACGGCCTTTCCCAGCCCTTCGCCTTCTTCTTCTCCCAAAAATGGGCCGATGACACCAACAGCCGCAACAACCAGCTTTTCCGCGGCTTCCGCCAGCACCTGCCCGCCACTGACGCCGTGATGAGCATCACCGGCACCGCCCACTACGATTTCAGCGACCTGCCCGCCCTCAGCCCGCTCGCCCCACAGCTCAAACTCAAAGGCCCCATCAACGGTGAGCGTGTCCAAAAGCTGGTCAACACCTACGTGCTGGCCTTCTTTGAACAGCAATTCCGCGCAGTGCCTACCAGCCTGTTCGATGGCCCCTCCGCTGACTTCCCCGAAGTGAACTTCCTGCCCTGAGTCACAGCGCTGAAAACCTTCCGCATCCTGACAACAAAATAAAGGAAGCCTCCCCATGGAAACCCTGCCCGAAAGACCCTTCAAACGTCACGAAGCCATCCGCCTTGTGCTGCTGCTGGCAGGCTCCATCACAATCGGCATGATCGTCGCCATTGGATTGCACGAAATCGGGCATGTGCTGACCTTGTGGTACTTTGGGCATGCCATCAAAGGCTTTTATCTCAACCCCTACTACACATCCTGGGTGCGGTCTGATCCCATCTTCATCGACTACGTCAGCGCCGGGGGCTTTTTCTTCAGCCCCACCTTCAGCCTGATCGTCTGGTTCATCATCATCTTGCAGAAAAAACGCAAAGCCTGGGCTGTCTGGTTATCAGGTATTATCGCCATCACAGCCTTATTCTCCAATGGTGTTTACATGGCATCCGACGCCATCTGGGGTTACTACGGCGACGCCGCCAAACTGGTTCACCAGGGCAACTTCGCAGTATGGATCATGCTCGCCATCGGCACACTCTATATCAGCATAGGCTACCTGCTGGCCGGACAACTCTTTCGCCATGCCGGGCTGCATCACATCCCACTGACCACAACCATCTTCCTGCTGGAAATCGCCCTCTTCACATACACCATTCCCGATGAAATCTACGATTACGCCATCCACGTCAACGGAAAAAACTTCACCAGCACATTTACATCCATCTTCATCCCGGCCATCATGGCACATTTCGTCCCATTCATCGCCCGCGTAAAAAAACTGCGCTGGAAAGATGATACCGAAGACGCCTTCTGGAAAATCAGTTGGAAACAATCCATCTTCATTTTCCACGGAGGTCTGCTTTCAATGGTGCTGGTGCTGCTGTTCTTTGGCAAACCCTACTGAAAAAGGACATTATGAATGGAAATCGACCCTGCCAGCCTTGACCCCGAAGAAAAAACCAACAAAATGGCCGCCATCGCCTCGCTTTCACTGAGCATCATTAGCCTGTGCGCCGCCATCGTCCCCATTTGCGGCGGCGTCACCAGCCTGCTGGGGCTGCTAACCGGCTGGTATGGCATGAAATCAGAATATCGCACCCTCGGGCTGATCGGCACAGCCGTCTCGGCCTTGGGGATGGTCATCACCCTTGTATATACCCTGTTCAACCTGCTATTCGTGGCGAATTAGAGAACTAGCCGCAATCCCAAAAGCCACTTCCACATTCAACGAGCGTTTTTGCCCAAACATAGGGATATAGGCAATTTGCTGGCACAGATCCAGCAGCGCCGGATCAACACCTGTTACTTCATTCCCAACAACCAGGAGATTTTTCTCGGCTGGAAGTTTCACCGCATCGAGTGGAATCGCCCTGTCGGCCTGCTCCAGCGCGATCAGTTGGTAGCCCCTGTCGATTAACGCCCTGGCAGTTGACAGCGCATCGCGCGTAGTTTCCCACCCGATTGTTTGTTCCGCGCCCAGGGCAGTTTTACGCACCTGGGCATTCTCGGGGCCAGGTGTGATACCACACAGGTATAGTTTTTCCACGCCCAGGCCATCTGCCGTGCGAAAGATGGCGCCAACATTCCAGGCTGAGCGAATGTTATCCAGCAGCGCATCCAGTCGAGGTTTTTGGACACCTGCCCCAGTTGGAGAAACAGCCAGGGCCGGCCCATTTAACGGCAAAAACGGCTCCGGGGAGAGCGGACGTGTGAGCACTGCCAGCGTTGGCCCCAGGCAAAGTGGGCAGCGTTCCCCAAAAGGATGCGATTCCACCAATGGGTAGCGTAATCCACAGGCCGGGTTCTGGCACTTTCGAATCTGGAAGGATGATGCGCTCATAAGTCTGATTATAGTGCTGCCCTGGTGATGGTAGGAGTAATTCGCCACACTATTTTTTATTGCGAGGCCCTGGCACCTGTGGTAAAAATACGCTCCGCGGCGGTCGCAGTTCCCGCCTTGTGCCAGTGGCACACAACCAAAACACAGGAGCAAAAAATGTATATTGAAAGGCAATATCGTTTTTTCGATTTGATCATGGCCGTTTTTGTGACCGTGCTGGTGGTCAGCAATGTGGCTTCGTCAGCCAAAATCGTTGACCTGGGGTTGAACCTGTTCGGCATCCCGATGGCTTTTGACGGCGGCACTATCCTTTTCCCCATTTCTTACATTTTCGGTGATATCCTGACCGAAGTCTACGGCTTCAGGCGCTCGCGGCGTGTTATTTGGGCTGGTTTTTTCTGCCTGGCACTGGCTTCGGGCACTTTCTGGCTGGTACAGCATCTTCCCGGTGAATCCACCTGGCAGGGCTACGCCGGGGACGCGGCCTACGCCGCCATCCTGGGCGGGATGGCCAGTGGCGGCATTGTTTTGGGATCTTTGGCAGGCTACTGGAGCGGGGAATTTTCCAACTCATTTGTTTTGGCCAGGCTGAAAGTGCTCACCGCCGGACGCTGGCTGTGGATGCGCACGATCGGCTCAACCCTGGTCGGGGAGTTGGTTGACTCAACGGTCTTTGTGATCATCGCTTGTACCTTTGGGGTTTTCCCCTGGGCGTTGTTCACTACGCTGGTGTTGACCAACTACCTGTTCAAATGCGCCATCGAAGCGCTGATGACCCCGATCACCTACCTGGCCGTTGGATTCCTGAAACGCGCCGAACACGAAGATTTTTACGATCGCGATACCAATTTCAACCCGTTTGGGGTATAAAACCCACAAGTAGATATACTGCCCATCGGTAAGAATTGCGCTCTCTGCTTTTCACTATCTCCATTCCAGTTTTTGAGAGACACCCGCGATTTGGTGATAGACTTAATTTAACCCAAGTTGCTGTTCAGGGTAGTAAAAAGCTGATTTAAATAATGATCGCATCGCAAAACCTTCGCAACCGCGATCGGTACCAAAGGAGATCGTTATGCGCAAGAGCCAGTTTCTCGAAGCTGAACTCAGGGAAGAGTTGCTTAAGCAACGGGAAAAAATCGCAGAACTAGAAATCCGCGCTCAGGCCGCCGAAGAGCGTTTTGATAACCTAATCCACTCATTGGATGAAGTTGTTTTTACATTAGATCAGTCGCAACGCCATAGCGGGGTTTTTGGGAGTTGGGTGAATCGCTCAGGCTTGCGCCCCGAACAATTTATTGGGCGAACCGTCCACGAAATTTTTGGCGAGCAGGCCGCGCAGCCCCATGAAGAAGCCAACCAGAAGGCCCTGCAAGGGCAGCATGTTGTATATGAGTGGACCTTGCCCGGCCCGGAAGGGCTGCAATATTACCAAACTTCGTTATCACCCATGCAGGATGCCCAGGGTAATATTTGCGGAATTGTGGGGGTTGGACGGAACATCACCCAATTCAAGCTGGCCGAACAATCCCTTGCGCGCAGCGAACAACGCCTGAAAAGCATGATCGATGCGGCCATGGATGCCATCATCACTACCAATGCTGACCTGAACATCATCATGTTTAACAATGCCGCAGAAAAAATGTTCGGAATTGCTGCCGCACAGGCGCTGGGCCGGCCATTAGAGACATTCCTGCCAAATCGCTATCGCGACAAGCACCTGAAGTTTATGTTCCGCATGAACCAAGATTCACTCCAGCGATACCCGGCGGGGAAAACCTTTCAGGTGGTCGGGATGCGCGCCAACGGTGAAGAATTCCCAGCAGAATCGAGCTTCTCCTATGTTGAATTGCACGGGGAGCGCTTTTTCACAGCCATACTGCGTGATGTAACCGAACGTCGCGATACCGAACAAGCCCTGCGCGATAGCGAGGAGCTTTTCCACTCCATTTTCGAGCACAGTCATGCGGTTATGTTATTGATCGATCCCGATACGGGGAACATCATCAATGCCAACCCTGCGGCTGTGGCTTTTTACGGTTTCAGCTACAACGAACTGGTTTCGATGAATATCAGCGCCATCAATCAGCTGCCCCGAGAAAAAGTGGCGGCTGAACGACAACATGCCAAATCGGAAGAGCGCAACTACTTTATCTTTCCCCATCGCCTGGCAAACGGGCAAATCCGCACCGTGGAAGTGCGCTCACACCCGATTAAAACCAAAGATCGCACCCTGCTCTTTTCCATCATCCATGATATTACCGAACGCCGCCAGGCTGAAGAATCACTGCGGCTGAGCGAAGAAAAATACCGCAACCTGGCCGAAGAACTTGAACAACGCGTTCAGGAGCGCACCGCTGAAGTACAGGATTTGTACCAGCATGCCCCCTGCGGCTACCATTCGCTGGATGCAAATGGCGTTTTTGTGATGGTCAACCAGACCGAGTTAAACTGGCTCGGCTACACAGCTGCAGAAATACTCGGCCACAGCATTACCAACATCATGACCAGCGAAAGCCAGGCCATCATGCGTACCTTTTTCCCGATCTTCAAAGAACGTGGATGGATCCACGACCTGGAATTGGATTTTGTGCGCAAAGACGGTTCCACCTTCCCGGTGCTGATCAATGCCACCGCTATCTATGACGACAAACAGCGATTCGTCACGAGTCGTTCCACCGTCATGGATAACAGCGAACACAAAAAATCTGAAAATGCCCTGCGAAAGAGCCGCGATGAACTCAGCGCCGCCTACAGCGCCCTGGAAAAAGCCGCGCACGCCAAAGATGAATTCCTGGCTAACATGAGCCACGAACTGCGCACCCCGCTCAACGGCATCCTGGGACTTTCTGAGATGATGCTGGATGAATATCGCGGCCCGCTGAACGAACACCAGAGAAAATTTATGCGCACCATCGAATCCAGCGGGCGACACCTGCTCAGCCTGATCAACGACATCCTGGACCTTTCCAAAATTGAAGCTCGCAAACTGGAAATCCACACTGAAACCATTATCGTCTCAGATGTATGCGAAGCCAGCCTGGCATTTATCAAAGAACCAGCGCTGAAAAAGGACATTACTATCGAGTTTTCGCCCCAACCGGCCAGAACCACCATCCAGGCCGATCCGCGTTACATGAAACAGATTTTAGTTAACCTGCTCAGTAATGCTGTCAAATTTACCCCATCCGGCGGGACAGTTGCCCTGAAAGTGCAGCCCAACCCCGAACGCGGCTGTCTCGATTTCCAGGTTATCGACACCGGAATCGGCATATCCCCCCAAGATATGAAACGCCTGTTTTTCCCTTTCACCCAGGTAGATAGCAGCCTGACGCGCCAGCACGAAGGTACCGGGTTGGGATTGTCGCTGGTCAAACACCTGACCGAAATGCACAATGGCACGGTCAGCGTGGAAAGCGAGGTTGGGAAAGGCAGCCGCTTCACCATCTCGCTGCCCTGGCAGCCCTACCCGCCCGGGCAGGCCATACAGACCCCAACCAACGCCAGGCCAGATGCCCCCGCCAACCCGCCTGCGCATGTAGTGAAACAATCCGCCGGAGTCATCCTGTTGGCCGAGGACACCGAAACCAACATCCTGACCATCCGTGATTATCTTGAAAACTTCGGTTACCAGATTCTAGTGGCATACAACGGCCGCGAAGCCCTGGCAACAGCCGACCTATTTTCCCCCGATGTAATCCTGATGGATATCCAAATGCCAGAGATGGATGGATTGGAAGCCATCCGGCTGTTACGCGCCAACCCGCGCTTTGTTGCCACCCCTATCATTGCCCTGACCGCTCTGGCAATGACCGGGGACCGCGAACGCTGCCTCGAAGCCGGGGCAAACGAATACATCAGCAAACCCGTCAGCCTGAAACAGTTGCTTGACCTGATCGAAGGCTTCCTGGATAAGAAAGCTTAATACATAGCCTTTTCGATGACTAAAAACTCCGAGATGTATCAACATCCCGGAGTTTTGTTTTACTCTACCTTTTTGCTTTTCCTCGGCTTCTTCGCCGCCGGTTCTTTCTTCTCGCCACTTTCTACTTTTTTCTTCCTCGTCACCCGTTTCTTCTTTGCAACCGGTTCTTCTTTCTTCTCTTCTTCTTTCTTCGCAAACATCTCATCGAATTTGGCCTGCACCGATTCGACGCCCGCGCCGTTGAGGGATTCGCAGACTTGTTTCCACTGTTCGCCGCCGACAAAGCGCCAGTCGAGGAAGGCCTGGTGCTGGTACCCGGCCAGGGCTACGAAAAGGCCCTTTTCGTAGAGTTCGGCGCAGGGGCGGATGTATTCCAAACGGGTGACGTAATCCCTGAAGATGGCGTACCCATCGACGGGTAGCGCCAGCCCATCCGCCAGGGTTTTCTGCACCAGTTGTGCGGTGGATTTATCCATATATCCAACGGATGTTTTGATCCACCCGGCGGTTTGGGCGTATTTGTTGTGGTAAACGATCAGGCCGCGTTCGTCATTAAAACGGTTGGAATAGGCAAAGACATCTTCATTGACGCCACCTTCCACCGTGAAATCGTAGAGCAGGAAGTTATCGACCTCGGCGAAGATGTAGCGTTTGTGCAGCAGCGGGAAGATTTTCCACTCGTGGCCTTTGACCAGGCCATCGTTGACCTGCTCTTCCCACTTCGGGCGGCGGAATTCCATGCCGTATTTCTCGCGGAAGCCCTCGAACTGCCCGTGACCGAACATCGGCAGCCCCGGCAGGGTGGAAAGCACGGTGGCAACGCCGAAATACTTGTCGCCATCGCCAAACTGCTCGACAGCGGTCTTTTCGTCGGGGTTGTTCATGAAGTTGACGTAGCGCTTCATGATTTGCGGGTCGAATTCCAGCGTGTTTTTCATCACCGAGCGATATTTGGCGTTGTCTTCGTCGCGCAGCATGTGCATGAAGGCTGAGTTGTAGACGCGGTGCATGCCCAGCGTGCGCACAAAGTAGCCTTCCATCAGCCAGAAGGCCTCGGCCAGCAGCAGCGTATCGGGCACTTCGGCGGCTACGCGATCCACCACCTCGCGCCAGAACTCTTCCGGGATGGCGGCGTCGAACTGTTCGCGCGTCAAGCCATGCTCCGAGCGGCTGGGGATGGCCCCACCCGCGCCCGGCTCGGGGAACCACAGGCGCTGGATGTGCTTTTTGGCGAGCGTCATGGCCGCATCAAAACGGATGATCGGGAAGTTGCGCGCCACGTGCAAAACCGTCTGGATGACGGCCTCGCGCACTTCGGCCTTGAGAAAATCGAGTTGGGCGGTGTCGTTCCAGGGCATGGAAGTGCCGTCGTTGCCGTGATAGATATAGCGCACATCGCCGCTGTAGCGGTCGGCGCGCTTGAAGACCACCGCCGCGTCGCTTTTGCTGTAATAATGATCTTCCAGCCAGATCCCGGCGCGGGAGTCATCCGAAAGGTCGGGGCCGTTGAAAGAATAGGCCGGGTAGGGCGTCTGCGGCACCGCAAGGAACCAATCGGGGTGTTCCACCACCCAGGTCGAGTCGATGCCCATGTGGTTGGGAACCATATCCGCCGAAAGCCGGATGCCGCGCTGCCAGGCGCGCCAGCGCAGGTTGCCCAGCGCATCCCAGCCGCCCAGATCGGCGGCGATGTCGTACGAGTAGAGCGAGTAGGCCGAGGCCACTGCGTCGGCATCGCCCATCATTTGCTTCATGCGCTGACTGGCCTTGCTGCGCTCCCACAGGCCGATCAGCCACAGGCCGGTAATGCCTGCTCGCGCCAGCTTGTCCAGTTCTTCATCGGGGATCTGGTCGAGCCGCGAAATATCGCGCCCGTACCATTTGGAAAGCTGCGCCAGCCAGACGTAGCTGTTTTTCGCCATCAAGATGCAGCGCGGCATCCAGTCTTTATCCGGGCTAAAATTTTCGTACTCGGCATACGCGCCGCCGAAGGTCAGCAGCGGGGCTTCGCCGCCAAACCCGCCCGCGAAATTTCCGCGCATGGCTTCTTCTTTCACAAAATCAATGCCGCGCAAGATGCGCTGGACGAAATTCTCGCCGACCAGCACGCTCCAGCGCTGCGCCAGGAATTGCAATTGTCCTTCAAGTGAATAGGGGGATGCCAGCGCCGGGGCGCGCAGCACCGCAAAGAGTGATTCGCCGCTGGCAGCTTTTCCCACCGCAGATTCATCCGCGCCGAAGCCTTTTTCGCCGTTAAAGAAACTTTCCAGGCCGCTGAGGATCGGTTCGTAGGATTCGTTGTAGCGCAGCGAACGGTCATCGAACAGATCATGGTAGGGCTGGGTGGCCGGGTTGAGGTGGGTCACTCGTAACAGTAAAAGCTCCTCGATGGCGTTGCTGCGGTTGGAGCGTCCGCCTGTCGAAGCGGCCAGCCAGCTCCGGGGTGCCTGTTCCGCGCGGTAAACTGCCTGGGGCGGGAATTCACTCACAAAAGCAGTTAAAACCACCTCGGTAGAATCCGGCCCCAATTTTCCAGCCAGGTTTTGCAAAGCCCGTTCCATTACGCCAGGATTTTGCAGCTCATACTGGCGGATGATGACGCGCAGGACTTCATCCATGATACCCAGGGCGTTGATTTCACCCGCCGGGACAGGTGAGCCGCGCACCGCTGACATTTGGGCGGCAAATTCGCGCGCATCGGCAAATTCGGTCAGTTTTACGCGGCCTTCGGGAGTATAAATATTGGGAGAAAATTTGTATGTATCTCGTGCTTGACGTGAAATGAGCATTTTAGATTCCTATGTATGGCAATTTCGCTAACTATACCCCAATGGAGTGATTGTGAAAAGCCAATTTCGGGTATACTTAAGCTAAGATGGGCTTATACGAATTGCCTTTGTCTGAGCTTGTGCCCCTGGCGGTCGCAGTGGTGATTTATGCAGCGTTGCTGGTTTTTGCGCTGCGGCGTCCGCGTAGTTTTGATTTTCCCATCTTCCTGCTGGTGGCTTACCTGATTATTGCGCTGGGGCTGGGTGTGATTCGTTTTTTGGGATTGACAGGCTGGGTGGTTGCGCTGAACGGCGCGGCCCTGACGCTGGTGGGAAATATCGGCGCCCTGCTGCTGGCCCTGCTGATGCTGGAATCTTTCCTGAATTTTATTTCTTTCAATCAAAAATGGGTGTTTGCGCTGGCCCTGGTGCTGGTGGCGGGGGTGGCTTTTACCGGCAACTTCCTGATCCTGTTCTTGACCTGGGTATTATTTAGCGGTGTCTTCATCTTTATGTTTGTGCGGGCTTTTATGCAAACCCGCCAGCCGATCCAGCGCAACCGGGTGATGTATTGGGGGCCTGTGCTGCTGCTCACAATCGCCAACGATGTGACCGTGTTCTACCAGAACGATTTTATGCACGGGGCGCTGCGCCTGCTGGCAGTTATGGTGATGTCGTATGTGATTTTGCAGCACCACATCCTGGATATGCGCGATATCTTCCGCTCGTTCCTGGTCTACCTGGCGACAATTACCCTTTCGATGGGCATTTACATCAGCGGGTCGCTGCTGGCGCAATCAATCTTCCGCACAACACCGGGCTTCAACCCATTGCTGATCGGGGCATCCATCGCGCTGCTCATCTCGGTGATCTATGCGCCGCTGCATAATTTTGTGCGCGGGGCCATCGACAGGCTATTCAAAGTAGAAGTGTACGACTCATCCAAGACGCTGCGCGAGTATAGCATCAACATCAGCAACATTTTGGATATCGACAAGCTGGCCACTGCCGCGCTGGATACAATCACCCGCGCCCTGGAAATTGAACGCGGCCTATTGTTCCTGATCGACCCGGAAATTGGCGAAGCCGAACTGAAAATTTACCGGCTGACGTGTATCCGCACCGCCAACGGCACCAGCATAGCCCAACCCGGCCGCCTGCGCGGCGACAGCCCGGTGGTAGCATCGCTCAGTGGAGAACACAAACCGCTGCTGCAATATGACATCGATTTTGCGCCGCCTTTCCGCAACACAGATGTGATGGAACGCAAATGGCTGGCCTCGCTGGATATGGATGTCTACGTCCCGATCATCTCCAAAGATGAGTGGATCGGCCTGCTGGCACTCGGCCCAAAAAACTCGCGCCGCCGCTACACTGAAGAAGACCTGATCCTGCTCTCCACCATTGCCAGTCAAACTGGTGTGGCACTGCAAAATGCGCGCCTGGTTGAAAACCTGAAAAAACTCAACAACCAGATCCGCGAAGCCTATACCTACCTTGACAAGGCCAACCACGACCTGGCAAAGATCGAATCGACCAAATCCAACTTCATCAGCATCGCCTCGCACGAACTGCGCACCCCTCTTACAGTCGCCAAGGCCTACACCGAAATGCTGCTTGAAAACGATACGCTCGATTCAGCCGTGCGCGACATCCTGAAAGGTATCCACAAAAGCACACTGCGCCTGATCGAGATCATGGACTCGATGTTTGACATCGCACAGATCGATACGCGCACAATTGAACTGACTCGCCAGGATGTTTTTGTAACAGAATTGATCCGCGGGCTGGCCCAGGAAATGGCCAAAATGGTGGCCGAGCGTCAGCAAGAAATGGATATTGACCTGCCGCAATTGCCCTCCATCACAGCCGATCCCAATGCGCTCAAAAAGCTGTTCTACCATCTGATCATCAACGCCATCAAATTCACACCCAATGGCGGGAAAGTCACCATCAGCGGCAAACAAGTCTTGCCCAATAACCGTGACCTGCCCGAGGGTGGCATCGAAATTGTGGTGACGGATACAGGCGTGGGCATCGATAAAGATTTCCAGGAAGTGATTTTCACCAAGTTTTACCAACCTGGCGAGTTGATCAATCGTCACTCAACCGGGAAAACCAAATTCAAGGGCTCCGGCGTGGGGTTGGGGTTAGCGCTCTCGCGTGGCATTGTCGAAGTTCACGGCGGGCGCATCTGGGTTGAGAGTGCGGGCTACGATGAAGAAAAATGCCCCGGCAGTATTTTCCACGTCATCCTGCCACTGCGGGCACAAAGTGAAAGCAAAACGGTGCGCATGGGCAGCGCAGTGAAGTTGAAGTTATAAAAGTGGATCTCTTCAACGAAAAACGACGGCATTTGGCCGTCGTTTTTCGTTGGGTATTATTCAGCCCCAAAAACCTTGTTCCAATTTTGAGCCGGTTGCCGCTTATAATCTTTATTAGCAAAACCAACAATTCCGAAAAATTGTCACAAATGTTGAAACTCTGATAAGAAAAACTACCCATGGAAAATATTCACACCTTCACCAACCAAATCATAAACAACGTTGAAAAAGTCATCATCGGCAAGCGCACCGCGCTGGAAATGCTGATGGTGGCACTGCTGTGCGAGGGCCATGTGCTGCTGGAAGATGTGCCCGGTTCGGGCAAGACTATGCTGGCGCGCGCAGTATCGGTCAGCCTGGGCATCAACTTCAAGCGCATCCAATGCACTCCAGACCTGATGCCCAACGATGTGACCGGCGTTTCAATTTTTAACCAGAAAAATGGTGATTTTGAGTTTCGCCCCGGCCCGATTTTTGTCAACATCCTGCTGGCCGACGAGATCAACCGCGCCACGCCGCGCACCCAATCGGCCCTACTGGAGGCGATGCAGGAACAACAGGTGACGGTAGATGGCACCACCCGCGAACTGCCACGGCCTTTCCTGGTGCTCGCAACCCAGAATCCGATCGAGTACGAGGGTACCTTCCCGCTGCCCGAAGCCCAGCTTGACCGTTTCCTGATGCGGATTTCGCTTGGATATCCATCCCCGGCAGATGAGCGCCAGATTTTGCTCAATCTCCAGCACGAGCACCCGATCACGAAGCTGGAAAAAGTTGTCGAGGGCGGCGGGTTGGCCGCCCTCCAGCGCCAGGTTTGGGAAGTGCATGTGGATGAAACCCTGCAAAAATACATTGTGGATTTGGCTGCCGCTACCCGCAGTCACCCCGACCTGGCTCTTGGCATCAGTCCGCGCGGGAGCCTGGCCCTGTTTAAGACATCCCAGGCCCTGGCAGCCCTGCGTGGACGCGATCACGTCTTGCCAGACGATGTTAAGCTGCTGGCCCCGGTTACATTAACCCACCGCCTGATCGTCAAACCAGAAGCCGAACTGCGCGGACGAAGCGCCGCATCCATCCTGGCGGATGTGATTGAATCCACACCGTTGGGATTGGTTCCGTAATTTGTCGCTGCGCAAGCTTTGCTTCCGCACTCCAAAATTGCCATGCTTGATACTTTTTTCTCCCTGCTGGTTCTCCTGCTGCTGGTTGCATCTTTCCTGCAGGATGATTTTGCGCTGACGCTGCTGTACCTTATTCTGGGCGCTTTTGCCGCCGGAACGTGGTGGAGCCGTCACGCATTGGGACAGGTGGCACACGAGCGCGAATTCAGCGACCATGCATTCCTGGGAGAAAAGATCAATATCCAGCTGCGGGTTAAAAACCAGGGCTGGCTGCCGCTCCCGTGGCTGGAAGTGCGTGAGGCGCTGTCGGTGGCGCTGGGCGGGTCGAAACCGTTCCAACGCGTGACGCAACTGGCAGGGCGGGCCGGAGTCCAGTTTGAGTACACTCTCGAAGCGCTTAAACGGGGCTGTTATCCAGTTGGGCCGCTGATCCTTTCCACCGGGGATATCCTGGGCCTGAGCGGGGCGATTTCATCCGAAGGATCGAGCCAGTTTATAACGGTCTATCCCAAAATTGTGCCGCTGAAAAGCGTACGCCTGCCCTCGCGCTCACCGCATGGCACGCTGCGCCATGCCCGCCCGCTGTTTGAAGACCCCACGCGCGTTTTTGGCAAGCGCGAATATGTGGCCGGGGATTCGCTGCGCCGGGTGGATTGGAAAGCTAGCGCCTCCACCGGGCAGATGCAGGTCAAGCTGTTCGAACCGTCGATTGCGCTCGAGACGCTGCTGGTGCTCAACCTGGCGGTAGATGATTACAGCTTTCGCAGCCGCATCGATGACACCGAACTGGCAGTGGTGATCGCCGCTTCGCTTGCCAGTTGGATCGTATCCCAAAAACAAACCGTCGGGCTGCTCGTCAACGGGCGCGACCCGCTGGCAGCGGATGGTCTGCCACAAAACTTCCCACCGCGCAAAGGACAGGCACACCTGATGCGCCTGCTCGAAACCCTGGCGCGCGCCGAGATGAGCGCAGCCGTCCCGCTGCCGATTCTGCTCCAGCGCCAACGCGCCCAATTGCCCTGGGGCACCACGCTGATCGTCATCACCGGCAGCGCCGGGGATGCCCTGCTAGATGAGTTGTACCAGGCCCGCCGCGCCGGGCAGAATACCCTGCTGGTACTGGCCGGGCGCGGCGCGCCCGCGAGCGAAATCAGCCACAAAGCCGGTATTTTCGGCATCCCGGTGGTATCCATTGCCAGCGAACACGATCTCGATCAGTGGCGAAAATGAGAGCCTCCCAACTACCCCCCGAAGCCCTGCGCACCGAATCGGTCTACCGCCAGACCGGTTACTGGCTGGTCGCCGCCATGATGGCTTGCGCCAGCCTGACGGCCAGCCAGCTCATCCTTAAGGCGCTGCCCACCTGGCCGGTTTTAACTTTTATGCTCATCAGTGTGCTGGTCAGCCTGGAACGGCAGTACAGTTACCACAGCTTCACGCGCATCTCGCTGCTCACCAGTGATTGGCTGAAAGCCTTCGGGGCACAGTGGGTGCTCATCCTGGTGGCGCTGCGGCTGATGCTGGCTTTTTCGGGCGGCATGGCCGGGTTCCTGGCTGATTTATCCGCGCTGGGGAACAACTTTATCGACCAGTTTTTCCGGCCAGAATATATTGCGGCCATCGTGCTCACCATCGCAAACTGGATATCAAGCGGGTATTTTGCCGACCTGATCGGAGAAATGGGCCTGACACAGGGGCTGGTGGCCCTGGAAGAAGATTTTGCCGCGCCGCGCAACACCCTGCCAGCGCGCATTCGCTTAATGAACCTGGTGCTCGGCCAGGGTATCGTGCTCGTCATCCTGACGGCCATCCTGCGCGTCAACTTGCGCGCCTTTTTCAACAGCGGCGAGCCCGTACTATCCATCATCAACACATCCACCGGCAGCTTAAGCACCCTGGCCTACTTTATGCTCGGGCTGGCGCTGCTCGGCCAGGGACAGTTCATGTCGCTGCACACCCAGTGGAGCTACCAGCGGATCCACATTCCAACCGCCATGGCCGCGCGTTGGGCTGCTTACGGGTTGGCATTCCTGCTCCTGTTGATGGGGCTGGCCAGCCTGTTGCCGACCAGTTTCAGCCTGGGATTTTTCTCTGTGATGGGCAGCCTGCTTCAGGGTTTAATGGCTTTCATCTTTTACTTGATGCAATTTTTGCTATTTGGATTTGCCTCCCTGCTGGGGCTGATTCTTTCCATCTTCGGGATAAAACAACCCGCGCCAACCATCGAGCCTACGCCCCCTCCCGCGCCCGAACTTTTCCCCACGCCCGAAAGCATGGCCCCCACCGGCAATCCCTGGCTTGACCTGGTCAAATCTGCTTTCACCTGGGGACTTTTAATCGCGCTGATTGGATTCGCCCTGCTCCAATTCATCCGCCAGCACGCCGGGCTGGCCTCTGCCCTGGAAAAAGTTTTGCAAAACCTGCGGCTTGGCACACTCTGGAAGCTCCTCCACGGCCTTTTCACCAGCGCCAGGGAACTCTCACACTCCGCCACGGAGGGGTTGCGCCAACTGCTTGGACGGTTTTCCACCCCAGCCCGATCCGGCTTCAACTTTCTCAACCCCCGCCGCCTGGATACCCGCCAGCGCATCACCTTCTACTACCTCGCGCTCATTCGTCGCGGCGGCGAACGCGGATTGCCTCGCAAACCATCCCAAACCCCCGCCGAATACGCCGCCGCCCTCGACCCGGCCTTGCCAGAAGTCCAGGCGGAGATTGATGCGTTGACCGAAACCTTCGTCGCCGCCCGTTACTCTCCCCGCCCGGTAGAAGCTCCCCAGGTAGCCCGCGCCCACTCGCTGTGGGAGCGCATCCGCAAGGCGCTGCGCCCAAAAGGGAAATGATGCTTCCCCCCAAAAACGCCAGGAGCCAGGAAAGGGATATTCCTGGCTCCTGATCCATTAAATCGCCTGCTTTTACGGGCAGGCGGTTTGAGTCATATCGTAAATAACAAATCCGCTATTCTGGTAAGCAACCGGCAGTTCGTGCAGCGAAGGCTTTTCAAATACAATATACTGGGCGTCCAGTTTGCAAGCCGCATTGAGCAACTGATCCGTGGATAGGCCATAATAAGCATCGTGGGTATACCGGACATTGGCGAAATAATCCCCATTAAATTTTGCAAACGCCCCGGGAGCCACCAACTCAAAGCGAGGTTCCCAGCCTACTTCATAACCCGGCTGGAAGGCTGCCACAAGCAACTCTGAAAAAGTTGCCGCGCTCGAGCGCTCGGAGTGCACACGCCAATCTGATTCCTGTACGCCCCAGCGTTCGGGCGGTGTGATGAAGCGGGCTTCTTTGGGAGTATTTTCACGCGCCCAATGCTGGACATCTACCCAGGGGGTGAACTGCCCATAAATGAAAATACCGGGCGTCCAGAATCCCAGCAGCAGCACAATGCCGTAGGTGGAGAGAATGGTCAGGGGCGTCAGGACTGCTGCCAGGCGGTGAATACGCGGATTGCGAACGAACATGATCACCATCCAGACAATTACCACCAGGATGGGTGTTGGTGAAAAGATGTAGGCAACAATTAGCGTTGCAAGGGCCACCCGCGAAACAGTTTTTTCGGTGTAGAGTTTGACGATGTAATTGGCGAAGAAAACATAAGCCAGGATCAAAATCCACAGGCCGATGCGGGCAATCTGTGATTGGATGATGATGGTAACGGGCAGGAAATACACCGTGAAAAGGTTGACCAGCACGACGATGATGCCTGCGTAAATAAAGTTATGGGCAGTGACAGCGATTTCGGTCTTGGCATCGAATGGATCGGCCAGGAAAAACAATACCAGGGCGCTGAATCCGCCGAAGGTGACAGCCCAGGGGCCAGGATATGGCCCAAACATGGCAAAAATGTGCAGGAAATAGGTTTTGTTGAGAAAGGCGACCCAATCTGGGCGCAAGGTAAAATCGACAGGCGTACCGCCCGCTTTCCACATCAAAACTGGCAGGGCGGAAATGATGAAGAGGAAAGCGCTCAGGAGCAGGGTTTTGATGCCGATACGGCGAAATTCCAACAGACAAGCCAATCCAAACATCGCCAGGACGAAATTGACTGAGACAACATGGATGTTGTACATGATGCCGGCTATCAGGAAAGCCAATGGAATGCGTCTTTTGAAGAACTGGTTGACGGCGATTATCAGGAATGGCAGGACAAATGTCCGGCTGAGGGGTGCAAATTCGAAGATTGGGAAGCCGACAAAGCTGAAATGTGGCACGATGATGCCGAACAGGCTGAGCATCGAGGCCAGTGAGTTGCGAAAGAGGGTATGGCTTAAATCCCAGATTGCCCAAAAGCTCAGGTAGATTGTGGCGAGATGGACTATAAACAGCACAGGTTCGAGCCAGCCCATTTTCAAGATTGGAATAAAGAACAACCAGAAATAGGAGTAGTAAATTTCTTTCAGGCCGATCATTGGGTCGCTGGGATACAGCGTGGGGTCGGCATTGGCCTTCAGGAAGGGGATGTGCATTCCCTCGTCAAAGGTGCCAAAGTGATAGCCTATCAGCAACACTGTGACGAGGGTGGCCGCCAGGAAAAACAGATGACGCTTGATGGTCGATTCTTCCAATTGTCTTGCGAAACGCTCGATCTGCATAAGAAATGATTCCTGTTTTTCTGAGAGTGTATTGTGAATTTTCATCCAAGCCGAAAACCGCGATTGCAGATTATACAGGACGATGACCAAAATCGGTGCATTCTACATAAACAAGCTGGGTAACAATATTCTCATAACAATAATTTGAATTAAAAAACCCTGGAGGCTTACGGCCTCCAGGGTTGGCTATTCAATTGTATGTTACGCTTCCTTCACTTCGGGAACCATATCCTTTAACAATATCTCTATCGCCATTGTGTGCCCGCAGCGTTTATGGGTCAGGAAAAATTCACAGTCGCAGTGAAAAACGCCATCATTGAAAGTAACATGATGATCGTTGTTGTCGCCGCGGAACGTGACATCAAACGAATGGAACGTAAAACGCTTGCGGTCTTCAGCGTAGCGTTTGGCTTTCTCAATTTTTCCGATCAATCCGTAGTCCATCATTTATCTCCTTCGCATTAGAGAATAAAAAAGCACACGTATACAGCCGTGTGCTCACGCATGTCTTACCGGGGAAAACTTGAAACCTTGCATAGGCGTCATCTCAATCCTTGCAAACAGTATAAGACCAATCAGGGTGGAAGTCAACCGCTAGTTTTTCCACAATTCCACAAGTAGGCCAATCGTAGGGAAACCGGCAGGTTGCAGCCTGCTGGTAAACGGTATCACTTTGATTTGGCAGTCGGAACTCTGCTTCCGGCTGCCCGCCTGTAAAACTTGCGGACTCCACACAGGGCAGAATTCTGGATTGAGTTAGGTACCCCAATCGCGCAGGTAGAGAAAGTCGTATCCTGGTGTGCGGGTGGTGATTTTGGCGACAACCGGCATGACACGCTTGAAGTGGTTGCGGCGAATACGTTTTACCACCGTGTCAACGAAATTCTGCGCAAACCCGGCTTCGATGCACTCGCCGGGCGTGTAGCGCTGGTCAACCAGCAGGTACAGTAACCGGTCGGCTTCTTCGTAGGTGAAGCCGAGTTCCTGTTCGTCGGTTTGTCCGGCCCACAGGTCAGCGGAGGGCGCTTTGTCGATGATCGGCTGGGGGACGCCCATGGCACGTGAAAGCTGCCGCACCTGGGCCTTGTACAGGTCGCCGATGGGATTCAAGGCGTAGGCGCCATCCCCATACAGCGTGGAATATCCCAGCATGATCTCAGTCTTGTTACCGGTGCCCACTACCAGCCCCCGAAACGCTTCGGACTGGTCATAAAGGGTCACCATGCGGCAGCGCGCCATGATGTTGCCCTTGCGCATGTTGGATATATCGGGGAATTTGGCGATCAGCCCATCGGCCATCTCGGTGATGGGGATGGTCAACGAGGGCATTCGCAGCGCATCGATGACCAGTTGGGCATGGTCAAGCGAATCCTGTGACGAGGACTTGTACGGCATTCGCACGCCGAGCACATTTTCCGCGCCGAGGGCTTCCACCGCCAGGAAAGCCACCAGCGCCGAGTCGATGCCGCCCGAAATGCCAATCACGGCTCTCGTCAACCCGGTGCGAGTGATTTCAGAGTGGATGAACTTTGTCAGCAGGGTGCGGACGAGATCGGAATTAATGGAGAGATCGATATTCATATTCACACACCCTTCCCCAAAACCCGGCTCAATTCCTTCACGGTTAAATCCAGCCGCTCATCACGCAGCACGGGCAGGCGGGCGCGGGTACGGCGGATTTGGGAGAGGTCGAGTTCGGCCAGGGTCAGGCCCTCATCGTTGTAGGGCGCCTGAGACACGAGCCTGCCATCCGGGTCGAAGACGGTGGAGCCGCCGAAGAAGTTCAGGCCGTCTTCAAAACCGACTTTGTTGGTGTGGGCCACAAAGGTGGTAAATAAACCAGCATAGGTTTGGTTGACGGTTTCAACCCATTTTGCCGAACCCAAGATTTCATCGGTGATGCCGCGACCAGGTGAAGCGGAAGTGAAGAACATCAGGTCCGCGCCATCCATCCACAGGCAGTATGGCGAAGATGCATGCCAGAAATCTTCGCAAATGAGCATGCCCACACGCCCAAAACGGGTTTCAAAGGCGCGGAAGCTATCGCCAGCGGCGAAATAGCGTTTTTCATCGAAGATGCCATAAGTGGGCAGGTAGACTTTGCGGTGAATATGCAGCACTTCCCCACCCGAAAGATAGGCGGCGGCGATGTAGTTGCGGTAACGGCGATCTTCTTCCACAAAACCAACCACCATGTCGATTTCGCGCGAGGCTTCGAGCAGTGATTTGAAAACCGGGTCACCTGCGGATGGCCGGCGAGCAACTGCCGAGGCAATATCCTGCAAAACATAGCCGGTCAGCGAAAGTTCAGGGAAAAGGATAAGTTCCGCGCCAGCCTGGCGGGCTTCACGCACAAAGGCCAGGTGCTTTTCCAGGTTGGAGTCAACCTCGCCAAGGCGGGTATTGAGTTGGGCTAAAGCTAAGGTGAGTTTCATGTCAGTTTAACAGGGGATACGGTCAGGGCGGATAAGTCGGTCAATCTTATCACAACCAGCGCGGTGCATAATCGTTATTTTCACCCCCTATTTTTTGCGTTTTTTAACTTTAGCTGTCTTTTCGGTTGGGCATAGATTCGGAGCATGATTGCGATTCCGTTAATCTGACGACTTTTTTCATGCGTTAAATGAATATTGTGGCCGAATATTTGATGAAAATTCACAGCCTTCCAGCGTTGACAGGAGAGTCCATTCAATTGAAAATCTCCCGCCGTTCGTAAATTCATCTTCTGGAGGCCGATTGAACACATCACTGAAACTTGGGGAGCACTATATTTGTGATCTCTCCAACTGCAACCGCGAAGCGCTGCTGGATAGTGAGCGCGCGTATGCACTTTTTTCCAGGGCAGTCCGCAACAGCGGGCTGACGGTTGTGGATGAGGGCTTTTACAAGTTCAGCCCGCATGGCTTTACTTGCTTTTTGTTGCTCTCAGAGTCTCATGCCAGCCTGCATGCCTGGCCTGAGTATGGCTATTGTGCCATCGATCTGTTCACCTGCGCACTTGGCAAAGATTTGATCCCGCTCATCCAGGAAATCAAACAGGCCTTTGGCGCAGATAATTTCTCGCTGCGCAAACTGGATCGTGACGCAGAAGTGCAGCGATTTATGCTGGAAACGCCCGCCCTGGCGCTAATGGAGCACGCATGAGCATCTGGTTTACCGAAGAATTGCACTCGTATTATCGCAAAGGTATCCACGTCCAGCGCATCCTGGCCGATGAGCAGACCGAATACCAGCATTTGCAGGCCGTGGAAACCGAGTTTTTCGGCAACGCCCTGATCCTGGATGGCATCATCCAGCTCACCGAACGCGACAACATGGGTTACCACGAGATGATCGTGCATGTGCCCATGCTGGCGGTCAAAAATCCACGCCGGGTGCTGATCGTCGGCGGTGGGGATGGCGGTTCACTGCAACAGGTGCTGCGTTACCCCTCGGTGGAAGAAGCCATCGTGTGCGAACTCGACCAAAAGGTGGTGGAAACCTCCCGGAAGTTTTTCCCGGCTTTCGGGGATCCGTGGGCCGACCCGCGCGCGCGGCTGCTGGTGCGAGATGCTTTTGGCTACCTGGAAGAAAATCCCGGCCAGTATGATGTCATCATCTCAGACACTACCGACCCCATCGGCATGGCCGAGCGCCTGTTTTCAGATGATTTCTACAAGCTGATGGTGCGCGCCCTGGCCCCCGGCGGGGCTGCCGCCACCCAGTGCGAACAGCCCTACTTCGACACAACGCTGATCAAAACGATTTATGCCAGCGCCCAGGCGCTCAGCAAAAACCCCGCCTATTATTACGCCCAAATCCCCACCTACCCCGGTGGCGGGATCGGTTTCATGTATGTCTCCAACACCCCCTGGACAGATGGGCTGGACAAACCCTATCCGCCCGGCGTGAACAACTACATCAACCCTGATGTTCACCGCGCGGCCTTCGCCCTGCCCGAGTTTTTCCGGCGCGAGTTGTACGGGTAAGCTGAAGCCAGTTTTTATCTCGTTAACGGGATGGCTCAACACTCAATCGAAAAAGGTGTCAGGGTAGGGGCCGACCAGGGGTTCGTCATCGCGGATGGCAAGCAGGACGCTGGCTTCGCCGGGGTAGTAGAGAATGCCAGGCGGGCATGAGATGACAAAACCATCGTATTCGGAATATAGGATGCCCAACACCCGGCCCCAGGCATCACGCATTTCCACCAGCGGGTCGCCAACTTTAACCAGATCACCGGGTTCGGCCAGGTGATGAACGATACAGGCGGTGGTCACACGGGCCACGCTGCGTCGCCGGGTGGGATAGCCGGGGTCAACGACTTTGACGCCGGTGATTGGTTCCGGGTCGCCGGGCAGCATCCCGGCCCAGCGCAAGATGTTTCGCAGACCGGCCAGGCTGGCGTTGACGGTGGCCCGGGCCGGGGTGTAGGAACTGCTGATTTCAGCCGTCAAGGCTGGGATGCCCGCCAGCATGGCGATGGATGCGGTGGTGGCGCGGTGCAATTTTTCGTCGATATACTTGCTGACGGCGAAATCGGCAATCAGGGTGTGGCCGTAAGCGTGGGCCATGGCCTCCATTTTGGCGCTGGTGGCTTCAGCGCGCTGGCGGGCAGCTTCGTCGCCCTTGCGGTACAGCAGCCGGTCGCGAAAGGCGAAGGAAAGCGAACCAATGCTGATACAGTGCAGGTCAAAAAAGTAGGATGCAGATTGTTTGATTTCTTCAAAAAGCTGCCCGTAGGCCTGCTCCAACGCGGAGGGCGGGGCTTTGTCCGGGTCGGTGAAGGGTGTCCGCCCGTCCGGGAAGAGCCGGTTGGGGTCGCCATCGTGATAATAAGCGCGGCGCTGGAGGGTACGCAGGCCAGCCGGGTTGAGACCCGGGATGGCGACCAGTGTGCCGCGCAAGTCAGCCAGCAGTTCGGGAGTAATCAGGCGATGGATGACCTGGAGACCGGCGTGTTCGATGCCGTGAATGCCAGCAGTGACCCAGAACACCGGGCCGTCGCCTTGACCCTGGGCGATGATGACGGGCAGGGCGTCCGCGCCGCCGATGGGGTGCCGGACGAGCGGGTACTCGCCGTAGGTGATTTTTCCGCGTTCTGACTGGGCAGTGCCGAGGGTGAGGGACATTTTATTTCCTTTGAGAGCTTGACTGGCTTTCAACGTTGCCAGGGGGGTGGGGTTAGCGCCGGTTTTTCAATAAACGGGCCGCCAGCGCCGCGCTGATAATGAGCGCCAAGCCAATGATCAGTCCCCATAATGACCGAGGCGCCGGGGCGGGTGGCGCAACCGGCGCGGCGGTGACGGTGGGGGGGCGGCGGGTTGGTTCAGAGAGGTGCGGGATGATGGTCGGGATAACCGTCGGGTACAACGTGGGAGTGACAGTGATGGTTGGTTTCGCAGTCGGTGTGGCGGAAAGCGGCAACCCGGGCGTAGGCTGGGGTTGGTAGGCGGCGTTCATATCTGCTGTTTCCGGTTGGATGGTTTCACCGGGCGCAAAGATATCCAGCAGGCCATTGGCGATGACAAATCCGTCACTGCCGCCCAGCGCTAGTTTGGCAGAACGCAGGTCAAGCACGAAAATCCCGTTTTCACCCAGGACGCTGGCACCCTCGGCGCTGATTTCAATGGCGGTATCTCTGTTCAACCCCACCGCAAGTAAATCGGGGTGATTGTAAGCCAGCGAGAACCAGCGCCCAAAGCGATTATCAGCCAGGATTTGGGGTTCAAGGGTGATATTAAGCAATCCCAGGCCGGGCTGGAGGCTGGTTTTGCCCTGGCGGAAGGATTTTTGGGTGGCCAGTTCGGCATCTTCGGCCTCTTTGGGGGTGGGGCCGTGCGCCGAAAAGGAACGGCCCAGCAGCGCGGCAGCGGCGTTATCGGCCAGCAGCGGCTTGCCAGCCAGCCAAAATTCCTTAATCGGCGCCAGCGCGGCGGGGGTGATTTTGGATTGGTCTTTGCCAAAGATGACGATGCCGGTCGTTTCGGACGGAATGACGAGGGGCTGGTCAGCAACAAAAACCTGGACGCTGCTGCCGAATGCCTCGCCGTACTTTTTCAACGCGCCCTGGGCGGAACGTTCGGAAGGGTAGCCGGTGGCAACAACCAGTATTTTGTCCCCGGCGAGGGCTTTGAAACGGGCAACTACCGGACTATCGGCCAGGTTATCGGATAAATCCCCGGCCAGGAGCAGCGCGCCAGCACCTTTGGGCAAGGTCAGTGCGTCAAAACGGCGTTCCAGGTTCGCGGCGGGTGGGTGGCGCAATTTGCCAAATTGCGCTACGCGGGTTTTCAGGTTGTAGGAGAAATCCCCGGGGGAGAGCAGGTTGACGAGAATATTGCGCGCCGAAAGCAAGGGCGGACGGGTTTCATCAGCAATGCTGACATATTTGAGCGCATCGGCGGCATGATAGGTTTCGGCATCCAGCACGGTGACGGTGTACAGGCCAAAAACGCCGCCCAGCACTTCATCGTTGGCCGAAACGCCGGTATAGGCATCCACGCCCACGCCGAGATGCGGCACGCCTGGCTGGAGGATGGCGTTAATCAGCCGCCCAAAGCGGGCGCGCTGGTAGAAATGCTGGTCGAGGATGGCGGTGTGCAAGCCAAAGGTCAGACCATGTTTTTCGGGGGAGTTCCAAACGTCCGCTGCTCCAAAAAAGAGCGAGGTTTCGGCAGCGAAGTTGGTGTTGTAACCGGCCAGCATGGCGCGGGATTGCATCCCGCCGCCCGCGCTCGTCCCGCCGACGATGACTCCGTTTTTGTGCAGTTCTTCCAGCCGTTTCTCGAGCGGGGTGCCGGTGATGATTTGCATGGCAACCGTTTGGTCGCCGCCGAGGATGAAGATGGCGGCCAGGTCATTGGCAAACAGGCTCAGGTGAGTCGGGTTTTCGGCATCAGCGCGGGTGAAAATTGGGGCCAGGATGGCTTTGCAGGTCAGTTGCGGCGAGGCCGCCCGCTTGCAGGCTTCCTCCACCTGGAAGCGCCGTTCATTGGCGTCTTTCAGGTTGGTCTGGCGCTCGGCTTCGGTGATGGAGATGGGGTTGGTGGAGTAGGTGGGGGCCAGGACGAGGATGTTGACCTGGTTGTTTTGGGCGTTGGCGACGGCGGCCTGCGAAAACCCGGCGTAGATGTCGCTGTAGCCGCCGCCGATGGGGATAAGCGCGCCGGGGGGCGGGCTGGCCAGCAGGAGGGCCGAAGTCAGGAGAAAGAGAATGAAACGATTCATGGGATTAAAAAGGATAGGGGCGCGATGGCCGCGCCCCTACTGTGTGTCTTATTTTTTGCCAACGATGTGTCGCGGGTCGAGCGCATCGCGCAGGCCATCACCCAGGTAGTTGATGGCAATGACCACGATGAAAATCATCAGGCCGGGGAAGATGGCTGTCCAGGGGGCGGTCAGCATCTGGTTCTGGGTGTTGGAGAGCATGTTGCCCCAGGTGGGAGTAGGGAGTTGGACGCCAAACCCGAGGTAGGAGAGGCCGCTTTCGCTGATGATGGCTCCCGCCAGGCCAAGGGTGGCCGAGACGATGATTGGGCTGGCCACATTGGGGAAGATGTGCTGGAAAAGGGTGCGGGCATCGTGCGCTCCGAGGGCGCGGGAGGCTTGCACAAATTCGCGGTCGCGCAATTCGAGGGTGGAGGCACGTACCAGGCGGGCGGTGCCCATCCACGATAGCGCGCCGATGACGATGGAGATGGGCAGGAATGACCCGGCTTGCAGGCTGGGCAGGTCGAGGCTGCGCAGGAACATGCCCATGGCGATCAGCACGAACAGGCGCGGGATAGAAAGAAAGATTTCGGTGATGCGCATCAGGATGCTATCCACCCAACCGCCATAATAGCCAGATGTCAGACCAATGAGTGAACCAAAAATAATGGAAATTGCCATGGCAGTCAGCCCAACCGAGAGCGAGATGCGCCCGCCATAGAGAATGCGTGTCCACAGGTCGCGGCCCAGATCGTCGGTGCCCATCCAATGCTCGGCGCTGGGAGCCTGGAGGCGATGTTTCAAATCTTGTTTGAACGCATCATATGGGGTTAGCAGCGGGGCAAAAGCAACCATGAAAATAATAATGGTAATGATGGTTGTGCCAACCAGCGCCATGCTATGTTTGCGGAAGCGCAACCAGAAGAAACGAAACAGCGATTCTTCGCGCAAGGTGCGGAAGCCGGAAAATTCGGATATTGTGGAAATGCGCATGGTTGGTCATCCAGTGATGGTCAAACGTCTGGGTGTTTGATTCCGGGATTGGCTGAGTCGAAAGTCTGGAGACTTTCGATGGGTCGTTTGATCCCGGTTAGGAGAGACGGATCCGCGGATCGAGCGCGGCATAAACCACATCGACCAGCAGGTTGGATAAGATGATCAGGGCGCTGTAGATGATCAGCACGGCCATGACCACCGGGTAGTCGGTTTTGAGGGCGGCAGTAAAGTACAGGCGGCCAATTCCCGGCCAGGCGAAGATGGTTTCGGTGAAGAGCGCACCGCCAAATAAGGATGGCAGGTCAAGGCCAATCAGAGTCACCAGTGGGATGAGGGCATTGCGCAGGGCGTGTCTGTAGATTACCACTCGCTCGCGCAGCCCTTTGGCGCGCGCCGTGCGGACGTAATCTTCGTGGATGACATCCAACATGGAAGAGCGCAGGTAACGCATATAACCTGCGGCCGAGACAAAAGCCAGCATGGAAACCGGTAAAATCAGGTGTTCGATGCGATCGACCAGGGAGAAGGGTTTGCCCAAGGTTGCCATCCCTGAACCGGGCAACCACGGCCGGCCATCGGCGCCTTTCAGGGTGACAGCAAAAATGATGATGAGTAAAAGTCCAAACCAAAAAACGGGCAGGGATTGCCCGGCGAAAGCGATGGTGGTGGAGATATGATCGAACCAGGTGTATTGCTTGAGTGCGGAAAGAATGCCCAGCGGAATAGCAATTAGCAGGGTAGCGATCAGCGTAACGCCCATCAACAGCATGGTATTGGGCAGGCGGTCGGCAATTTCCAGCAGGGCAGGACGCTTCGAGGTGAATGAGTTGCCAAAATCCCCTTGCAGGCTGTTGCCCAGCCATTTCAGGTAGCGAACAGGAGCCGGGTCGTTCAACCCGTATTTGGCTTCGAGACGCGCCAGGTCTTCGGGCGTGAAATCTGGGTTTTCCTGGTAAGCAGACATGATTCCCCCGGGAACCGAGCTGATCAGCCCGAACAGGATCATACTGATGACCAGTAAAGTCAGGAGTGATTGCAGTAACCGGCGCAGAAGATAAGTTATCATCTCGGATTTTCACCTGTTGGAATAAGTGTGGAGGAAGGGATGCCCCTTCCTCCACAAATTATAGTACGCTTGCTGGGGTTATGGCTTCAGCCACCAATTTTGCGAGTCGAGGGTCAGGTCGGCATAGCCCGGCGAAACGCGGAAGTTCTGCAGTTGTTCGCGGTAGCCGCTGATCACCATGCGCTCGTAGAGGAAGATGCGCGGTAAATCTTTGTTGATTTGCTCGGCAGCTTTGCAGTAGGCTTCACGGCGAGCCCCCTGGTCGGGGTTGAAGGCAGCGTCGTCGATCAAGGCGTCTACATCGGCGTTGATGTAGCGGCTGTAGTTGTTGCCAGCGCCTTCATTTTCAGCAGTTGGGATGCGGGCAGAGTGGTAATTGCCAAACAGGTGGCTATCGGGGTCGATACCGCCGCCGGTGGTGTAGAGCAGGATATCGAAACGGCCTTTCTTGCGCATGCCATCCGAATCCCAGCTGGCAAAGAGCACATCGGACGGTACGTTATCAATCACCAGGTCGATGCCGATTTCTTTCAGCATTTCGACCAAAACCTGCTCGGTCTGTTCGCGCAGCTGGTTGCCAGTGGTGGTGGAAATCTTCAGGCTCAGTTTGATGCCATCTTTTTCGCGGATACCGTCAGCGCCAACCACCCAGCCAGCTTCATCGAGCAGGGCTTTGGCCTTTTCCACATTGTATTCGCTGGCCGGCTGCGGGCAGGCCCACTGACCAGCAGGCAAGACAGTGGTGCCGACTTTGACATTGCCGCCCAGCAGGTTATCCACAATCGTCTGCTTGTCGATGCCATACTGAAGTGCCTGGCGCACGCGCAGGTCACTCAGGGCAAAGTGCGGAGCCTTAGAAGGATCTGCCGGAGCCGAGCCATCGTTTGCTCCAAAATTAAGCACCAGCAATTCATTTTCACCGTAACCATACAAAGCGCCAGACCAACCTACGCCATCCAGCTTTTCAATGGTGGGGATGTCAGCTTCGGTCAGGTCCCACAGCACGGTGATTTCACCAGTACCGAGCAGCTGCACGCCAGTTTCGCGCGAGGGCAGGATCTTTACGATCACACTGTCCAGGTAAGGCTTGCCTTCTTCGCGATAATTGGGATTCTTGACCAGCGTAATGTGGTCGCCGGCCGCCCATTCCGAAACCATCCAGGGGCCGGTGCCGATTGGGGCGCGGTTGTATTCCCAGGTATCCAGCTTCGTCAGGTCACCAGCGCCCTTGGGAACAATGAAGGCAAACAGGCGCATGAAGGGGGCGTAAACTTCTGCAAAGGTGACTACTGCGGTGTAATCATCAGGGCATTCGATCTTTTCGATGTCGCTGTAACCCGAGGTGCTTGCGCCCGAAAGGTCAGAGACGATGGCTTCATAAGTGAACTGCACATCAGCGCAGGTAAACGGGTCACCGTTGGAGAACTTGATATCCTTCTTCAACTTGTACGTCACGGTCAGGCCATCTTCAGAAGCGGTTGGCAATTCTTCAGCCAGTACAGGAGCATACTTGCCATCGCCATCCATCGTCACCAGGCCTTCAACAATGAACGCATTGATGACATCATCAATGGTGGCCGAAGACAGCAGGGGGCTGAGTGTGCCCGGTTCCTGCGGCGTGCCAACGATGACCGTACCGCCCATTACCGGGGTATTCGGGTCAACCGCGGGGGCTTCGGTCGGCTTGGGAGCATCGGTAGCGGCTGGCTGGGCCGGGGCTTCAGTGGATGCCGGTTGAGCAGGGTTTTCCGTGGCTGCCGGACTGCAAGCGGCCAGCACAAAGGCCAGTACCACGAAAGCGAATAGAATTTTCTTCATACACTTCTCCTTTTCGTTTTTTTATCTCTGTCATGCCATCTGGCACAACAGTGGATTCACTCACGAATTGAAATCTTTTCGGGGATGAACGCTGTACCGTTGCAAATCATCTTTTTAAAGATGCGCCGCCCCGGCGCTCGCTCCACCGACGACACCACACAGCCTCGCTCTGGTGCTGGAATTCCAGCGCTGTTACTGACTGGACACCCATCACCATCAGGGTTTCACTTTCGCTCATCCAGCGAAGCAAGAAACTGTCGCGCCACAGCCATGATGTGATCTTTCAGTACCAGTTCAGCCGTAATACCATCACGCCGTTCGATGGCATCGATCAGGGTGTGATGCTCGGTAATGTCTGGATTATCGCGTTCGGGAAGGGGGTTGGTGGCAGTCGCCTGGAAATTCCCAATCAACATTGTTGGGAAGGTGGCCCACATCTGGGTCAGCGTGCGAATCAGGTATTCTCTGTGGCTGGCTGTATAAATGATTTGATGAAAATTACGGTTCAGGTCACGATAAATAGCAAGCTTTTCCGGGGCAAGATTCTGTTCCATCTCTTTTTGCAACCGCTTAAGTTCAGCGATTTCTTCGGCAGTAATGTTGTTGGCCGCAATCCGGGCGGCGCGACCTTCGAGAAAGGCGCGGTGCTCATACAGGTCAGCAATGTCGTCCGGGTTGAACTCTATCACCCGCACCCCTCGATACGGTAAGTGCTCTATCAATCCTTCGGCAGTCAACTCCTTGAGAGCCTCGCGAACCGGCATCTGGCTGACGCCCAACTCTTGGGCCAATCGTTCCTGGCGCAACCATTCGCCAGGTTTCAGGCGCCCTCCGAGGATAGCGGCGCGCAACTGGTCAGCCACCACATTGCGGAGTTGTTTATGGGATGCAGTTTCGGTTGGGAACATAAATAACCTGCGCTTTTTCTAATATATGATATTAGATATAATATCTAATATCATATATTAAAGTCAAGTATGATTTATGTCATATGTTTGGGAATGTTCAATACAACCCCTGATCGATGCAGAAGTGCAGTTGGCCCTATCATCTGCAGGCGGTGGCGGGGCTGGGGGATTGACAAAAATACTCCCGAATGCCATGGAGCATAGTAAAGCAAGATACTCACATCGCGATCGGAAGCAATAGTTTTTACACATCAAAAATGAAAGTCTTTTCTTTTGATACTCACCTGTCACGGACATTATTTGACATTTGAATTTATCCGATTGATAATGACCATACTAGGTGAGATGATGATCACTGACTATGCTTACACCCCCACCATCTGGCCATCGGTATCGAACCAGGTTTTATTGCTGATCCTGTGCATCTACGGCTGGCAGCATCGCAATATCCCTGGTGCGCTGCCCCTTGCTATTGGCTGCCTTTTCGCTATGTTATGGTCAACCGGCATCATCCTGGAAATGATAGCAATGGATCTTGCAACCAAAATTGTTTGGTATAAACTTCAGGCCAGTTGCCAGGTGCCAACGGTTACAGCCACTACCTGCTTTTTCCTGGAATACGTTTGGCCAGGACGCTGGCTGACTCGTCGCAACATCGCCTTGCTGTCGATTATCCCGCTCCTGGGGATCGTTGCTGTTCTGACAAACGATTTCCATCATCTCATTTGGATCGGTTTCAGCTTTGCAGAATCGATCATCCCGGTGCGCGGCCCAATCGTTTGGACATTTTTCATCTATGGAATTTTATGGACTTTGGCCTGCTTTTTCATCCTGATTTGGCTGTTTATCCGCTCGCCGCAACACCGTTGGCCCGTTTCAATTATGCTCCTGGGAGAGTTGGGAGGCCGCCTGGCATATGTCGCAAATTTCAAGGTGGTTGATAACTGGTTCTATGTGCCCGCGTTTGCGATCCCCTTCACAGCCTATGCCATCGCGCTGTTCGCCTTCCGGATTTTCGACCCAATTGTCATGGCACGCCAGACGGCAATCGACCAGCTTTACGCGGGCATGTTGGTGTTGAATCCGCTCGGGCATGTGGTGAACATCAACCCGGCGGCAGAGCAGATTTTGCAAGTTTCCGCCCAACGCGCCCGGAACCAGAAATTTAGCTCACTTCTTCCTGCCGATATTGAGAAATTGCTGGCGGATAATTCCCTCGGGCCGGAACTGGAATTCAGCCTGGGCGCCGGGCCAGGAGCGCGGGATTACACCCTGGCTTTTTCCCAGCTAAAAGACTGGCGCGGGCTGGAAGTGGGTCGCCTGCTGTTGCTGCGCGATATTACCGAGCAAAAACGCGCCCAGGCCAAGATCATCGAACAGCAGCGCGCCCTGGCAACCCTGCAAGAGCGAGACCGCCTGGCGCGTGAGTTGCACGACAGCCTGGCCCAAACTTTGGCAGCGGCCCGGTTGCAAGCCAGCGCCGCCAAAATTTTGCTGCAACAGGACCAAATAACCCAGGTGGGTGCCTGCCTGGAGCTAATCGAAGAAACAACGCTTTCTTCCGAGGTGGATGTGCGCGAGTATTTGCTCGGCGCAAAGCTGGCGCTGGATTCAAATGTCCCGTTTTTTCAGGTGTTGCGCCAGTATGCGGGGCACTTCAGCCAGCAATATGGCCTGGAAATCAGGCTAAGCATCCCGCCGGAGCTTGAAACACGCGGAATTGGCGCAAAGGCCGAGTTGCAGCTCCTGCGCATCATCCAAGAGGCGCTTTCCAATGTGCGCAAACACGCCCACGCCAAAAATATCCAGGTAACGTTTACATTATCAGGGTTGCAGGTACAGGTTGCCATTGTGGATGATGGCCGGGGGTTTGATGCCGCTTGGGCTGGAACAAAATCTCAGGGTTTTGGGCTGCAATCCATCCGCGAGCGGGCCGAGGCGCTGGGTGGCCGCCTGGAAGTAGATTCGCGCCCCGGTAACGGAACCCGGATCGTGGTACAAATGGAAATATCCAAAGAATGAATACGCCGAGGCCGCGATGAACCTCTTGCTGGTTGATGATCATGCCCTTTTCCTGCAATCGCTCAAGGTTTTGCTGTCTGCAAAAGGCTATGACGTGCTGGGAACGGCCAGCAACGGGCTGGATGCGCTCAGACAGGCGCGCCTGCTTTCGCCAGAGTTGATCCTGATGGACATTGACATGCCCGAAGCGGACGGCCTGATTGCAACACGCCTGATCAAAGCAGAACTGCCGCAAATCAAGATCGTCATGCTGACTGTTTCATCCAGCGATGAATATCTATTCGAAGCCATCCGAAGCGGGGCGTGCGGGTACCTGCTGAAAAGCCAAAGCGCCGACCGTTTCCTGGAAATGATCGCCCAGGTGGAAAAGGGCGGCGCGGCCCTGCCGCCAATTCTGGCGGCGCGACTGCTAGATGAGTTTGCCCGACAGGCCAGGCGCGTGGAGACGTTGGGGGATGCGGTTTCACCGGATGAGTTAACAGCGCGCCAAAGCGAAATCTTGACTCTCGTCGCGCAGGGGTTGACCTATCCGCAGATTGGCGATGCGCTTCACCTTAGCGAACCGACCATCCGCTATCACATGGGGCAAATCCTGGAGCGGCTTCACCTTGAAAACCGCGCGCAGGTGATCGCCTATGCCGCTCGTCATGGGCTGGGAAAAGTCCGATAGGCATCTTGCAAAATTATCTGTAGGGCGGGTTTAGAAACCGGCCAGGGATCAAATATTTCGGCTCTCCGAGAATTAGCTTTTTTGTACACGGATTTGACGGATGTGTGCCCGCCAAGGTATTTTACGAAAAATCTTGAAGAGCCAAGTAAGCAGGATGTCAGGCTTATAGCCTGACATCCCATCGGTTATTTCTGCGCAAAGCGCTTGCCAATATCGACTGAAAGGCGATTTCCACATCATGATTATCGCAATGCTCGTGGCTATTGGCATACCGCTCGTATTTCTCGGGATTGTCCGCTGGCTGGATCTGTATGCATTGGGCAGCATCAAGGGGATTTTGATTTGCATGGGCGGAGGGCTGGTGGCCTTTTTCCTGGCCCTTCAAATCAATACCTACATCGGGGGGCTTCATCGGTTTCACCCTGCTGGCGACGGCGGTGGCGCCCATCCTGGAAGAAGTCCTGAAGTCGCTGGTGCTCATCTACGTGGTGCGCCGTCCTGATTTTACCTATTTTGTGGATGGGCGATCTATGGTTTTGCGTCGGGAACCACTTTCGCCGTGCTGGAGAATATCCTTTACCTGGGCAGCGCAGGCGACGAGGCCGGAATGATCGTCGCCGTCAGCCGGGTTTTCTCCACCGCCTTGATGCACAATTGCACCCTTTCCACTCCCAATACGGATATTGTCGCGCTGCAAGACCCATATATCCCTTTGGTTGTAGATCCCCAAACTTCTCACACGATAGGAAACAGCGGGGTCAGGGTTGTTGGTCTTCTGGCAGGCAATGCCACCATTACAGCCACCTGTTCCAACGCCACCAGCATGTCTGTTGTAACAGTGAAGTAAGTTGATATCAAATAGGAGAAACCCAACAAATGAACAAACGAACAAAAACGATTTGGCAATTGTCGGCGTCCTTGTGGTCGCCGTAGTTGCCGTGGCTGTTTTTTCCAGGCCAGCGGAGACAACCTCTTCGGAACGGTCTACAGCCTAAAAAATCTCGCCGTCCAGTTCGACAATCACGGTTGGAGAATCCGCCAATCTAACGAGCGGCACGATTTTGAGCACCTGTAGCTGGAGCAGCAGCAACCCGGCGATCGCCTGGGTCACTGCTTCCACCACCAGGTCTGCCACAGTAAAAGGAAATACCGTCGGCACGGTGACGATCACCGAAACCTGCGGCGCGCTGGGCAGATATCATGGCAGCGCCACCGTCACGGTCAACCCTGCGCCCGAACCGGCCACACTGGACTTGCTCACAACCGATTACCTCAAGGAATGGGTCATCTGGGGCAACCCCTGGCAAACTTGCAGTTGGTCTGTAACTCCTTCTGGCATTGTCTCGTTGTCGCCACGAGATGATTACCCCGGCTGGCTCTATGTCCAGCCCCTGGCGGTCGGTCAGGCCCAGGTTACTGCAGATTGTGTAAACTCGGCTGGCGAGCACGGCTATAATGAGGGAACGGCGGTAGTAAGCAACCCGTAAGTATATATCGCCCTGGTGGGCAGTCCGGCGCGGCCCAGGGGATGTGCCGCACCGGATCAGATACCCAACGCACAGCCCCAAAACTAAAGTGAATCTTATGATCGCAGACCCTTGCCTGGTTTTATATGGCAATTCCATTTTCCTGGCTGGCATCAAGGCCGACCTGGAGGATCGCCTCCTGGGGGTAGACTGCCAGTTTTGTGGCAAAGGCCTGCCAGATGGGTGATACTGAATGTATGGGCAGTAGACCGGTAAATTCGATGGAATCGTCCCCGCGATCGTCGTGCGGGGGATTTTATTGTTGTGGATAATCCGCCACAAACTGGTCGGCCGGGCAGCCGTGATTGAATTCGTCAATCAGGATGAAGCTGCGGCCCAAGCGCTGCTGGATGATGCGCTAAACAGGGGTTACCTGCGCCAGTACGAAATGTGAAGACCAAAATCTGCATAATTTTCAGGAATTTGAACAGGAAGCATCAGAAATAAAAAATCAGCGGCGATTTGCAGTACAATAACCGTATCGTATAATTGTCGAGTTTCCAGTTTGAAGGAGGAGCTATGCCGTTTTACTTCCCGATCAACAACAATTTCAGCCTGGATGAAGGATATCGCAGCGCAAATAACTTGCTCAACCTGCGCCAGCAGCTTCGTGATGATGTTCCAGCGCGCACCATGAACGATACGATCCTTGTGGCGACCTGGAACCTGCGCGATTTTGATTCAAACAAGTTTGGGCATGGCCCCCGGCTAAAAGAATCTTTGTTTTACATTGCTGAGATCATTTCAGCGTTTGATGTGGTCGCCATTCAGGAAGTCAACAAAGACTTGAGCGGGCTCAACATCGTCATGCGCATTCTTGGCCCAGACTGGGACTACATCACCACCGATAATGTGGAAGGTACTTCTGGCAACAGCGAACGTATGACTTTTGTGTACGATACCCGCAAAGTGCGCTTCCAAAAAATTGCCGGAGAAATTGTCCTGCCAACCAACAAAACGATTGGCGGACAACAGTTTGCGCGTACACCGTTCATGGTTGCCTTCCAATCGGGCTGGTTTCGTTTCAACATCTGCACCGTGCACATATATTATGGGGAAGACCGGGGCAAGCTGCTGCAACGGCGGATTGCTGAAATCGACGCCATTGCCGCCTTCCTTTCGAAGCGCGCCGATGACGAAGCGGCCAATTACATTCTCCTGGGCGATTTCAACATCATCAGCCCCAAGCACCAGACGATGGAGGCGCTTCAAAAGCACGGGTTTATCATCCCGGAAGGTCTGAGCCCCTCCAACATGCTGCTGGATAAATATTATGACCAGATCGCCTTCAAAGCCCGTGATGGGCAGGTGAAGTTTGGCGGACATGCCGGGGTGTTCAACCTGTACAAAACGCTTTTCACCGAGGGAGAATGCACCGAGTTTTACCCGCTGATGAAGAACCGCTCACAGCTTGAGTGCGCCCCTGATGGCTCTGCCCTTGATACCCCCAAAAATAAGGAATACTACCTGAAGGTTTGGCGAACCTTCCAAATGTCTGATCACTTGCCCATGTGGGTAGAACTGAAGATTGATTTCGCCGATGACTACCTGCGGAAAATCGTTACCCCATCCTTTGATGTAGAGCAGACCCAGCACCCGCTCGATTTTTCCATGCCAGAGCTTGGCAACCGCTAAGATTCACGCCCTCAATGCTTATTGAACGATAGGGGTGTTCCTGAATAGTGAAAAATCTGGTAGATTTGCGTAAAACCTTGCGAGGAGCTTGCCAAGGGATACCAGAAATTCGAGACGAGCGTCAAATGCGCGCGCTGACAGGCGTACAGACGGAGAAATTTTCAACTCTGGACGCAGCTTTTGCCTTGGCATACGCGCAAGCTGTACGAAACTCTCCAACCGTTTTGAATTCTCGCGATGGCATGACACCCAAATTCTGCAAAGCTTTGTACAAGATGGGCCGCAGAGCATGAACATTTTCACAGGCTTTTGAACGGTTCATGCCAAACTGTGCCCCTAAAACATCAAAGGTTGGATAAACTTTCAGATAGTACAGC
>CAIJPN010000047.1 GCA_903822545.1 uncultured Anaerolineae bacterium | reverse complement strand
GGCGGTTTTTTAGACCGTAAATCCGATGGCGAACCCGGTATTACCGCGATCTGGCGCGGTTGGCAAAGACTTCAGGATTTGGCCGATACTTGGTATATTGTCGTCAACGGCAAAACCCAACTTGTGGGTAATAGATAGCTGCGGGGCGGATTGCTAACCTACCCATCGTACCTGGCAGATAGACGACTTCAATGTTTTCAACTTTAGAAAGCCCTGGCAATACCTGCCCAAAGTTTGACATTCTGCCATCGTAAGGCTAAAATCATAGAAGCAATGCAACTATACGCTCAATTGAACACTTCCCCCAGGAGCCTGCTGTGAGCAAATGGCCTGAAAAATACGTCATCGGTCTGACTGGAAATATCGCCACTGGCAAAAGCGTGGTGCGTAAAATGCTCGAACATCTGGGCGCTTACGGCATCGATGCAGATGCGCTCTCCCATCGCGCCATTGCCAAAGGCGCCCCCGGCTACCAGCCCACACTGAATGCCTTCGGCAAATGGATTTTGGCCCCCGATGGTGAAATTGACCGCAACAAACTGAGCAAACTTGCTTTCAACGATCCCGAAGCCATGTCCACCCTGGAAGATATCGTTCACCCATTGGTTGGGCAGGCCATCGATGTAATGATCAAGCGCGCCTCGCAGCGCGTGATCGTCATCGAAGCCATCAAACTGCTCGAAAGTGAATTGCGCTCCTTCTGCGACAGCATATGGGTGGTCAACGTCCCGGCAGAGAGCCAGGTGCAGAGGCTGGTGGAAAAGCGCGGGATGCGTAAAGAAGATGCCCAGCAGCGCATCCACTTCCAGAGTTCACAGCAGCAGAAGGTGGCGGCCGCCGCCGTTGTCATCCAAAATGCAGGTTCATTTGAAGACACCTGGAAGCAGGTGGTTGCCAAATGGAAAGAACTCACCCCCCAGGCAGATACCGTTCAAATGGTAAAACCCGTCAGCGGCGAATTTACCATCACCCGTGGACGCCCGCGCGACTCAAAATCCATCGCCGAGCTGATCACCCGCCTGAGTAAAGGTATCAAAAAACTCGAAACCGATGATGTGATGGCCGCCTTTGGCGAAAAAGCCTTTATGCTGCTGCAGCTAAATGGGCAGCCAGTGGGTGTAGCCGGTTGGCAGGTGGAAAACCTGGTGGCCCGCACTACCGAATTTTTCATCGACCCGGCAGTGCAAATGGACAAAGCCCTCAACACCCTGGTTGCCGAAGTGGAACGCGCCTCGATGGATTTGCAGTGCGAGGCCTCGCTCTATTTCCTGCCACCCGAACTGACCTCCCACCAGGCCATTTGGAAAACGCTGGGCTACGAAGCGCGCGAACCCCAAAGCCTGGGCGTGCCCGCCTGGAAAGATGCCGCCATCGAATCAACCCAGCCAAACACCACCCTGTTCTTTAAACAACTGCGTGTGGATCGCGTTTTGCGCCCGATTTAATCCCCCGCGGACTCCAGCGTCTTATGACGTTGGAAGTGTAAAAAGGAGTCCAAAGTCCCAAGACTTTGGACTCCTTTCAATTTTGGCACAACTTCACAAGAATATCCGTTATACTTCATTACTACCACCTGCCTGGGCCATTTCTCGATGACCGAATTTATTAACGACCTGTTTTTCATCTTCCAGCGCCTCAACTGGCTCAGCGTCATTGATATTTTACTCGTGACGCTGATCTTTTTTACACTACTCTACCTGGTGCGAGATACCCAGGCCATGGTCCTGCTGCGCGGGGCGCTCTCGCTGGTTGTCCTCCTGGCCCTGCTGACCGCCCTGGTAGAGCTGCCCGCCTTCTCCTGGCTGATTCGCACCACCCTGCCGGCGCTGCTGCTGGCCATCCCGGTCATCTTTGCGCCAGAAATCCGTCGCGCGTTGGAACGGATTGGCCGGGCCGGAACCATCACCCCCGGCAGCAGCCAGCAAGAAGGCCAGGAAATCCAACAGGCCATCCAGGCCGTGGTCAGCGCTTCGGCGCGGCTTTCGGCCCGCAACCACGGCGCACTCATCATCTTGCAGCGCATTGACAGCCTGGAAGAATACATCAGCACCGGGGTGTTAATGAATGCGCGGCTCTCGCCGGAGCTGCTGCTGCAAGTGTTTTACCCCAACACCCCGCTGCACGATGGCGCAGTCATCGTAGCCAGCAACCGGCTGGTAGCCGGGGCCTGCGTCATGCCCCTTTCGGCCAGCGGCATCCTGGCGCGCTCGCCCGAGCGGCAAATGGGTCTGCGTCATCGCGCCGCGCTGGGCATCTCGGAAGTATCAGATGCCATCGCTGTGGTTGTTTCGGAAGAGACCGGGTCGATTTCAATTGCCCATGCCGGGCGGATGATCCGCCGCCTCGACCCTGACCGGCTGGAAAACATCCTGCTGGCCTTTTTCCGCCCAGACAAGCGCCCTGCCGGTATTCTCAAGCGCTATTTTCCCTATTTCTTCCGTCCCGAAGAATAGGATTGCCTATGTTCAAATGGTTTTTCCCCAACCTACGCACATTTATCCTGGCCTTTGGGCTGGCGCTGGCCGTTTGGGTTTCAGCCGTCACGGCTGCCGACCCTGATGAAATCCGCTTATACCCGCGCAGCGTCAACATCGAGATCATTGGACAAAACCCGGGCATGGTCATCCTGGGCAGTGTGCCGCGCCAGTTGACGGTGACCCTGCGCGCGCCCCGTTCGGTCTGGAACAAGCTCACTTCTGTGGATGAAAGCATCAGGGCAGTGATGGATTTATCGGGGCTCAGCGCGGGTGAGCATATAGTGGCAGTGCAGGTGCAAATCCCAGAGCGGCCGGTCAAGATCATCTCCCTTAGCCCCGAAACTGTGAATGTGACACTGGAACCCCTCGCCAGCCGCACCTTGCCGGTGGACCTGGCATTGGTAGGTGAGCCTGCCATCGGTTATAAAACCAGTGAAGCCTCCCTTTCGCCACACGAAGTTGTCATTTCTGGCCCAGAGTCTTTGGTGGCACAGGTAGCGCGAGTAGAAGCGGTGCTCAACATTAATGGCGCGCGCGAAACCATCGATTCGACCATCGACCTGAAAACGGTGGATAATGACGGCAACAGCATCAACGGGCTGCATTTTGCCCCCAAAGAGTTGCAAGTGTTGCTGCCAATTGCCCAACAGGGCGGGTATCGCGACCTGGCGGTGAAGGTGGCAGTACGCGGGCAGGTATCCGATGGCTACCGCCTGACCAATGTTTCTGTTTATCCGCCGATCGTGACGGTCTTTTCCAGCGATCCATCGCTGGTAAACGCCATGCCCGGTTTTGTGGATACCGAAACCCTCAGCCTGAGCAATGTTTCGCAAAATGTGGAGACCGGGCTGGCGCTGCTGCTGCCGGAGGGCGTTTCGGTAGTCGGCGAGCAGACAGTGCGCGTGCAAGTAATGGTTGCCGCCATCCAAGGCAGTCTCTCGCTCTCGAATATGCCGGTGGAACTGGTAGGTATAGACCCGGCCACCCAGGCCAGCATCTCGCCCGAGAATGTGGACATCATCCTATCGGGCCCGCTGCCATTGCTCGATAAATTGACCGCCGGCGATGTTAAAATTCTGGTAGACTTGACCGGCCTGGCCGCCGGGACTCACCAGGTAACGCCAAACGTCCAAATTTTAATCAACGAAATCCAGGTGGAATCGCTCAACCCCGGCACCATCGAAGTCATCATCAGCCCGGCCACGCCCACCGCGCCCAGCCCGTAAACCCGCCTTGAGCGCAGCGATCGCGCCATCGAAAGATTTTTACCGCCCAAAAACATTTCGATGGCAGCTCTCGACCCCGCCCAGCGACATGAAACATCTCAAATCTGTTTATCGTGACACGTTAAACGATCCCTTTCAACCGGAAACCCCATGACCAAACCTGTAGTAGCACTTGTAGGACGCCCCAACGTGGGCAAAAGCACCCTATTTAATCGCCTGGTCGGTGAACGACTGGCTATTGTAGACGACACCCCCGGCACCACCCGAGACCGCATCTTTGCCGAAGCCGAATGGAGCGGCATCAGGTTTGACGTGGTTGACACCGGCGGCATCGACCCTTCACACGGCGGCAAAACCCCGCTCTCCATCGGTTCAGCCGATTTCATCAACGAGATCAAGGCCCAGGCGCGCATCGCCATCGGTGAAGCAGATGTGGTTTTCCTGCTGTGCGATGGTCAGAGCGGCGTCACCCCCGCCGACCGCGAGGTAGCCCAAATTTTGCGTCGCAGCCAAAAAATGGTGGATGGCAAACCCTTCCCGCCGATTTTCCTGGTGGTCAACAAATGCGAAAGCCTGACCGAGCGCGACAACGTGGGACAGTTCTACGAACTCGGCCTGGGCGACCCGTACGCCATCTCAGCCGTACACGGAACAGACACCGGCGATCTGCTGGATGCACTACTGGCAACCTTCCCCAACCAGGAAGAAGAAGAAAACGATGAATCGGTCAAAATCGCCATCGTGGGCAAACCCAACGCTGGCAAATCCAGCCTGCTTAACCGGCTGGCCGGTAAGGAGCGCGCCATCGTCAGCCCCATCGCCGGCACCACCCGCGATGCAGTGGACACCAAAATCGAATTTGATGGCATCCCGGTCACACTTATCGATACAGCCGGCATCCGCCGGCGTGGGCGGATCGACCCGGGCGTGGAAAAATTCTCAGTCGTGCGCTCCTTCAAAGCCATCGAACGCGCCGATGTTGTACTGCTAATGATCGACGCCGAAGAAGGCATCACCGCCCAGGATACGCACATCGCCGGGTACATCCTGGAAGAGTGGAAATCGTGTGTAGTGCTGGTCAACAAATGGGATGCGGTGGTTAAAGACACCTACACCATGGATGCATACACAAAAAAAGTGCGCGAGCAGTTGAACTTTATGGATTACGTGCCGCTGATGTTCATTTCCGCCAAAACAGGCCAGCGCGTTGACCAGGTTCTACCCACCGCCCTGCGGGTGCAGGAGGAAAGACTGGCACGCTTAACCACTTCCAAGCTGAACATCCTGCTGCAAAACGCCCAGGATACCCACCCTGCCCCATCCCACGCTGGGCGGCAGCTCAAAATCTACTACGCCACCCAGGTACGCTCCGACCCGCCCACCTTCCTGCTCTTTGTCAACGACCCAACCCTGATGCACTTCACCTACATCCGCTTCCTCGAAAACCGCATCCGCGAGGAGTATGGCTTTGTGGGCACCCCCATCCGCCTGATCCCCAAGGCTCGCAACGAAAAATGAACTGCTTTAACGCAACCACAATCTAAAAACAATTTTTCTGTAATGGTACAAAGCTACGAAGAAGTGTATAGTTTCTTTGTAGCTTTTTGCTTTCACGCATTGCGCATTGCCAATATATGACAAACGCGTATTAATTCCCTCCAGGGTATTGAATTACACGCCAAATGTGCTAAACTATGCGCAGTAATGTTATTAAAGGAGATATAAATAATGGCTGCAACCCCAAATGCTACTGCTCATATCACTTCGACTGTTACAATTCCACCGGCAATCAGCGCATACGAAATTTACCTGCACGACCAGGGACGTTCCCCTTACACCGTAAAAGCGTTCTTGTCAGATTTGCGCCTGCTGGCTTCTTATTTTCCACCCGAACAAACTGTCGGAGCGGTTCGCACCGAAGACTTGAATAAATTCTTTGAATGGATGCAAAATGAACGCGGCGTGCCATGCAGCCCCAAAACCCTGGCACGGCGCATCACCACAGCAAAATCCTTCTTTCGCTGGCTGCACAAAAACGGGGTGCTGATGATCGACCCGGCGGAAAAAGTGCTCCAGCGCTCTGCCATCAGTCCGCTGCCTGTCGTCCTGAGCGATGATGAAATTCAAGCAGTACTGCTGGCCGCCGACCGCTATCGCCGCCGCCCCAAACCAGATGCGCGCCCCTATGCCCTGGTCTACCTGCTGCTCACCACCGGCATCAAAAAGAGCGAATGCCTGGGCATCCACATCAACCACATAGACCTGAGCGCCCCCGAAGGCCCCACCGTTTTCATCCGCTACGCCAGCCCGGTCAACCGCTACAAAGAGCGTAAACTGGCACTCATGGATGACTGGCTGCCTGCTTATAAAGAATATGTCAACCAGTACAACCCGGCAGATCGCCTGTTCCCCTGGTCACCGCGCCGCCTGGAATACTTGCTAGAAGACATCGGCAATGACGCTGCGCTCGACAAGCACCTGTCTTTCGACATGTGCCGCTGGACCTACGCCATCGGCGAACACAAACGCGGCGTTGAAAATGATAAAATCCGTCAGAACTTGGGCGTTTCCAAAATCCAGTGGCGCGAACTGAGCATTAAACTCAAGCAGCTGGTTTCGCGGGGCGATTAACTGCCGCACCCAATTACCTGGAGCAATGACCCAGGGATCAAAAAGAGAAGGGCGAGCCTAACTCACCCTTCTCTTTTACATTTGGAGCTTATTCAACTGCATACGCAACGCTTTTTGCGTCTTCTCAGTTACCCGCCAGGCGTGGGCCACGCGCAAGCCCACCACCCAGGCAATCTCATCGCCCACGCACACCAGCGGCCACTTCGGGCGGGCGCGCTTGGGGATTTTTTGATTAACAAACAGGTCGGAGAGTTTAACCTGCATCCCGGGCATGCCTAACGGCTCAAATTTGTCACCGGGATGATAGTTTCGCACCCAAACCAGGTCTCTCGCCAAATCAACATCTAACCAGGCTGTAAATGGATCCTGGTTCTCATTAACCTGTGAGAGCGCCTCGCTGCCGGAAATTTCTTCTACGTGAAGAACCCAGTCGTTGCCCATCGGGGCCAGCCCGGTCTCAATGGTGTATTCCTTGCTGAGCTGCGGCCAGTAAACCGGCGGGAACCAGGCGTTGGGGCTGGCTACATAGATGATCTGCCCCTCGGTAAACATTTGCAGGCCGCCCACCAGGTCAATGGTGCCCGTCCCCAGGCTGGCAGCGCGGGTGAGCGCATCAAAGTCGACATCGCGCAAATTGGGCGAAATGGTCGAGATAGCTTTTCGGAAGATATTACGCAGCATGGGTTCAGAATAGTATTCGAGCATGATGCGGTCGAAAGCTATGTAGCCGCTGCCGCGCTCTACCAGGGTATTTTCCCAGGCGCCTTCAACGGCTTCGAGCAGCAGTTCATGGTCACCTTGCAGGGCCAGGGCGCTATGTGCCAGGGCCTGGCGGATCTGCGGGTTGTAACTTTCAAGCAGGGGCAGCAGTTCGTGACGCAGACGGTTTCTCAGGTAAGTGGTGTCGGTGTTGGATGAGTCGTAGCGCGGGGTGAGGTTGTTTTCTTGGCAGTATGCTTCGGTATCGGCGCGAGCCCATCTGAGCAGCGGGCGGATCAGGGGGATTTCGGCATCGAAGGTAGGCAGGATAACACGAGGCGGCATCCCTTTCAGGCCAGATAGCCCCGCTCCACGCAAGAAGTGCATGAGGACGGTTTCGGCCTGGTCATCGGCGGTGTGGCCTACGGCAACGGCCTGCGCCCCGGCTTTGCGGGCTTCGCTGAACAGGAAGCGGTAGCGCAGGGTGCGGGCGGCTTCTTCGGTGGACATGCTCTCGGCGGCGGCATAGGCCGCTACATCGGCTGAATCAGTGACGAAGGTCACGCCCATGGCAGCGGCGATTTGGCGGACGTGGGCAATGTCATCATCTGATTCGGGGCGGAGATGATGGTTAAACGAGGCGCAGATGACAGGGCGGTCTGAGCTGCGCAGGAAATGCAAAAGGGCGAGTGAGTCCGGGCCGCCAGAGACTCCTGCCAGGATGGGTAAATCCGGTTTTAACCCAAAAAGTTGTAATGTTGAGGGGGCGGTCATGTGTTGAAAACTGTTGCTAGTGATGGATTAGAGTTGGTAAAGTTCGACGAGGACGCCGCTGGTGCTTTCGGGGTGGATGAAGGCGTAACGTTTGCCATCGGCAGCGGTGCGGGGCTGTTCGTTGATGAGGCGGATGCCTTTTTGTTTGAGTTGGGCCAGCATGGCTTCGATGTCATCAACTTCGAGGCAGACGTGGTGCATGCCGGGGCCGCGTTTGGCGAGGTATTTGGCGATGCCGGAATCTGCGGTGGTGGGGGTGACGAGTTCGATTTCACTGCCGGCAACGGGCAGGAAGGCAACCTGGCTGGCTTCGGCGGGTACATCACGCAGTTCGTGGAGTTCGAGGCCAAGGGCGTCGCGCCAGAAGCTGAGGGATTTTTCCATGTCGTCAACGACGATGGCGATGTGGTTGATGCTGTTGATTTGGGGCATGTTTTTTCTCTTTTTCGGGGGGATTATGTGGCGAGTTCGATCAAGTCCATGTAGGCTCGATCAAGCAGGTCGGCGGGTTGGATGCCGAGTTTTTGCATGAGTTCTTGTGAGGTGGCCTGGCCCTGGGCATCGGTCTGTCCGGGGTGCATGATAACTTCGATTTCGACGAAGTTGCCCAGGTTTTCAACTTCGTCGAGGTGGATTCGAGATTGGCCAATGTGGTAAACAAAGCGTCGTTTGCGGACGGTGCCGCGCACGCCGTAGGCCAGGGCCAGGACTTTCCTGAGTGAATCAGGGTCGCCGGTTGGGTAGAAGAAGTAATCTGAGCGTTTGGGGCCGGTAGTGTCGGTGCGAGAGTAGTAGATGAGTTCGGCACTGCCTGATCCGTGGATGCGCAGTTTGAGCCGGCCCTGCGGGGTTGGGAAGAAAGTATCTTCCTGGGTGATGATTTCGCAGGGGGTGTCGCTGAGGGCTTCGGCGCGGGTTTTTATGTCGACAAAATTCGGGGCATGGGCTTTGATTTCAATATTTCGTGGCATGTGATTGTATGAGGGATTATTTTACAGATAAATTATGCCCATTATAAACCTCGAATCAAGTGGGGGCAATTTTTAGCCGGAGTCGCCATCAAATTCCATTTGCGATCAACTCAGAAGTGGTAAGATTCTGTCGATAAGTTTAATATTTCACCTTTTTTCGGAGGATACTATGTCAGGGTTGCAGGCATTTGAGAAGCAGCAATATCTTAATATTGAGACCATGCGCAAGAACGGTCAGGGTGTGAAAACGCCTGTGTGGTTTGCGCAAAAGGGTGAATCGCTCTTTATTTGGACGGAAAGCGGTTCGGGGAAAGCCCGGCGCATTCGCAACTTTCCACAGGTGCAGGTTGCGCCATCCAGGGCAGATGGAACGCCGGTAGGAGATTGGGTGGCGGCAACCGCCCAGGTGGATGGCTCTGCGGCAGCGGTGGAACACGTCAGGGTGTTGATGCAGCAGAAGTATGGGTTGATGTTTTCAATGTTCGCTTTGATGGGAAAGTTGAGGAAGAGTAAATATACATCGATACGGGTGGAGCTGGCCGGGCGGTAGGTTCCAAAAAAAACACGGGATTGCGCAATCCCGTGTTTTTGTGTGTGCCTGTGATTTTTACTCTTTGGCTGGCGCTTCGCGGACAACGTAAAGCGGGCGGCCCTTGACTTCATCATAGATACGGCCAATATATTCGCCCAGGATGCCCAATGAGATGAGCTGCACCCCGCCAAAGAACAACACCGCGATGAGGGTAGTGGCCTGTCCTTCAAAGGCATGCAGGCCCGTTACAATGCGGGTATACGCTACGAGCGGGATAGCGAGTACGGCCACACCCGCCGCGATGAATCCCAGGTAAGTGGCGATTTGCAGCGGAAAGTAAGAAAAGCCGGTAATGCCATCGCTGGCAAACTTGACCATTTTTTTAAGCGGGTATTTGGTGACACCCGCCTTGCGCGCGGAGCGTTTGTATTCCACGCCAACCTGTTTAAAGCCGATCCAGGCCGACATGCCGCGCAGGAAGCGGTGTTTTTCGCGCATCTGGTTCATCACACCAACGATTTTGCGGTCGAGCAGGCGGAAATCACCGGTATCGAGCGGGATTTTCACATCGGTGATGCGATAGATCAACCGGTAAAACAACGAGGCGGTGAGCAGTTTGAACCAGGTTTCGCCTTCACGTTCGGCGCGGATGGCGTAGACAACCTCATAGCCTTCGCGCCACTTTTTAGCCAGTTCCAGGATAACTTCAGGTGGGTCTTGCAGGTCAGCATCAATGATGACGATCGCATCGCCGCGTGAATAATCCAAACCGGCAGTGACGGCAATCTGGTGACCGAAATTGCGCGCAAAAATAACCGGGCGCACTTTTTCATCTTTTTTTGCCAGTTCACGGATACGATCGGTGGAGCCATCGCTGGAGCCATCATCAACCAGTACCAATTCCCAGGGTTCGCCGGTAGAGTTCATCACTTCGCTGACGCGGCTGTAGAGTTCGGGGATGTTCTCAAACTCGTTGAAGATCGGCGCAATTATCGAATAGGTGATTTTCATTGATGCACTTTCTCATTTTTCAGGGTTGTATCCGATTTTACATCAGGAAACGGCGGCAAACCAAGCAATTTTGCGCGGATATAGCGCCCAATTACCATGGCCGAGGCCAGCGCAGGCACAACAATCAACACCCCCAACATGCCCCACAACATGACTGATGTGATAATGGCGACAAATACCAGGGCCTCGTGCAATAAAACACTCTGCCCAAGAATGCGCGGCTGGAGCCAGATGGTTTTAATGTTGTTCAGCACAAAATACACCCCCAGTGTTAACAACGCAAACGCCAGGTTTGAGATGGGCAGGAAATTGGAGCCTTCAATAAACGCAAAAACCGTGGCAAACAACGCCGCCAGGAACGGCCCCACTTCAGGGAGCAGGTTCAACATCCCGGCCAGCGGGCCCAGCACCAGCGCACCCGGCAGCCCAATCGCCGACCAGGCTGTTGTATAAATCAACATCAAGGTCACCATCAGGCGCAACTGGCCGCCCAGGTAACCCATCCAAACCGCGCGCAGCTCAGCATACAACTTGCGCAGTTCATCCTGCCCGCTTTCAGGCCAGCCACCAATCAGCCACTCGCGCAGGCTCTCCCAGTCGGTCATCAGGTGATAACTCGTCACCAGAATCACCAACAGCCACAAAAAGCCGCGTGAGCCAGTCTGGAGCCACTGCAGGGCTTCTTCAGGGTCAGGCACAATCACACTGCCAAACGACTCGCGCAGGCCTGGCAAGAGGGCGCCCAGGTAAATTTTCGTGCCGCCAAAAGTATAAGGCTCTCTCACCAGCGCTTGCAAATCATCCAACGCCTGGTTCAAATCACCCAGCAGGTTTTGGGCTTCACGAAAAATGGCCGGAGCCACCACCACCAGCATCACCACAAAAAACGCCAGCGCTGAGAAATAAACAAGATTAGCGGCCAGCTTGCGCTTCAAGCGAACACGCGTCACCAGGAAGTTGGTCAGGGGGCTGAGCATATAAGCAGTCAGGGCCGAAACCAGCAACGGGGTAAATGCATCGCGCATCGACCAGAAAAACGCCGCGAGCAGCGCCATCAAAACAACAGTCACCAGGTAACGAAAAGGAATATCCCAATCTTTCATAAGGCGCGTTTTACAGCCTCCAGGGTTGGTTCAATAATCGGGGCGGATGAGACTGACTGCATCGCCGCGCGAACATCTTTCAGGCCGCTGCCAGTATTCAGCACCAAAACGGGGGATTCAGGATCGATCTGCCCTGCCGCCCTGGCCGCCGTTAAACCGGCATAAGCGGTAGCCCCGGCGGGTTCGGCAAAAATACCCACGCTGCCGAGTTCGGCAATTGCCTTGAGAATTTCTGCATCTGGGACCGTGATATACAACCCGCCAGTATCACGCGCTGCCCGCACCGCGCGCACCCCATCGCGGGGCAGGTCTACGCTGATGCTGTCTGCCAGCGTTTGGGCTTTTACCGGCTCGATAATTTCTGTTCCGGCATGAAAAGCATTCGTCACAGCCGCCGAGCCTTCGGCCTGCACGCCAATGATGCGCGGCAGTTGCTCGATCCAGCCCAGGGCCAGCAAATCCTTAAAGCCTTTGTGAATGCCAGAGATGATATTGCCATCACCAACAGAAACAAAGATGGTGGTCTGGGCCAGGTTGGCAAGTTGGCCTATTTGCTGCCAGATTTCGAAGGCGGCTGTCTTTTTGCCTTCTACGGTGAACGGGTTGTAGCCAGTGTTGCGGCAATACCAGCCAAATTCATCGGCAGCTTTGACAGAGAGATCGAAGGCATCATCATAAGTGCCATCGACGAGCAGGACTTTGGCACCAAAAACCAGCAGTTGGGCAATTTTAGCCTGCGGGGCGTTTTTGGGCGCAAAAATAATCGCTTTTTGGCCGATGGCAGCAGACATGCCGGCCAGGGCTGCGCCCGCATTGCCAGTGGATGCGGTGACAACCACTTCTGCGCCGATTTCTTGTGCGCGGGCCACGACGACAGCGGATGCGCGGTCTTTGAAGGAGGCGGTGGGGTTGCGCGATTCATCTTTGAGCCAGAGCTGCTTCAGGCTGAGTTTGTCAGCCAGCCGGGGCAGGGAAAGTGTTGGGGTTCCGCCGGGCAGGCTGAGGGGCGAGGAAAATCCAGCCGGGGGCAGGGCCACTGGCAAAAGGGGCTGGAAGTGCCAGAGCGAGGCACACGGTTTGTCGAGCAGGGCATCTGGCTTTGTGTTTTTTCGGATGTTGTTGTAGTCGAGGACAACATCCAGGTTGCCGCCACAGGCGCAGGTGTAGGTGACCTGGCCAGGCAGGTATTCTTTGCCACAGAGTGAGCAGGTGTAGCCGAGGAATTTGTTCATGTCAGGCTGCCTTTTGAAGGTTGTGAGGGTATTGTAGCATGATGGCAATGGGGGATTATAAGGCTTATATTTTCCGGTGAGTTATCCGGGCGCGTAAGTGCTCAGGTCGGCGCGAGTGCGGAAGGATTCGGCAACCCAGGCCAGCGGGTTGGCGGCCATGAGCGAGGGTTCGGCGTAGCACTGCTGGAAGCAGGAGTTGCAGGCTGCGGGAGGCTGGCCGTATTCAGCCAGTGCGATTTTCCAGGCTTCGGCCCAGGTTTCTACACCCAGCAAGTTGACTGGACGCCCGCCCTGGCCGTTTTCGGCTTTTTCGAGCGGGCGGCAGGGATATGAAAGGTCGCCGTTGGGGTAGATGCGCGGGATCAGGGTCGGGTAGCAATCGTAGGCGCGGAAATCCAGCATGGATTTGAGATATTGTTCGGATGCCAGGATGGGTGCTCCCCGGCGTTTGAGGTCGATCAGTTTTGCGATGAAGGCCCGGTAGGCGGGAGAAACCATCAGCTCGTAGCGCGGCCAGTTGTTGTAAGACTGCGGGGAGAAGGAGATTTGGAGTTTGTTCGCCACGCAGAACATGAGCAGATCTTGAAGTGTGGAACCTGCTTCGCTCTGGTTGTCTGGCTGCGAGGATGCTTCCAACAGTTCGGGGCTGATCACGGCGTTGAGGCTCATTTTGTAGCCGAATTTATCTTGTAAGGCGGCGTAGTGGCGGATGTTCTCGAGGATGGTTTTGGCCATGGCCGGGGGAACGCCGATGGTTTGCGACCACTGCTCGGGGGCGGTTGAGTCGAGGCTGACGGTTAAACGGTCAAGCGCCGGGAGGGCGGATTCGTGCTGCGGGAGCAGGAATCCGTTTGTGATCAGGCTGATTTGCTTGAATTCCAGCTCATTTTTGGCTTTTAAAATAATCTCGTCGATGCCAGGATGGGTGAAAGGCTCGCCGCCGGTCAGCCACAGGCGCGAGACGCCGCTGCGGAGGATGCGCAGGATGTGCAGGGCTTTTTCGGTGCTGGGCGGGGCGGCCTGCTGGGGGTTGCGGCGCGCGCCAAAGTCTTCGCAGTAGGCGCAGTTCAGGTTGCAGTGGGTGGTGACGTAGTAGATCGCCATGCGCGGGGCCAGGTCGCGGCGGTTGAGGGTCAGTTTGAGCAGGTTGAGGGCGGGGCTAAACATGAGGGAGATTATACAGGATTGAGATAGAACAAAGTGTATAATTTAGATTATGAATTCCCCCGAAGTGCGTTTATTGTTAGGTGATTGTCGAGAAGAACTTAAAAAACTCGCTGACCATTCTGTTGATTTGATTTTTACTTCGCCACCGTATGCTGACAGCCGCACCCATACCTACGGCGGCGTTTCGCCAGATGGCTATGTGGCCTGGTTTTTGCCGATTTCTGCTGAGTTGCTGCGCGTTTTGAAGCCGGATGGCACGTTTGTCTTGAATATCAAGGAAAAAGTAGTCGATGGTGAACGGCATACTTATGTAATTGAGCTAATCCTTGAAATGCGCAAACAGGGCTGGCTGTGGACAGAGGAATTTATCTGGCACAAGAAAAATTCATATCCGGGGAAATGGCCAAATCGTTTCCGCGATTCTTGGGAAAGATTGTTGCAATTCAACAAATCTCGGAAATTTAATATGTACCAGGAAGAAGTCATGGTTCCAATGGGAGATTGGGCGGAACGCCGCCTAAAAAACCTGAGCGAAACTGACAAAGTCCGCGACCCATCGAAGGTGGGCAGTGGTTTTGGCAAGCGGATCGCCAACTGGATCGGGCGAGAGAAGGCTTATCCAAGCAATGTGCTGCACATGGCAACCGAGACCAGGAATAAAAGCCACAGCGCGGTTTTCCCCGAAGATTTGCCGGAGTGGTTTATCAAGTTATTCACAAAACCGGGGGATTGGGTGCTTGATCCATTTATGGGTTCTGGCACAACGGTTCGCGTTGCCCAGAAAATGGCTAGAAGCGCCATCGGGATTGAGATTTTGGCTGAATATTTCCAGGTGGCGCACGACAGCTTGCCGGCCAAAATATCTTTGCCTGTCCAACAACTGGCCTTGCTTGAAAAGAAGGAGCCTTACGATGCCGCTAAACCTGAGTGATGTGGTTGGGTATGTAGAAAACAATATCGGTGATTTTCATCGCCGCAGGGCAGACAACCTTAGCAAACTGAAACTGTTTAATGTTTTGGAACGCAAAAATCCTTATCTTTTCAAAGCAAAAAATATTGGGACAGCACAGGATTTGGTTAAATCGATTGTAGATGCTCATCTCTCATCACAAGAAGAAGCAATTTTTGGCGAATTCTTGGAAGGTTTGGCAATTTTTGTGTGCGGAAAAGCCTTTGATGGCAAAAAATCATCGGCCGAGGGGATTGATTTAGAATTTAGCCATGATGGAATAATTTATATTGTCTCGGTCAAGTCTGGCCCCAACTGGGGAAATAGTAGCCAGATCAAACGCATGATCGATAATTTCAAAAAAGCACAACGAATTTTGCGTACGAGTAACTCAAAAACCAACGTTATGGCAATCAACGGTTGTTGCTATGGATATGATAGCCAACCAGACAAGGGCGATTATCAAAAATTATGCGGTCAAGCGTTTTGGGATTTTATTTCTGGCGATAATCATTTATTTGTTGATATTATTGAGCCATTAGGCCATCAGGCCAAAGAACGAAACCATGAATTCGCTGAGCAATACAATCAAATATTGAATCGCTTTACAAGGGAGTTTTTGGCCGAGTTTTGCGTTGATGATAAAATTAATTGGGAACAATTGGTAGAATTTAATTCTGGCAAAAAAGACCCAAAGATTAAAAAATCGCGGGGGAAGTAATGGAAAATCCAAACAATGCTATTGAGAACTACAAGAAAACACGTTTGATTCTTTTAGAACAGATAACACTGGATGATTTAATTGCGTCTCGCTCTTATTTTTGGCGTTCTGGCGAGCTAACACATGCGGCAGAAATTATCTTTCATGTTTTTGATGAGTATTTTTCGGAAAAGCAGGGAATTCTACTTAACGCTTTGATGAAAAAGCAAACGCTGCCAGCGCCAAACCTATTTTCTACATTTGAAGAACTCGAATTTCAGGAAGAACGTAAGCAAAAGCTCAATTCTCTGTTGGCAGAATTTACCCAACGGTTTTGTATCAATGGGCGAATTGACTGGGCTTCATTAGCCGTATAAAGGATTTTGAGAATGCCCTTTGCCCGTGTCGTTGTCAACCTGCCAGCCGTGACTGGCGAATTCGATTACACCATCCCGCCAGAGCTGGCCGGGATGGTGGGCAATGGCACGCTGGTAACGGTTCCGTTTGGCGGGCAGACGGTGCAGGGTGTGGTGCTCGACCTGCCAGACGCGCCAATGGTAGCCGAAACCAGGTCGATTCTTTCGGTGCTGGATGCCACCCCGGTCGTGAGTGTGGCGCAGATCCAGTTTGCGCGGCAGCTGGCGCACGATACGCTCAACCCCCTGGCAGCGATTGTGGAATTATTGATCCCGCCCGGCTTGAGCCAGCATGTCGATACACAATACAGCATCCGCGAGACGCGCAAGCTGGAGCCGGATACGCTGACCGTCTCCAATATCCAATCGCGGTTGATCGATTTGCTCAACCAGCGCGGCTCGCTGCGCGGGCGGCAGATCGACCGGCATTTTGGGCCGGTGGACTGGCGCAAAACCGCCGAACGGCTGGTAAAACAGGGGATTTTAAGCAAAGAATCGGTGCTGATGCCGCCCTCCGTGCGCCCCAAATTCGTGCGCACGGCGCAACTGGCAGTTTCACCAGAACTTGCCAAATACCTGGTCGCAGACCTGGGCAAAACCGACGCCACCCGCGAGCGCCGCAAAAAAGCCATGGAATTCCTGATGCGCGAACCAGACGCCGTCAACGTTTCGTGGGTTTATGCCGAAAGCAGCTGCAACCTGGAAGACCTGGAAGAACTCTCAGAACGCGGGCTGATTTTCTTGCGCGAAAGTGAAATTTTCCGCGACCCGGTGGAGAACATGCAGCGCCGCACACCCACCGCGCCCGGTAAAGCCCCCAGCCTGACGGAAGAACAACAAATTGTGTGGGACAGCATCCACAGCATGTTTGAACACCGCGCCGAAGGTCGCACACTGCTGCCAATTTTGCTGCACGGCGTCACCGGGTCAGGCAAGACTGAAATCTACCTGCGCGCCACCGCCGAAACACTGCGACGTGGACGCCAGGCCATCATCCTTGTGCCCGAAGTGGCGCTGACGCCGCAAATGGTGCGGCGCTTTGTGGCGCGCTTCCCTGGGCAGGTGGGCATCCTCCACAGCCGGTTGTCAGATGGGGAGCGCTATGATACCTGGCGGCGGGCGCGCTCGGGGGCGTTAAAAGTCATCATCGGGGCGCGCTCGGCGCTGTTCGCACCGCTGCCCAATGTGGGGCTGATCGTGCTGGATGAGTGCCACGATCCATCTTATTACCAATCTGAGCCGCCGTTTTACCAGGCGGTGGATGCCGCCATCAGCTACGGCAAAATTTGTGGGGCAGTGGTGCTGATGGGCAGCGCCACCCCACCCATCGAATTGGTGAGAAAGGGCCGGGGCGGGCTGATCCGTTTGCTGGAAATGAAAAGACGGGTCAATCCCCAGTTCGGGACACATCCACTCTTGAGCGGGCTGCCCCCTATTTCCATTGTGGATATGCGCGAAGAGTTGAAAGCCGGGAACCGGGGCATTTTCAGCCGCGCCCTGGCCGAATCCTTGGCTGAGACGCTGGCGCGCGGCGAACAAGCCATTTTGTACCTGAACCGGCGCGGAACCGCCACCTATGTCTTCTGCCGCGACTGCGGGCACGTCGTCAAATGCCCCAAATGTGAAATCCCACTGACGCTGCACACCGACGGGCAAAACCTGCTGGTTTGCCATCGCTGCGGCTACACACGCCAAATGCCAAAAACCTGCCCCAACTGCCACAGCGCGCAGATCCGCGCCTTTGGCCTGGGCAGCGAAAAGGTGGAATCTGAAGTGCAGGCGCTGCTGCCCAATGCGCGCACCCTGCGCTGGGACTGGGATACAACCCGCGAGAAGGATGCGCACGAGCTGATCCTGACGCACTTCTCTAATCACCAGGCCGATGTACTGGTGGGCACGCAAATGCTCGCCAAGGGGCTAGACCTGCCCCTGGTGACGCTGGTGGGCGTGGTGCTGGCCGATGTGGGGCTGACGCTGCCCGACCCATTTGCCGGAGAGCGGGGTTTTCAACTGCTCACACAAGTAGCCGGGCGCGCCGGGCGATCAGCGCGCGGAGGCAAGGTGATTTTACAAACCTTTATGCCCGAATCACCGATCATCCAGGCCGCCGCCGGGCACGATTATTCAGCCTTTTTAGAAATGGAAATGGCAAATCGCCGCCGGTTAGGCTACCCGCCCTATGCGCGCCTGGCGCGGCTGGAATTTCGTCACCCCAACGCCACCGAAGCCGAAAAACAAGCCTCCACCCTGGCAAAAACACTGCAAACCGCACTGCCGGGTGGTTCCGATATCGAATTGATCGGCCCCGTCCCATGCTTTTTCAGCAAACTGGGCGAGCTGCACCGCTGGCAAATTGTGGTACGCGCCCCCAACCCACCCGCCTTCCTGCGCGAACAGCGCATCCCCGAAGGCTGGCGTGTTGAAATCGACCCGGTCAGTTTGCTATAATGCTTAATAATGCCGCTGGGTTATAAAAACCATCCCAACGCCTGGATGTTGCCCAATGTTCAATCAAATTTTCAACCGCCAAAACACCATCAACCTGCTCGACCCGGCAGACTTGGCCGCCAATCGCCAGGGGCAGATCACCGAGACCCAAAAAAAGCGCCTGGCACAATCCATGTGGCAGCCATTGATGTTAACCTCCCTGATCATCTTACTGGTCTTCATCCCGCTCCTCTTGCTCAATGCCAGCCTGTTCTTCAACACCAACCGCGCACCGGGCAGCAGCCTGCCCTTCCTGCTGATCCCCATCATCCTGATCATGCTCATCGTATTCGGCTTCCTCGCCAGCGCAAGCGGGTTGCTGCGGCGCGCACCAGCCATCAACCGCGATCTGCGCAACCAGGCAGTACGCCAGACATCTGGTGAACTGGCCTTTGAGCGCAAAAAAGGCTACTACATTCAGGCTGGCGAGCGCCAATTGCTCCTGCCACCCTCGCGCAACACCGGCGGGCTGCTGCCGGGGCAGCACTACGCCATCTATTACCTGGATGAAAGCGAGGTGGTGCTCTCGGCCGAACAATTCGGCGCAATCAACGAACAGGCCGTTAAAACTTCATTGCGGCACATCCTGGCACAGGCCAACAACTTCACCGAAGAAACCCTGCAAGCGAACCAGCGCGGCGAAATCCCATCAGAACAACGCAACCACCTGCTGATCACCAAAACCGCCCCCGGCCTGGTTTTGCTCCCGATCACACTCGTGATGCTTGGGCCAATGCTTTTCTTAAACACAACAAAAAACCTGAGCTTCTCACTGGCCGATCTGGCGCCATTCCTGATCATCCTGCTCGTTTTTGGCGGTATCGCCATCTTCGGCATCATTTTTATGGCGCGCTACTTAATGGATATTTTCAGCGCAAAGATCGAGCAAGTCACCGCCCCGGCGCGCAAACACAGCGAAGTGCGCTCATCTGGCCGTTCCAGCCACACCTATTACTATTACATCATCAACGAGCTAAAATTCCAGGTGAAACATACAGCCTACAACGCCCTGATTGACGGATTGACCTATCGCGCTTATTATCTTCCCCGTACAAAGACCCTGCTATCCATCGAACCAATCGATGTGCCAGACAATTACTAACTGACCAACACCCAGCCTGGGAATCAGCCAAGAGAGAAAACCAGTTCAGGGAAAGCGCCAGTTCATACATTATTCAACCTGGAGGAACAATGCAATCGGTTTCACGCGGGTGGGCCTTTCTCACCCAATCCTGGAAAATGGCAATGGCCGACCGAGACCTGATCAAACCATCCATCTACGCCTTACTGGTTGGGCTGGTCGTCTCAATTATTGGCACCATTCCCATCGGGCTGGCAGCCTTCATCCTCGGCACCGATGGCAGCTTCGCCCAACTCATCCTCGGCATCATGGGCGCAATATTACTCTTCGTCCAATACGCCGTCACCTACATCTTCTCAGCAATGACCATCTACCTCATCTACGGCTACATCTCCGAAGGTGACGGGAAAATGGAAAAAGCCTGGCAAATCGTCCAACGAGATTGGCTCGACATCCTCTCCCTGGCAGCCGCATCCACCCTGGTCAACGTTATCAAAAACATCATCAAAGGCAACAGCCGCCAGCGCAACCCCATCCGCGAGGCCATCGCCGGGCTGATCGACTCACTCTGGACCGAAGCCACCTTCCTTGTCCTGCCCATCATGGTCATCGAAGATGTCAACCTGAAAGACGGCCTCAAGCGCGCCACCTACCTGGTCAAAAACAACCTGCTGCTGATTGGCGTCAGCATGGTAGGCGTCAACTGGATCACCGGTTTGATTGGATTTGTGCTCGGCCTGGGCGGAATCCTGCTCGGCCTGGGCATCGCCTACCCGATCATTTCCCTGGCCGGAGAAAACCTGCCCCTCATCGTGTTCGCCGTTATACTGGGTGTATTCATCGCCTCAATTTTCATCATGATCGCCAACATCATCAGCTCATACACATCCATCGCCTACCACACCTGCCTGTATCTCTGGGCACGCGATGTCGAACGCGCCGGAACAAACGCCAACATCCCGGCCCCGGCCCCACTCGCCGCAGTCCTAGGGAACTAACCCATGCAACCACCAGTTCCCCGCCGCTCCTTCCTTTCCTGGGATGAAGTCGACCAACTCATCGACAAACTCATCCCCCAATTCGCGCACGAATTCAACGCCATGGTACTCATCACCCGCGGCGGCATCATACCCGGCGGCATGTTAGCCGAAGCGATGGGCATCACCCACATCCTCACCGCCGCCGTAGACTTCCCCTTCGAACAAAGCCGAGATCAAAAACTGATGGTCTGGCCCCAATTCATACAATTCCCGGCAGATGACAAACTGATTAGCCGCTCCGTACTCATCGTGGATGATGTCTGGGGCTCCGGGCGCACCATCACCGCCGTCAAAAATCGCGTTTCAGCGGCAGGAGGCTTCCCCCAAACCTGCGTACTGCACTACAACCCCCACCGCAGCCTGTTTGGCAGCGCCCGCCCCGATTATTATGCCGATGTCACCGATGCGCGCATCATCTACCCCTGGGAAGTGGATCGCGGCTCCGACCGCATCCTGCTTGGCGCAGGTGACCGGCTGTAAGGATTAGCATGCAAAGTGTAAAAATCGCCCCGGAAGAAAAACTCAAAACGTTGCAAAACAACCCTTACTTCCAGGGCTTATCTGAGATTTCCCTGCGCGAACTAATGCCTTCCATGAGCCTGCGGCGCTTCCAGCGTGGCGAGGTGCTCTTCTGGGAAGGCGATGCCTGCGCCGGGCTGCACATCATCCAGACTGGCAGCGTCAAACTCTTCCGCGTTTCGCCCAGCGGACGCCAGCACATCATCCGCGTTTTACAGGAGGGTGAAACCTGCAACGAAGTGCCGGTCTTCGATGGCGGCGCCAACCCGGTCAACGTGGAGGCGCTGGAGTTCAGCACAGTCTGGATCATCGAAGCCGGGGCAGTGCGCAGTCTGATCACCCGCGACCCAGACTTTATGGAGAAAACGATCGAAAACCTGGCGCGCATGATGCGTCACCTGGTGCGCATTGCCAGCGAAATGGCCTTCTTCCAGGTCACGAACCGCCTGGCCCGGCTGATCGGCGAAATCCCGGCAGATGAATTGAGCGGCGAGGGCGGCTCACGCTGGACACAGGATCAGCTGGCAGCGCGGTTGGGAACCGTCCGCGAGGTGGTAGCGCGCTCCCTGCGCGAATTGGAACGCAGTGGCGCCATCCAGATGGAAAACCGGCGTATTGCCATCGTCGACCCTGAAGTGCTGCAACAATGGGCACAACCCTGGAATTAACAAAAAACTCACCTGCCAATAAAAAACTCGCTCAACCGGCGAGTTTTTTATTGGCAGGATATTGCCCTGACCTTTACGATTCTTCCTCGTACAGCGGCAGCAAAACCGTGAAGGTGGTTCCTTTACCTTCAACCGAATCCACATCAATTTGCCCACCGTGATGATCCACAATGGCGTTGACAATGGACAATCCCAGGCCAAATCCGCTGGTTTTGGAACGGGTGCGGGCTTTTTCAGTGCGGTAGAACCGGTCGAAGATGTGCGGCAGATCTTTGGCCGGGATGCCTGGGCCAGTGTCGCGGACGATGAAACGGGCCATATCGCCAGCTTTGGACAGGCTGACAGCCACCTCCCCACCCTGGGGGGTGTAGTGGATGGCATTGGAGATCAGGTTGATGAGCACCTGCCGCAGCCGGTCTTTATCGCCGTTCACCTGGGCTTCGTCGATCTCTGTCAGCTTGAGCCGGACTTTTTCTCCGGCCAGCACGCGCATATCCTGAAAAACATCCGTCAGCAAGGCATCGAATTCAACCGCTTTCAGGTTGAGCGGCAGCTTGCCCGATTCGGCCTGTGCCAGCAGCAAGAGGTCACCGACCATGCGCGTTAACCGGTCAGCTTCATCTTTGATTGAGTCGAGCGACTCATCGTCTGCGCCAAAACGGCGGATCAGGTCGGCATTGCCTTTGATGACTGTCAGGGGGGTGCGCAGTTCGTGACTGACATCAGCAAGGAAGCGCTGCTGGGAGGTGAACAGGGTTTCCAACCGCGCCAGGGTGCGATTGAAGGCACGGATGAGTGTGCCAATCTCGTCACCGGGCGGACCGCTGTATTGGATGCGGCGCGACAGGTCATCGGCGCGGGTGATCTGGGCAGCAGTTTCGGTAACGGTTTCGAGCGGGGCCAGGGCCTGCCCAATGCTCAGCCAGGATGCGCCCGCCGCCAATAGCATGGAGGTGACCGTCAGGGCGATGACGATGGTCAGCAGGTTGTTGATGATGCTATCGGCCAGCGACAGGTTGAAGGCGGCCTGCAATGTGCCGATCTGGCGGTTGCCAACCATTAGGGGGGTGGTGAGCACTCTCAGGTGGGCCGTTTCTATCGAAACGGAAGCAAATGTCGGGGCGGATGCTTTCAGGCGGAGCGGGTCGAGGGGTTGGCTAAAATTCCGAATGGCGGGGGAAGATTGGGTGAGATTCCCTTCCCGATCCCACAATTGGAGATAGACGTTGGTGGTGAATTCGAGTGTGGGCAGGGTGATGACGTTGACTTCGCCAACCGGGTCGATACGGGCATTTTGAACGACCCCCTGGATGGTTTGTTCGAGCGTGCTGTCAATCTGCCCGAGCAGTTGGGCGCTGATCAGCAGGTAGGTCAACACGCCAAACAACAGGATGATGCCACCCAACAGGGTGGCGTAAAGGAGGGTGAGTCGGGCTCGTAGGGACATGGGTTTGAAAAGAGAATACGCAATACGGCTGGCCATATTGCGTATTCCGAAAGGTGAGTGGATGTTTATGGTTCTTCGCGCATGACGTAGCCCACGCCGCGCACGGTGTGGATCAGGCGCGGCAGATCGTCGAATTCGAGTTTCTGGCGCAGGTAGCGAATGTAGACTTCGAGGACGTTGCTTTCGCCGCCGAAATCGTACTCCCAGACGCGCTCAAAAATGGTATCACGTTTGAGCACCTGGCGCGGGTGGCGCATGAAGAGTTCGAGCAATTCGTATTCTTTGGCGGTCAATTGAACAAGTTTCCCGGCGCGGATGGCCTGGCGGGAGCCGGTATCGAGGGTCAGGTCGGCAAATTTAAGCACCTGGATGCGTTCGGGCTGGGTGCGGCGCAGCAGGGCGCGGATGCGCGCCAGCAGTTCATCCAAATTGAATGGTTTGACCATGTAGTCGTCTGCGCCAGCATCCAGGCCCTGTACACGATCCTGAATGGTATCTTTGGCGGTCAGCATCAGCACCGGTGTATTGCCGCCCATGCGAATGCGGTGGCAGACTTCCAGCCCATCCATGCCGGGCAGCATCCAATCGAGAATAACGAGATCAGGGCTACGGTCGCGGGCCAGGTTTAGGCCAGCGCGCCCGTCAACAGCAGTATCGACATGGTAGCCTTCGTATGACAGGCCGCGTTGGATAAGGCGCAAAATAGCCTGGTCATCTTCGATAATCAAAATTCGCTCATTCATAAGATTCTCCAATATTGTCAGCTAGATGATGTCCCAAAATTTATTCTTATCTATAATAAATTATACTCAACTCTGACGGTTTTTCTCGCGTTGGAGTTCGTGCAGTAGAAATCTGCCCGGAAAAACAAAAAGCCTCCGTTTTCGCTGGAAAACGGAGGCTTTGATTGCAGCGGTTATTTGATGCCAATCACCTGATTGATAACTGCCAGTAATGCGTTCAGGTTGGGGATGGCCGAAGCCGGGGCGCTGGCGCCGCTAAACCATCCGCCACCCTTCTTTTTGATGTTGATAAACCCGTTTTGGATGTTGAACTGTTCGATTTCATCCCAGGGATATGTTTTTTTGCCGATCCCAAGCATTTGCGAGCTGATGGAGACCGGCCCGAGGGTCACCGTCTGCCCGGAGCGAATGGCGGCGACGATTTTATCGTATTGAATGGGAGCCGCATTCTGGATGATAAAGTTGCCCAACTGCTCCACCTGTTTCAGGGCGTTATTCAGCACCAGCTTTTCGCCATCGCTCTTTTGCAGGGTGTAGATATAGGTAGTGCCAGTGTAAATGCCGTTGGTGTAATGTTTGGTGATGGAGGAAAAAAACTTATCGACCTCCGCCCACTGCCAGATTTTTAATCCGCCCTTGAGGGCATAGTAGGCCAACCCCTTTTCGTAGGCCACGGCTGCTTTGCCCCAATTGAAGATGCCGTTGAGCAACAATCCAACCCCAACCAGCAATCCAATCCCCCCCAGGATGAGGAATGGCCACAGGTTATCCTGGTAAACTGCCGGACCATATGTTGCAGCTTTTTCAGCTGCGAAGAAAAAGGCATAAATCGCCAGCAAGCCTCCACCACCCAGGAATAGCACGCCAAAAAACAGGCTCACCCAACCATTGGCCGCTGTAGCCGGATGGTAAGCCACAGGTTGCCCCAGGCCATAAACTTCACTGAAGCGGTCAGGGAGATTCAGGGGTTTGTTATTCATAGGATCATCCTCCGGTGAAAAAAAAGACCGCCGAACACTTCGCCAAGCCAGGTGTGATGGGTCAGCAAAAGTTGTCGGCGGCCAAAAGACATGGGGGAAACTTTAAACGGGTGGCAGGCTGCGGCGCAGGTGTGGATACATGGGCAGGGCTTTGGCGGCCCCCTCAGCCACACAGGTCAGGGGGTTATCCACCAGGTAGGCAGGGATGCCCAGGGTTTTGGTGAGCAGCTTGTCTATGCCGCGCAGGAGCGCGCCGCCGCCGGTGAGGGCCATGCCCCGATCGATGATGTCTGAAACCAGTTCCGGGGGCGTTTTTTCGAGAACGCGGCGACAGGTTTCGGCAATCTGCTTGAGCGGCTCTTGCAGGGCCTCCACCATCTCGCTGGTGGTCAACGTCACAGGGCGAGGTAGCCCCGTCACCTGATCCTGCCCCTGGACTTCCATGCTTTGCTCAGTATCCTGGGGTACTGCCGCGCCGATTTTAATCTTTAGCTGCTCGGCAGTGACTTCAGAAATGATAACGCCATACTTGCGGCGCACATAGGTGACGATGGCCTCGTCAAGTTGCATTCCACCGGCGCGCAAGGTTTCAGCAGTAACGATGCCATACATGGCGAGCACTGCCGCCTGCGTCGAACCACCGCCCAGGCAGATTACCATGTTACCCGAGGGTGAGTTGATGGGCAAATCTACGCCGAGTGCGGCCGCCAAGGGTTGTTGAATGAGGTAGGCTTCACGTGCGCCTGCCTGGAGTACAGCTTCATGGACGGCACGGCTTTCAACGCTGGTAACGCCATAGGGAACTGAGATCATCACATTGGGCTTGAAGATGCGGATCAGCCCGCTGGTACGCTTAAGAAATACATGCAAAAGCGTTTCGGTGATTTCATAATCAGCTATCACGCCGTTTTGAAGCGGGCGGGCGACTTCGATGGTATCAGGCACGCGCCCATACATATCGCGCGCCTCCTTGCCAACCGCGACCATCTTCTGGTCAGCAACTTCAATCGCAACGATGGTGGGCTCATCAACAATGATTTGAGTGCCATCGGCGATACGCGTGAACATTGTTCCCAGGTCAATACCCAGGTCTTTCGAAAAGCCTGCCATAAGGATGTTTTATTCCTCGTTGACGTGGCGCTTGCCGGTGCGGAAGCGCTTGGCAGCGTCAAGCCGCAGGGCAGAACGGCGCAGGGCAGCTTCAACGGAGAGATAAGCATCCACATCCCCAGCCCGATCGAGTTTCGAGAGGGCGGCTTCAGCATTCTGGCGGGCTGCCTCAGCACGGGCGATGTCAATTTCTTCAACGTTTTCAGCAGCATCTGCCAGTACAGTGACAATATCTGGCTGGACTTCGGCAACGCCGCCCGCCACTGTAAAGACTTGCTCTTCACTTTTGGCCCGGACTTTGATCAGGCCAAACTTGAGCGTGGTCAACAGTGGAGCGTGGTGCGGCAGGATACCCATTTCGCCATCGGTGCCAGGCAGGACGACGATATCAACATCACCCTGGTAAACCATGCGGTCTTGAGAAACAATTTCGCAACGGATTGACATAACAAGTTCTCCAGTGTCAGGTATCAGGTGTCAGGGAAATTCCTGACACCTGACACGTGGTACTTGACACGATTAGCCGCCCTTGGCGAGGCGTTCAGCCTTTTCGCGGGCCTGCTCGATGGTGCCGACCAGCATAAAGGCCTGTTCGGGCATATCATCGCATTTTCCGTCAAGGATTTCGCGGAAGGAGCGAATGGTCTCTTTGAGCGGGACGTATTCGCCCTTGATGCCGGTGAACTGCTCGGCGGTGACGAAAGGCTGGGAGAAGAAGCGCTCGATCTTGCGGGCGCGGGAGACCAGCAGTTTGTCATCTTCCGAGAGTTCGTCTACGCCGAGGATGGCGATGATGTCTTGCAAGTCTTTGTAGCGCTGCAAAACACGCTGGACTTCGCGGGCGGTATTGTAGTGTTCGAGGCCGACAATGTTCGGGTCGAGGATGCGGCTGGTGGAGGTGAGCGGGTCCACAGCCGGGTAGATGCCTTTTTCAGCGATGCCACGCTCGAGAGCGATGGTAGCGTCGAGGTGGGTAAAGGTTGCTACCGGGGCGGGATCGGAGTAGTCATCCGCTGGAACGTAGACAGCCTGCATCGATGTGATAGAACCGGTGCGGGTGGATGTGATGCGTTCCTGGAGTTCACCCATTTCGGTGGCCAGGGTGGGCTGGTAACCTACCGCAGAAGGCATACGACCAAGCAGCGCCGACACTTCGGAACCAGACATGGTGAAGCGGAAGATGTTGTCGATGAAGAGCAAGACATCCCGGCCCTGGTCGCGGAAGTATTCGGCCATGGCGAGGGCTGAGAGAGCCACGCGCAAGCGCACGCCGGAGGGTTCGTTCATTTGGCCGAAAACCATCACAGTGTCTTTCATAACGCCCGATTCGATCATTTCGCGGAAGAGCGAGGTGCCTTCGCGGGTGCGTTCGCCCACACCGGCAAACACAGAGTTGCCCTTATGAACGCGCGCGATGGATGAAATCAGTTCAGTGATCACCACTGTCTTGCCTACGCCCGCACCACCGAAGATGCCTGTCTTGCCGCCTTTGGTGAACGGGGCGATCAAGTCGATAACTTTGATACCGGTTTCGAAAATCTGCACGCCGGTGGATTGTTCGGCAAATGTGGGTGCCAGGCGATGGATCGGGTAGCGGCTGGCCGCTTCCATTTCGCCTTTTTCATCCACCGTTTTACCGAGCACGTTGAAAATCCGTCCCAAGGTGGCTGGGCCAACCGGGACCATGATGGGGGAGCCAGTGGAATGGGCATCCACACCACGTTGTAAGCCATCAGTTGAGTCCATTGCTACGGTGCGCACCCAATTGTTGCCCAGGTGCTTCTGGACTTCGAGAATTAGCGCATCTTTGTCTTCACGCGGGACTTCGATCGCTTCGTAAACTTCGGGCAGTTCGCCTTCGGGGAAGGCAACATCCACCACACCACCTAAAATTTGCACTACACGGCCTGTTGCTTTAGCCATTTTCGCCTCCAACGGATTGAGTTGCCTGGGCTAACGCTTCGGCGCCGCCCGCGATATCGAGCATGTCGCTCGTGATGGTTTGCTGACGTACTTTGTTATATTGCAGTTGCAGATCGCCGACCAGTTCATTGGCATTATCGGTAGCGTTACGCATGGCAACCATACGCGCAGCATGTTCCGATGCCAGCGATTCAAGGATAGACTGGTAAACCTGGAGCGCAGTAAAACGCGGGATAATCTCATCCAGGATTTCGCGCTCGGCAGGTTCATAGATATATGCCGCCGATGTTTGTTTGGTTGTTTCGTAAGTTTCCACGCGCTCACCGCCAAGTACCTGCAGCGGGAGTAGTTTCTTCACAACCGGTTCCTGCTTGACCATGTTGAAGAAATCTGTGTAAACAAGATAGACTTCATCCGCACTGCCACTCAAGAATTCGTCCACAGCCAGGCGGCCAATTGCAGATACATCAACAAAGCCAGGGGCGGCAGGCAGGTTGCTGAATTCCGCGATAACACTTTGGCGGCGTCGCAACAACAGATCGCGGCCTTTGCGTCCAACCGCAATATATTTCACCGGGGTGGGGTAATTGTTAAATTGGCGGAACACAAACCGGATCAGGTTGGTGTTGTAAGCACCTGCCAGGCCTCGGTCGCCGCTGATGACGACCACAAGCGTATTTTTCACGGTTTCACGCTCGGTCAGCAGGGGGTGCAGGTTAGATCGTCCCGGTTGGGCAGCGACATGCGTAAGCACTTGCCAGGCTTTGGTCGCATAAGGCCGTGTACCCATCAGGGCTGCAATTGCCTTACGGACTTTGCTGGCGCTCACTGCCTGGAGGGCGCGGGTCACCTGCGAAATATTTTTGACGCTCCGAATTCGGAGTCGCATTTCACGTGCAGAGGCCATAGAATAGTCTCCTAGTGCGCTAGTCGGCTAGTCATTAGGCTTGCCAGGCGGCTTTGAATGCGGAAAGCGCTTCGCGCAGGCGTTTTTCGTTATCGGATGTAATCTGTTTCTTTTCGACAATATCTCTGCCGACTTCTGGATAAGATTGGTCGAGGAACCTGGTCAGGTCCGTTTCCCATTTGCGCATCTTCTCCACCGGAACTTCATCGGCGAAGCCTTGGGTGCCGGCAAAAATGACCATGACCTGGTGTTCAAGCGCAACCGGTTCATACTGCGGCTGCTTCAAAATTTCCTGCATCCGGCGACCACGATTGAGCTGGTTCTGGGTAGCCTTATCAAGATCAGAGCCGAATTGGGCGAAAGCAGCCAGTTCGCGGTAGGAGGCCATATCCAGTTTCAGGCGGCCAGCCACCTGGCGCATGGCTTTGGTCTGGGCCGCACCACCCACGCGGGAAACAGAGATACCCACGTTCACCGCCGGGCGGATACCAGCATTGAACAGGTTCGACTCAAGGTAAATCTGGCCATCAGTGATGGAGATAACATTCGTCGGAACGTAGGCCGAAACGTCGCCCAGCAGGGTTTCGATGATCGGCAGGGCCGTCAGCGAACCACCGGTTCCGGCAACTTTGACAACCTTGAAGCCCTCGCCCTTGGTCTTGAGATATTCACCGGCATCGTGCTTGGAAAGCGGGCCACCGAAAACCTTGCCATCCACGGCATCGCTCTTCTGGCATGCATCGCCAGAAAAATCAGCTTTAACCACAGCGTATTCAATCGCCAGGCGCGAAGCGCGTTCCAACAGGCGAGAGTGGAGGTAGAACAGGTCGCCCGGGTAGGCTTCACGTCCAGGCGGGCGGCGCAGGAGCAGGGAAACCTGGCGATAAGCCCAGGCGTGTTTGGAAAGGTCATCGTACACAACCAGTGCATCGCGGCCAGTTTCCATGAATTCTTCACCCATGGAGCAGCCAGCATAAGGAGCGATATACTGCAAAGCAGCAGATTCATCAGCCGAGGCCATCACCACGATGGTGTGATCCATTGCGCCGTGGCGCTCAAGCAGGGCCACCGTGCGAGCAACAGCAGCTTTCTTCTGACCGATAGCAACGTAGATGCAGACCAAATCCTTGCCTTTTTGATTGATAATCGTATCAATCGCAATAGCAGTCTTGCCGGTCTGGCGATCGCCAATGATGAGTTCGCGCTGGCCGCGGCCAACAGGGATCATGGCATCAATGGCTTTGATACCAGTCTGGACGGGGCTATCCACATCCTGGCGGTATACCACACCCGGAGCAATACGCTCAATGGGACGATAGCCACTAAAATTGATCGGGCCTTTGCCGTCGATCGGCTCGCCGAGCACGTTCACCACGCGCCCAACCAGCCCATCACCCACCGGCACAGAAGCAATGCGCCCGGTGGAACGCACACTCATGCCTTCGGCGATTTCGGAATACTCGCCCATCACGATGACACCAACTTTGTCTTTTTCCAGGTTAAACGCAATGCCCATCACGCCATTGGCGAACTGGACAAGTTCCTGGGATTTGACATTAGTCAGGCCTTCGACACGGGCGATCCCGTCACCAGCCTCGACGACCGTCCCGACGTCACTGATACTGACTTCGGGGTTGAACGCGTCGATCTGCTTCTGTAAATCACTCGTAATTTGCTTGATCAGGTCAGACATTTCGCCTCCACACCAGAATTAAGGTTTGTTTTTTTGTAAAAACAGGCCAGCACCCGCTGAGCGGGAGCATTTGCAGCCTGGTTTGTGTTACTAGGGGATGAAAAATCATCTTAGGGGACATCACTTAAAATAAAAATGTCTCTGGCCTGAGCCAGACGCCCCCAATATTACCTGAAACGAGGGTGATTGTCTAGTTACTTTTATCACTACTGGCAGACTGCTCATGATGTGATTCGTACCACATACAACAAAACCCAAAGATTTTGCACATCCAACCTCAATTAGGTGAAACTCCCCTTGTCACTTCCCCGTAATATACTATACTACGCTCGATTTTAATTAAAGGAGAATAAAATGCCCGCTGCTCAGAACCCTCAGGAAGGTGAAAAGCCTCCCAGTCTTGTTCGCCCCGAAAAATCGTGGCTGGTTGCCGTTCTGGCAAACATAAAAGCTGATGATATGGAACTTCCCCCGGATGTCCCGGCAGATGCCCTGGCAGATTTTGACCATATCGAAACCATCGATCATATCCGCCACGCCATCGAATCAGGTGGACACAAAACGGTCTTCCTCCAGGCTGACCGCTCTCTTCCTTACAAAATACAAGATATCAAACCGGATATTTGCTTTAACATCGCCGAAGGCCTGGGTGGTGACGCACGCGAGGCGCAGGTTCCAGCGCTGCTGGAAATGCTCAGGATTCCTTATACACACTCACGGGTGATGGCAAACGCAATCTCACTCGACAAAACCCTCACCAAACGCATCTGGCGCGACCGCCGCCTGCCGGTAGCCCCTTTCCAGGAATTCATCATTGGCAACGAGTCGCTGCGCTCCGAACTGGAATTCCCGTTGTTTGTCAAACCGGCCCGTGAAGGTACCGGCATGGGCGTGGATACCAAAGCCATCGTCAACAAAGAGTCTGAGCTGCGCGAACGGGTAGAATATATCATCAAGTTTTACCGCCAACCCGCCCTGGTAGAAACCTTCCTCTCAGGGCGTGAATTCACCTGCGGCCTGATTGGGCGCTGGGACTCGCGCAAATACTCCCGCCACCCCGAGTGGTACGATGAAAACAAGCTCGGCTACCACGTTTTCCCCGTGCTGGAGTTGGATAGTTCTCGTTCGGTCACGCCAGGCATCTACAGCCAGGCCAGCAAGTCCAAAGAAGTTGGCGAGGAGGGCGCGCCCGGTTACATCTGCCCGGCCCCAATTCCGGCCGATCTGACCCGCAAAATCCAGCAGCTTGTGGTTAAATCACACATGGCCATCAAAGCTATCGATGTCTCGCGCACCGATATCCGCCTGAACGCCAAAGGCGAGCCGGTTTTGATTGAAATCAACACCCTCCCCGGCCTGACCCCCGGCTACAGCGACTTGTGCCTGGAAGCCGCCGCCGAGGGCATCGCCTACGAAGACCTGATCCTCGACATCCTGTACCTGGGAGCCAGCCGCTGGGGCATGGTACCCGCCCGCGAACTGCCCCAGGAACCGGCAAAAAAGCGCGGGAATAGCAATTAATCTTCCAAAAACAGCAAAACAGGGCGGGAAAATCCCCGCCCTGTATCATTTTTTAGTGATATAATGTTGCGCGCTCGGATGGCGTCGGGAGCAATTCCGCGCATCCACTCGGAGAGGTCGCGTAGCCTGGTTTAGCGCGCACGCCTGGAGAGCGTGTTTCCCGAAAGGGAACGAGGGTTCAAATCCCTCCCTCTCCGCCACGCAGACAAATTCCTTTGACCGTTGAGGATTTTGTCGCTTTGAAAGCACTCGTTTGCCAGAACGAGTGCTTTTTTTGTTATTAACCTTACACGTTCAATTATAGTGAGTTTGTCGACAAAGTCAAGATATTACGCGAAACTACACAATTGCAAACTCACCAGTGGTTGTTTCCTGCCAGCCAGATTCTTCCGCAACCATGCGAAAAAGTTCAGTAAACACAGGCGCTGGCCTGAAACGAGTAATGTAGTTTTCTTTGTTGAAATTAGTATACACCGCTTCCATAATTGTTCTGCATATATTATTCCGTTGAGCCGGGGTTGCTTTTTCTAAAAAAGCACCCAGGTTGTCCAATAGCATCCCTTTTTCAAGCGCACTGCTTTGGTCAGGGATTACAAGGCGGTTTAACTCCGATGTCAGTTTTTCCCGTTCTTCCAGGTAATTTTTATGTTCGTATGAACCCTGGAGGTAGACTGTATCCAAGCGCCGGATTGTGTCTTCCAACTTTGCTTTGCGGGCTTTCGTCATGGCAATGATGTCCTTATCTGTGGCCCGACGCTTGATTTCATCTTGCCAATTTTGCGGGAGTTTTATCTTCCCAAGCAAGGCAAGCACCTCATTATCCATCACATCCATACGAACACCTTTTCGCTGCAAATCACAGGAAAGTCCGTTTTCTGCGGATGACTCGCGGTAGTAGTGATAACCTTTGGCACCCTGTATGCGCAGATGCCGACCACAACTATCACAACTGACAATGCGCTGGAGCAAATAAAATTCAGGCTGTTCATCCGTGATAACGGTTGGCTTTTCAGGAGCACTATGCTTCGCCACAAGCAAACTCTTTGGCAGTTTTGCGCGCTGCCTGCTCACTTCCTGTACTTTATCATATAACTCACGCGAAATGATGGCCTCGTGTTGCCCAGGGCGAATTTCGTCACGATGCGCAACCATGCCGAAATAAAATTCGTTCTGGAGCATGTTTTTGACAGTATCTTTGCTCCACAGGTTGCCATTTATGGTTTTGAACTTCATATTCAGGATTTCAGAGATGCGCCGGTGGGTGTACGAGCCGCTGGCAGCAAGTTCAAAGGACATTTTTACGGCTTCAGCTTGTTCCGGGATAGTTATGATTTCTTTGCTGGGGTAAACGCGGGTATATCCAAATGGGGGCCTGGCATTGTGCCTTCCTTGATTGAACATCTCATCCTTGCCTTTTACAGCCTCGGAAGAAAGATTTTCCAGATACCATTGAGCAAATATAGCCATCATGCGAAAAAACAGACGGCCCTGGGCGCTGGAAAAGTCGAATTTCTCGGCCACCGAAGTCAAGGCAACTTCGTTGTCAGATAATACTTTGAAGTATTGCAGGGTATTGTCGATGCTGCGGCTAAATCGATCCAGCTTATGAATTAAAACCGTGTTGAACTTTTGGGCTTTGGCATCTTCGATCATGCGCAAAAACTCAGGGCGCTTGTCGTCTTTGGCAGAAAGCCCCGGTTCAACAAATATTTCCACGACATTCCAATTGTGTTCTTTGCAAAATCCCTGGCAAATATTCTTTTGCGCTTCAATGGAATAGCCGTTTAATTGTTCTTCTTTGGAAACACGTGCGTAAATCGCCACTTTAACATTCTCAAACTCATCGATTTTTACACCGCCATCCATCAACCTGGGGCGATTGGCGGCACTCCGGCGATGATAACTCTTCTCAACGGTGGTATTTTCCTTCTCAGATTCGGTCATGTTGACGCTCCCAGAAAATTTTGAGCATTGTACAACAAAAACGACATGGAGACCCCCATCTCATGCCGTTTTTGATTTTATTCAGTTGTTCAATTACGCTTCGTCGTCATCATCACCAGGTTCGTAGTCTGGCTCTGGCGCTTCTGGTTCTGGCGCAGCGGCAATATCGGCAAGCCAATCGAGCAACACGGAAATAATGGATGGGGTAGGTTCGTTGTTCATGGATTTCTCTCCAAGAAAAGCTGAGAAATCCCAATTGGGGGCCTGCATCCTTTCCCAGGCTAAAGAAAGGGCAGGGTTGTCGCGTAAGCCTCGCGGGTATCAGTTCAGGAAGAACTGAAAGTTGTTGGAAGTGGGTATAGCGGCACAAATTTAGGGGCGGGAAAAGTTCTCCTTTTTGTATGGCTCACACTGGCCGGTGTGTTGGTAAAATTTGGATTACGCAATCCTGTTTTACGTTATGAATTTTGCCGTTTTAGGGTAAAAAATTTTGGCGCGATTTTCCCAACCTGACAAAACAACCCAAAATGACCTATCCCGCCTGGAATCGGACAACCCTGCCCAGGCAGGACAGGCTATTTTGTCATTGGCAATCAATGTATTGACACCGGAACAGCACAGCCAGGCGCGAAAAAGCCTGACGAAATGCCTGTACGATCAAAACGAGAGTGAATACAGCAAAGTGGCGGGTTGGTGCCGGGGCGAGTTCACAGATGCCAAACGCCCCATGACACCAGACGATTTTCAAAAGCTAGTGAATGTATTCTGGCACAAGCCCGGCGGTATTCAAAGTGTGGACGAAGTGCTGGCGCTGGCGCGTTGTATTGGGAATGTGAAGGTGGGCACCAGAACCGAGCGCAAGCTGGCAGATATGCTTGATAGGAAGTGGCTGGAAAGCCTGGGCTACCATCAAACCCCCGATAGCGGGTTGTCGATCCGCGATATGCGTTATCCGCGCACAGGGGTAAATATCCCCAGGACAGATGTCATCCAAAAACTGGAAAACGTTCTGCTGCTGGCCGAAAAAGCCCAAAGACCCATTGTAGTAGTAGGGCAACCCGGCACGGGAAAATCCAAGATGGTGGAATCGCTGGAGCAAAAGCAATGGGGCAGGTATCCTGATGGCCTGTATAAAGTGATTTACCTGAACGGCGGCGGGCTGTTGCCACACCTGCGCGCCTGGTATCAGGAAGTTTTCGGTATTCCCCCAGAAAGCGGGATGCAGGAAGTTGAAATACAGGTTGGGTTGATGAATCGTTTTCGGAACAAAAGCCTGACCTTGTTGGTGGATGATCTATCTGATTTCTCAGCGTTCAGTCGGTTGTGCGATATTTTGGGAAAGGCACAACAGGCCAGGCTGCTCATTACCACGACATCTGATCATCTTGCACGTCAGACCAGCGCGGATGAACGGATGTTGATCAAAATGCCCGGCTTTACCGATGAGGAGGCCCGGCAAATGTTTGAGATGCGCAACGGGAAGCTGGATGCCAATGACACAAGAGATTTCAACCAGCTCTGCGAAACGCTCAAATTCAACCCACTGGCGCTGTTTTTTGCTTTCCAGCAGGCACAAGCGATTGGGCTGGGCGAACTGAACCAGCTTATCACCAGCACCCACACCGTCATCCCGGAAACAATGCAGCCCGAAGTTTTCCTGGCATTGCAGGTGGCATTTGAAAGGATGCAAGAACCCCTCCAGGCGGCTTTTGCCCGGCTCGGAGCATTGGAACGCTTTTACGCCATCGATGCTATGGCGCTGTGCGCCTTATGGTCGCCAACAGCGGGCAAGGCGGATTTAACCCTGGCCCAGGAGATGATCCGGCAACTCCAGGCGGCGCTGACCCCGTTTATCAGCCACCCCCAAATTGCAGGGGCCTGGAAATTGCACCAGCAAACCCATCTTTTCGCGCTAAGCAAGTTCACCATCCTAGCCCACACTGACCAGGTAGAGGCCCAAAGTTGGCACCAACGAGTAAAGCAATTCTATGCTTTGCCAAAATTGCCAGTTGAAGCCCCAAAACTCTCGAATTTCCTGGCTCTTTCTAAACGACGACGCCCCGGCAAGAAACATAAGAACTGGGGCATCATTTTCATCGAAATGCTGATCTTCTCTCGCACCTTCGATTGGCAACTCACAACTGAATACCTTCCCATACTCACCACACGCGAATACTTCATCGCAAACGAATTGAACAACAGCAACATGGACACGCTTCGGAAATTCAGGTTGTACCTGATCGGCCTGCCAATCCTGGCGATGCTTCCCAAAACATTCTCGTCCCCTCTGGTTGCAATACTGATCCTGGTTTTTAGCCTGGCCGCCGCTGGCTTTTACCTGACCACTATCCCTACACTATGGCAATTGCTTCAAACCACAGCGCGCTGGCGGCTGTTGTGGACTGAGATTGATGACCGTATCTCTACTTCCGGGCAGGAAGCCGGGGAAACTGGCTGACCATGACGGCTTTCCCCATAAAATTTACCGCCCAGCCTTGTACTGTGACGATACAAGGCCGGGCGGCTATTTTTTTACCGCGACCCGCTACGCGGGTTTGGTTTGACTTTGGCTAACCATCTTGACTTGCACAATCAGAGTACAGTGGTTCAGAGCCCCAGAGATTCAGAGCGACAGAGACCAGAGTCAGTGAGAGAAGAACGGGGAGCAAACTACCACACGGAAACCGTGGTAGACGCCGCGGTAGCCGGGGCCGTTCCCGACGCGGAAGGCACAGCGGACGCCGACAGAGTCATTGTAGAAAGAACCGCCGCGCAGCCCTCGGCCAGCATCTTTCCGACTAATATCTTCGCGCCCGTCAGTAGGGTCGTAAGGGTATGGTTTATACCTTTCGCTGCGCGTCCACTCCCAGACATTGCCGATCATATCAACACAGCCATAAGGCGAATCGCCGCCTGGGGAAAACTGGCCCACCGGGGTGGGGCCTGCACTGGTTTTCAAGTTGCGCGCGCGCGCCAGCAGGCCCCTGCCGCCGCTCCAAGACTCCTTTGTATTTGCCAATCCGTTCATCCACTGATTTCCCCAGGGGTAAATGCGCCCATCCACGCCGCGCGCACCTTTTTCCCATTCGGCTTCGCTGGGCAGGCTCATGCCATAATGAACAGCATAGGCCAGCGCGTCATACCAGGTGACCGATGTTATCGGCTGGTTGGCAGGTGCCGATAAACCGTTTTTATCTTTCAAGTTGTAGCCGCTTTCCTGCAAAAATGTACGGTATTGGGCCACTGTCACCGGGGTTTTGCCAATATAGTAGGTCGGTAAATACAGGGTGTGCTGCGGTTGTTCATCATCTTGTGCAAAACGGTCTGTTTGTGGGTTGCTGCCCATGATAAATTCACCGGCGGGTACTTTTACCAGCCTCAGTTCTTGAAAGCGCCCAAACTCGCACCAGGCCCAGGTGGCGGCCTGGCGCAGTTGCTCCTGCTTGCCCGCGCGGGCCTGCGCCAAAACCTGCCAGGTTTCGGCGTCTGGCACAATCGGCAGGCGCGAAAGGGCCAGGGCGGCAGGCGCAGCGGCCATGTGCTGGCTGGAGATCAGGCGGTAGAGCAGGGGCACAAAACGCGGGCTGTCTTGCGGGTTGAGTTCAGGCAGCAGGTTGAGCACACGCTCTTGCAAGGCTGTATCCTGCCCATCCAGGGCCGAGGTGAGAAATCGTTCAAAAGCTGGCTGGTCGGTGCTGATCAGGGCGCTGGTCAGGCGCGAAAAAGCCTCGCCCGAAAGGTTCCCCGCCAGCAGCGTATTCATGCGCGTTTGCAGGCCGGTGACAATCTGCTGGCGCAACCCCGGCTGGATTTGGATGTCCTCGTTCAGGCTCCACCCGGCCAGGGTCAGGCTGCGATCTTCGTTCTTTTCCAGCAGGGCGCGCAGCAAGGTTTCGGCGCGTTTGGCTGGCTTGACCAGGCCAATGGCGATGCGGATGATCTCATCCCAGGGTTCTTCCCCGGCGTGTTTGACCAGCAGCGCATCGTTAAAGCTCTCGGAGATGTGGCTGGCGACCAGGTAATCTTGCAGGGCACGATGGGCAAAGCCGTAGCGCCCGATGGCAGTTTCGACCAGGATACCTGAACGCTGGTAAATGTGTTCGATCAGGGATTTGGCACTGGTTTTAACGCTCAGGGAACCCAGCAAAGGCTCCACCAGCGTGTGCAGCCCCTGGGCATTCATCTCCAGGATGTCGTTTTCCTGGAAGTGGAAGGCGATGGTTTTCATCGTGAGCAATTTGTCTTGCAGCGAGGGCGCATCTGGCAGGCGCAGGCGTTTTTCGGCCATGTCCCATTCTTCCAGCAAGATTTCAAGGCAGCGTTGGTAGAGCATGGCGCGGCCTTTGGGAAGTTCAGCCTGGCGGGCATAATGCACCAGCGTGATGAGAGACAGGATCAGCGGGGTGCGGGCCACGCGCATCAGGCCGCTGTTACGCCGCAGGGAATCCCACAAGGCATCGGCCTGCTGGTTAGCGGCTTGCAGAGCGCGGGTTTCTATCTCGCGGCGGGTGCGCTCATCGGCAGATCCCACGATTTTGTCCAGTTCATCGGAGCGCAGGACTTCGCGATACCAGGCGGTGATAAACCCGCGAATATCGTTTTCATCGAAGGGACGCGCTTCGTAAATGCGGAAACCTTTGATCTGCCCGCGCCAGCCCGCCACGCGGCAGGTGATGATGTACCAGTTATCGGGGTAAGAGTTGATGACCTGGTCAATCTGCCGGCTAACGCTTTCGTGCATTTCATCGTCCAGCACTTCATCCAGGCCATCGAGCATGACCACGCATTTGCCCGTCCCCAGGAACCGATCGAAGAAGCCAGTGGGAGAACGCTGCATCAGGCGCGGGGCTGTGATCAGGTTCAGGAGCGATGTTTCTTTTGAAACTTCGCGCAGGCGCACATATACAGGCAGCGGATTTCCCAAAGCGGATGGTATCGCGCTGGGAATTTCACCGCAAAAAACGAGATTCAGGTAATCGAGCAGGGTGGTTTTGCCCGCCCCCGGTTCGCCCAGGATGACGACGCGCTTTTGTTCGGCTGGGGCATTCGGGATGAAGAGTTTTTCCCAGCGCACTGAGGCAGAATCTTCTGTTTCGCCACTGCTAAAACGCAGGGAGATAAAAACGTGCTTCAAACGCGGCGGGGAGGTGGTGCGGTTGCGCGAAATCCCGATCAGTTTGAGCCAGCGATGGTCACGCGCCAGGGCCTCGGTGTAACGTTTTTTGAAGCCAATCCCAAGCGCGACAAAGCTCTCGCTGACCCAATTCATCACGGCATGGAGCATTTTCGTGAGCGGCTCACTCAGCAATAAGGTCAGGACGGCTGTAACCAGGGCCACCAGGATGGTTGTGCCATTGGTTTCCCAAAAGCTGGGGGGCGGTGGCGCTGGTTGTAACAGGTAAGTGGTCAATTGGAATAGTCGCATCTTTATGGCCTCTTGCGTGGTATTTTGAGCCTGCCCAACATCGACTTTCTCAGCCCAACGGTGTTGGCGTAGCGGGTGTGATTGACCCAGCCCTGTACGCTGGCGGTGACTTGATCGAAGGATAGTTCACCGGCGGCGTATTGGGACAGTAATTTGCGTAATTTCTTCTGATAGTATAGCCTTTTTCGGCGTTTGAGTCGCCGTTTTTGCGGGAAAATGACGAAGCCCAGGAAGGGGATGCCATCTGTGACCGGGATGGGATGCGCGCCGGGGTGGATGGTCAGGCGCAGGCTGGAAAGATATTCCTGCAAGGCAGCCAGGTCATCCCACAGGGCAGATTTGTTATCATCAAAAAGCAGGACATCATCCACAAAACGCAGGTATCCGCCGGGGCGCAGGTGGCGGGTAACAAAGTGGTCGAATTCACTGAGATAGCAATTGGCCCAAAACTGGGATGTCAAATTCCCGATGGGCAACCCGCGCAAACGGTTGGCAGCAAACAGGGTATCGCCGGGGAACCAGGTCATTTCGTATTCACCTGAAAGTACGCCGACGCCGCTGTGGATGACCTGGCGGCACAACCACAGCACGCGCGGGTCATGGATTTTTTTGGACAGGATGCTTTCCAGGATGATAAGGTCAATCGATGGGAAGAATTGCTTCACATCGCATTGTAGGAAGTAGCGGTAATGGCGCGAAAACCCCTGGGCGCGGTCGATGGCGCGGTGTGTGCCTTTCCCGATACGATTGGCGTAGCTATCGTGGATGAAGCTGCGCTCGAAAAGCGGCTCTATGCAGTTGCACAGGGCGTGATGCACGACCCGGTCACGGAACGGGGCGGCAGAGATCAGCCGTTTTTTGGGTTCGTGGATGTGGAAGCTGGTGTATTTCCCCGGCTGGTAACTGAAATCAGACAGTTCGCGCTGGAGTTGGAGCAGATTATCTTCGAGATGATATTCAAACTCAGCGACGTTGGCATGTCCGCGTTTGCCTTCCCCGCACTTGCGTTCGGGGCAAGTGTGGATGCTTTGCGGTAGGCCAGCAGCAGGTTGGGCCAGGAGGTGAGGGTGGTATACATTTTGCCGGTAGGGGCGCGGTTACCGCGCCCCTACAATGGATTGGCCCCGCGCCGTGCCCACTGATAACGCCAGGGCGAGGGCGCGGGGCCGGTTGGTATTTGTCTTCCCTCACCCCGGCCATCTCCCCGAGGGAGATGGGGAAAGAAAGGAAGCACAGGAAGATGCCCCGCCATTCTTCTCTCATTGCCTCGATGCTGAAGATTTAGACATGCTCAAGCCGCAGCATTATTCCGGCCACAAAACTTGATGGAAGAGCGTGGAGCAAACTACCACACGGAAACCGTTGTTGTCGTTGCGGTTGTCGGGGTTGTTCCTGTTGCGGTAGGCACAGCGGACGTTGTCAGTGTCGTTGTTGAAGGAACCGCCGCGCAGCCTTGTGGGCATCTCCCTCGCAGTGGCGCGAGATGTTATCTCGCGCTACGGATGCGTAACTTTTTTCCAGCCACTCAGCAATCGCCCAATTTCAGCAATCATGGCGGCAACGTGCAGGTACTGGCCTTCGGTCAGCCAATCCCATTGCGCGGCCAGGCGGATGTAGAGCCGCAGGTTATCCAGGTCTTGGTCGGCGGCGTCCAGGTATTCCAGGCGGGCTTTGCCCAGGCGATGGTTGGCGGCTTCGAGATGTTCGCGCAGGTCGAAGGCGGCATCGAGCAGGCGTTTGGTGGCGGTGTGCCGGTGGGCGCGCGGAAAGTTGTTTGTGACTGGCAGCAGCCAACTCAGCATGTCGAAAGTGCGGGTGAAAATGGGTGTTTCTTCGCCCAATGCGGCCTCCTTATCCAAATTTTTTGACGCGACCCGCTACGCGGGTTTGGTTTGACTTTGATTACCCAGCTTGACTTGCACAATCAGAGTTCAGTGGTTCAGAGCCCCAGAGTCCAGAGATACCAGAGGCCAGAGTCTAATGAGAGAAGAATGGGGAGCAAACTACCACACGGAAACCGTAGTTGTCGCCGCGGCCGACGGGGGGGAGGCTCCTGAAGCGGTAGGCACAGCGGACGAGGCCAGTGACACCGTAGAAGGAACCGCCGCGCAGCCCTCGACCAGCATCTTTCCGGCTAATATCTTCGCGCCCATCGGCAGGGTTGTATGGATATTTTGACACATCATACCCGAAAGAGCGCGTCCACTCCCAAGTATTGCCGCTCAAATCCAGCAGACCATACGGTGACGCACCGTTCAGGAACAGGCCGACTGGGGTGGTGTCGTCCAGGCCAAGTTCAGAAGAGTTGCAATGCAAATCCTTCCACTCGTTGCCCCAGGGGTAGGCCCTCACCCCTGCCCCTCTCCCACTGGGAGAGGGGTTAGCTCCGATTGGGCCTTTGGCGGCTTTCTCCCATTCGGCTTCGCTCGGCAGGCTGATGGGT
>CAIJPN010000046.1 GCA_903822545.1 uncultured Anaerolineae bacterium | reverse complement strand
GTTGGTACCAGCTAAATGCAAAAATCCCGCTCAAAAAAACGAGCGTAAGCAAATGAGACCAGATAACAGTAAAAGCGTATTGACTATCGCCAAACATAGCAGTATCGATCTTAATGTATTATCGACTGCTCTATGCCAAAAGTCAAATCGAGCACTAGTCAGGCAGGAATTCTTAAAAATCTCTCAAGACACATCAACCTTGTTTAAAGCGTTGGCAAATAAAACCCCCGGAAAATTGCCAATTAACCTGCCGGAAACCGAGCGATTTAGAATCGTTTCTGATTTTATAGGCATGTTCCTTGCGGTCAGGCTGGCGGAACTGGGCGGCGATATTGAAACTGCCCCCGGCGAACCAGTGATTATCCGATTGAATGGACAAGAATTCAGGCCGTTCGAAACCCTGTCCATGCTGCGGGAAAACAAAATCAGCCCTGAAGAGTGGCAGACCGCCTGCCAGCGTACCGGCCTGACAAACCCAACCCATCAGACCACACCGATTTCGGCCTGATTTGCGCCCAAATGGTCGAATTGTTTATTGGCTGTCAAAGCCCTTCGACCAGGACCGTGAATAATCGTGATCCATTATTCGCGTCGGCTCAAGCAGCAGGATTGGCAAGCTGCGTTGTTGTTTGTACCAGGTTCTCAATGATCTCCCCCAACTGTGGGCCAACATCCGGGATGCTTTGCAGGCCTTTCAATCCCATCGCCTGGTAGATCAGCCCAATATCTTGCTCGAGATCTTCAACTGCCCAGGCGGCCTTGCGATAGGCCCAGATGCGCTGCTCTGGTTCATGCCGCAACTCCATCGTATAAACCTGGTTCGCCAGAGTTTCAACAATCTTTTTGTTGCGAGCGTGCTTGTCCCCTGGAATAATCGGGCGCGGCACACGATCCCGAATGCCATATTTGTCGCAAAGTTCGCGAATACGCAAGGCGACCCTATGCCAGGAATAGTTCTGAGGGGCATAACTGCCCGGAGGATACAGGCGTTTGTACTGGCCTAACAGGTCGGGAAAGCGTTCGTGAAGAACGTTGAAGAAGAAATCCTTTTGTTGGTCTGATAGGGTCAGGCTGCTGGCCAGGACAAACTTCCCGCCATGTTCTGCTGTCCAACGAATGACGTTTTCCAGGTTGGCATCATCGTCACACAAACCCGGCAGGATCGGCATGAAGGATGTGCCGGTTAGTATCCCGGCTTTGGCGAAAACTTCCATCGCGGCGAAACGCTTTTCCGGCGCAGGGGCCAGGTGCTCCATCTGCCGAACACGCGCATACCCAGCTGAATCGGGGGTGCTGATGAGGCTGAAGGCCACAATCGAAGGGGCGCTGGCGTTGATCTCGCGCAACAGGTCAAGGTCTCGTAGAACCAGGGGGGAACGTTCCAATACAAAAACGGGAAATCCCAAATCGCGGCACACTTCCAACATCCGGCGCGAAAGCTCGAATTTCCGTTCAGCAGGCTGGTAATCGCCAGTAAAAACAACATCCACCGGACAACGCCCCAGGGCGCGACGCAGCAATTCCGGGGCATTCTGCTTGACTTTTACAATGTATGGAAAATCGTGTGGGTCATCATAGGGGGAATATTTCTGCTCACGGCAGTAACAGAATTCACAACCATGCTGGCAGCCGATATATGGATAAGCGCTGTAACGCGACCAGAACCAGTGATCTGCGCGTTTTCCCTTATTCAGGATGGTTTTGGGGAGATACGGAACAAAGGTGAGGCGGCGACTCATATGTCCATGATAGCACGAAGCTTTGGGGCTTTCATCGGTATAATTATCCCAGGTTGCCACCATACGAGTATCCGCGCTGAACAGAGCGCCCCCTGGCTGCGTTCGTCGCAACAAACGCTCTCCACCCAGGATAATATCTTTTGAGAAAAAAGCCCGTTCGAAGCGCCGGTTATGCCAGCTTACAACTTGCGTCAATTATCAGCGTTATTGGAAGACCCGCTCCCACAACGCAAAAGCTTTTTGCGCCCCCCAACCAGCATGACAAAAATTTTGTTCCATGGAGGTGCTGCCATGCTCACCACAGACCATCTTCAAAAGTACCCCATTTTCGAGAACCTGGATGAAAGCAACCTGGCGCGCCTGCTGCCGCACGTCCACAAACGCGCCTTTGCCAAAGGAGCCTACCTGTTCCATCCTGGGTCGCCCAGCACAAATACTTATCTTGTTGAATCTGGGTTGGTGCGCCTGTTTTTCACCAACGCGCACGGAGAAGAGTTTTTGGTCAATCTGGTCAGGCCCACCGGGGTTTTTGGCCTGCCCGTGCTTGATACAGAAGATATCCGCGTAGGAGGCGCAGCGGCCTATCAAGACTCAGTGATTTTATCCATTGAATGCGGGTTCCTGTTACAGGCCATGCAGACCATGCCAGCGCTGGCCCGCAATTTATACCGCGAAGCGACCTCCAGTGGGCGGAAATTGCTCATACATGCCCGCACTCTGGTAACCTTAAACCTGAATGCGCGCCTGGCTTCTTTACTGCTACGCCTTTCGCTGGTGTTGCAAACCGCAGATGTGATTGAAATGCCCATCAAGCAGGCCGAGTTGGCGGGTTGGCTGGGGGTCAGCAGGGGAAGGATTAACCGTGCCTTGAATGAATTACAACAACAGGGTCTGATTCGGGTGGAAGAAGACGCCCGCATCCGGCTGACCAACCGGCTGGGGTTGGAAAATCTCGTTAAAACGGGAACATAGCCTGTTGTTGTAACAAATGGCACAGCTTTGCTGTACCCTAGGGCACAGCAAAAAAAACAAAAAGTGTAAAAATGGAAGCCTCAACAGGCTTCTATTTTTTTTGGAGGATCGACCATGTCACAAGCTTCGATTGAACGCATCCCTGGCAAAGCCATGCTCGATGCCGGTTTTCTCAACACGCTGCTGGCAAACCCAGACCGGGCCCTCGCCGGATTTGCCCTGACCGGGAACGAAAAAAGATATCTCAAACGCATGGATGCTGAGACCCTCGAGCAACTGGCGGGCATCCTGGCCGAACGCAATCACATGTGGCGGATGGGAATTCACTTTCGAACTTTCTTGCAACCCGGCAGCAAACCAGCCAAATCAAAACGAGCGCATTCCCTGTCAACCATTCATCAAGGCGATGAGCAGGAAGGATGAACCCTATCTTTTCGGCATGAGTCAAATAAAGGCTGGGCAATGTGTCAAAAAACACATACCGCCAAACCAGCCTGGGAAACCCGGGAAAACCAGAGACACAGATTGGGTTGAACGCAAAGGGGCAAATATCTTAATGCCAGGGCGCAGATTCGCAAATTCTTTGTGGGGGAATCTATAGCACCAGCGAGGCTTAGATACTGTGCATCGTCACAAGTGGCAGCTTTCCAGTATTTTTTGCAAAATGTCAAAATTGGCGGCAGTATTGATTACAATACTGCCCTGGAATAAATCCTTTTAATAGCCTTCGGAATAAGTTTTGACAAATCAACAAGCAACCCCGGCAGCTACGAGTAAAATCCAGCCAACCCGCCACGATGCCCGGCCCCCGGCCTGGATACCAGCCTGGTTGAAGCCCATCCTGGAAAGGAAAAATGATGAACACCAACCTGCCCGCCTGGCAACCCCCAGAAAATTTTATACCACTCCCATCAGCGCTGCCGGGGATTACCGTCTTCGCCCCACGCCCCAAAGAGAAGCCTTCAGGTGCGCCACAGATTTTCAAATGCCCGCAGTGTGGCGCATCCACCAAATTTGATGTGGCGTCTGGCGGCGTAGCCTGCGAACACTGCGGCTACACCACCGCCACCCAGGCACAAACCGTGGGGTTGCAAGCCCAGGCAATGGAATTTACGCTGGAAACACTCAGCAAGTCTGCCCTGGGCTGGGGTGTTGCGCGCCGGGAATTACACTGCAACGCTTGCGGCGCAGATATGGCCATTCCTGAAAAAGCCTTGAGCGCCACCTGCCCCTTCTGCGCATCCAACCACGTCAACCTGCGCGAAGCGCCCGCCGACCAGCTGCGCCCGCGTTTCCTGATCCCTTTCAAAATCCAGCCCCAGGCTACGCGTGGGATGTCGCAAAAATGGCTCGGGCAGGGCTGGTACCATCCCGATGAACTGGGCGCATCTGCCATCGTGGATCGATTCACCGGCATTTACCTGCCCTTTTGGACCTTCAGCGCCAAAATCACATCGGACTGGAAGGCAGAGGTCGGCTACGAAACCCAGGTGAGGTATTACGATGATGATGACAAAACCTGGAAAACCCGCACCGAGATCGATTGGCGCTGGGAAAATGGCCGTGTAAAGGTGGATATTTCGAACCTGCTGGTTTGTGGCAGTTTGCACATCAGCGAAAAACTGGTTAAGCAGCTTCAGCCATTTAACCTGAACGAACTGGTAAACTACGCGCCCGATTTCCTGGCCGGGTGGCAGGCCCAAACTTACGACCGCACCCTGCCCAAGGCCTGGGAACAGGGCAAAGCTGAAATGCGCGAACAGGCCAAAAACGCCTGTTATCAAACAATCGAATCCGCCCATATCCGTAACTTCAACATGACCGCCGATTTTGCCGAAGAAAGCTGGCGTTACACCCTGCTGCCGGTGTATGTGGCCGCGTACAAGTTTGATAACAAAGTCTACCAGGTGATGATCAACGGCCAGACTGGCGCAATCGCCGGGCAAAAACCGGTAGCCTGGTGGAAAATCTGGCTGGCAATTGCCGCCATGCTCTCTCCCGGGATTTGCCTGGGGTTGGTTGGCCTGCCGCTTTTAATGGCAGGCGGGATTGGGCTGATTCCCCTGGCTTTTAGCCTGGTCTTTTTCATCCTGGGCCTGGTGGCCGCGCTGGCCCTGTATCGCAAAGCTGTTGCTGCGGAGGCGCTCTGATGAATACTCCCACCCTGCCACAATCTGAAGTGATCGAAGAAACAGCGGCCATCTGGGGGCTATCCCTGCACCCGGCTGGATGCGCTGCCTGCCGGCGGGTTTACCTGGTTGAAACCAGGCGGATCGGCCAACCCTGCCCGCTGTGTGGCCGCGCCAAACTCCAGGCACAGTCTGCCCTGCTGCGACCTGAAGCACCTGAACTGCTGGCCCCCTTCCGTTTCCAGCCAGGCGACTTGCGCCCCCGGCTGGAGAAATTCGTCAACGAGGTCTGGCTGCGCGGTGATGATTTTAATATCGATACGCTGCTCCAACGCATCACACCGATCTACTGGCCATCCTGGCTGGTGGACGGGGATGTCATTGGGGAGTGGCAGGCCGAGGCCGGTTTCGATTACCAGGTAAAAAGCTCGCAAGAAACGTATGGAAGCGGAAAATGGTCTACGCGCGAACTGGTTGAACAGCGCATTCGCTGGGAACCGCGCGCCGGGCAAATTCAGCGGCATTACGATAACCTTGCCGCCCCTGCCATCAGCGAACAAAAGCGCCTGATCAAAGTGACCGGGCCATACCAGTTTGACCAGGCCGGGGCCTACCAGCCCGGGCAGGTTCAAAACGCAATATTGTGCCTGCCTGACCTGCCTCCCGAAAATGCCTGGCCGCTAGCCCGGCCCCAGTTGGATGAAGCCGCTGCCGATGAGTGCCAGCAGGCTGCGGGCGCGCAGCACATTCGCAATTTTGGCCTGCGGGCTGGTTATAAATCCCTGCGCTGGACACAATTGCTCCTTCCGCTGTATGTCACCCGGTATACCGATGATGACGGCAACCCCCGCATCCTGTATCTCAATGGTCAGAGCGGGGCCATTGGCGGCGCGCGCCTGGCCTCGCAGAAAAAAGGCTGGAAAATTGCCGGGATCATCTTCGCCGTGGCGGCAGTTGTATTCCTGGCCGCCCTGTTCTTCGGGCTGGTTGGCCTGCTCTTCCCGCCGAGCCTGATCCTGGGCGGGGCATTGGGCATCCTGGCAATGGTCATCGCTTGCGCAGCGATCATCCCGGCAGCCTGGCCCTGGCAGTGGAACCGGAGCCAGCCCCAAGAGGATTAATTGCCCGCCGCCAGTCATCCCACGGCCTGGAAAAAGCTTTCCCGGCGGTCTCGATGAACTTGTGGAATGAGCCAATCGCGAACCCAAGGTCTGGTAACAACGGGGCGTAAACAGGGCTAACAAGCTCCACAGGCCCAATCTCATCTCGATCCAACAACCTCCCCATGGACGTTGAACGATCATGATCACCAGTGCTTTCAAAAAGTAAATCTTTGCATCTCAGCGACTCTGCGTTAAGGTTTTGGCCCTTTAGCCCGTAACTCACTTTTAGGTTTGGGATTGCTGGGCCACCTGACAGTTCCTTTTCATCTACCATTTTTTATGGGGATTCTGCTGCTTTTTCCGATTTCACAGTATAAAATATTCATAGAAGCAATACCTTCGCCAAAAATTTGATTCGTTGGGAATTAGCGTGGGATACCGCCAGATATCCTGGTTCATCACGGGAATTTCCCTGGTGGGCGCGAGCATTTTTACCCTCCCGCGCCACAGAATACCAAACCCCAAATTGGCGAATACATTGTCACAGCAAGCAGGTTGATTTTTTAGCAGGCCTGGCCCAACGGGGATTAATTTGCGTAGTTTTTGATTTTGCGTTATGCTGATAACTATACTGAACATCAACAAGGAATTCCCCAAACCCAATGACGCGGGTTCACTTCTGAAGAAATTACTGATCTTGTAAAGATCATCATCCAGACGGTTGCAAGGAGGTTCACATGATGACTACCTACCAGCAAGCCGCACAAGCCATACACCAAAAACAGGATGAACTGGCTGAGATCATCGTCGCACATCAATATGAGCGCCAATCGTCTGTCTGGAAACAATTTGGCGACCCCGGTCGCGCAAAAAGTGTGCGTGATGCCGGGTACCATCTCACCTACCTGGCAGAAGCGCTCACCGCAACAAACCCGGCACTCTTTAGCGAATACCTGGCATGGGTCAAAGTCCTGTTTGCCGGATTAAACTTTCCCGAAAATGTCTTGCCTGCAACCCTGGAATGCACACGCCAGGCCCTGGATGAAGCGCTTGCGCCGCCCGTCAAGCTGGCCGCCTTCCAATACCTGGATGCCGGCCTGAAAGCCTACCAGCGCGCCCCCTCCACGCTGGCCAGTTTCATCCAGAGCGATCATCCGCTTGCCGGTCTGGCAGTCCGCTATATGGATGCACTCCTGCGCGGCGACCGCCAGTCTGCCAGCCAGATGATTTTGGAAACCGCGCAGCAGGGGATCCCCATCAAAGATATCTACCTGCACGTTTTCCAGGATAGTCAGCGCGAGATAGGACGCCTGTGGCAGACCAACCAGATCAGCGTGGCGCAGGAACACTACTGCACCGCCGCCACGCAGATGATCATGTCGCAGCTCTACCCCTATATTTTTTCATCGGAACGGAAAGGCCGCCGCATGGTGGCCACTTGCGTGGGTGGTGAACTGCACGAGATCGGCGCGCGCATGGTCGCGGATTTCTTCGAAATGGATGGCTGGGACACTTATTTCCTGGGGGCAAACACTCCCGTAGATGGCATCCTGCGCGCCATCACCGAACGTAAAGCGGATGTGCTCGCCATCTCTGCCACCATGACCTTCCACATCGACAAAGTCTCCGACCTGATCTCCACAGTGCGCGGTGCCGGACTGGATGGGCGCACAAAAATCATGGTGGGCGGCTACCCCTTCAACATCGCCCCCAATTTATGGAAATCGGTGGGCGCGGATGGGTACGCCCGCGATGCCCGGCAAGCCCTGGTCATCGCCGAAGGGTTGGGAAGATGACAGGGCATCAACCGCTGGGTCTCGCTTTGTTGTGCGATTTGCAAGGACTGATCCTGCGCGTTTTGCGAGATGATCAGGGCCTGGTCAAGCCCGCGCCAGGGCAGTTATTTTTCAGCCTGGTGGAGAGCGCCAGCCGCACAAAAGCAATGAACTTCCTGGTCGAGATTAAGTCGCAGGGTGCTGTCTTGGATTGGGAAATGAACCTTCCGACAGTTAACGGCATCATCCCCCTGCACTTTGCCGGAGGCCTGGCAGCCGACTCTTTGCTGATCACCGCCAGCACCAGCGGTCTAGTTGCCGAACAACTCTATAGTGATTTGCTCAACATCAACAATGAACAAACCAATTTATTGCGCGCCGCTGCCAAAGAAAAACTGGATACCATCCGGGCTGTGCCGGACCCCATTTACGATGAGATCAGCCGCCTGAACAATGAGTTGGTCTCCATGCAGCGTGAACTCGCCAGGAAAAACGCTGAGTTGGAGCGTCTCAATGCCCTCAAGAACCAGTTCCTTGGCACCGCCGCCCATGATTTGCGCAACCCATTGCAGGGGATTTTGTCTTACAGCGACTTCTTGCTGGAAGATATCGGGAAGCTGGATGCCGAGCAAACCACATTCATCATCAACATTCGCGACCAAAGCCAGTATATGGCAAACCTGGTAAGTGACCTGTTGGATGTTGCCGCCATTGAATCAGGCAACCTGCACTTGGATCTGCAACCCGTTGACCTGGTAAAACTTTTGCAAACCAACCTGAACCGCAACCGCCTGATCGCCGCTCATAAAAATATCACCCTGGAACTGGAAGCAGATCCTGTCCCCATGGCTTTGTTCGACCCGGCAAAGATGGAACAGGTGGTGGACAACTTAATCACCAATGCCATCAAATATTCACCGCCCAGAAGTTGCGCCCACATCCGTTTGCAAATTTTGGGTGAAGAGATCGTGCTTTCAGTGCAAGATGAAGGCCCGGGCATTCCGCTTGCCGAAATGGATAAACTTTTCAAGCCATTCCAGCGCACCAGCGTAAAAAGCACCGGCGGCGAAAAAAGCACCGGGCTGGGCCTGGCAATTGTCAAACGGATTGTCACAGGCCACGGCGGGCGCATTTGGGTCGAAAGCCAGCCCGGCCTTGGCAGCATGTTTTATGTAGCCATTCCAATTACAAGATGAATAGTAGTGCGAACCGTCCTGGGCAGAGTGTTTTCCAGCAAAGTCGAAGGGCGGTTCGCACAAATATGAGGAGTTTCCATGGCAACTCCAACTGCCCGCATCCTTGTTACCGATGATGACCCGCTGATGCTCAACGCGGCAACCCGCCTGTTGACATCCGCCGGGTATGAAGTGATTCCCGCCATCAACGGTGAGCAAACGCTGCATCTGGCCCAAGAACATCATCCCGATCTGTTGCTGCTGGATGTTATCCTGCCAGACATCGAAGGCACCGAGATTTGCCGCCGCATCAAAAAGGATGCACAGACCGCAGATATTGTTATCATCCTGCTTTCAGGAGTCCGCACGGGCAGCGATGAACAATCGGATGCGATCGAGGGAGGCGCCGATGGATACATTACGCGCCCAATCGCCAACCGCGAACTGCTGGCGCGCATTCAGGCTCATCTGCGCATCAAAGCCACCGAGCAAAAACTAAAAGAATATACCCGGCAGTATGAAAATCTATATAATTTTGCGCCTGTGGGTTACTTTACCCTGGAGCGGGATGGCATGATCCAAAAGGCCAATTTTGCCGGGGCCAAACTATTGGGCCTTTCAAATGACGCACTAACCCGACAACCTTTCGAGTTTTTTGTTTCTATTTCATCCCGCGCAACTTTCAACGATTTTCTCGAAACAGTGTTTACCAGCCGAAACAAAGAAACCTGTGAGGTGGCGATCCAAAAAGGTGAAACAGTACCTGCCTGGGTGCATATCGAAGCCATTCGAGATTCTGACGAAACTTGCCAGGCGGTGGTCAGCGATATTACCGAACGCAGCCAGATGGAAGCCCAAAGGGAGATTTCAGTGAATGCCCTGCGCGAGAGCGAAGAACGCCTGGCATTTGTGCTGGAAGGCAGCCAGTTGGGTTATTGGGATTGGGACATCGCAACAGGCGAAGTACAGCGCAATGAGTGCTGGGCCGAAATGCTGGGCTATACAACGGATGAGATCAAGCTTAATGTCAAACAGTGGACGGATTTGCAGCATCCCGATGATCGCCCAGCCGCCTGGAAGTCGATCCAGGATCATTTGGAAGGGCGCACGCCGATACACAAGGCAGAATATCGGATGCTCACCAAAAACGGGGAATATAAATGGATTCTCGATTGTGCCAGGATTGTTAAACGCGATGCGCAAGGACGCCCACTGCGTATGAGCGGCACGCATACCGACATCACCGAACGCAAACAGGCCGAGGTGGCACTGCAAGCAGAAAAATCGAACCTGGATGCGATTTTTGAATCATCGCCAGTCGCCATGTTTATCCTCGATGACACAACCAATATTGTCAAGCTCAATGCGGCAGCGGTGCTGATGACCGGCGGCAACAGTTCGGAAGCCCTGCAACGCCGCCCGGGTAACGCATTGCGCTGTATCCATAGTTTAAAAGATCCGCGCGGTTGTGGCTACTCAAAAGAGTGTAAGGTATGCAATGTGCGCAACGGCATTGAAGCTTTGATCGCGAAAGGTGGCGCGATCCATGGGGCAGAACTCATGCTGGAATTGATTCGGAACGGAGAGCCACAAAAGGTTTGGATGAGTATTGGTGCCGAACCCATCCTGCTAAACGGCCGCCAACATGTCTGCGTTGCCATGGATGAAATCACTGAACGCAAGCAGGTGGAAGCAGCCCTGAGGGAGAGCGAACAGCGCCATCGCGCCATCATTGAGACGGCAATGGATGGCTTCTGGCTACTGGATGTTCAGGGCTGTTTGCTGGAAGTTAATGAAACTTACTGTCGGATGAGCGGCTACACTGATCAGGAATTGCTATCCATGTGTATTCCTGATCTGGAAGCGGTAGAAATTGCCGGTGAGACGAGTGCCCATATCCAAAAAATCATGGAGCAGGGTGAAGATCGTTTTGAGTCCCGCCATCGCCGCAAGGATGGCAGTGTTTTTGATGTTGAGGTCAGCGTCCAATACCGGCCTGAAGAAGGCGGGCGACTTGTAACTTTCCTGCGGGATATCACCGCGCGCAAGCGTGCCGAAGATGCGCTGCGAAATTCAGAGATTTTCAGCCAGGCACTCATCGCCAACTCCCCCATTGGCATCTCAGTGCGCAGCCGTAGCGGGGATCTGTTGTCATCCAATGCAGCCTGGCGCAACATTTGGGCTATTTCCACAGAAGAATACCAGGAAATGCTAAAAGAAAAATCGGATGAACTTTTATTCGATGAAAGGGATGTGATCCTGCTGCCTTACCAGGATCAAGTGCGGCAGGTGTATGAATATGGGGGCTTCCTGAATCTATCCAATCTGAAAACCAGGTATTACCGACCGGGAAATGCCGAGTGGGTTTCACAATATTATTATGCGATTATGGATGACCAGGGCCAGGTAGAACGTGTGGTTACCCTGACGGAGGATATTACCGCGCGAAAACAGGCCGAAGAACAACTTGCGCATCTAAACCAACACCTGGAACTGATCTTGGGGTCGGTGGCCGAAGGGATTTTGGGGCTGGATTTGGAAGGCAGGCATACCTTTGTCAACCCTGCCGCAGCGAATATGTTAGGGTATGAAGCTGACGAATTGATCGGCCATCACAGTCACAGCATCTGGCATCACACCAAACCAGATGGAAGCTCTTACCCGGATGATGAATGTAAGATTTACGCCACTTGCAAGAGCGGAATAGCACAACATGTGAACGCTGATGTGTTTTGGCGAAAAAGTGGCACCTATTTTGCGGTTGAATATGCCAGCACCCCCATCTTTGAACAGGGCAAACTGGCCGGTGCTGTGGTCACCTTCACAGATATTACAGAGCGCAGGCGCGCAGAAGAAGCTCTGCGTGAAAGCGAGGAACGCTACAAAATAATGTTCGAGACGGCTTCGATCGCAATCAACATTACGCGTGGCATAGATATTATTTATGCCAATCCGAGTTATCTCGAGATGTTTGGGTTCTCCAACATGGATGAATTGAAGGACTATGGGCCCCTCGAACTGTTTGTTCCAGAGTCGCGTTCCAAAATCCTGGAAAATATCCAGAACCGGGCAAAGGGGCTGGCTGTTCCCAGCAGTTACGAAGCCGAATGTTTCCGAAAAGATAGCACCCGGTTTCCTGTGCTCATGCACCTGACACGGACAACGTTCGCAGATGGCCCGGCAACCATCGGGTTCATCCTGGATATTACCGAACGCAAACAGGCAGAAAACAGATTGCGCCATGCAAGGCAATTCTTGCGCAGTATTCAAAATGCTTTATCTACGAATCTTGCCGTGCTGGATCAAAACGGGGTTATCGTTCAGGTCAATTCAGGCTGGCGCGATTTCGGCAATGAGAATGGCCTGGAATCCATGGATTATTGTCTTGGGATGAATTACCTGGATGTGTGCGATGCAGCTACAGGAACAAATGCCGAGGAGGCCAGGCTGGTCGCTCAAGATATCCGTGATGTGCTTGCTGGCAGGAAAAAAGAGGCGCGCATCGAATATCCCTGCCACAGCCCGAGCGAGAGACGCTGGTTTTCCCTGCATATCACCAAATTTGAAGATGGGGAAAAATCCTGGGTGGTGCTGTCGCACGAAAACATCACTGAGCGAAAAATGGCCGAACACCAGGCCCTGGAACGGGCCAAAGAGCTGCGGGCCTTCTTTAACCTGGCCGAGATCAGCGCGAAAGATGGAATCTCGCTGGATGAGCTGTATCAGGAATTCATAGACATCCTGCCACAATCCTGGCAATACGCGGAAAACGCCTTCGCCAGGATTGTGATGGGCGAGCGCGAGTATCGCACGAAAAACTTCACCGAGTCAACCTGGATGCAATCCGCGCCAGTCCGGGTGAATGGAGCCGTGGCAGGGTTGATCGAGGTCGGTTATGTAGATGAGCACCTAAACCAGGATGATGGCCCATTCCTGAAAGAAGAGCGAGAACTGATCAATGCCATTGCAGAACGGATCGGACAAATCACCGAGCGTAAACAGGCTGATGAAGCTTTGCAAACCAGCGAGGCGCGTTACCGGCAGGCCATCACCGCCGCCGGGGCGGTTCCATACTATCGAGACTATCAAGGGGATAAACAATCATATATATTTATGGGTGAGGGGATCCTGGAATTAACCGGATACGATACCAGCGAAATCACCCCGGCTACCTTTGATCAAATCGTACAAGAAACCATCATGCGTGGCTCGCTGACACATCTCACAGAAGATGAAGCGGGCAAACTGAGCGAGGCTGGCGAAATCCAGCATTGGGCTTGTGATTATCGCATCCGAACCCGTGATGGACAGACCCGCTGGTGCTCAGATGCAGCGGTCCAGGTGCGGGATGAAAATAACCGGCGCATTGGAGTGATCGGCATCCTGCAAGATATTACCGAGCGCAAGCTGGCAGAACATGCCCTGGAAGAACGCAACCAGATGCTGATGGCAATTTATCGCGTTGCGCTTGAGATTGGTGTGGAATTGCGCCTGCCGGTCTTGCTGAAGAATATTTTGGAACATGTGCAAGCCATGCTGGATGCAGACCGGGGCGGGGGAATTTACCTGTACGATGCTGCTGAGAATGTCATCCGCCTGGCGCAGGGGGCGGGGGTGAACCAGGGCCGCGAGGGGAGCATCATCCAAATAAACCAGGGTGTGGCTGGGCGCGTTTTTCAAACTTCACAACCCGTGATTGTGGATGATTACACCCACTGGGAGGGGCGCACCACTGTGATTATCCCTGATCCCCCGAGCACAGTCATGGGGGTTCCCTTGTTCCAAAAAGGACAGGTGGTTGGCGTGTTGTTGCTGGTTGCCGACTCACATCGTCGCAAGTTTACAGATCAGGATGTTAAGCGGGTTGAGATGTTCGCAGCCCAGGCTGCCATTGCCATCCAAAATGCGCGGCTTTTTGAAATGGCGCAAAACGAGATTTTCGAGCGCAAACGAGCAGAAGATGAAATGCAACAGCGTGTGATCGAGCTGGAGATGCTTTATGAAAGCGGCCTGGCGCTGCCCCAACTGCTTAACCCCAAAGCAATCGGGGAAAAGATTATCGAATTACTCGAAAACAAAATGGACTGGCATCACACGATCATCCGCCTGTACCATCCACAGGATGAGACTCTCGAAATCATTGCTCTCAGCTTTCCAGACACAAAAAGCGAGGAAGAACAGCGCGCAGCAAAAGAGCATATGACTCACACCATCTCAAAATCGGGTGAAGGCTTGAGCGGCTGGGTTGTTCAAAATAAGCAAACCGTGCGCAATGGTAACGTAACCAGTGATCCGCGTTATAAAGAATCTTACCCGGGCATAAATTCCGGTTTATATGTACCAATCAAACTAAATGAGAATGTGATTGGGGTGATCAGTATTGAAAGTGAGCAGCCCAACGCCTTCAACGAAGCAGATGAACGTCTGGCTGCCACGCTCGCAAACCAGGCTGCCGTTGCCATTGAAAATGCCAATCTGACGACCGGCCTCGAACAGCGTGTCACAGAACGCACGGCTGAAGTGCGTGACCTGTACGATAACGCACCCACCGGCTACCACTCGCTGGATGCCAACGGGATCATCGTGATGATCAACCAGACCGAGTTAGACTGGCTGGGCTACACCCGCGAAGATCTCATCGGCATTAAGATGTTCCGCGACCTGTTCACCCCACAAAGCCAGCAGATTTTCGATGAGAACTTCCCGCGATTCAAAGCTCGGGGCTGGGTCAAAGACCTGGAATTTGATGTGATCCGCAAAGATGGCAGCACTTTCCCGGTCTTGCTTAATGCCACCGCCATCTATGATGCCAATGGAAACTACCAGCACAGCCGCTCCACCCTTTTTGACATTACCGAACGCAAACACGCTGAAACAGCGCTCCGTGAGAGTGAAGAGCAAAACCGGTTGTTATTCGAAGAATCCCCCGTTCCAGTTGCCCTGTTGAATGCTGAGGGTGTTATCGTTCGAGCAAATCGCGCTTACCAGGAATTGACGGGTCTCACGCTGGAGCAATTGTTGAAATATACAGCCCACGATCTTCAGTTACCAGCCCCGGAGAGCGATCGCTTACGCGACATCCTGCTGCACCCTGAAAGCCCCGGAGTAAATTCTGTTTATGTAGAATTCACCATGCGCGGCGCAAATGGTAACCAGATCGAGGTAGCCAGCCGGATATTCCCCTTTATCTTGAACGGCAGCGAACATATTTTGGTGACCACACTCGATGTTTCCACCTACAAGAAAGCCGAAGAACTTCTACGCCAGGCGAATGCCGAGATGGAACATGCCATGCGTATGAAGGATGATTTCCTGGCCAATATGAGCCATGAATTGCGCACTCCCCTGACTGGCATCCTTGGCATGACCGAAAGCATGTTGCTCCAGGTGGGCGGCCCACTCACCGAGCGTCAGAAAAAATACCTGGGTAATATCGATACCAGCGGTCGTCACCTGCTGGCTCTGATCAATGATATTCTTGACCTGTCCAAGATCGAAGCGGGAAAGGTGGAACTTGAACTTGAAAACCTGTTCGTAGGAGATATTTGCCAGGCCAGCCTGGCCTTCATCAAAGAACCAGCCATGAAAAAGCGCGTCAATATAGATTATCATTGCGAACCGGCAAGTATCTTCATGGTGGCCGACGCGCGCCGTTTAAAACAGATATTGGTAAACCTGCTGGGGAATGCCGTCAAATTTACAAACCCCGATGGCCGGGTAAGTCTCAATGTGCAGGCCAACCTGCAGCAAGCCTGCATCCGTTTTGATGTAATAGACACCGGGATCGGCATGTCAGCCCAGGATATCACCCGCCTGTTCACACCATTCACCCAGGTGGATAGCAGCCTTACACGCCGGCATGAAGGCACCGGCCTGGGGCTGGCCCTGGTTAAAAAGCTGACCGAATTACACGGAGGCAAAATATTTGTAAAAAGCGAACCTGGAAAGGGCAGCTGCTTCACCGTGACCATCCCCTGGCGGCAAGGCGTAACAGAAATCGCCACCCCAACCGGCCCCATATCAATCTACCAGATCATTCCAAACAGCCCCGAAACAACAATCCGAAAACGCATCTTGCTGGCAGAAGACAACGAAATCAATTCCGATATCACCCGCGATTTCCTGGAAATTTCTGGTTACGAGGTTGCCCAGGCCCTGGATGGTTCCATGGCACTCTCGCTGGCTCCGCAATTTCATCCCAATCTGGTGCTAATGGACATCCAGATGCCCGTTTTGGATGGGCTGGAGGCTATCCGCCAGATCAGGAAAATCCCCGAGTTCAAAAAGACACCCATCATCGCCCTGACTGCCCTGGCCATGCCCGGAGATCGTGAACGCTGCCTGGCTGCAGGAGCCGACGAATACATTACCAAACCTTTCAGCCTGAGTGCGCTGGTCCTGATGATTGAAATGCTGTTGAAAGACAGGAAATAAACGCAGTTGATCCTCACTGCCCAGACTGGCTAATTACTGCCAAGTTCACCAACATGCCCGTAACCAGATACTCAGCACAACATCACATCCGAAACCGCCACCCACCTGAGAAATCCACCACACAGGAGATAACCATGCACCCCAAAGAACTCATCACCCAAACCTTCTCCCAGCGTTTTGGCAAAAAACCAGCCTACCTGGCTCTTGCGCCAGGGCGCGTCAACATTTTGGGCGAACATGTGGATTTTAATGATGGATTTGTCCTACCCGCAGCCATTAACCGGGCCACCTACATCGCCTTCTCCCCTGCAGATTCAGACCACACCACCCTGGTAGCCGCCGATTTCACCGAGGAAGTTTCCTTCACGCTGCAAAGCATCCCCACCAAAACCAGCGCAAACGGTTCGCCATTGCCCCAGTGGGCCACTTACCCTGCCGGTGTAGCCTGGGCGCTGACTGAATCTGGCCAACCGGTCGCCGCCATGAATGCCGTTTTCGCATCTGATGTGCCGCGCGGCGCAGGGCTGAGTTCATCCGCATCAGTCGAGATGGCTTTTGCCATCGCCTGGCAAACCATTGGCGGCTGGAATTTATCACCCATGCAGCGCGCCCAAATCGGCCAAAAAGCCGAAAACAAATACGTGGGCGTCAACTGCGGCATCATGGATCAGTTCGCATCAGCCTGCGGTGTAGCAGACAAACTCCTCCTGCTCGACTGCCGCTCACTGGACTGGAAACCGGTCCCCATCCCCCAAAATGTCGCCATTGTGATTGCTGATACATCGATACGCCGCAGGCTGACAGATGGCGCTTACAACCAGCGCCGCCAGGGCTGCGACGATGCAGTTAAGATTCTCTCTCATCTCCTGCCCAACGTTCGGGCGCTGCGCGATGTCAGCGTGGAGGATTTCAATCGGCTCAGCAGCCAGCTTCCAGCTTTGGCAGAAAAACGCGCGAGGCATGTCGTCGAGGAGATTGAACGCTTCCAGCACGGCATCCCGCTCCTGGAGCAGGGAAAAATCCACGAATTTGGACAGATCATGAACGAATGTCACACCAGCCTGCGCGACCTGTACGAAGTCTCCATCCCAGAGCTGAATACGATGGTTGAAATTGCCCAAAGTCTGCCCGGCTGCCTGGGCGCACGTCTCACTGGGGCCGGGTTCGGCGGCTGCACGGCCAACCTGGTGGAAAAATCCACCGCCGAGGCTTTTTCTGCCGAACTGGCCCGGCAATACGAAGCCCAAACCGGCCTGAAACCCGAAATCTACATCTGCAAAGCGTCAGATGGCGCGCGCCTGTTATAGCCGCAAATAAAATTACCTGCCGATTCACTGGCCGCGCAGCAAAGCCAGCTCGGTTTCGGGATCGAACAGACAAAACTGGTCGCTGTCCAGTCCCACTTCAATCGCAGATCCCAATTCCAGGCTCGCTTCGTCAACATCCTGAAAGGTGCCTGAACCAGTCCGGCCGCCGGGCAAGCTGAAGGAAACAATTACCTCGCTGATTAGTGGCTCAATAAAGTCGATGGTGGCGCACACCCGGTTGCCAGACTCGCTGGCAGTAGGCAGGATAGCCGCTGGCGGGATGCCCAGCACTATTTTGCTTTTCTCATACCCTTGCAGCGACTCGTTCCATACCTCGGGCAGTTTCACTGAAAAATCCGGGGCAAAGTGCACACTGTAGCCCTGCGAATTCTTCTCCAGCTCGCCTGCCAGCAGGTTCATGGCTGGTGCGCCCAGGAATCCAGCTACAAACAGGTTGGCTGGGTTGGTGAGCAGTTCTTCAGGTGTGCCAACCTGTTGAAGCTTGCCTCTGGCAATGATGGCAATGCGATCCGCGATGGCCAGGGCTTCGTTCTGGTCGTGGGTGACGTAGAGTGTCGGTTTTTGCCTGGTTTTATGCAGCATCTGGATGTCACGGCGGGCCTGGGCGCGCAGTTTGGGGTCAAGGTTGGAGATCGGCTCATCGAACAGGTAGAACTCGGCATCTTTGGCCAGGGCGCGGGCAAGGGCCACACGCTGCTGCTCGCCACCCGACAAATCGACAATGATCCGCTCGATCAGTGGGGTTAGACCCAGGCGTTGGGCGGCCTCGCGGACACGGGTGCTAATTTCTTCCTTAGGATAGTTGCGCGCTTCCAGGCCATAAGCAATGTTCTCAAAAACATTCATGTGCGGGTACAGGCCATAATCTTGGAAAACCATGCCGATGTTGCGTTCGCGCGGCGGCAGGTTGGTGATGTCTCGCCCGGCGAGAATCACCCGGCCCGCATCAGCCTTCTCGATGCCGCACAAAATCTTGAGAATAGTGCTTTTTCCGCCGCCCGATGGGCCAAGCAGCACGAAGAATTCGCCATCGCTGACGGTGAATGATACGCTGCTCAGCACATCGCGCTGGCCGTAGTTTTTGGTGAGTTGCTGGATTTCGAGTAAGCCCATAAGAAGACCTCGGGAAGGAAGATAGGGTAATCAGTTTGACTGCTGATTATTGATCGATGTTTACGAACCTGGAGAGTTGTATCTGGATGAGCACCAACAGCACAGGAACGATAAGGAAGATACCGCCAATGGAGATAATTCCAAGCAGGATGGCTGCCAGGCTATAGAACCCGGCCAACAAGGTGGGGGCAGGTTTCAGCCAGGATAATTTTAATGAACGGGTGAAAATTTGCAGGGCAGAAAGTTCCGGTCTGCGGGTGAAGAGCCCAGCCCAGTGCATGGAAACAAGCGCCAGGAGCAGGATCAATAAACGGGCCAGGACATCCACCAAAAACCAGTTATTTTGTGCGGCGAACCAGGCCAGCATCCCCAGCCAGTAAAACAGGCTGTAGAGCGGCAGAAGTTTAATGAAGGCTGGTTGGAACAGGCCTGCAAGAACAAGTTCGACCGAGAGCGGAACGCCATCGCTGGCCTGGTTAAGGACGCGAAAAAGCGCAGCGCTGGCCGGTAGCAGGGCGAAAATGCTGTAAGTTGTCAGTAAAATCCGCGCCCAGGTGGGTAACTGGGCCAGTACAGCAATAAAAAGCGGCATAATTTGCAGCGACCAGGCCAGGTTCAGGGCTATCATGCGCTCAAGCTGGTCAGAAATGATGGCGATGGAGCGCCAAATCAGGCTGGTTTCTTGTTCAGGACGGGGGCCGGTATCATCAAAGAAGGGCATGTTTTAAATTAATGGAATTTTCCATATGGCAAGTAGCGAGTCAATATATGTTGGTGAAGGCAGGATACGATTCTACCTCGTGTTTTGGTTTTCCTATCAACAAATCAGATTAAACCAGAAACTCCCGGCGCCTTTGAGTGCAAGATTTTTCCTGCCGGGTTTCAAAACCGATGGCAAAATACTATCACAGCGCAAGTTTGGCAAAAAGCAAAGAACCACTATGTTATAATGTAGTCTCATTCTAATTTGGAGATACAACTATGAGTGAACTAACCATCGGCGTGCGTGAACTCAAAACACACTTAAGCGAATATTTGCGGCGGGTACGCAACGGCCAGACCATCATCATTACCGATCATGGAAAAACTGTCGCCCAGATTATCCCGGCAGAACAATCCATTGAAACCCGACTGCGCGCGCTTCAGGAGGCCGGCTTGTTGGAGTGGAACGGGAAAAAGCTCCCAGCCACTAAATCAGCGGTGATTAATCGCAGCGGCAAATTAATGTCTGACCTGGTTAGCGAAATGCGAGAACGATAGCCATGATACTTTACCTGGATACCAGCGCTTTAATCAAAAGATACATCACCGAATCTGGCAGTGATGATGTGCAAGCCTGGCTTAGCAACGCTGAACCTGCCAGCACAAGCATCATCACCAGGGCAGAAATGGGCGCGGCCATCACCAAAGCGATTCGCATGAATTGGCTCACCGCCGAACAGGGTCAAACTACCCTGAAATGGTTTCGCTCTGAGTGGGAGAGTTTTGGGCGATTGCCGATCAACGAAGCTACTGTTCAACGAGCAGATGCCCTGACCTGCCAGCACAATTTACGAGGTTATGACGCTGTCCATCTGGCCTGTGCCCTCACCCACCGAGATGGATTGGGGATTGCCCTTAAATTTGCCACTTATGATCGGGGCCTGTGGCAGGCAGCGAAAGATGAAGGATTGCAAGTATTACCCGAAGCCCAACCATAGCAAGCACCACCCCCCAGAGCGGGCAACAACCCCAATTCGTGTTTCTGTTAACACCCATCCATCTCCGATAGAATAGCCATCATGTCCACCCTCCAACTCCTGCACACCATGTGCGCCGAACTTCCTGACGCCGACCTGAACGCCATCCGCAAGGCGCGCGGGTTCAGCGCCAAAGAGACCGCCTCGCGCAGCTCCTTCGCCAGTTTTTACATCACATCCGTAGGCCTGGCCGACAACATGGCCGCGCTTAGCCCCGAAGAAGCCATCACCTTGCACCTGCTCCATGAAACCGGCGAAGTGGATATCTCCTTTTTCGAGCGGCTGTACGGCGCGAGAAATACCCACGGCACCTACACCCAGCGCTACAAAACCACCTTCGACGAAGTCAAAAAGAACCTCGTCCGGCGTGGGCTTGTGATCATGGCCGAAGTCAAAATGCGCGCAGACACTGTCCAACTGGAACGCTGGCGTTACGCCATCCCGCCCGAATTCATTCCCCACCTGCCACCCCTGCCCGCTGTCCAAAATAGCGATCCCGGTCATAAAAACGAAACCACCATCCGCCGCAAACTTCTCGAACTGGTCGGCGGCTCACCAGCCATCCCCAACGACCCGCTGCCCATCCACATCAAACACGGCAGCATTTATCTCAAAGATTTCCCGTTTTCGCTCGCATCCTTCAGCCTATGGCAAGTCGATGCCTGGCAGCGCGCCCTGAGCGCCTTCAAACCCAATATTCCCGCCTCGCTCTCACCCACCGAAGCCGCACTCAAACTACTAGATGACAAAGCCTGGAGAAGCCACAAAGACCTCGGCGGCGCCATATTCATCTATTCCTTTGGCGGCAGGGAAATTTCAGTCGAAAAATTATTACGCCAGGGTTGGGAATTGGGACTTTTATCGCGGCTGGAAATCGATTCCGTACCCCATTACCGTCTCGCTCCGGCACATCTGCCAGCCGGATTAAACGCCCCGTATCCGCCTACCCTTCATTGGGCAGATACTACCTCCAGCCCCAGTTCCGTCAAAATCGACCTGCGCCTGATCCCGCTCCACGACCTCGCCATTCTCAATACCCTGACACATCTCACCGTGGAAAATGGCGTTTTACTGGCATCCCCCAGCCTGGTCAAACTCGGACGCGCCATCCCCGCCCAGCGCAACGCTCCACTCTCCCACTGGCTGGCAGAAAATATTCCAGCTTTCGGCAAAACCCTCAAAACGGTAAATGCCAAATGGGGCAAAACCATCCTGCACGAAAACCTGCTCTTCGCCCGCGTCCGCGACCTGAGTTTACGAGTCCAGCTTGAACGCGAACTGAAAGAAAAATTGGTTGTTCTCAGCGACCACTACATCGCCTTCCCGCAAGAATCCCGCTCCAACGTCGAAAAAATACTCAAAAAGACGGGATTTGTTATTAAAACGGTAAAAGCATAAAGGCGTCAAAGGTCGAAAGTCAAAAGTCATTTGATGCGACCTTTGACTTTCGACTTTTGACCTGACACATAACCCATGGAACTTACCCATCTCGACCCCAAAAACCTGACCATCTTTGCCAACGACCGCGACATTTTGCGAGATCTATACACATACCTGGCCTATATCGACCAGCGTGGGATTAAGCGCATGGCGCGCTCCAACGACATTCCCAAAGCCGATGCGGTCAAAATCGCTAAGCTGTTGGGTGATCCCGAACTGGTCAAGATTGCCCAGGAACATGGCGGCACTGCCTGGGGCAATTTGCTCGACCAACTGGCTTACCAACTGGCCCTCGTTAACTACGACACCAAAGGTGAATATATCGGGTACACCAGTTCATCGCCAACTTTTACCGATAATTATATTGAAATCAACAAAGCTGGCCTGAAAAACTTCGATGCCCTGCCCCCCGCCGCCCAGGAGAAAAAGATTCTGGCAAATTTGCTGGAAAGAACTGCGCGGGAACTGGAGAGTCACGGGGTGCTTTCGTCTCTATCCCCATTACGCACCTACGGCAGCCATCTCGACCAGGTTAAATTCCTGCCAGTGCGCCAATTTTTACTCAATCTGCTCAAAAATTGCGCTCCGGGCATCTGGTACAGCACCGCTTCCCTGGTCGCTTACCTGAAGACCAATCATCCTTACTTCCTGCTGCCCGAAAAATTGCCCGCCAAAGACCGCTGGGGCAGCCCGATGACTCGTTACAAGGGTATTCGAGAAACCTACGACTACTCCAACAAGGATGAAATTCCCGAAGATGCTCACAATGCTTTCGAGCGCGTCGAAGGCCGCTATATCGAACGCTTTTTGGAAAATATTCCACTCATCCTGCGCTTTGTAGATGTGGCCTACGAGCCAGACCTGGAAAAAGACAGTCTTGGCCTGAATAAACTCAAAGCCTTCCGCGTCAACGAGCGATTCCAGCGCCTGATGAGCAACCAGGAATCCACGCCCAAAGTTACAGTCCAACCCAATTTTGATGTCGTCGTTGAATCAGACTTCTACCCGGCAAGTGTCATCCGCCAGGTAGCGGCACTCGGAGAGCAGGTCTCCAGCCCCAACAGCGGACATGGCGCGTATGTGGGTATTTTCCTTCTTAAGAAAGCATCTGTCGCCGCCGCGCAGGTCAAAGACCCGGATTTGGGTGTCATCCAATTACTGAAAAAACTCAGCGGGCGCGATCTGCCGCCGAATGTGCAGATCGAACTCGACGAGTGGGCCGGTCACGCCGAACAGTTTACGCTGTACGAGGGATTTTCGCTGCTCGAAACAGCGGATTTGCCCCACGAAGCCGAAAAATTTACCGCAGAGAGAATCGCCCCGACCCTGCGCCTGGTTCGCAGTCCCGAAGCAGTTTTCTCCACGCTGGAAACGCTCGGCCACGTCCCCATCCGGGTTCAGCATTCGGCGGGTGAACTGACCCTGATAGCGGAATCCGCCCAGAGCATGTTCCCCAAAGAAACAGCGTGGGTTAACGCCCCAAAAACGGCGAGACCGGTGAAGGTGGCGAAGCTGGTCACCGTCAGCTACCAGTTTCCAGACGCCGAATCCTTCGATTCCATCAAGAAAATGCTCGCAGAGTTGCGCTGCCCCTTCCAATCCGAACCCGCCACTCGCACCGTCAGCATCCAACAAAAAGAACAGGCCAAATTTGATGAGGCGGTGACGAAATTACAGCCCCAATTTGACATCGAGGTTGAATAATGCCATCGCCAGCTAATCCTTTAATTGTACAAGGCGACAAAAGCCTGCTGCTCGAAGTACAAAACGAGCGTTACGAAGCCGCGCGCGATGCGCTGGCGCGTTTTGCCGAATTGGAGAAGTCCCCGGAATACATTCACACCTACCGTATCACGCCGCTTTCGCTCTGGAACGCGGCTTCCTCGGGGCTGAATGCCGCCGAGATTTTGGCGCAGCTCAAAGATTTCTCGAAATATGGCCTGCCATCCAACGTAGTGCGCGACATCGATGAATATGTGGCGCGTTATGGGCGGGTGAAACTCATCCGCGAAGGCGAATCCCTGGTTTTGACCAGCGAAGACGCCACGCTGATGGTCGAAATCCAGAACCACAAATCCACGGCGCGCTACCTGCATGGTCGGCTGGATTCCCATCGGGTTCTGATTGCTCCCGGTCGGCGCGGGCACCTGAAACAAGCCCTGCTGCAAATCGGCTACCCCGCCGAGGACCTGGCTGGCTACGTAGCGGGCGAAGACCTGCCAATTACGCTGCGGCTGGCAACGCTGGGCGGCAAACCCTTCCGTCTGCGCCACTACCAGGAAGAATCTGCCGAAGTTTTTCACGCGGGCGGCTCCGCCCAGGGCGGCAGCGGCGTAATTGTGCTACCGTGCGGCGCGGGCAAAACCATCGTCGGGATGGCCGCGATGGCGCAACTGCAAACATCCACGCTAATCCTGACCCCCAACACGGTCGCCGTGCGCCAGTGGATGGCCGAACTGATTGATAAAACGTCGCTGACGGAAGATATGATTGGGGAATATACCGGCCTGCAAAAGGAAATCCGCCCTGTCACCGTTTCCACCTATCAGATTTTGACCTACCGTAAGCGTGGTTCCGGCGATGAATTCCCGCACTTTGGCCTGTTCAGCGCCCGCAACTGGGGACTGATTATCTACGATGAAGTTCACCTGCTCCCGGCCCCGGTATTCCGCATCACCGCCGAAATCCAGGCGCGCCGCCGCCTGGGGCTGACTGCCACCCTCGTCCGCGAAGATGGCATGGAAGGCGATGTTTTCTCGCTGATTGGCCCGCAAAAATACAACGTGCCATGGAAAGATTTGGAAAAACAAGGCTGGATTGCCACTGCCATCTGTCACGAAATCCGCGTGCCGTTGGCTGAAAGCGCCCGCATGGAATATGCCGTGGCCGAACAGCGCAATAAATACTCGGTGGCAGCGCATAACCCCAAAAAACTGCCGGTTTTGCAAGCTATTTTAGAGCGGCATGTTGGCGAGAACATCCTCGTAATCGGGATGTACCTTGACCAACTGGACGAAGTTGCTGCGCTGTTGCAGGCTCCGCTCATCAACGGGCAGACACCCGTCAAGGAGCGCGAAAAATTATATGAAGCCTTCCGAACTGGACAGGTGAAGGTGCTGGTCGTTTCCAAAGTTGCCAACTTCAGCATCGACCTGCCAGATGCCAGCGTCGCCATCGAGATTTCCGGCACCTTTGGCAGCCGCCAGGAAGAAGCCCAGCGCCTCGGGCGCATTCTACGCCCCAAATCAGATGGCGCGATGGCGCATTTCTACACCGTCGTCACCCGCGAAACCATCGACCAGACTTTTGCCGCCAACCGCCAACGGTTTTTGACCGAACAAGGCTACAAATACGAGATTTTGTACGAGAATGAAGTGCTATGAACCAATCCATCCTGCATGAAAACCTACCCATCATCGAAGTCGCCGACCATCTGATTCTCGATGACCTGTACGCCGACCCGCGCGCGGCGCAATATCTACTCACCCGGCTCGGCCCCACCGTTGCCATCGTAGCCCCCCACGAAATGGACAACCTGCTGGCGCGCCTGCTCAAACTGGGGCATACGCCCAAAGTGCTGGAGGCCTGACCCATGCCGCGTTATTTTGACGATGACCTGCCGCGCGTCAATGCCGATAAAATCAAGCCCATGGTCAAGATGTGGGGCGGCAACTACAAGATGAACAAATATGATTGCATCGATTTTATCGTTGCCAACCTTAAGGATCCACTCAAAGTGCGCGCCGCCATCGCCAGCCTTGAACCCTGGGAACGCAACGCGCTGGCAATCATCAAACGCATGGGCGGCATCATTCACAATAGCACACTTAAAGTTGGTATTTTTGCTTCCGGTTTACATCCCCGACGAACCTATAGCTACCGAGAAGACTTTGTTGATCCCCTATTCCGCCGTGGGTTGATTCTGGCAACTGGTGGTTACGGCCCAGATTCCATCAGCGAAAACTATGGCAGCGGCGGAATACTTTATTCCGATGAGCGCCTGCTGGCCCAGGTTGGGCAGCCAGAATACGTGCCCCTGGAAATCCAACCCATCGAGCCGCAGGGCGAAATCCATTTTCGCCGCCCATCCGCTGTGACATTGGATGTGATGGGCATGTTACAAGCCATTGAAAACATGGGCGGGCTAAAACTCACCCAAAATGGCACAGTACGCGTCAATGATGAAACCAAACTACGCAAAGCCATGCGTTGGGACGAAAAAGGCATGGATGTGGATGGGTTTTTATTCCCCAACCCCGTGCAAGCCTGGCTGGGCGCCTTCGGCTATTCCGATATACTCAAAAAGACCGCTGATGGTCAACTGGTACTCAAAGAAACCCCTGAGCAGTTTGCCAATCGCCCGTTTAACGAACAAATCCGCCTGCTAATGGAAGGCTTTCTCCGAACCCGCACCTGGTGGGAAATCCCTGATAAAAGCAATTACCTTGATAGCGATGGCAAAGGCCGCAACCAGGGACGCCTGGCTCTGACAATGGCCCTGGCATCCCTGCCGTTCAAACCGGAAGCCTTTTTCTCTTTTCGTGGTTTTGAACAGGCCCTGTACAACCGCATTGGAGAAGATTTTGCCCTCGACTACCCACCGCGCCGCCCCTATTCTTACATTTCGGACGACTCAGCCAAACAAAAACAAGAACTTCTCAAATGGCAACAAAGCACACGCGCTGACTGGCTCAAGCAGGAATTCCCCTGGCTGGTAGGCGCATTCCACACCTGGCTTTACTTTTTGGGATTGGTTGAACTTGTAATGGATAACGGCAAACTGGCCGGATTCCGTTTAACCGAAATTGGCCGTGCCACCTTCCACCCGGAACTGGCTACCGTTTCAACGGCAGAGACTCACATCCAGATATCTAACCAGCCCGCCTGGATTGTCCAGCCCAACTTCGACATCATCACCTACCTCGACCGGGTCAGCGCCCCGCAACTGGCCTTTCTCGAACGCTGCGCCGAGCGAACAGAATCACACAAACACACCGCCCACTACCGCCTCACCCGCGAATCCGTTTATCGCGGCCTCGAAAGCGGCACCAGCCTCGATGAACTCATCGCCACCCTGCAAACCGGCTCCCAAACCGCACTCTCCCAAAACATCCTGGTCGAATTGCGCGAATGGGCATCCCTGCGCGAACGCATCATCCTGCGCCGCCGAACCAGGCTGTTGGAATTCCCCACACCCGGCGCGCTCAAAACCGCCCTTTCACACGGCCTGATCGGAACCATCGTTGCCGAACGCTTTCTCCTACTCGATGCTGCTCCCCCTGCCTCCGGCTGGACAACTATCGACTACGCCAAACCCCTGCCCCAAAACCTGACAATCACCGAAACCGGCCTGATCCACTGGAAACCTGGCTCCCACGACCTGGTCACCGCATCGCAACTCAACCAATGGGCCGAGCCCACCGCCGATGATGGCTGGCAACTCAGCCGCGAGAACATCTCAAATGCCATCAAACCCGGCAGGAAAATCACCGAACTGCTAACCCTGCTCAACAACCGCCTGGTACCCAACCAGCCGACCAGCAAATATATGCCGCCAGCGCCGCCCATTCCGCCCCTGCTCGAACTCGCCCTGCGCTCCTGGGCCGGCAAAGAATACCCGGTTGAACTGGAATCGGTCATCGTTTTGCGCTGCCCCCACGAACAGCTTTTCCAGGCCATACTGGGCAGTTCACTACTCCGCCCACTGCTGAAAGGCTACCAGCACCCCGACTTGCTGTTCATCCGCCCCGAAGCCGTCCCAACCCTGCGTGAGCAGCTAACCTGGCTGGCATGGGATGTGTCTGAGCAGTTGCATGTTAGCCAACTTGGAAAACATTGATGCAACCTGAGCCATCAATATCGGGGAATAAAAAAGGCCACCTGTCGAAGGCGGCCTTTTTGCATAAAGAATCTGTTGGCAATGACTATAAACTCCCTGCGTCTTCGAGCGCGTGATTTTTCCTGCCAAGTTTTTAAACACAAACTCCCACCCTTTCGGGTGGGAGTTTCTAAAAAAGACCATTGGCAATGACCTACTCTCCCAGGAGGTCGCCCTCCAAGTACCATCGGCGCTGACGAGCTTAACTTCCGGGTTCGGGATGGGACCGGGTGTACCCTCGTCGCTCAAATCACCAATAGACCTTATTTACAAATTTTGTATTGAATAGTAACTGAAGTATGAAAAAGTACCAAGTTCTCCGCACCACGCAGGTCAGCCCTCGACCATTAGTACAACTTAGCTGAACACATTACTGCGCTTACACTTGTTGCCTATATAGCAGGTAGTCTACCTGCGGTCTTACTGACTTGACGTCATGAGGGATCTAATCTTGAGGCGAGTTTCCCACTTAGATGCTTTCAGCGGTTATCTCTGCCCGACATAGCTACCCGGCAATGCTCCTGGCGGAACAACCGGCACACCAGAGGTCAGTCCACCCCGGTCCTCTCGTACTAGGGGCAGCTCCTCTCAAATCCCTTACGCCCACAGCGGATAGAGACCGACCTGTCTCACGACGGTCTGAACCCAGCTCGCGTACCGCTTTAACGGGCGAACAGCCCGACCCTTGGGACCTTGTCCAGCCCCAGGATGCGATGAGCCGACATCGAGGTGCCGAGCGAG
>CAIJPN010000045.1 GCA_903822545.1 uncultured Anaerolineae bacterium | reverse complement strand
GCCAAACACGCTTATTCTTCACCAGCACATAAGCTCAATGGCTTTGTCTACCACTCCAACTGGCTTCACAATTTGATGATCTCCACTTCTATGTCCGGCATCAGCCGTTAACCACAAATTCCAGCAGAATCAGAAAAAATGAGCATCGCCAGGCAAAACACAAGAAAATCCACTGCAAAACGGGATTTTCACAGGCAACACAAACGAAATTACAATCATCTAAAAAAAAGCCATTGATGCGCTCTTCTATAAGCTATATAGCCTGGACGAAGAAGAGATAAAATAAACAAAAATATCCCCTGATCTACTGGAGTTCCCTTGACCACCCTGACCCAAGCCAACACCCAAAAGTACTTCCAATACGCCCTGTACCTGGGCATTTTTACCGTTTTTTACAACCTGCTCGAAGGGCTGGTTTCGATCTACTTCGGCGTTTCTGATGAAACCATCGCCCTGTTCGGCTTCGGCGTGGATAGCTTCATCGAAGTGATATCCGGCCTGGGCATCGTCGCCATGGTGCTGCGCATCCGCCAAAACCCCGGCACATCGCGCTCTGAGTTTGAGAAAACCGCCCTGAAAATCACCGGCACAGCCTTTTACGTGCTGGCCGCCGGGCTGGCGCTGACTGCCATCGCCAACATCGTCACCGGGCACAAGCCCGAAACCACCCTGCCGGGCATCATCATCTCGCTGGTGTCAATTGCCATGATGTGGGCGCTGGTTTCAGCCAAACGCAAAGTAGGCCACGCCCTCGACTCCGCCCCCATCCTGGCAGATGCCAACTGCACCCTGGTCTGCATCTACATGTCGTGCGTTTTGCTGGCATCCAGTCTCATCTACCAGCTGACCGGATTTGGCTTTATCGACAGCCTGGGCGCACTCGGGCTGATCTACTTCTCCTATAATGAGGGCAAAGAAGCCTTCGAGAAAGCTGCCGGGATGGAATGTTCCTGCGGCGACGATCACTGCGAGGCCTGAGATGTTCATCACCCCCGAAGACCAGGCCACCTTTATCTGCTACGGCATCTGCCTGCTGATGCTCATCCTGGTCTTTGGCGGGCTATACATCGAAAGCCGCTCCATGCAAAAGCGCGCCCACGAAGCGCTTGAAGAAGAAAAACTGAAGGAAAACCAATGAACTTCGTTTATCTTTCCCCCCATTTCCCGCCCAACTACCGCAATTTTTCCATCCAACTGCGGAATTTGGGCGTCACCGTCCTGGGCCTGGCCGATGAAAACTATGAATCGCTCCACCCAGAATTGCGCGCCGCCCTGACGGAGTACTACCGTGTCGGCAACATGCACAATTACGATGATTTGCTGCGCGCCCTGGGATACTTCACCCACCGCTATGGCAAAATCGACCGGATCGACTCGCTCAACGAATACTGGCTGCAAACCGAAGCCCAATTGCGCACCGATTTCAACATTTTTGGCGTCAACAACGACAGCATCGACAAGATCAAGCGCAAATCGTTGATGAAACAGCAGTACATCAAGGCTGGCGTTCCGGTAGCGCGCGGAAAGGTGGTGCGCACCCTGGCAGATGCCAACAGCCTGATCGAAGAAACCGGCTACCCCGTTGTTGCCAAACCGGATATCGGCGTCGGCGCAGCAAAAACCTACAAAATCCACACCCCGGCTGAGCTGGCAGATTTTTTCGCCACCAAACCCGATGTCGATTACATCATGGAAGAATTTGTAGATGGCGTCATCCTGTCCTTCGATGGTCTGACCGACCGCGATGGCAAACTGGTTTTTTATACCGCCCACCAGTACAGCCAGGGCATTATGGAAACAGTCAACCAGGATGACCTGGTCTATTACTACTCGCTGCGCAACATCCCCGCCGACCTGGAAACCGCCGGACGGCGCACACTGAAAGCCTTTGGCGTAAAAGAGCGTTTCTTCCACTTTGAGTTTTTCCGCCGCCGCACCGATAACCAGATCGTGGCGCTGGAAGTCAACATGCGCCCACCCGGAGGCCTGACCACCGATATGTTCAACTTCGCCAACGACATCAACATCTACGCCGAATGGGCGCATGTAGTCGTTCATAATCACTTCAGCGCCAAATTCTCGCGGCCCTATCACTGCGCCTACATTGGACGCAAGTTCAACCGCAACTACATTCACAGCCACGAAGAAGTCCTGGCCGAAGTAGGTGCGCGCATCTGCCACCACGAACCCATCAGCGGCGTATTCAGCGCAGCCCTGGGCGATTACGGCTACCTGATCCGCACCCCGGAACAGGATGAAATCATCCAGATGGCAAAATTCATCCAGGGATTGGCGTAAACCATGCAAATCGAACAACACAAATGGCACAGCCCGGCCCTCGGGCACGAGATGGAGCTCAAAGTCTACGGGCATTATGGCAAACCCGTGTTGGTTTTCCCAGCCCAGGAAGGCCGATTCTATGACTTCGAAAACTTCGGCATGATCGAAGCTGCCGCGCCCTTCATCGAAGCCGGGAAAGTCAAAGTTTTCACCGTTGACAGCGTGGACAACCAGACCTGGACCAACTGGAACGCCCATCCCGCCGACCGCGCCCGCCGCCACAACGATTACGATCGCTACATCACAGATGAAGTCGCGCCATTCATCCGCCAGCACTGCGGCGGCAGCCCGCAAAAATTCCTGACCACTGGCGTCAGCATGGGCGGCTACCACAGCGCCAACTTTTTCTTCCGCCACCCCGATATTTTCGATGCGCTAATCGCCATCAGCGGCGTTTTCCGGCTAAATATGTTCATCGGCGATTACAGCGACGAAAACGTTTATTTCAATTCGCCGCTCAGTTTCTTGCGCAACATGAACGATCCCTGGTACCTCGACCAGTACCGCCAGAGCCAGATCATCGTCTGCGCCGGGCAGGGCGCCTGGGAAGATGAAATGCTCCACGATGCCTGGGAGTTGCGCCAAATCCTTGAGCAAAAGCAAATCCCGGCCTGGATCGACCTGTGGGGTTACGATGTCAACCACGACTGGCCCTGGTGGCGCAAAATGCTGCCGTATTTCCTTGAGAAGATAAACCTTGAATAATTAGAGCAAAATCGGGAGATTTTGCGCTCCAGCCCAGTGATATAATTTCCCTGTCCGATTATTCAGGAGCCACACAAATGCATCTCAACCTGTAGACCATACACCATTATTTGGGGTACGACCCGCTGAAATGATTCCAGCCGGGGGCGTTTGCCCCCGGTTTTCGTTTTTAATGCTCCCATTCTCCTCCTCCCAATTCGGTTTTGGAATATGGAGAATGCAATCCCCACAATCCCCTCCCCCAAATTCGGTTTTGGAATTTGGGGGAGGCCGGGAGGGGCCACAGGTTTTCACCATGCTTACCGCCCACCACATCACCAAACATTACGGCATCCAGCCAATACTCAAAGACATCTCCTTCAGCATCTCGGCCCGCGAGCGCATCGGGCTCATCGGCCCCAACGGCTGCGGAAAAACCACGCTCATGCGCATCCTGGCCGGGCTGGAGACTGCCGATTCTGGCACAATCGCCCGCACCCAGGTCAATCTACAGGTTGGATACCTGGCCCAGGGACTGGAACCAAGCCCCGGCGCGACCATCGCCTCCCTGCTGCAACAGAATCCCGATTCCGCCCCGCACCAGCCTGCCGCTACCCAAGAAAGCCTCGAAGCTGAAATCGCCTCCCTGGCCCTGGCACTTGCCCAAAACCCCAGCGATTCGGCCCTTCAACTTCGCTACGACTCCGCTATCGCGGCACTTTCCACCTTCCACCTGCCGCTTGCCACCCTCCTCACCCCGCTCGGCCTCAACACCTTCCCGCTCGAAACCCCTGTCGCCCACCTCTCTGGCGGGCAAAAAACCCGGCTGATGCTGGCGCGCGTACTGCTCAACCAGCCCAACCTGCTGCTGCTCGACGAACCCACCAACCACCTCGACATCGCCATGCTCGAATGGCTCGAAACCTGGCTGCAAGGCTTCCCCGGCGCGGCGCTGATCGTCTCACACGACCGCGCCTTCCTCGACAACACCGTCACCACCATCCTGGAGCTTGACCCGGCCAGCCACAGCGTACGCACCTACCCCGGCAACTACACCGACTACATCGAACAAAAGCTGAGCGAGCGCGAAAAACAACTCGAAGCCTGGCAAGACCAACAGGACGAGATCGCCCAACTCCAGGCCGCCGCCGCCCACATTCGCGGCCTGACCAAAATGAAAAAAGGCGGCAAAGCCGATGGCGGCGACAAATTCGCCAAAGGCTTCTTCGGCAACCGCGCCACCAAAAACGTGGCCGGGCGCGCCAAACACATCGAAGCGCGCATCGAAAAACTGCTCAACGAAGACAAAGTCGAAAAACCGCGCCCAAGCTGGCAAATGAAACTGGATTTCGGCGCACCGGCCCACCAATCCAGGGATGTTGTCCTGGCCGAAGCGTTATATATTGGCTACGCGACAGAAAATCCACTCCTGAGCAACCTGAATCTCACCATCCGCGCCGGGCAGCGCATCGCTTTCAGCGGGCCGAACGGCGCGGGAAAAACCACCCTGCTGCGCACCCTCGCAGGCAAACTCCCGCCGCTGGGCGGCACGCTCAAAATCGGCGCGAACGTGCGCATGGGCTACATGACCCAGGAACAAGAAATGCTCGACCCGCGCCTGACCGCCCTGCAAACCGTCCAAAAGGTTGCGCCGTTCAACGAAACCGAAGCGCGACACTTCCTGCATTTTTTCCTGTTCAGCGGCGACGATCCGCTGCGCCCGGCGGCCCATCTCAGCTACGGCGAGCGCGCCCGCCTGCAACTGGCGCTGCTGGTGGCCCAGGGCTGCACCTTCCTGATCCTCGACGAACCCATCAACCACCTCGACATCCCCTCGCGGGCACGCTTCGAGCAGGCCCTGGCCAGCTTCAAAGGCACCATCCTGGCCGTCGTCCACGACCGCTACTTCATCGAACGCTTCGCCGAAGATTTGTGGCTGGTGGAAAATGGAGGAATACGGCAGGTATAAACACGCCCTCACCCCTAACCCCTCCCCCGGTGGGGGAGGGGAAGTATTCTCCCCTCTCCCACCGGGAGAGGGGCCGGGGGTGAGGGCGTTTTCGAGTAGAATCACCCCATGAAACGCTTTCCATTGCTCGTGCTGGTCTTTGTGCTAATTTCTTGCGCCGCACCGGCGCAGCCAACGCAGGCCAGCTTTTCCCTTTTGGATAATGGGAATGTATACAGCCTCCCGGTCGTGGGAGGCGAGACCCCGGCTGCGCTGGCCGCAAAAGCAGGTCTCACACTCCGCCCTGCCGACCGGTTCTATCTCGATGGGCAGCCGCTCCCCGCTGATTTTGCGCTGCCAGCCCAGGCCCTAACTTTGCAGCTGCGGCGCGCCCTCCCCGTAACTTTGCTCTCACCAAATGGGCAGCGCAGCTTCGACTCTGCCGCCCCAACGGTGGGCGCAGCCCTGCTCGAAGCCGGGATCACGCTCGATGCCGCCGATTTCGTCTCGCCGCCGCCGCAGACGCCGCTCACGGCGCCGGTAACAGTATCATACCGCCCGGCGCGTGAACTCACCATCAGCGTGGACGGCGTCAATATAACGGTCAAAACCTCCGCGCAGACAGTGGGGCAGGCGCTTGCCTCAGCCGGGATCGCGCTGCTCGGGCTGGATTCCAGCCTCCCCCCGGAGGCAGCCCCGCTGCCAGAGTCCGGGCTGGTGAAAATCATCCGTGCACAAGAATCGGTTATCGTGCAGGAAAAATCCATTCCTTTCCAAACAACCTACAGCCCCACCGATGAACTGGCGGTTGGTACGCAAAATATCATCACGTTTGGCGAGCCGGGGCTGGCGGTCAGCCGGGTGCGCATCCGCACCGAAAACGGCGTGGAAGTCAGCCGCACCAGCGAGGCCGAGACGGTGACACGCCAGCCGGTGGCGCAGGTGGTCGGCTACGGCACAAAAGTCAGCCTGACGCCCATCGATGCGGGCGGCGGGACGTTGAAATACTGGCATTCAATGCAGATGTACGCCACCTGGTACTCGCCCTGCCACTCTGGGACAAATGGCTGCTCGTATGGCACCGCCAGCGGGCTGCCGGTGAAGCGCGGCGTGGTGGCGATGGTGCGCCAGCTGTATTACGCGCTGGGCGGGACGCAGGTGTATGTGCCCGGTTACGGCGTGGCGACGATTGGCGATATCGGCGGCGGGATGCCCGATGGCAGCCCGTGGATTGACCTGGCATACGCCGAAGACGACCCCGGCGAACACCTGACCGGCTGGGTGACAGTTTACTTCCTGGCCCCGGCCCCGGCCACCATCCCAGATTTATTGCTCCAGCCGTGAAACGACTCGAAAACATCTTAATTCTCATCGTAACCATGATCGCCCTGCTCATTTGGGCAGGCGTGGCCTGGAGCGCTTCGCGCTTTTGGACAGCGCCGCTTGGCCCGGCCATCCAACTGCGGACGGCTACCGGTACGCACACACCCGCACCCAGCCCCGGCGCCCCTCCGCGGCAAGTGGCACAGCCCAGCCCCAGCCCACTCGAACCAACGCCAACGGTCAAAATCGCTCCCAGCATCGCACACTGCGGCGGCCCCGACACCATGACCATCCTCGCTATCGGCTCAGACACGCGCGCCCAAAACTACCTGTACGGGCTGGCCGATGTCATCCGCCTGGTGCGTGTGGATTTCATCACCCCACGCGTCACCATCCTCGAATTCCCGCGAGACCTGTGGGTGGCAATCCCCGATCTCGACCCGAAGCACAAAATAACACATGAAAAGCTCAACCAGGCCTATCTGTACGGCAACCCCGGCTTTGGCTACTACAACGGCCCCGGTGAAGGCCCCACCCTGCTGGCGCGCACGCTCGATTTGAACTTTGGCGCACAACCCGAAGCCTACATCGCCATCAACATGTACACCTTCGCCAAACTGGTCAACGCCATCGGCGGCATCGACGTAACCCTGCCCTACCCCGTAGATGGCCGCAAAGCCGACCAGGCCTCGCGCCGCGACCTGTACTTCAAAGCAGGCACACACCACCTCGACGGCGCATCCGCCCTGACACTGGCACGCCTGCGCATCGGCACAAACACCGACCGCAGCGCCAACCAGAGCCGCATCTTGTGCGGACTGCGCGCTGCCCTGCTCGATCCCTACAACCTCTCGCGCCTGCCGCAAATCATAGATAGCTTCGACCAGGCCGTCCAAACCGACCTTAGCCCCGAAAAAATCAGCCAGCTGGCCTGCCTGGCCCCGCTGATCGAACCACAAAACATCATATTCGCATCCTTTCCCGAAAACCTGCTGACCGCCGGGCGCATCTACGACCCGGAATTCAAAAAAGAAGTTTTCATCTGGAAAGCCGATTACAATACCTTGCGCGACTACGTCAACGCCTTCAACACCGGCCTTTGGCCGCAGATCATCCCGCAACTCGCCACCCCATCCACCAACCCCCAACCCGCCTTCACCTGCCCATGAACCCAATCCCCCCACTCAATGCCGCTGCGCTCCTGCGCCAGCACGGCCTGCGCCCCGAAAAAAGCCTCGGCCAGAACTTCCTGCAAAACGCCTCCGCACTGGAAAAAATCGCCGCCGCGGCAGAAATCCAGGCGGATGATTCAGTGCTGGAAATTGGCCCCGGTTTGGGCAGTTTGACTCGTTACCTGGCCGCCGCCGCCAAAACAGTGACAGCGGTAGAACTAGACCTGAGCCTGATTCCCGTTTTAGAGACAGTTCTCGCCCCGTATCACAACACCCGCATCATCCACGGCGATATTTTGCACTTCCCACCCGCCGCATTAATCGACACCCCCGCATATATCGTCGCCGCCAATGTGCCCTATTACATCACCTCGGCCATCTTCCGCCACCTGCTGGAGAACACCCCACGCCCACGCCGCATCGTCCTGACCATCCAAAAAGAAGTCGCCGAGCGCATCTGTGCCGCGCCCGGCGACATGAGCCTGCTGGCGCTCAGTATCCAGGTCTATGGGGAACCAAAAATCGTCAGCACCATCCCTGCCGGGGCTTTTTACCCCCCGCCCAAAGTGGATTCCGCCATCATCCGCGTGGAGATGTACCCCCAGCCGCTCATCCCCACCCCACAGTTGAATACCTTCTTCCGCCTGGCAAAAGCCGGCTTCAGTCAGAAACGCAAGACTTTACGAAACAGTCTCTCAGCCGGGCTGGCAATCCCGGCGACGCAGGCCGCACAAATGCTGGAAAAAGCCAACATCGACCCAATGCGCCGCGCCGAAACATTATCGCTGGATGAGTGGGGCGCGCTCTGCCAGGGATGATTTGGGCATCACCCTGGGCATAGCGACAGCCCAGATCAAGGGCCTTTTGCTTATTCGTCTTAAAAAAAGATGGCCTGGCAATTAACTGCCAGGCCATCTTTTTGCTTACTTCGCTGGTTTCAAATTCCGGTATTTCCATTTCGCCTTCCACACCCCAACCGCCGCTTCCACCTGAATTTGGAACGACATCTTTGATTTCCCCCAACGCCGGTCAGGAAAATAAATGGGCGTTTCTGTAAACGAAAATCCTAGCAAATACGCAATATACGCCATTTCCACCTGGAAAATATACCCGTTGGCTTTAACACCATCCAAAGGCATCGTCTCCAGCACCTTGCGGCGCCATAATCGGTAACCGGTGGTCACATCGCGCAATGGAAACCCCAGGATCGTGCGCGCATAAAAATTACCAAAACCAGATAGCCACTTGCGCCATAACGGCCAGCGCACATCCACACTGCCACCGGGCACATAGCGCGAACCGAGTACCACATCCGCTGATTCGAGCGCTTTTGCCATTTGGATCAACTTGGCTGGCTCATGTGAAAAATCAGCATCCATCTGCCCGATAGCTTCTGCCCCCTGCCTGAGCAGGATTTTAAAACCCTCAATATAGGCCGTGCTCAGGCCACCCTTACCGGGCCGGTGCAGCACTGACACCCGATCTGGATACTGCGCCACAAGTTCATCCGCGATTTTTCCGGTGCCATCGGGGCTGTTATCATCCACCACCAGCAGCTTCAAACCTGGCAGCGGAAGCGAAAATAAAGCGGAGACCAGCTTGGGCAGGTTCTCCGCTTCGTTATAGGTTGGGATAATAACCGTAATTTGCAAAACTGCTCCTAGCGCTTGCGAGCAATCAATTCAGCCCGTATTTCCTCTGCTTTGGTAAAGCTCATTTCACCAGCGCCCAGCCGCGAAGCCCTCACCATCAGACGATTTTTGCGGCTCATAGCCTGCTCGCGATCCTTGATCGGATAGAAGTAATCGAGCGACTGTTCAAGACGGGTACGAATACGTTCTTCCATGCTCGGCAAAATGCCTGGTTCCACCATAAGAATGAAATCGGTGGGGCTGAGATGACCAATGAAATCTTCCGGGTTGCCCACTTCGCGCATCACATTATGAATCATCAGGCTAACAGCACGCATAACATCATCAGAAGCAACAAAGCCATAATGCTCACGGAAAACATCAATGTTTTCAAGCGCAATCGTCAGCAAGCCAACGCTGTTTTTGGAGATGAATTCTTCCAGTTTTTCATCTACCAGCGCGCCTTCCGGCAAACCAGTTACTGGGTTGGTCAGGGTATCTTGACTGGCGCGGCGTAAAGCATTTCGCACACGCAAGCGTAATTCCTGCACATCAAAAGGCTTGGTGATGTAATCGTCTGCGCCCAACTCCAACCCGTGCAAACGATCGGCACGATCACGCTTTTCCGTTAAGAAAATAATGGGGATGAGACTCGTCTTACGGTCTGAGCGCAAGCGACGGGCAACTTCATAACCATCGATATCGGGTAAACGAATATCAAGGATAATCAGTTCCGGGCGCGATGTGCTGGCCGCACGAACACCATCCTCCCCCCAGTTTACAGTGAATACTTCATAACCTTGAACGCGAAAATACGCATTAAGCATATCCGCAACATCAAGGTCGTCTTCCACGATCAAGATTTTGGGTTTTGCTTCAGCCACAGACGCCTCACAAATGCCAGGAAGATGCTTTCTAGAAACAGAATTTGCCTGGATCAGGCAATCGGTTCTTTCTGGATGATAAATTCACAAACTGTATCACCCAGGCCAACACACCGTGATTCATTCACACGGAATTCATTGCCGCCAGAAACCCATTTCAAACCTTCCTGGAGCAAGCCTGTTGCAACAAAGCAAACCGGTTTATCAACCCCGGAACGCCCCCAGCAAACCGGGCATTTGTGAATGGTATACACAAATTCATTCTCACGCTCTTCAACCGTGCTCAATTGATCACTAACCTGGCTGAAGATTTTCGCCATGGCCGGCACACCAATGCGCAATTTTGCCTGAAGCGGCAACACTTTGAATGCCAGGTCACCTACACCCGCCAGCGCGCCAAAATTGCGCAGCGCATCTGCAAAGGTGGCGCGCCCGGCGCGCAAAGCAAGACCACGACCACCACGTGGGCCGTACATCTCTTCCAAGGCAATGTTGATGGACGAAATATCGCCAAAATCGAACTGCTTTTCCAGATTGTCCGGCGGATAATTGTCAACGACAGAATTCAGCCCGGCCAGGTTGAGAATGGCATTGAGGCCGTTCTTGCCCATCACATCTTCCAGGGCCTTAATCATGATTAGGCCAAATTTATTGGGATAATACAATCCAGCTTTAGGGATAGATGTCATAACGGTCTCCGCCTTAGATAAGTTTCGTGAGGTCTTCAGTAGCGCGGCGCATATCGAGGAAGATCAGGCCGAGCTTCGCTTGCTCGCGTGCGAGAGCAGTCAATACCGCTTCTTCGCCCACCGACATCAGAACCACGTAACCTTTTACGCCTTTGATATACACTTGTTCCAGCGAACCACGTCCGAGTTCGCTAGCAATGCGTTCACCAAGAGAAAGCATGGCAGCTGACATGGCTGATACGCGGTCTTCTTCGACGCCCTGCGGGAGAGCTGATGCAATACTCAGACCATCCACACTAACGACCGCGGAGGCTTCAATATCCGGGGAGGATGCCTGCAACTCTCGCAGACGATCCACCATTTGTTGAGAACGTGACTTGGACAAAACAGCCCTCCTAAAAATGGATTAATCAATCAGTCAGAAATATTCTGGTGATTGACTTGCATTAATTTACTTTAGCACAGCGCCTAAACTGTGTCAAGTTGCAGGACTTAGTAATTATAGCACGAACTTACAGAGAGTATACAAAACTTTTGGCTAGGCGAAGCCAGGCCCACATAACCTTGGATATTGACAAAGGCCTGTTTTTTCACTATAATTTAGTCACACCTAATTTTTATTTTAACCAATGAAACCTATTACCCAAAACATTCAGGATTATTTGAAGGAAATCTATACACTCACGGATGGCGGCGAGGCAGCATCCACCACCGCCCTGGCAGCGCGTCTTGGAATTGCGCCTGCCTCCGTTACTGGAATGGTGCAAAAACTGGCTGGTGGCACCCACCCGCTGGTTAATTACCGCAAACACCAGGGCGTGACTCTTACCCCGGAAGGTAAACGCGCCGCCCTGGAAGTTATCCGCCACCACCGGCTGCTCGAAACATACCTGGTGACCATGCTTGGCTATTCGTGGGATAACGTTCACGAGGAAGCCTGTCGTTTGGAGCATTTCATTAGCGAGGAGTTTGAATCCCGCATCGCGGTGGCGCTCGGAAACCCCATCCGCGACCCACATGGGGAGTTGATCCCCACCCCAGAACTGGAAATGCCATCAGATGAGTCCCTGGCGCTTTCGGCGCTGAGACCGCCGCAGAAAGCGGTTATCGTGCGGGTGCGGGCAGATGATTCAGCGCTGTTGCGGCACCTCGAAAGCCTCGGACTGGTTCCAGGGGCAAAAATTCAGGCTGTTGAATATTCCCTGTTCGATCACAATTTGCGCATCCAGGTGGATGAGAAATTGCCCATAGTGGTTGGTTCAGCAATCAGTGACAAAATATTTGTAGTTTGCAACCCACTTTAAAAATAAGAGAGGACAATGAACGAAACCATTTTCCGTATCCTGGCTGGATTTATCCTTTTCACCGGGGTAGGCATCTCGACATACTTCCGCCGCAAAGCCAACCGGGAGACTGGCGAAATAATTTCCCGCAAGGTGGACGGTATGTTTATGCTAACCGTTATCAGGCTCTGCGGGCTGGTTCTGTGGCTCAGCCCGCTGGTCTATTTATTCGATCCATTGTGGATGGCCTGGTCAAAAATTGGCTTGCCCGGAGGAATACGCTGGATTGGGGTTGGGCTTGGCAGCCTGTGCGTGGTTGCCATCTACTGGTTATTTAGCAGTCTCGGTAACGGTATCACACCTACCAGCGCCACACGCAAGGAACACAAGCTGGTCACCAGTGGCCCCTATCGCTGGATCAGGCATCCGCTGTATACAGTCGGCTCAACACTCTTTGTTTCGTTTGGCATGATGGCAGATAACTGGTTTATCGCTGTGTTGGGTGTGCTCTCATTCATCGTAATGGCCATCCGCACGCCAGAAGAAGAAGCCAGGTTAATTGAGAAGTTTGGTGAGGAGTATCGCCAATACATCAAGCATACTGGACGGTTCCTGCCAAAACTGACTTGACGCTGAGGTTGATAAGGTGCAGAGATGTTCATTATGCAGGAGGCAGCCACGGGTTGGAATGAGCGGAACAGCGATCGCTACCAGTGAGGTAATTGCCAATCGCATTTTTATAAAAAGGATTGATTAAGGTTTGGAGTGCGGTGGCAGGGTTTCTACGCTCTAAACATGGAGGTGAGTTTGTGTCTAACGCAATGAACGATCAAGAAATTCGAAAGGGTGATTCTGGCACGGTGAAATCGGCCAAGGAGGTACTTTCGGGTAAGAGTAAAAAGGGCTGGCTGGCACGGCTGATGCCCTTTATGGGGCCGGCCTTTATCGCTAGCGTGGCGTATATGGATCCAGGTAATTTTGCCACGAATATCCAGGGTGGCGCGCAGTTTGGGTTGGAGTTGTTGTGGGTGATCGTAGCATCAAACCTGATGGCGATGTTGCTGCAAACCCTCTCTGCCAAACTGGGGATCGCCACCGGGCGCAACCTGGCTGAACACTGCCGCGATAATTACCCCAAGTGGATGGTCTGGGGCATGTGGACGATCGCTGAGCTGGTGGCAATTGCCACTGACCTGGCCGAGTTCCTGGGTGCGGCGCTGGGGTTTTACCTGCTATTTGGAATGCCGCTGTTATGGGCGGGGATTTTGACAGCTGTCATCACTTTCCTGATCCTGGGATTGGAACGCTATGGATTCCGCCCGCTGGAAGCAGTCATCACATCAATGATTGGGGTGGTGGCAGCCAGCTATTTGATTGAGATGTTCCTGGTGAAGCCCGATTTCGGCAATGTGCTCTATCATGCTGTGACGCCTAGTTTTTCAAGCGTTGAAAGTGTGCTGGTGGCAACCGGCATTTTGGGCGCTACCGTTATGCCGCACGCGATTTACCTGCATTCGGCGCTAACGCAGGATCGTATCGTGGTCAAGAACCCCCAGATGCAGCAAAAATTGTTCCATTATGAGATCATCGATGTGGTGGTGGCAATGGGCGCAGCCAGCCTGATCAACATGGCTATGCTGATTATGGCAGCAGTAACCTTCTATCAGACCGGGATGACACATATTGGCACGATTGAGGAAGCGCACCGTACGCTCGAACCGCTTTTGGGGCGCGCCTCGCAATATATTTTTGGTATCTCGCTGCTGGCCAGCGGGCTATCGTCATCGTCAGTGGGCACCATGGCCGGGCAGGTTATCATGCAAGGATTTTTGCACAGGCACATCGCGCCCTGGCTGCGACGCCTGGTAACGATCGTCCCATCCCTGCTGGTGATCGCCAGCGGCCTTGATCCCACCCGAACCCTGGTCATCAGCCAGGTGGTGCTCAGCTTTGGGCTACCGTTCGCCATCATTCCGCTGATCCAGTTCACCCAGCGACGTGATATTATGGGCACGTTGGTCAACAAACCGATCACCACTTTTCTTGCCAGCGTGTGCGCGGTCTTGATCATCAGCCTGAACTTTTTCCTGCTCTACCAACTCGCTTTTGGGAGCTAAGTATGTTTAAAAATATCCTTGTCCCTCTGGATGGTTCAAAGTTGGCTGAAACGGCAGTCTCCCCGGCGGCCTCGCTGGCAAAAACACTTGGCGCGCCTGTCACCCTGCTGCACATCATCGAAAAAGATGCCCCACAGGAAGTCCACAGCGACCATCACCTGACCAAACCAGATGAAGCCAGCGCTTATCTCCAAAAAGTTGCCCTGTCATTTGGCGGCGATCTCAAGGTTGAAACCCACGTTCACACCGCCGAGGTAAAAGATGTAGCTGCCAGCATCATCCAGCATGCCAGCGAGGAATTCAACCCAGATCTGATTGTGATGTGTTCGCACGGCTCTGGCGGATTCCGTGACCTGATCTTTGGATCAATCGCCCAGCAGGTACTGGCCGGAGGAAAAACGCCCCTGCTCCTGCTCCAGCCCGAAACAGTGGGTTCCAGCCCGTTCCGACTGCGCCGCATCCTGGTACCACTCGATAGCGAATCTGTCCACGACGAAAGCTTGCACTACGCTGAAGAATTATGCAAAGCCTATGGGGCTGAAGCCTACCTGCTGACGGTGATTCCCACCTACGAAACCTTAAGCGGCCAGGAGGCAGCCATCAGCAGCATGCTTCCATCCAGCGCCACCGTTCTGCTCGATTTTTATGAAGAAATTGCCCGTGAGCACCTGCAAATGCACCTAAATGAGTTTCTGGAGGCCGGGCATGAGACGGAAGCAGAAATCGGGCGCGGAGATCCGGCAGAAATCATCGTTGAAACAGCGGCGCGAGTCGCTGCCGATATAATCCTGCTCAGCACACATCGCAAAGCTGGGGTAAATGCCTTTTGGGCACGGTCAGTTGCCCCCAATGTGGTGCGCAAAACTCATTTGCCGCTGCTGCTGGTTCCGCTGAAAGAGTAAACCAGGAAAAACAAAAAAAAGTGGGCGAGAATGTGTCTCGTCCACCTTTTTGTTTTTTGCCTGAATTATGGCTGGTTCTGGGGCTGCTGGTATCCGCCCATCATACCGCCACGCCCACGTCCACCGCCGCGCCCGTAGCCGGTTTGAGCAGTAGCGGTTCCACCGTTCATCGGGCAGTTGACGTAGCCATTCTGGGCAGCGCCTTGCATGCGCTGGAGCATGAAATCAGCCTGGGCCTGGGTTACAACACCCGCAGCAACAGCCTTCTCAAAGGCAGCTTTGTGAACATCAGTCATAAAGGCAGCCAGATCTTCCTGCTTGATGCCCTTGTCGAGAGCAATCTGGTACATGGTGGTGCCAGCGGCCAGGGCTTTTTCCACATCAGCTTCAGTAATGTCGAGTTTTTCAGCCAAAGCCTGCTCAACATAATTTTGCATCAGGCCATAGCCGCCACCCATCATTCCTCCGCCCATTCCACCACGACCAGGGCCATAGCCCGTAGCAGCCGGGGGTTGAGTCCCCTGGGCAAAAGCAGCGCCAACACCGAAGACAGCAAGAGCAGCCACCAGCAGAGCGATAACGATCAAAGTCTTTTTCATTTGAATTTCTCCTTTTAATTTACAGTTGTTTTTTTGTGCGATTTCCGTTTCCGGTTATCTTGACTACATGATACATTCGCTTTGTAAAGAACATATGAAGGATCATCAAAATTTATAGAAAGAAACCCAAGAAAAACAACGTTACAAGAACATCACCGCATAAAAAAATCTGCGCCATTTGGTGCAGATTTTTTTATTTCCATGTATAATTGTACGAAGTGTGTTTCACTGTTCAAAACACTCTACAAGCGCCGCCTGATTTTGCGGCCTGGCTCATAAAATACCCCTGGAAATGAAAACTGGACCTGCCTGCCCCTGAATTTGCAGGCAATAACTTGACAGCAACTCATCCCAACCGCGGTTCAGGACGGGAAGCTATCAAAAAAGAACGCCTTCATCAATGTATAAGAGATGTTAAGATGGCTATAAACGCCGTCTGACTTCGTTTATCTAGAAAAGACCTGCCCAAAGGGCGGGAAAAAGGCGTATTTCAGGGAATATGTTACAGCCGTGGCCTGAAAATGGGTGCGCGGCTGTATTTTTTATCAACGGATGAAGAAAATTACGGCTCTCGAAGTACAGAAAAGGAACCCGCAGCGGGTCAATGTTTATCTCGATGACCAGTTTGCTTTTGGGTTAGCCAATATCGTAGCTGCCTGGCTGAAAGTGGGCCAGGAGATCAGCGACGGGAAAATCGCTGCGCTGCAAGAAGAAGATGCGCGCGAGGTGGCCATGCAGCAGGCGCTGGTATTCCTGGGATACCGCCCACGTTCATCATCTGAAGTGCGCAAGAACCTGCAAAAACATAAGTTCTCCGAGAGTGTAATCGAAAACGTGCTGGAACGTCTCCAGCACAATGGACTGGTCAACGACACTGACTTTGCCCGCGCCTGGGTGGAAAACCGCAATACCTTCCGCCCGCGCAGCCGCCGCGCCCTCCAATTTGAATTACGCCAAAAGGGCATGCCAGAAGAGCTTATCCACGATGTACTGGAAGAGAATGTGGATGAAGGTCAACTGGCACAACAGGCGGCTCAAAAATACGCCCAAAAACTGCAAAACCTTGAATGGTTGGAGTTTCGTACAAAATTGGGCGGTTTTTTAGGACGAAGGGGCTTTTCGTACGAGGTCATTGTGCAGGTAGTCAGGCAAGTTTGGGAAGAAACTCATCCGACAAGCACATAAATATTGAATAAGGATCTGACATGCCCCCATTTTTAGGATATTTTCTCGTAGGGATTATCATGCTTGCAGCTGGGGCCGCCCTGGGATTTTTTGTGAACCGTTACCAGGTAGAAAAGGCCCGGCAGGAGGAACTAGCCCAGGCGCAAAACATCATCCAATCAGCAACTGAAAAAGCCAGCAAAGTGGAGTTGGATGCCCGTGACCGGGCGTTGAAAATTGTTCAAGATGCTGAGAAAGATATCAATTCTCGTCGCAATGAATTGAATCGTGAAACCGAGCGTCTCGACCGTCGTCGCAACGAGATGGACAGCCGCATTGAACGCCTGGAACAAAAAGAACAAACCATGAATAAGCGCCAGAGCACAATCGACAGGCGCGCCAACGATGTTGAAAAGTTATATGGCCAGCAGATGGAAAAACTCCAGCAGATTGCTGAAATGCCACGTGACCAGGCGCGACAGATTTTGCTCGATGAAGTAGAAAAAGAAGCGCGCGGTGATATGGCACGCATCATCCGCCAGATTGAGACGGAGGCTCGCGAGGAGGGTGAAAAGCGCGCTCGCCACCTGATCGCAGATGCCATCCAAAGGGTTGCATCGGAGCATGTGGCCGAAGTAACCAGCGCAGTAGTACCGCTGCCCAATGAAGAAATGAAGGGACGTATCGTAGGCCGCAACGGGCGCAATATCCGCGCATTTGAGCAGGCCGCTGGGGTGGATGTGATCGTGGATGATACGCCCGAATCCGTCACAATCTCGTGCTTCGACTCGGTGCGACGTGAAATTGGTCGCCGCGCCCTAACCCGCCTGACGGTAGATGGACGCATCCACCCGGCCCACATCGAGAAAATCATTGATGAGGAAACGCGCGCTGTGGAAAAAATCATCAACGAAGCTGGTGAACAGGCCGCTTTCGACGCGGGCGTAGCCGGTTTGCATCCTGAAGTATTGCGCATGATGGGCCGTTTGAAATTCCGCACATCGTATGGGCAAAACCAGCTCTCACATGCCGTTGAGGTGGCAAAGCTGGCCGGGATTTTGGCTGCTGAGTTAGGCGCAAACGTTGAAATTGCCAAAGCAGGTGCTTTCTTGCATGATATTGGCAAAGCCATGGATCATAATCAGGAAGGTACACACGCCCTGCTGGGTGCAGAATTTTGTAAACGTTATGGTGTTCATCCGCTGATCGTGAATGCCATCGCTGCACATCATCATGAGGTGGAACAGGAGACAGTGGAAGCCATCATCGCCGAAGCAGCAGATGCTATCTCGGGGGCGCGACCTGGAGCACGGCGCGAAGACCTGGAAGCGTACATCAAACGCATCCGCACGCTGGAAGAAATGTCGATGACCTTCAAGGGTGTTTCTCAAGCCTTCGCCATCCAGGCAGGACGCGAGGTGCGCATCATCGTCAAGCCAGAAGAAATCGATGACCTCGAATCAACCAGGCTGGCGCGCGATATCGCCAAGAAGATCGAAGAAACCATGCAATATCCCGGGCAAATCAAAGTTACTGTCATCCGAGAAACCCGCGCAGTGGATTACGCAAAATAAATTTTAGAGACCGGGCCTTTGGGCACGGTCTCTAAAAAATCTATTGTTATAAACCTTTGAATTCTCTAAAAAATCAGACTTTTTTGCTTACAATCACGCGCAACGACGAGGCACAGTCACATGCCTGCAAAAAATGAACTTCCGCCCCAAGACACCGACCGAACCTGGCTCGACAATGTTCTCGAACGCGGTAAACGCGAATGGGAAGCAATTTTCGATGCCGTGCAAAATGCCATCATTGTCGCGAACAATGATGGAAAGATTATCCGCTGTAACAAAGCGGCCATCTCTGATTTGCACACCACCTTCGATGCCCTGGTAAATACGGATGTCGACAAAATTATTATTGGTGAACGTAACAACACCCCGCTGCGGTTGGTGGATTGCCAGGGCGAGGTTCTGCGAGGTAAAAGTCACCAGTGGCTGGATGTAACCCAGTACCCGATCTTGCTGAGTGATGAAAAAGCCGGGCACATTTATATTATCCGCGACATCACCGAACAGAAGAAAGCGGAAGCCACAATCCGGCAGCAGAAGGATTTTCTCGAAGCGCTGATTGCCAACAGCCCAACGGCCATCCTGACCACCGACACGGCCCACCAGATATTGACCTGCAACCCGGCGTTCGAGGAAATGTTTGGCTATGATCACGATGAAGTCGTTGGGGAGAATATTCACCACTTGCTGCGCCGTGAAAACTCAAACAACGACCCATCCTCGACGGACAAGCTGGTAAAAGGCAGCCTGGTAAAAACCATTTCGCAACGCCGCCGCAAAGACGGAACAAATATTTACGTTGAGGCGGCAGGTGTGCCATTGCTGGTGGAAGGCCAGATGGAAGGTGCCCTGTGGATCTACCACGATATTACCGAACAGGTGCAGGCGCGCCTGGTAGCTGAACAGGCAGACCGGGCCAAAAGCGAGTTTGTCGCCAACATCAGCCACGAAATCCGCACACCCTTAAATGGCCTGATCGGGATGATCGATCTGACCATCGAAACAGACCTGAACACCGAGCAATATAACCTGCTTTCAAGCGCCCGCAACAGTGCCGGGGCATTACTGGATGTTTTGAACAGCGTGCTTGACTTTTCAAAGCTGGAAGCGGGCCAACTTACGCTGGAACATATCCCCTTTATGCTGCACAATGTTGTTGAGGGGGTTACATCTATACTTTCGAGCCGGGCAGAAAAGAAAAACCTGGAATTGCTGTCTTACATCAGCCCCACAGTGCCGACCAACCTGATTGGCGACCCCGGGCGATTGCGCCAGGTGTTAACTAACCTGGTCGACAATGCGATCAAATTCACCAGCAAAGGTGAAGTATCCATTGATGTCGAAATCGCGGAAGAAACCAAAGACCGGATATCATTGCGTTTTGAGGTAGCAGATACGGGCATAGGAATCACCCCCGAGCAGCAAAAAGCCATTTTCGAACGCTTTGTGCAGGCAGATGGTTCGACCACTCGCAAATATGGCGGTACCGGCCTGGGTTTGAGCATTTCCAAAGAGCTGGTGGAGCTGATGGGTGGGCAAATCCGCGTGGAAAGTGTTCCAGGAACCGGCAGCCGGTTTGTATTTGTGGCTGATTTTGGGAAATTCCCGCAGAATACGCCCAAGGAAATCCTGCCTTTGCATTTGCGAGATACGCGTGTGCTGGTCGTTGATGATAATGCTGCCAGCCGTGAATACCTGACCCGAATGCTGGAAGACCTGGACTGTGAAGTGAAAAGCGTTTCCAGCGGCGGGGATGTCATCCCGGCTCTTTTCCGCGGAGTTATGACTAATTCGAAATTCGAGTTGGTGCTGCTCGATATGCAAATGCCCGACATGAACGGCGAAGCCACCCTGAGGGAAATTCGCTCAGAACCGATCACCCAGGAAGTCAAGGTGGTTATCCTGACTTCGATGGGGCGGCTGAACGAACTGGCGCGTGCGCATGAAATGGGTTACTCAGGGCACTTGGTTAAGCCCATCTGTCAGTCACAAGTGCGCGAGGTGATCCAGTATGCGCTGGAAACCCAGGGCAACCAGAGACCGCAAATTTCCAAAGAACAGAAGAAGAAAAAGCAAACCGGCGGTCTGCAAATTCGCGGGTTAAGAATCATGGTGGCTGAAGATAACGAGCTCAATCAAAAGATGATGAGTATCATGCTCACCCGCCAGGGGCACATGGTTGAAATTGCATCGAACGGTCGGGAAGCAGTAGAAGCGGCGATAACGAAAAATTTTGATCTCATCTTCATGGATTTACAAATGCCCGAAATGGATGGCCTGGAAGCCAGCCGCCGCATTCGCGAACATGAAAAAGGCAAAACCCACATCCCCATTATTGCCCTGACCGCTTATGCGATGCAGGGAAATATGCAAAAGCTGACCGAAGCTGGGATTGACGACTACATCCCAAAGCCATTTGAGACCAAACGGGTACTCCAGGCAATCGATTCTTGCATGGGAACCAGCATTTATACGGCATTATCTGACCGCAAAACACCTGAAATTCAGCAAAGCAGCGATGACAAACCGATATTGGATGTGCAAGGATCGCTTTCGCGGTTCAGTAATGATTTTTCATTCTACCGGGAACTGCTGAAAGAGTTTGTAGAAGCGCTGCCCGAAAAAGTCGCAACCATGAAAAAAGATGCAGGGAACGGGGAATGGAAAAAAGTCTCGGGCCAGGCACATAATATGAAAGGCGTAGCCGCCAATTTTGGCGCGATGAAACTATCTACGCTGGCAGCCGAGTTAGATTCACAACTAATGAAAGGTGAAACTGGCGAGGCAAATGAGCTTATCACCGGGATAAGTGACAGTATAATGATATTGCGAGCCACCGCACTGCGGGTTTTCGATAGCCGGCAGTAAATTTTTTGTTGGCAATTTTTCCAAGGAGTACATAATTATGCGCATTTTACTGATCGATGACGAACCGCTGTACCAAAAGATGATTTCTCGTGCGCTGGAAAAAGAACAATACGAACTAAAATACGCCCAAACGGGGCAGGAAGGCCTGGCAGCCATCCCGGCTTATAAGCCGGATATGATTATCCTGGATCTGCAGCTGCCAGATTTTACTGGTTTCGATATTCTCCAGCGTATTCGGCGCGATCCAAATTTCAGCCATGTGCCGGTTATTTTTGTGACCGCCCAAAACCTGCTAGAAGACAAATTGAAAGCCTTTGATCTGGGAGCAGATGATTACCTGGTTAAGCCTTTCCAACCCGAAGAACTGGTTGCGCGTTTGGGTATCCTGGCGCGACGCGGAAAGGCCATCCAGATTGCGCAGCAAAAACAGGAGATGGTTTCCAGCATAATCGCGGTACACAGCTTGCGGGGCGGAATCGGATGTACCAGCCTTGCAATCAACCTGGCAGTCGCTTTCTATAACATCTGGAGCAAGCCCACGCTCATCGCCGATGCAGTATTAGCAGCCGGGCAGGTGGCGATGATGCTGGATGGTTCTCCCAAAGCAAACTGGGAAGATTGTGTCGATGTGCCGCTGGGCAGTTTGGATGATGGGTTTATTGAGACCCTGGTGAGTCAGCACAAAAGTGGATTAAATTACATTGCATCCCCAAAATATCCAATAGCTGTGGATTCCTTCAAGGTGGAATTCTGGAAAGAAATTTTTGACAGGCTCAAGGAGCGTTACGAATTTATCGTTCTTGATGTGCCTCATGATTTTTCAGATGAAACGATCACATTACTCAACCTTGCCAAGGATATAATGTTGGTGATTTCACCAGATATGGCATCCCTGCGTGCAGCTGATAGCGCCATCAATATTTATGATCGCCTCGGGTATCCGCCAGATAAGGTAAAATTGATATTGAACTATAGTAGCAATCACGTTGGGATCAAGCAAGCACAGCTTGAAAAAGTCTTGGGACGCACTTTCGATTATGTTCTCCCGTTCGAGCCGAACGAAGTTTTCAAAGCGATCAATTTTGGCGAACCGTTCATGCTCAGGATACCAGAACTACCCATCGGGGTGCAATTAGAAAATATGGCCTACAAGTTGACCGATGATGTTTATAAGAATATCCCGCCTGCTGCGCCATCACAAGCCTGGAAACGGGTAACGAATCGTATGTCTGGGAAGTGAAACTGAACTTATGTTTGTGGCAAAGGGTGATGTAGTCAAGCTAATATTAATTCCACTTTTGCTGGGCGCGTTGTTCCTGGGAATGATCGGGAGCAGCGAAGCACAAGCAAAAGCGGGTTATGTTTACTTGCCTACTGATGCCAGCCTCACCGCCACAAACACAATCATCCCGAGCGCCACCCCCAATTATTACCTGTACAGAATCTATTTTGCCAGCAGTTCGCGCCTGGCAACCAAAAATCCCCCATACCTGGTGGCAGGAGAACGTTACTTGCGTTCCTCCATCAACCTGCCTCAGGCTTTGCTGGATGAGTATTTTAAGGGGCCGGGGGCGACCGAAAAATATACCAACGGTTATATAGCACTGTATGATGGCTTCACGGCGTATCGCAAATTAGAAATCGTGGGGGGCGTTGCAAAGGTTTACCTGTTGGGAACATGCCAACCCCAATATGCTGAGTTGAATATTGCCCACCTGATCACAGCCAACTTGAAGCAGTTCAGTGAAATCAAAGCAGTAAAAGTTTACGATGAGCATGATCAGACCACATCGCCCAAGGATGTGATCGATTCGGCCCCAGCCTGCCTGCAAATAACGCCAAGCCCGCTTCCATCTGCAACGCCACTGCCGCCCACAAAAACACCAACGCCAACCAATACAGCCACTTTCACAGCGACACCAACCAACACAAGCACAGCTACGAATACATCAACGCCATCTGTCACCCCATCTGCAACCAAAACCCGAACACCAACCAGCACACCTACGCCCACAAGCACCCGGACTCCTTCCAGCACACCCACCCAGACCAGCACCGCAACACCGATCCTTTCACCAACCATGACCAGCCTTGCTGGCATTCCATTATCCACGCCTGGAATCATCATCGAGCAACCCAACCTGATGCCGCGTGGGGAAGTTTTTGCCTTCATTCAGGCTGATTCAGGCGCATTACCCCGGCCGTATGTTACGCTCTACGGGTTTTCATCAATCATCAACGAACCGGTGGAAATTCGGGGGATGCTGAACAATTTCAAGGAATTTATCTGCCACGATGTACCCTGTGTTGTAGATGTGGAAGATAACACGATCCTGACATTCTTTGCCCAGGCTCATGGAGAAAACAGCCAAACGATTAATGCCAACATCAAGGTTTATCAACAGGGCAACGATTATTTTGTCAACCTAACCACCCAGAGCCGCCCATTTTATGTAACCGATGCCTGCGCAGAAACCTGGAACATACCTGCCCCACCAGAGACTGTCTGGGGCGAATTTGTGCTGACACCCCAAGAGTTGAACACCCAGAAGAAGCTGCATTACCTGGCCGCCAAGTTAATAATGAGTGGTGTGGTGGATGCCAGTTCCTGCCCCAACGGAGGTTTAATCGGTAATGCGCCCAACCAATGTGGGCTGGAAAAAGCCTTCCCGGAAATGGTAAGGTGGCAGAACCAATTTGATTTCAGCCTGTGGATGGTCAGTCGCAATTACCGGCTTCCACCCAAAATTTTAAAAACGCTGATCGAGGTTGAATCACAGTTCTGGCCGTCAGATGCGCGCGCATATATTGATGAAATCGGCCTGGGGCAAGTTAACCAATTGGGCGTAGATGTGCTGCTTCGTTACAATACAGCAGTTTACAAAATCGCTTGCGAACCTGTAGTGGGAGACTGCAGCACGCCTTATGCTTACCAACCGCCAGCAATACAGCGGATGATTCGTGGGGCTTTCTTGCAATCGCTCAGCGCTACCTGTGCCACCTGTCCACAAGGGATCGACCGTGACAAAGCCAAACAAAGCATTCCGCTGGTAGGTGTTGTATTACAATCCAACTGCGCACAGGTCAAACACCTGCTTGATTCATACAAAGAGACCACCACTTACGAAAACTATTGGAAGTTTACGCTGGTTTCATACCACAGCGGGTTGGGCTGCCTGCAAAATGCGGTTGCCAAGATTTCTGACAGCGGCAAACCCATGACCTGGGAATTGGTTGCCAACGAAATTAGATGTTCAGGTGCCAAAGAATATGTTGAAAAATTTTGGAGCAACCTGCAGGCCTTTGATAGTAACCGGCAAACCATGGGACAACTTGCATTAATTCCCAATATTCCGATATATGCCCCAACATCCACACCCAAACCAAGCCCAACGCCTATTGTTTCCCGCGCTCGCATCATGGTGTTTGTGGTAAATGATCGAAACGGTAATAACCTGGCAGAAGCCGATGAATGGCTGAACAATGTAGGTGTAAAAGTGACGCTTCCAGATGGGACTGTGCTCACCGGAAACACGATCAACGGGAGTGTATCTTTCGACATGAGCGGTTATGCTCCCAGAATACCGGTGACAGTGACCTTGCTCGATCCGTCATGGAGACAAGACCTGCTCCTGGCAACAGATGGGGTTATGACGGTTTTGTTTAAGGTTGGCAATGGTGATCTGCCTGTTGTTATGCCTTAAATGGGATTATCATTGCTTGCGGAGATTTTTAAATGAACAATCCGAAAAAAGAAAACGGACAGAGTTCATCTGGATCAAGTGCTGATCAAATAAAAAATGAGCGCAATCAGAGTCAACATGACGATGCCATGAATATGATCAGGCGTTCCCTGTTTGACGACCCGCCAGAAGAAGATTTGACACCAGCAGCTCCAGTTGAAGGAAACAATAAACCGGAACCATCTTCCTGGGCCCGAGAATCTTTGTTTGATGATGAAGATGAGGCTGATTCGGGTTCGCCAGTTGTGCCGGAAAACTACCAGGCTCAGGGGCAATACACATATGAAGAGCCCCCGCAACAACCCACGGCAACCCCAAACAGCTCGACAAAGGGTGATTACAAGGGATTGCGTAACCTGGCGTTGGAAGATTATGTTGAACCAACGGTTAAAGCGCCATCCATGCCCATCACCGATGATAAAGAGCTCAGGCCAAGCGAAAAAATTATGCTGGGTGTCCTGGCGCTAATCCTGGCCATTGTTGTTTTCATGGGTGTCTCTTACTTTGCGAAAAGTTCCGCCAGCGTTCAGCCACCCGCCCCAACAGAAACTGCCGAAGTGAAAACGCCCGTTCCCAATAACCTGGAATTACCCGGCGGATGGCAATTTAACTTGAACAAAGGCAAAATTGATAATGGGAAGTGGAATCCCCAAGGCCCAGAATGGGTGCAGGGCAGCGAATATTGCAAGTTGGTCTCCCTACCGTGGAATATCCAACTGGAAGCGGTTGTAAAAACCTTCCAGGCGGGTGACATCATCAAAGTGTCATACACCAACGGTGAAAACGCTTTTTATGAAATCAACAGCATCCAACAAGTACCAGTTGTCGAAAAATTGACAGAAACCCAATCCTGCTTGTTGGTGGTGCTTTCGCAAACAGAAGCGGAGCAACGCTGGGTAGTTTCGGCCACAATCGTCGACAAATAAACCCAGAAACCTGGAATAAAAAGACCGCATCCCCAAAGAGAGGATGCGGTCTTTTTATTCCAGGTTTGCTATTTCAGACGGATAACCTGCCCAACGTAAATCAAATTTGCATTCGTGATCTGCGGATTGAGCGCCAGCAAGTTCTCGAGGGTGGTGCCATATTTGGCAGCGATGATCTTGAGCGTGTCACCGCGCTGGACGGTGTGGGTAGACAACCCGGCGGGGAGGTTGATCACCTGTCCGGCGTAAATCAGATTCGGGTTGACGATCTGCGGGTTGACTTTGATGATAGCGTCAACGGTGGTATTCAACCGGTTAGCGATCTTGCGCAGGGTGTCGCCAGTCTGTACGGTGTAGGTGGAGCCGCCAGCCGGGGGCGTGGGAGGTGTTGGGATGGTGGAACCCGGCGTCGGGATGTTGATACGCTGCCCTTCGTAGATCAGGTTGGGGTTGGTAATGGCAGGATTCAGTTTGAGCAGAGTATCCACCGTGGTGGAGAATAATTCCGCAACCGTTTTAAGGCTGTTGCCATGCGCCACGATATAAATATCGATGTTACCGCTGCCTTTGAGTAGCGAACCCGGCATAACCAGCACCTGCCCGACATAAATCAGGTTGGGGTTGCTGATGTTATTTGCCAGTTGCAGCGCAGATACGGTAGTGTAGCAGCGGTCCGCGATTTTGCGCAGTGTGTCACCACTAACGACAGTTACGTTACCGCCGCACACAGAAGAAGCGGCCAATGCGCTGGGAGCAGTGACAAATGATGTTGCCAGCACTGCCAGGATGACAAGGATTTGGATGAGTTTTTTTGTGAACATTTGAGCCTCCAGATAAATTTTGCTTATTTCTGGATAGATGTCCCCCAGCCCGAAATTGTTCCGCGTATCAGAAAATATTCCGTTGCCGAATCATTGCAAAGCGTAAAAACCTGGGTGAATCTTATGTATCTACCCGGCTTTTGCGCGTATCGCCAGCCCTGCCACCACGCTGCTGAAAGCGTTCGATTGCTTGACTTTGCCGGCACCGAAAATTCGCGCCAGCATTCCCGCAAATAGCGGGATATTCGAAGAGCCGCCGGTTTTGACGATGGCGTCGATATTGCCCGGCTCCAGCCCGGAGGCGGCCAGGGTATCGAGCAGCACTTTTTCCACTTTGCCAAGATAATCAAAGATGTCAGATTCAAACTGGTGGCGTGTGTACAACTCCCAGAGTGCGATACCGCTGTCGTCCAGGCTGATGGTGGTGGCACCCTGGCTGGAAAGTGCGATTTTGGCGGCCTCCACCCGGTTGTAGAAGGTGAAGGCCAGGTCGTTGTAGATCAGCCCTTGCAGCGCTTTCAGGCGCGCAGGAGCCAGCCCGGCGCGGATGGCTTTTTCGAGCGTGTTGCGATTCAGCGGTGTGGCAAGCTCGGGCAGCGCCATCCAATCTGGGACGGCCTGGATCATCTCCAAAATCTCTGGTTGGTGGTTGATGCGCCCCAAGCCGAAGTGCTGCAACATACGCTTTTCGATGATAGCACGGTCGAAATCGCTACCGGCAATATCCACGCCACCGCTGGCATATACTTTACGCCCCGAGCCTGACGAAGGGCCGCCCAGGCGCATTACGGCAATGTCCAGCGTGCCACCGCCAAAGTCGAAAATGATCACGTTTTGGGGTTTTTCGAGCGTCTGCTCGTAATCGAGTGCGGCGGCGATTGGCTCCAACTCAAAATCCACCTGCTCAAAACCGGCTGCATGCGCGGCGGCGCGCAGCGTCTCTTCGGCGCGGCGGTCGCCTTCGGGCGTGGCCGCAAACTTCACCGGGCGGCCCAGGGTCACAGCATCGATCTTTTCCCCCAAAATCTGCTCGGCGCGTTGTTTGAGCAGTCCCAGGTAGGCCTGCGCCAAGTCACCGGGGGTGTAAAAGCGCTCAAAAACCTGTGTGCCGTGAAAACCTTCCTTGCGCAGCGCAGTTTTCAGGTATTGCATCAGCCGCCCCGGCTTCATCTCATCTACCATCACGTAGACATCGCGCACAAAGTGCATATCCGCGCCGATCACATCGATTTCACCGGCCCATTTTTTCACAAAACGGCGCTGGCGGTTGACGTTGTCGCGGTAATACTGCGCAATCGCCTCCTGTCCGATGAAACACTCGTAGTCGCGGGTAACGTATAGCACGGTTTTAACCACTTCGGGCAGCACATTTTGCCGATCAATTGGCAATACGGTCACACGCTGGCCGTCGTAGATGGCGACGCCAGAGTTGGATGTGCCAAAGTCAATGCCAACTTTCATGGGTTCTCCTGTATTTTCCTCGTTCCTGCCTATTAGCCAGCGCGGGATGTTAATCCTGCGCTACGGGGTTGGGATCAGCCCAATGGACAGGATCACAGCCCCAGGGCGGATGCTTCCCGCCCCGGCCACGTCTCCCGTTAAATGGACAGATAGATTCCCCGTGGCATCCAGCGCCACAAGTTGGTCCACATCCCGCGCCGCCACTGCGCCGACAAAACGCACGCCCGCATCCAGCCGCGCCTGGGGGATGAGCGCCTGTCCGCGTGATGCGCCGGTTTTGGCTACTTCGAGAAACCCGGCCTCGCGCTGGATAACTTTGCCGTTCTGCGTAACGCATAGGATGTTCTGCCCTGGCTGGATGGTGAACGCGCCGATGATGTAGTCGGTGGCGCTGATGCGAATGCGCTCTTCGGCGGCGTAGGAGAGATCGCCCACATCGATGCCCATCAGGCGGCCTTCGTAGGTGACGAGCGCATAGCGTTCTTTTTTCTGGGCCAGCAGCACATCAAAAGGCTGGTCAGATTTTTGGATGGCGCCACGCCCCAGGTAGCGGTTGTCCAGTATGGATTGGGCCACCGTGGTCAGGGTTTTTTTGACGCAGCCCCGGCGGCTGGCCTGCATGAAACTATCAGCAAGCGACAGGCGCGAGAGCGGCATGATGCAGGCCAGCATTTCCCCGGCGTGCGGTTCTTCGGGCAGGTCGGCCTTGTCCCAAGCCCAGGCAGCGCCCGGCGGCATGGCCTGGATTCCGCTGACGGGGCAGGTGGCGATGCGACCAGATGTGAACAGTAGCAGCACTTCCTCGTCGCCCGGAATCGCCAACAAGCGCGGGAATTCCCCATCCTGCACGATTTCGCCATCGAGTTTGCCAAAAACCGGGGCCGCCGGATCAATCACGAAGCGCGCGATGCGTCCGTGGGCATTGTAAATGAGCAGGCTGGCAGGGATTTCGGCCTGGATGGGCAGTTCTGCGCCCGAGCCAACGCGCCGTTTGAGTATTTCGAGCTGGTATTCGAGATGAGTGATGCGCTTTTGGTACTCTTCCACGCGCGTGCCATCGCGCAAGGCGATGTTTTCGTTGAGCAGCGTTTCGTTCTGCTCGGCCAGTTCGCGCAGGCGGTTGGCGACCAGTTTAAGCACCAGCAGTGCCGAGGCCGGGCGCGCTTCGGCTTCCTTGATCCATTCATCGATTTTTTCAGAAAAACTCATGGGAAAATCCTTTGAACGCGAGGGGAAATTGCTGCGAAAGGGCAGTAATTATATCGTCAAAAGCGCCTGACGGTTATAATCAATCCTCTTACTTTTTTCCAGCACCTATTATTCCCTGGCAGGAAGATGATTACTTACGAACACCTTATTCTCGCACCAATCACATCCAGCATTATTCTCTTCGGGCTGGCGCTATACATGCGCCACTTCAGTTATAACCGCACAGCGCGCATCATCACCATCACGATCTGGCTCGCCCTGGGATTATGTTTCTTTGATACCCTAAAATTCGCGGCGCCGAGCCTGGCTGGCAAAGTTTTCTGGGCACAGGTGCAGTTCATCCCCGCCATCTTTATCACGCCATCCATCTTATGGTTTGCGCTTGAATACAGTGGAAAACGCCAGTGGCAAACATGCAAACACCTGGCTGGGCTGATGTTCATTCCAGGGTTGACCCTGCTGGCGCTGCTCACCAGCCCGTTCCACAACCTGCTGCGCTACAACTTTCACCTGGAAACAACCCTGACCCACCTGCCGATCCTGGTTTCGGCAAAAGGCTGGCTGTTCTGGCTGCACATCGCTTATTCCTTTGTGTTGATGATATTCACCCTTTGGGTGATCATCACATCATTCAAAACCCATGCCCTAAAGCTGCACCACACCCTGATCATCGCCGCCGCCACATTACTGCCGATACTCACCGGCATCACCTACCAGTTGGGTTACACGCCCGTCACCGGCTGGGACATCACCACTTTTACATTCACCATCTCCAGCCTGATGTACAGTTGGGTAATGCGCGACTCGCGCATCTTCAAAATAACGCCGGTGGCGCGTTTTTCAGTGATGGAAAACATCGCCGACCTGGTGATAGTGCTCGATCGCAGCGGCTACATTGTGGATTTCAACCGCAGCGCCCAGGCCGCTTGCGGGCTTTCAGAAGCCGCCATCGGGATCAAACCCATCGCCCTGCCTAATCCCTGGCGGGTGCTTTTCGAGCAATTCGCCGGCGTCTCCGCAGCCAAAGAAGAGATCTTGATAACCATAAATGGCAAACCTTGCAACTACGATTTGACCATCTCCCCCATCCTGGAAAGTTCTGGGCGCAGCCTGGGCAGCCTGTTCATCTTCCATGATATCTCGGAGCGCAAGGCCATCAAGAATGCTTTGCTCCATAGCGAGCAGCGCTTTAAGTCTTATGTGGAAAATGCCCCCAATATCATCACCAGCATTGACCGGCAAGGCATCATTCGCTATATCAACCACCCGGTAAATAACTTACCGGCTTCGATGTTCATGGATAAACCACTGCTGGACTTCATCCCGGCTGCATACCATGACACCATTCAACAGGCGCTGCATGCCACCCTGGAAACCGGCCAATCCCAGGCTTACCTGACCAGTACCATCTTGAACAACCAGGTTATTTGGTTTGAAAACCGGGTAGCAGTTACCGACCTGGCCGACCCGCAAAGCGAGTTGGTGATCATCAGCACCAATATCACCGACCGCAAAGCCGCAGAACTGGCCTTGCAGCAGAGCGAAGCCAAATTCAAACTCATCTATGAAGAATCCCCCATCGGCATAGAGATCTATAACCAGGCAGGCTATTTAATCGACATCAACACCGTTGGGGCAAATATATTTGGGCTGGTGAACCCACAAGAAGTCCGCGGATTCCAGCTTTTCAATGACCCCAACCTGAGTGCCGATGAAAAAGAACAGCTGCGCCGGGGCGAAAACGTTCGCACCGAGATTTTGTTCGACTTTGAACGAGTTAAATCGCGCAATCTATACCAGACTACCAAATCGGGGAAAATCTATCTCGACCTGTACATCACCACGCTGGCCAACCCGGATGCAGAAGTTGGCTACATCATCCACCTGCGCGACATCACCGAGCGTTTTCGCGCTGAAGCCGCCCTGCGCGAAAGCGATGCCAGTATTCGTTCGCTAATTGAGAACATGAGCGATATTGTTATCCGCTATGATCTGAATTTGCAATACCAGTACATCAGCCCATCTTTCAGCCGGTTTCCGAGCACCAAACCCGAAGACCTGCTCGGAAAAACCCTGTCAGAATCAGGTTTCCCACCAGAGAATATCCAATTTTTCGAAACCACGCTAAACCAGGTTATTAGAACCGGCCAGCCAGCAGATATTGAGTTGACATTTGCTGACCAGAACGAACAAATCTATCTTGAATCGCACATCTACCCAGAAAAAGATCAGGATGGCAACACCAAATCACTGATCACCATCACCCGCGATGTTACCAAACGCAAACAAAACGAGCTTGCCCTGAAAGAAAGCGAGAAACATTACCGTTTGCTGGCCGAAAATATCTGGGATGTCATCTGGATCGTCGACCTTGAGACATCCTGGTTTACCTACATCAGCCCATCGGTAGAGTGGCTACGCGGCTACAGCGTGGAAGAAGTACTGGAGCAGAGCATCAGCGAGGCGCTAACCCCGAGTTCCTTCAAACATTTCTGGCAGAAAATTTCTGAAAACCTGGAAACCGGCGCACAGGGTGAAAGCGAATATTTCATCGACCAGCTAGAAAATACCTGCAAAGATGGCTCCACCATCTGGACAGAAGCCACCTTCCAGCTGGTGCAAAACGAAACCACCGGGCACAGGGAAGTCTACGGGGTTTCACGCGATATAACCCAGCGCAAAATGGCCGAGGAAGCGCTAAAAGCCAGTGAACTGCGCTACCGCGCCATCGTCGAAGATCAGACCGAATTAATCTGCCGATTTTTGCCAGATACAACGCTGGTTTTCGTTAACCAGGCTTACTGCCGTTTCTTTGACAAAGCCCAGGATGAACTCATCGGGCGCAGTTTCCTTGAGTTGATCCCGCCGGACGATTGGGCCAGCATCCGACAAAATATCGAAAAACTGACCAGGCAACTCGGGAAAATAGAATATGAACATCCCGTTTTGGGGCCAAACAACGAAGTTCACTGGCAGCACTGGATTGACCGCGCCATCGTTGATTCGGATGGGCATGTGATCGAGTTCCAATCTGTAGGGCGTGACATCACCGAGCAGAAAATCTTACAAGAGCAGGAACGCGAACTGGCCACACTGGAAGAACGCCAACGGTTGGCGCGTGACCTGCATGATGTTATCAGTCAGACGCTTTTTTCGGCGCGCCTGACATCCGAAATGCTGCTGCGCCAGAAAGACACCATCAACCCGGAAGCACTGTGGGAGCGGGTGGATCATTTTTCGCGGCTGGTCAAAAGCGCCCTGGGAGAAATGCGCGTACTGCTGCTGGAATTGCGCCCGGAAGGCCTGGAAAAAACCGACCTGGCAGTGTTACTCTCACACCTGGCTGATGCCCTTGGCGCGCGCACAGAGGCCATTGCTCAGGTTTCTTTGCAAGCGGGGAGCAGCCTGCCGCCGCAGGTCAAGATCGCCTGTTATCGAATTGCCCAGGAGGCGCTAAATAACATCATCAAACACGCATTTCCTGCTAAAATAAATTTACAGTTGCATCGCAATGGTGACGGGATTGAGTTGCTCATCGCAGATGATGGGCGCGGGTTCTATACTTACAACATCCCCGGCGACAGATTCGGCATTATGATCATGCAAGAACGCGCCGCTGAAATTGGCGCCACACTCACCATCAAAAGCCAACCGGGAGAGGGAACTCGTGTTTTATGTAGTTGGCAACCTCCCAAAGGAAACAAACATGCCTGATGACATCATAAAAGTGTTGATTGTGGATGACCACCCAATGGTACGCAAAGGGCTGGCAATGTTCGTCAGCGGGTTCCCCGATTTACAGTTGGTGGGCGAAGCATCCAATGCCAGTGATGGGCTGGAACTCTTCCGACGCGAACACCCTGATGTGGTGCTGATGGATATGGTTATGCCCGAACAGAATGGAGCAGCGGCCATTGCCACCATCCAAAAAGAAGCGCCTGGCGTGGCCGTGATTGCGCTGACATCTTTCAGCGAGGAAAAACTCATCGAAGCGGCATTAAAAGCCGGGGCGCGTGGGTTCCTGTATAAAGATGTCAGTGTGGATGAACTGGCCGACGCCATCCGCCAAACCTACCGGGGCAGAACCATCCTCGATCCCAAAGCATCCGATGTGATGCTGCGCATGTTACAGACCAGCTCTAGCGGAAACGATGTGATGAAAGCGGAATTGAGTGACCGCGAATGGGATGTGCTGCGCCTGCTGGCCCAGGGACTTACCAATAAACAGATTGCGGTGCGGCTGGTTTTGCAGCTTTCCACCGTAAAACAATACACAAGCAATATCTTATCCAAGCTCAATGTGCAAAGCCGCACGGAAGCGGTTGCCACTGCCATGAAGATGGGTTTGCTCGACAAATAAAACCTTTGAACCTTTTATCCACCTGGCTATAGTCACTATACGGTATAAGGGAAACAGAACCGATAAGTCATCGTAACCAAACAGGAAATATAATTGGGATAGGAGGATGGAACTCATGCATTCTAGATTACCAATGGCAGGACCGACCAACACAAACTTTATCCCATATGAAGATGCGCTGACAAATTTAGATTTGGCAGTACGTATTGCCCTGATGTCAAACATCTCTCCCGAACAGATTAATGCGCAGGTACGGCAAACAATGGCGGGAGCAGGGGTGGCTGAACAAGATGGTATCGAATATGACCCATCCAAGCGTTTTATCCGCCAGGGGCAGCAGCGCGTTTACTTCTCTCCAGCCGAAAACCGGCTGATCCATTTGCTGGTTGCAAACTCTGGCAAAGTAGTCTCTTACGAAGATTCGGTACGCTACTGCAACATCGATTCAAAAAACGCCCCGATCAAGGTCATCAGCCCGTTAATTTCGCGCATCCGCAAAAAAACCGCAAAAATCCCTGGCAGTTCACGCTGGATCGAAGTAGTGCGCAATGAAGGCTGCTCCTTTGTTGCCAAAGTTGAGATCACCAACACCCAGATGGAATCGGTCAAGTAGCAACTTTTTACAGGTCAATAAACAAAAAAATGCTGCTCAGGCAGCATTTTTTGTTTAACGGCATGGCGCAAAAATGGCGTCAAATTCTTCAAGTTTTAAGGGATAATTGGGATATGGAACCATCAACCCTGACCATCTCCTCCGCCCAAAAATTACTCCAGGCTGGCGAACTTACCGGGGAACAACTCGCCGCAGCCTGTCTCGCCGTTATCGAGGCAAAGAACCCCACGCTGAATGCTTTCGCCGTTGTAAAGGCGGAGCAACATCGTCCCCTTGTGGGATGCTCTGCCCCTACAGGAACATTGGCACACATTCCCCTCGCCATCAAAGACCTGATCGACGTGGCCGGGCTACCCTCCGCTGCCGGGTCGCCCAGGTTTTTTGGGCATGAACCAGCGCTGAAAGACGCCTTCGTGGTGGAAAAACTGCGGGCAGCGGGCGCAATCATCATGGGCAAGACCAACACCCACGAAATCGCCCTGGGGATTACCGGCATTAACGCCCACACCGGCAATGTCCACAACCCGCACGACCCGGCCCGTATTACGGGAGGCTCATCCAGCGGCAGCGCAGCGGCTGTAGCCAGCGGCATGGTGCTCGGCGCGCTGGGCACAGATACGGGTGGATCGATCCGCATCCCCTCGGCGCTGTGCGGTGTCGTCGGGTTGAAACCAACCTTTGGCAGGGTCAGCACACGGGGCGTCCTCCCACTCTCGTGGAATCTCGATCACATTGGCCCCATCGCCAAAACGGTGGAAGATGTGGCGATGTTGTACCAGGTGATGGCGGGATATGATGCCCGCGACCCGAATTCTGCGGTACCGCGAAATTCTATTTCGCGCGATGGCCGGGATAACGTCCCAACTGGGGGCAAGCTCCTGGCCTACAGAATCGCTTTCGCAGTTGGCGATTACATCTCCGAAGCCGACCCCGGTGTACTGGATGCGGTCAAAGCCGCTGCCAGTGTCTTCAAAAGCCTGGGCGCGGAAGTGGTCGAGGTTGAAATCCCGCGCCTGCGCGAAGCTGCCGCCGCCAACGGTACCATGGTGGTAGCCGACGCCGCCGCTTTCCACCGCGAAAGACTCGCAGAGCACCCCGATTGGTTCGGCCCAGACATCCGCGAACGGCTGGAAAAGGGCCGGGCGGTCACATCCACCGAATATGCGCTGGCGCGGCGCGCGCAGAGCGAGATGAAGCGTTATTTTGAGCTGTTTTTTGAAGAATACGATCTGCTGATGCTGCCCACTACCGCCGCCATCGCCGCGCCCATCGAGGGACTCAACTCTGCGGCTTACGCCCCGCGCCTGACGCGCTTCACCGCGCCCTTCAACCTGACCGGCCTCCCGGCGCTTTCCGTCCCCTGCGGCCAGGCGGACGGGATGCCGGTCGGCCTGCAACTGGTCGGCAAAGCCTGGGATGAAGCCACTGTGCTGCAAGCGGGGCTGGCGTTTGAGCGGGCGGGCAAAGGGATGTAAAATATTATGGTCTATCCAGACACACAGGAGAAAAACGATGACCACTTCCAAGAACAATAAGATTTCTGTATTGATTGTTGACGATCACCCGCCTTTACAGGCCGGGGTGCGGGCCATGCTTGAAAAGGCCCCGGATATTTGCGTGATTGGCGAGGCTGGGGATGGGGATGAAGCAAAAAAAAATGTTAGCGGATATGCAACCCAAAATTATTTTGCTCGACTTGAAGATGCCCAATTTTTCTCCAGCCGAATTTGAAAAATAGGCGCGCGAAAACTACCCTGAAACCATTACTTTGGTCTTAACCGGTCATGACCGCGACGCTTATCTATCTGCCATGCTGGATGCAGGCGCAACAGCCTACCTGGATAAAACCTTGCGCGCCGGGCAATTGATTTCTGCGATTCGGCGCGCGGCACGCGGGGAATTCCTTTTTGACAAGGCGCAACTGGAAAGGGTAAGCCGCTGGCGGCGGGAGGTCAGCGGGAAATGGGACAGTTTATCGCCCCGTGAGCGCGAAATCCTGCAAATGCTGACAGGGGGGCTGGATAATAATGCAATTTCAACATTCCTGGGTATCAAAAACAATACCGTAGAAAAACACCTGACCAATCTTTACAGGAAGCTGGGCGTAACTTCAAGGGCGGATGCCATCATTTGGTGGCTGGATAAAGGTGGGGATTTCCGTAATTGACGCGAAGCACCAAAAGCGCCATAATCACCGAGTAAATAGTTTAACAAAGAGGCGGTTATTGGCGAATATAAATACAAAACTTCTGGATTGATTTTCGTATTAACCTAATACCACCCATCTGATTATATCCATCACGGAGGATGCTATGAAAACAGTAAAACTTATCACCTTTTTAATCATTATCCTTGCACTATTTATTCCGCTCGGATTTGCGAAGGCAGCGGGGTGCAATGGGACATCTTGTAATGGCCAAGATCCGCATGATAAGGGTTGTGATGGTAGTACGTCACAAATCGG
>CAIJPN010000044.1 GCA_903822545.1 uncultured Anaerolineae bacterium | reverse complement strand
GTCAACGGGAGAGCCGCGCAAAATATTGGCGGCTTCCCAGAGATAGGATTCGAGTTGGGAGAGTGTCAGCGTGTTGGGCATAAAGGCTCTGGGGGCCATTTCCCCCATAATTTAGTTTAGCATGGAATCAAAAGCTTATGCACGTGTCGAATATCTCAATTTTATGCGACAAGTTTTCCTGAGCCGCATGAAAAGGCCCGGATGTTGCCCCACTGGGAGATTTGGGATAAACTGCATCCATTCATGGGAGATGGAAAATGGCCATCTTGAAATCTGGGAATACCACTATCGAAGTCCGTTACAGTTTTCTTACCAATAGCCGTGCATGGGACAGCTACGATCTGGTGGAGATGTATGAAAAGGATCCACTGACCATCCTGGAAGTCGAGTTGCGACACATGGACCATTGGATCATAAGCCCGGGGTTGCGTTCATCCATGCAGCCTTCATCCAGGAAACAACGCTCCAATCCGGGCACCTTCTATATCGAAGAACCCACCAGCATTGAACAGCGGCTGATCCAGGTTTTGCAAGATGTGCTCGAAAAAAACGAGATTTTTACTTATGCTTCCCTTTCGCTTTGCGTTAGATTCTACTTTTACCCGCCAAACTTTGATTTTCCACCATCCCGCCACACCACATTTTCCGTAATTCCCCCAGAAAAATCTGGCCCCGATGATATATTCACTGTGTATGTTCAAATCTCCGATATTAGCCCTCAAGGCACCGGTCTGTATTTTGGAATTCCGCTGGAAGTCTATCGCTATGATCTTCAAGCTTTTTTGGATGACCTGAAAGCCGATTGGAGTCGTTTTCGTGAACAATTCCCACCCGAACAGCCAACTGATCAACTTCCGCCACTGGCGCTCGACCTGGTTCCCCACACTGTAGAGTTCTACCTTTATCAGTCGCCCAACACCTTCGGCTGGATCGACATCCACATTGAGATTGATGGCGCAGACTGGCTGATCGAAGCCAGCAGCACCTTTCCGCCTTTCGACAATATGCTCAAATTTTTTACTGATATTGCCGAAAACCGGCTGCCTACCTTCTGCGAAATCAATGAAGAAGGCCGCTGGAAATACATTCATGCACGCCCATGGCAAACACCTGGCCTGATTCAACTGGAATTACTTCAGGATGAATACCCACATTACAAGCCACTTTTCATCTACCTGGTAGACCGCCGCGTTCTGGTGCAAACTTTTTATGAGCATTTTGTCGAGTTTTACGAGACCCATGTTGATGTTCGAAAGTGGAATTTCGATAGCGGCCTTTTCAAGCCTGAAAACCTGGCAGCGTTGAAGCAAGCCATCGAAAAAATGGAAGATTGATGCCCCAGTGATTTTTACGCGACAGATTTTTTGGCCTTTACAGGGGCTGGATACGATCGCTTTTGGGCACTTTTGGGGAAATTGCGCCGTACAAGCTATCTTCTACGAACTCATTTCACATCCCTGACCAGGATAAGCAAAAACCCCATCACAAGGCACAAAAAGAACTTTAAGAAAATTGTTCATCGTAGTCTTTATATCTTTGCCCCCTTTTGGGGTTGTGGTGGATTTTTTTCTTTTAGTCTTCATTGACAATGAAAACTATTTGCCGTATCATTTCATTATGAATGAAAACTCTTGGAATTCTCGTTGGTCGAAAGACCAGATCAAGACCATGCTCCTGGAGCAGTTCGACTCCTTTTGGGGGCGCGGAACCGGCACCGAGCGCGAGCAACTGGCAGAAGTCGAGCGCGCCGCCAATCTCCCCCATGCTGTGATCGTCTCCGGCTTGCGACGGGTGGGAAAATCCACCTTGCTGGCGCAGATGGCGCACAAATTGGGCCGCGAAGCGTTCTATTATGTCAACTTTGAAGATGACCGTTTTCTGGGTTTCCAGCCCGAAGATGCCAATGCGCTGTACCAGGCGCTGCTCGAAACCTTTGGTGAGCGCAAAATCTTTGTCATGGATGAAGTCCAGAATATCACTGGCTGGGAACATTTTGTCCGCCGTTTCATGGACATGGATTTCAAGTTTTACATCACCGGGTCGAATGCTTCCCTGCTCAGCCGGGAATTGGGCACGCGCCTGACGGGGCGTTACGTGCCGATTGAGTTGTTCCCCTTTTCCTTCAAGGAATTCCTGCGCTTTTGCGGCGAACCACTGTCTGACCTGCAACGCATGACCACACTGGAGCAGGCTCGCCTGAAAAAACAGCTTGATGTGTATCTCCAAAGCGGCGGCGTGCCAGACGCGCTCAAATACCCCGAACTGCCCCTGCTGCGCACCCTGTACGATGACGTTCTCTACCGAGATATCGCCACGCGCTACAGGCTGGACGCGGTGGCCGCCCTCAAAGAGTTGGCTTTCTACCTGATGAGCAACCCGGCCAGCCCGGTCTCTTTCAACAAGCTCAAAGACCAGTTCCGCCTGGGCAGCGTCAATACCATCAAAAGTTACATTGATTACATGGAGAATAGCTGGCTGGTTTTTACCCTGAACCTGTACGATTTTTCGGTCAAACGCCAGCAGATCGCCCCTAAAAAGGTCTACTGCATTGACACCGGCCTTGCGCGGACGGTCGGCTTTGGCTTTTCGCCCAACACTGGCAAGCTGTTGGAGAACCTGGTTTTCCTGGCCCTACGCCGCCAGACCCAGGAAATCTACTACTACACCACGCCCGCAGGCTATGAAGTGGATTTCTACCTGCCCGAGAAGCGCCAACTCGTCCAGGTTGCTCACAACATCGAAAATCCCGTTACCCGTGAACGCGAAATCCGCGCCCTGCACGATTCCGTCACCACGCTGAGAGCCACCAGCGCACTGATTCTCTCCGATGCCAACGAAAACAGCTTTGACCTGGACGGCGTGCCGGTGGAAGTCCGATCGGTGAGTGAGTGGTTGGTGGGTGAACCTTCTTGATTTTCAGGGTTTTGAAAGCTGTTTATACGGGCCGGTTTCTAGCAATTCCAGCATCACTCCCGGTTCTTTGAGAACCCTGCACGCCGATTCAGCATCCAGCTTTTCCAGGCGCGCCAGTTGCATCAAGATGGCGAATACGCTCTTCCCGGCTTTCGCTGCATAGAGTTTTGCCTGCTGGCGGGGTGTCAATTCTTAAAACCCAGGGGAGGCCTGCAGCTGAGTCAGCAAGTCCGCGTTGGCTCGTTGGACCTTCTCAATCAAAAACACAAGTGCTTGATGATCTTGTTCTGACATCGGGCAATTCAAGATAAATCGGCAGGCTGTTCATCCACTGGAGTACGTCCATGTAGCGATCCCCAAACTGCTGGCGGCTGATTTTTTGCGAGAGTGCGAGTTTCACTTCATGCCTGGCCCCGCGAACATGCTTACGCTCGTGGTTCCCCATCAGAGCGCGCGCATTTGGAGTTTGCCGGAAAAAAATCCAGAACTTGCGGCGTTTCCGGGCTGCGATCGACAATATCGCCGACCGCCAGGATCGAATCACCGGCAGCCAGGCCAGCTTTATCCAGCAGCGCCTTCAGCTCGAAAAAACGACCATGAACATCGCCAATGATGAGCGTTTGGGGCATAAGGTCTCTCAATCAATGTGCCCGAGCGTTCAGTGTCAAGGCAACCATACGACGCGAGCCGATATAAAAGCCTCCAGTCGCCTATTTTTCATTTTATTTGCCCAAAAACGGATTTTCATATACACTGGTATTAATACGGACGGATATATTCACTCCACGAGGCGGTTATACGTTTTCCTTTCTAATCCAGAAATCAAAGCCGGATATATGATCCCAGCCAAAGCCATACAGCAATTCCTAAAAGACTAATACCAAGCCATGAGGAGAATTTATGCCAAACTACATCGAATACAAACTTGAAGATGGTTCAACCGTGCTGGTCGAGGCCGAAGAGCCGCGCGGCGGCGTGGTGCGGGCCGCAAACAGGCCCGATGAACCGGTGCCCAGCAAGAAGGGTTTCAAAGAAGCCTTTGCCAGCGTGCGCTCATCCATCAAAGAAGTCATGGCTGAGTTTGATGATCTGCATGTTTATGAGGCCGAGATCAAGTTTGGGCTGAAATCCATCGGCGAAGCCGGGATTTTCGCCATTGGCAAAGTGGGCGGCGAGATGAACTACGAAGTCACGCTCAAGTGGAAAAAGCCGGAAAAAAAGGAAACTGAGACCCAATAGCTGTACAAACAGAGACGCTTCCCAGGTTGGGGAGCGTCTTTTGTGATTCGCGCGTTCGGGGAATGCTACAATTAAGCATACTCGTTTCACAGGGGCAGCCCATGACCCAGGCACATGAAAACAGCATCATCCGAATTCTCTCGTCTGCTGGAATTCCAGTGGGGACGGGATTTTTGATTTCCCCGAATCGCGCCTTAACCTGCGCGCATGTGGTTGCGGCGGTTTTTGGCCGCAACGCGATGGCAGAAGCGCCAGCCGGTGAGTTTTCGCTCGATTTTCCACTGCTGGCTCCCGGCCAGGGATTCGTGGCGCGTGTCGAAGCGTGGGATTCCGGCCTGGATGTGGCGGTGCTCGATATAACGGGGGAATTGCCAGATGGGGCACAGCCTGCCCGGTTGGTGCAGAGCCAGGATTTGTGGAAACATGATTTTCGCGCGTTCGGTTTCCCGAATGGATTCCCGAACGGGATTTGGGCATCTGGCCGGATTTTGGGGCGCGAGGCAACGGGTTGGTACCAGGTGGAGGACACCAAGCAGACAGGATACTTCATCCAGCCGGGATTCAGCGGCGGGGCGGTATGGGATGAAAGCCTGGGCGGGGTGATCGGCATGGTGATGGCCGCCGATAACCGCGAGGCCATCCGC
>CAIJPN010000043.1 GCA_903822545.1 uncultured Anaerolineae bacterium | reverse complement strand
GCGCAAATTTGTCGGGTTCCGATTTCCAGGCACCGTGTTCCGCTTATTTTAACGCTTTCACTGCCAAACGGAACACGGGTTCCGCCTGTTCGGAACCTGACCGGAACATCAGCGGAACACGCTTTATCGTGTCCACCCCTCGTGCCAGCTTAAAAGTCCCGTAGGACGTGAACGCCAGCAGTAGCAGAATAATAAGCGTGTCTTTCCAATCAAGTGCTTTTTGGGTGGTGGTGGTGGTTTCCATAATTTTTCTCCGTTCGTTTAGTTGTCTATTTGCAGAATTCAGAATTGACATATCCGGTGACGTTCCCGGCTTTTACTTTGTGCCATGCGCCCGCTTCCAAGATCGTGACGGTTTCACCCTCCGCCAGGTATCCTACTGCGGCACAAGTCACTGCGGCACAAGCGCGGACGTGCAAAGTCCCGGCGGCCTGCCCCGTAAGCACGCTACAAGTCACTGAGCGGGCTTCTGTGGCCTGTGGTGGCGTCCTGGTGGCGGTGGTGGCCTGGGCTACGTGCGCGGCCTGTGGTGGCGTCCTGGTGGCTTCTGCGGCGGCGGGCGGTTCTATCTTTTGAATACAGCCCGCCATAAAAAGCGCCAAAATGAACGCTGCCAGTGCATAAATCGCCCGGCTCAAATAAAGTCCGAACAGTGCTGCCAATATGGTGGTGATAATTTTTCTCATTCGTTTCTCCGTTTCGGTGGTGGCCTGGTGGCCTGGGTTTATGACAAATTGACGCGGTACGGCGGCGGTACGACTTCGCGCGTTTCTTCTTCGGCGGTGAACATTGGGTATTCAATTGGCTTCGGTGCGTGTTCGTAACCGTTCCGCAAGTCTTTCAGGCAGGCTTTCAAGTATGAAATTCTGTCGCCCCTCAATTCTCTCCCGGCTGTTTTCTCCATTACCGCAAGAATATCATTCTGCGCAGTGCTGGCGGTGACTTGGAACTTGCCAGCTTCTGAAAGTGTTTGTGTAATGCTGGCAATTACGTCTCTCGGTAAAAGTGTTCCCGTTGCGTTCTGCCAATAGGCTTGTAGTTCCTGCGCTGGTTTTGAAAGAGAAGAGAGAGAAGTGTTTGCGTGCGTGTCACGCGTGACTAACGCGTTAGTCACACTCTCACTCTTATTCTTATTCTTATTCTCACTCTCATTCTTTTCTGGTTCTTCTTCTGGTTCTGGTTCTTGTTCTTCGTTCTGGTTCTGTTTCTTACGGCTTCCACGGTGACGCGCTTGACGTTCGCGGAATTGTTCGCGGACTTTCGCCATATCCGGCTGTTCTTCACGAAAGCGGACAATTTTCCAGAATTCGCCAGCCTGGGCAACTAAGCCAACTTTTACAAGTTCTTTCAAGTCCGCGGTAAGTTCTTCGGGTGAGCAGCGTAAGTGGAATGCCAAATCTTCAAGCGGTTCTTGGATTGTCCCGTCCGCTTTGGCTTTCCCGGTGTCAAGCCTCCCGGCTAAAATATAAATCATGAAGTAGCGCTTCCCTGCCCTGTCACTGACGCGAAAAAGTGACGGTTCTTCTAGCAGGCTGGTATGCAGCTTAATCCATAGGCGCGGTTTGTTCCTCTCCGCTTCGGTTTCGTGCGCTTCGGTTTTACTCATTCTTCTTCCCCCATTGCCAGGATAAAATCCACCAGCCTGGCATAACGCTTTTTGTCATTTTTACGCCATGCGCGGACAAGAAGTTTACAAGCCTGCGCCAGCTTATGGGCTTCCCGGCGGCGCTTCTGCCAGGTTTCAAGCTGCGCCTGTTCGCGTTCGTTCTGTGGTACGAATTCATGTGGTGGCTGCCTCCGGCTAAAAAAACGTTCTTGTACGTACCGCTTTCCCGCTTCTGCGGCGGCGGTGGTGCTGGTGACGGTGGTAACAGCGGTGGAAGTGCTGGCGGCGGTGGTGACGTTCCCGGCTGGCTTCCAGTACCGCAACGGTAAGAACGTCTGGCGGGAATAACCGCCATACTGCTTCTCGAATCCGTGTTCTTGAAACGCTGCTGTACTGGTGGTGTAGGTTTCGCCAGTATCCTGCTCATGGAAATAAATCTCACTCACCCCCTGAGCAGCGAAGTATTCCAATTGCGCGGTGTCAACGCTGTAAGCATTAGCGGCGCGGAATAGGTGTTTTGATCGTACAACTTCTTTGGTGAACACGTTCCCGCTGACGTGTTCCCGGCTTCGTAAAGTGGTAGAATTCATTAGTTTCTCCGTTCTGCCCGCCACCAGCCCGCGAAAGCCTGGTGGCGGGCTTTTTGATTAGGTGGCGGCCTGTTCGGCGGCGGGCTGTTCGGTTTTCATTGCTTCCAGTACCGCGCGAACGGCGTGCCGCACGGCGTCCGAATCGGTGCAATGCAAGCGCCTGGCAAGTTCTGCAAGCGCCTGGCGTTCTTGCGGGCTGATACGCATTTTGAATGTTCGTGACTTTTCCATAGCATTCTCCAATTGGGAAATAAAAAAAGCGGGCATTTGTGACAAGAGCGAACAGAAGAACGAACAGAAGCAGAGCCAGCCGCGGCCCTACTCGTGTCCATTCACCCTCACCTGTCACAAACGCCCGCTTCGTAACGAAGCTTGCGATAAGCTGCAATAATTTTAGCACATGTGTGCACAAACAAAGCAAAGTAAAAATAGTATCGTGGCGGGTGATTTATGTGCGCACAAAATAGAACATTGTGCTAAACTTGTCCAACAGCTTATTCTTTTTCATGTAAAGCACTCAAGCGCCCCACCCCCACATATGGTGTTCCATGCTGTTCTGAATTCCCATATATGGCGGTTTCCTGCCCTGAATAACTCAATTGGAAAAATTTATCTTCTAAGCTGTTGGTTGTGGGTTCGAATCCCGCCAGGGGCGCCTTGCCAAAGGTAGGTATAAATTTCGTCTGGTCTGAAAAACCCCCCGTTCAAGATGAGCGGGGGTTGTTAATATAAAAACTTTCCCGCGGCTCATCCTTTTCTAATCCAAAAGAGGGATTTATGCAGCAATATGCTGATCTTGAACTTAGCCTGCACAGATTTGACACCGGGCGCTATGCAGCCCAGTTTCGGTTCAGCCTGCCCAAAAGTGAGGCCGATATTGGCCTGGGACAGGATAAACCGGTATCAGTGGAACTTGACCTGGCGGATAATGTTTTTGATCCCATGCTTTTTGAGCCAGAGCCTTATGGCGCCGCCTTGACCGCAGCCCTATTCCATGACCCGGCCCTGCGAACCGCTTTTGCCCAGGCGCGCGCCAGCGCCCAGGGACAAAACCTGCCTTTGCGGTTGCGCTTATGGATCAGCGCCAGCGCGCCTGAACTGCACAAGCTGCGCTGGGAACTGCTGCGCGATCCCCAAGATAATTCCCTGCTTTCTACCAACGAAAATATTTACTTCTCACGCTATTTCTCCAGTATGGATTGGCGGCCTGTGCACCTGAGCCAAAAAGGCAACCTGCGCGCCCTGGTGGCGGTGGCAAACCCTTCTGACTTGCAAAACTACAAACTCGCTCCAATCGACAGTGCTGGAGAGTTGGAACGCGCCCGGGCAGGGCTGGCAGGCATCGGCCTGGTAGAACTTCCAGCATCTGGCAAACCCGCTTCGATAGATGAAATCACCAGCGCACTGCGCGCCGATGGCAGCGACATCCTATATTTGGTTTGTCATGGCATCATGTCCAACGGGCGCGGATTGCTGTACCTTGAAGGCGCCGATGGCAAACACGAGGTGGTCAGCGGGGATGATTTTGCCCAACGCATCAAAGAATTGCAAAAGCCGCCGCGCCTGGCTGTGCTGGTTTCTTGCCAGAGTGCCGGGACTGGAGCCGGGGAAACGCTGGCCACATTGGGCCCGCGCCTGGTGGAGGCCGGGGTTCCGGCAGTGCTTGCTATGCAGTCTAACCTGCAAATGGATACTGCGGCCCAATTTCTCCCGGTTTTCTTTCATGAATTGCAAAAAGATGGGCAGATTGACCGCGCGCTGGTTGTGGCGCGTGGAATGGTGCGCCGGCAGCTCGATTTTTGGGTGCCTGTGCTTTTTATGCGCCTGAAAAGCGGTCACCTGTGGTACACCCCTGGTTTCAGCCACCAGGACGACAGCGATTACGAGACAGAGATCCGCTATATCAGCCGTGAACGCTGTACGCCCATCATCGGCCCCGGGCTGTTGGACAGCCTGCTTGGCCCTAGCGCCGATATTGCCCGCGCCTGGGCTTCAACCTTCCACTATCCCATGTCGCCTTACGATAGCGATGCCCTGCCCAAAGTGGCACAATATCTCGCTACCGATAAGGGTGACGCCGTGCCATTTGACGAATACGAAGATGCCGTCCAACGCGCCCTGAAGAAAAATTTCCAGGCCGACCTGCCGCCAGAAACGATCAAAAAGAAATTTGTCGAACCCGATGCCCTGATGAAAATCATCGGGGCAAAGCGCCGGGCTAATAATCCACTGGATGCTTACCGGGTGCTTTCCAACCTGCCCTTCCCGCTGTATATCACCGCAAACCCAGATTGCCTGCTGGAAGATGCGCTGGTGGAAGCCGGGCGCAAACCCGAAGCAATGGTCAGCCCTTGGAACGCGCGCCTGGCCAGCCGCAAAACAGTCTTTGATCTGCAACCTGATTATGAGCCATCTCCAGAACATCCGCTGGTATTCTACCTGTTTGGCCGCTGGAATGATCGCGGCTCACTGGTGCTCACAGAAGATGAATACATAAAATACTTGATCGGATTCACCAGCAACAAAGCCTTTGTGCCAGAGCAGGTGCGGCTGGCCCTGAGCGACACAATGCTGCTGTTCTTAGGTTTCCAAACCGAAGAATGGGCCTTCCGGGTCATCTTTCACAGCATCCTGGCCCAGGCGGGCAGCGAATTGCTCGGGCAGTATGCCCACATCGCCGCGCAAATCGAACCGCAAGATGAGCGCACACTCGAACCACTGCGCGCGCGCCGTTATCTCGAAAAATATTTTATCAAAGGGGCCAACATCAACCTTTTCTGGGGCCGCGCCGAAGATTACCTGACCGGCCTGATGCAGAAATGGGAGGCTCAATAGCATGGAAACGGCCACCCCCACCAACCCCTATGTTGGGCCACGCTCACTCAAAACCGGCGAGCCTTTCTTTGGCCGTGATCGCGAAATCCGCTCATTGCTGGCGCTGCTGGTATCAGAACGCATTGTCATGCTGCATTCCCCCTCGGGCGCGGGCAAATCTTCGCTGATCCAGGCCGGGCTGATGCCGCGCATGACCGAACGCTTCAGCGTTTTCCCGGTAATACGTGTCAACCTTGAACCACCCACAGAAATAAGAACCTCGAGCGGATCAAATCGCTACGTTCTCAGCACACTGCTTTCTTTGGAAGAGGGCCAGCCTGCCGAAAAACAGATTCCGCTGCCCGAACTGGCCGCCCTGACGCTGGATGCCTATCTCGAAAAGCGGAATCTCCCCGAAGCACATCTGGAAAACAGCCTGCTGATCTTTGATCAATTCGAGGAAGTCCTGACCGCATCACCCTCTGATATCGCCATAAAACAAGCCTTCTTCTCCCAACTGGGTGAGGCGCTGCAAAACCGGCGCCGTTGGGCACTCTTCGCCATCCGTGAAGATTACATGGGCGGGCTGGCTCCCTACGTCCGCGATATTCCAAACCGGCTGTCAGTTACCTTTCGCCTGGGCTTGCTCGGGCCAGATGCCGCCAAAACCGCCATCCAACTGCCAGCCAAAAACCGGGAGGTGGATTTCACCGACGATGCCGCCCAAAAACTGGTAGATGACCTGCGCCGCATCCAGGTACAGCAGCCAGATGGTTCTTTCACCACCGAGGCCGGCCCCAGCGTGGAGCCAGTTCAATTACAGGTGGTGTGCTACAACCTGTGGCAATCACACGCCGCAGATGACAAAATCATCGATGAAAACGATCTACAACGCGTGGGCAGCGTGGATAACGCCCTATCCAGCTATTACGCCAATGCGGTCAGCAATGTAGCGGAAATATCCATGTGTGACGAGCGCACCCTGCGCCAGTGGTTTGACAAACACCTGATCACGCCAGATGGCATCCGCACCCAGGTGCTTAAGGGAGCCCGCACCACTGAGGGACTGGACAACATTTTCCTGCGCTTGCTGGAAAACACCCACCTGATCCGTGGCGAAACACGCGCCGGTAAAACCTGGTACGAACTCTCGCATGACCGGCTGGTCAAACCCATACACAATGACAACATAGCCTGGTTTGATAAGCACCTGAGCCTGTTCCAGCGCCAGTCGATTTTGTGGATTCAGCAAGGGCGCAGTGAAGACCTGCTTTTGCGCGGCAAAGCACTGGCTGAAGCCGAAAGGGAATCCAGGTCACTGGCGATGACACAGGAAGAAAAAGATTACATCGAAGCCTGCCGGAAATTGCGCGAGCGCGAACAACTTACGCAGCGCCAGGAACGGGAGCGGAGACGCAACATCACACTCAGCATCCTGGCAGTTGGCGCAATCATTGCGCTTGTGATCACCACAAATTTTTACTTCCAGGCCAGAGATTCTGCCCGGCAGGCCATCAATGCCGCCAACACAGCCCAGGCCGCCAGCACCGAAGCGATTTTACAGCAAGCCACCGCTCGCGCCGCAGTCGCCACATCCATTGTGTCCGAGAAAATCGCAAAACAGCAGGCGCAAATATCCCTGGCGCGCCAGCTTGCCATGCAAGCCCAATCCATCAGCGCAGACCGCAACGCCAACCAAATGCTGGCCACCCTGTTCGATATTCAATCGATGAAATTATTCGCAACCAACGAAGCGGCCACTTACCTGCTCAACAACAACCTGGCCGCCCGGCCAATTGCCCAGAGTGTTTCAGGCAATAGTGTCAGCGCAGTGGCTTTTAGTCCCGATGGCAGGTACATCGTCTCTGGCGGCTGCGAAGAATATAACAACGATAAGAGAACTTGCCTGGAAGGTTTTGTGCGCGTCTGGGAGCCCAGCACCGGCAAAGAAATCAGCAGCATGACTTTAGAAGGCAATATCAGGACGGTTGCCTTTAGCCCGGATGGGCAATTTGTAGTTTCGGGCGGGGACGATAACACCGCCCGGGTGTGGGAATCTACTACGGGCAAAGAAATTACCCGTTTGGCGCATGGCGGCCCTGTAACCGATGTGGTTTTCAACCAGGATGGCAGGCATGTGCTCACTGGCAGCGAAGACAGCACAACACGTATCTGGGATACCCGCACCGGTGATAATTTGGCTTTCTTGCTGCATACCGGCGGGGTGCGTGTGGTTGCCTACAGCCCCGATGAAAAATTCGTGCTTTCGGGAAGCGACGATGACACCACGCGGATATGGGATGTCGCTGCAAAAACCGAACTCATGCGCCTGTCTGAGACTGGCGATGTGCTATCGGCGGCTTACAGCCCCAATGGTTTGTACGTTGCCACGGGTGGCGCAGATGGCACGGCCCATGTATGGCGAATTGCCGATGGTCAGGAAATCTCACGGGTGAATCACGGCATCCGTGTGCGAGCCGTCGCTTTTAGCCCAGATGGTCAATTTACACTCTCTGCCGGGTGCGATGAATTGGATATCAGGTCGAATTGTGCAAAAGGGTCTGCCCACATCTGGGAGACCACCACCGGCAAAGAAATTTCCCGCCTGGATGAAGATAATGAAATCTTAAGCGCTGCATTTAGCCCGGATGGCAAGTATGTGCTTACGGGCAGTTTCGATGGCACCGCCCGCCTGTGGCGGGTTGCAGATGGGCAAGAAGTTTGCCGGATGACACATGATGGCAGCGTTAACGCTGTTGCTTTTAGCTCAGATGGCAAATTCGCGGCTTCTGGCAGCGCCGACAAAACCACGCGCACCTGGGCACCTTTCACCGAAAGAACAACGGTCAACTTGGCGCATGACAGTGACTATATCTGGGATATTGCCTACAGCCCGGATGGCGAGTTCATACTCTCTGGCGGTGAAGATGATACCGCGCGCATATGGAGTGTGGAAACCAACCAGGAAATTGCCCGCGTTACACATGATGGTGATGTGCGAGTAGTGGCATTTAGTCAAGATGGCAAATACGCGCTTTCGGGAAGTGAAGATAAAACTGCCCGGATTTGGGAAGCCAGCAGCGGAAAAGAAATTATCCGCATCGTACACGATGGCAGCGTTTGGGCAGCTGATTTCAGCCCCGATAACCAATATATCGTTTCGGGTGGCGATCACAATTTTGCCCATGTTTGGGATGTAAGCACAGGCCAGGAAATTTCCCGCATGATTCTGGATGGAGGCGTTTGGGCAGTTGCTTTTAGCCCAGATGGCAAGTCTGTTGCCACAGCCAGCGCTGACAACACCATCAGGATTTGGGATACTGCTACAGGGGCTGAAAAACTGCGTATGATCCACGAAGGTGGCCCAGAATCAGTTGCCTACAGCCCCGATGGGAAATACCTTATCTCTGGCAGCTTTGACAAATTTGCCCGCGTTTGGGATACCACCACCGGTACGCAAATTGCCAGGCTGGCCCATGATAACCCTGTCTTATCTGTCGCGTTCAGCCCGGATAGTAAATACGTGATCACCGGCAGCGAGGACAAAACTGCCCGGATCTGGGAACTGCCAACCGGGCATGAAGTGATCCGGATGCGTTATCACCGGGTGATGTACACCCTGGCAGTCGGTTTCAGCGCCGATGGGAAATACGCCTTTTCTGGCAGTGATGAAAAAGTCGCCCACAAATGGGTCTGGCAG
>CAIJPN010000042.1 GCA_903822545.1 uncultured Anaerolineae bacterium | reverse complement strand
GTAGGCGTACTCAATCTTCTTATTCTGCGCCAACTCCCATTGATAACGCTTCAAATTTTCCGGGTACTCCCGCGCCAACTGGCGCTGGCGGTTAACTTCGGCCTGGCGCGAGATGCGCTCTGAATTCAGAAAGTATATGGAAAACCACCATGTCCATCCGCCAAAACCATAAAGACAGAAAAACATTGATGCAGGCCCGCAAAATGAGCCGCCTCGCATATCATTAAATCTAATAACCAGGTACCAGAACCCAAAAAATATTACAAGGGAACCAATGCTAGACCAAAAAAGGTCATCTCCCGGCATTTTGACGCTTCCCATTTCCGAGCCTTTTTCCGGCTCCACCGCCGGGAAATACTGCGGCGGCAGCAGCGCCAGACGCTTGGGCAGCCCCGTTGCCCGCTCCCCGCTCGATGGGTGCGCCAAAATCTGGGTCACGCTCGCCACCCGGTCACTTTTCCCGCACACCGGGCAGGCCGCACCATCCGGCACAAATGTAAAATCGCCGTCGCGGTCATTAATCACATGCTCCGTCCCACAAAACGGGCATTTCAGCGTATGCGCATACGCCGCCGCTTTTAGCGGCGCTCCACAATTAGGGCAGGACAGGCTGGTAACAGCGGTCATTTGATTCCCAGCAAAATATGTTCTACTCCGCAATACGGGCATTTTATCGTTGGCGCGCCCGCTTCAAAATGCATCGGCCCGCCACAGCGCGGACAAATCAGCGACAGGAAAGGACTTTTACGGGCCTTTGGCATGGATTGAAAGACGCGGACTTGCAAACATTCCCAGGGGGCAATCAAAACCAGATCCGCCCTGAAGCGTATGATTTCTGCGCCAATAAACAAATCCTGGTCAGCCATCGCCGCCGGGATATGGTTTTCATCACGCGGAATATAGCCGACATGGTTGCCTTGTTTGGTGTAAATGGCAACCGCCTTTTCATCATATTTGTTTTCCGGCTCTCGCACCAAGACCAACTCAACTCCCGGCTTCAGCAAGGCGGCAACTTCGGGATTTTTCCCTTCGTGATACTGGAACCCGGCCACGCGCGTTTCAAACAAATAAACGCGCTTGAACCTGCGATTTTGGGGCGTGTGCCTGCCCAGCCAATCGCCAACCCGTTTTTCCTGTACCATTTGCCGAAATTCAGAACTTGGTAGCATCCTTCATCCTGTTACTGATCACTGTCCACTGATAACTGATCACTGGCTACGCATACTTCTCCGGAACCAAAAACGTCACCGCCACCGGGAACAACCTTGGCTGCGGAGCCGCATAACGCTCTTCAATCGCCGCGATTTCCTTCTCCAACTCGCCCGGAATCTGCGCCAGCCGGAGCCGCAGCGCCTGCTCATTGCGCTTGAGTTGGTCACGCTCGCTGGCCGACCACAGTTCCAACTGTTTGTATTCCGGGTCGGCCAATTCCTTGCGGATCATCGCCTCCAGCTCACCCAAAATCGCGCGCACATCGGCAATTTCCTTCTCTTTGCGCTCCAAAAGCAGCTTTTGCATCCCATCCAGCCGGTCTTTCATCCGCGCTTCCAGGGCTTGCCCCAGCGGCGCTTCGAGATTTTGCCAGATGGATTGCAGCTGCCCCTGGGTTTTCTCCGAAACCGGGCGTTGGGTGCCAGCCTCCAGCGCCGCCTGCACCTGGCTGACGTTGAATCGCTTAAACTTTCCCTGGGCAATCTCGCCCCCGGCAGTGATCACTTCCTCGTGCAGGCGCATCCCCTCGCCGCCCACCAGCACCAGCCGGGCATGGGC
>CAIJPN010000041.1 GCA_903822545.1 uncultured Anaerolineae bacterium | reverse complement strand
GTTTGAAGGCTTTGGATTTTGGTTTGAAGGCTTTGGATTTTGGTTTGAAGGCTTTGGATTTTGGTTTGAAGGCTTTGGATTTTGGTTTGAAGGCTTTGGATTTTGGTTTGAAGGCTTTAGATTTTGGTTTGAAGGCTTTGGATTTTGGTTTGAAGGCTTTGGATTTCAGTTTGAAGGCTTTGGATTTTGGTTTTCAAGCGATCAAACCAGGCTACCATGCCGGGATATGGCTTTCCAGGCTCTTCCAGCCGCCCAGCGCGGGCCAGTGGTATGCAACTTGCCAGATGTCACTTTTATCAGGTGGTAATTTGAGTGACATTCTTCTATATTTGGCACATGTCACACAAGAATGTGAAGCAAATGTCGATGATTTACCCTGGTTTTGACCCTTTTCGTGCCTTTCAACAATTTTTTAGCAGCTATTATGATGCCCATACTGACCGGATTTTCGGCTGCCAGAGTAAAAACCACGAGGGATGTTCTGGTGAGCTGTGGGAATGTCAACGCTGCGGCAAGAAAATTTGCAAGAAAGAAGCTCCAACCAATTCGCCAGATTTGTGCGACAATTGTTGGTATGAAGTTTCGGGTATTTCCTCTTGGAGACAAAAGCACATGAAACAACATGAGGCGGTTATTGAAGCCATGACCCAAAATGGCGGTTATGCCACTTTGGGTCAGCTGTATCAATCGGTGCCGAAAATCCCTGATTGCAAATGGGGAACAAAAACACCTTTTGCCAGTATTCGCAGGATTGTTCAAACCAACGCGGAATTTTTCAAAATCCGCCCAGGATTGTGGGCTTTGACAGCTGAAAAAGACAAGGTGATGGAAATATTCACCGAAACAAAACCGTCAACCAAAAGCAAAGAATATTCACATTACTTTTTCCAGGGTTTGGTGGTTGAAATCGGTAATTTCAAAGGATTTGAGACCTTTATTCCATCTCAAGATAAAAACAAACCGTTTTCGCAGCAAAAATTGGGCGAAGTGGCAACAATTTCCAAATTATATGAGTTCACCTACCCCAATGTTTTGCAAAAAGCCATCACAATTGATGTTTCATGGTTTAATTCTCGAAAATATCCCCATTCTTTCTTTGAAGTTGAACATTCCACCGATATTTACAACTCGTTGCTCAAATTTGTTGAATTCCAGGATTTCAGGGTAAATTACTATATCGTTGCTGACAGTCACCGCCGAGCCGAGTTTGATAACAAAATATCACTGAGCGCCTTTGCCCCTATCAAGCCCCATGTAAAATTTTGGGATTATGATGCTGTTTCAGAACTTCATACCAAAATTTCCGCATCTGCTTTGGCAGAACAAGCCCTTATGTAGGTCAACATGCCAAGATATACCGTCCACAAATTTGATACGAACACCTTCCAGGTGATTGACCAGACCGAAAAGCGCGAAATTTGCGTCTGCTCCAATTATGAAAACAATGAAGATGCAGAAGAAAGAGCGCAAAAAATAGCCTGGCTTTTAAACCAGGCTGTAAAATCCAGGCACATCTAATCTGCCACTTTCCACAGCCCCCATGACCTTAATCCACACCCGCGTAGAAATGGCCCGAAAAGGGCAAAACCCCACCGTATTGTGCAAAATGCCATCCGGTTGGGCAGTTTTTGGCGATGTGCAGGTACTCAACGGCTACTGCCTGCTGCTGCCAGACCCGGTGGTGCCATCGCTGAATGACCTGCCCCCCGAAGCCCGCACACGCTTCCTGCTCGATATGTCTATCATTGGCGACGCCCTGCTCGAAGTCACCAGCGCCGCGCGCATCAACTACGAAATCCTGGGCAATTCTGATCCGGCCCTGCATGCCCACATCATCCCGCGTTATGCCGCCGAGCCCGATGAATATCGCCACAACCCGGTCTGGTTCTACCCGTGGGATCAGATGCCCAGGTTCGACCCCAAAACCCACAAACCGCTGATGGAAAGCATCCGCGTGGCAATAGAAAAAAAGCTGGCCGGTTAGCACACATCTGGCCTGCACAGGTAGAACCGGGCCCAGGTTGGGCGTGGGTATTAAACACAAGTTGCTACCTTAAACCCACAGATTGCCTTTTGGCGTGAAATTCCCTCACCCCGGCCCTCTCCCAAGGGGAGAGGGGGAGAATCCCCTTCCCCAGCCGGGAGAAGGGCCAGGGATGATGGCAAATTCTCCAAAGGTTGCAATTGGGTTAATTATGAAATTTACACAAACCGGAGAAAAAATGGATTTCAACGAATACCAGCAAAAATCACGCAAGACCGCCGCATACCCGGCGATCGGGCATCCAGTCATCTACCCTACGCTGGGGCTGGTCAACGAAGCCGGTGAAGTAGCCGGGAAGATCAAAAAAGTCTTCCGCGACAAAGGCGGGCAGATCAGCCCTGAAACGCGCGAAGCGCTCAGGGCCGAACTTGGGGATGTGCTCTGGTACATAGCCCAGGTTTGTACAGAATTGGAAATCCCACTCGATGAAGTAGCCACCCACAACCTCGATAAGCTTTACAGCCGCCTGGAGCGGGGCGCAATCCAGGGCGATGGGGACAACCGTTAAACCATCCAACCCATCAGGCCGGGGTTACATCAGCCAGGTTATAGAGCAATTCCGAACGCAGCTGCCCGCCGCGCGCCTGCACGAAATCCCAAAAAGCTGATTCTGCGCGGGTGAAGGTATTGGCGGCCTGGCGGCACAAGAAAATCTGCTGCACCGGCGAAACACCTTCCACTTGCACCTTTTTCACACGCCCAAGCGCCAGGCCGCGCGCCGCTACCAGTTCTGAGACGAAAGCGATGCCAATCCCGCGCTCAACAGCCATTTCCACAGCCTCGGCATTGCCCAGCTCCATGATGATATTCAGCATCTCGATGCTCACCCCACAGGCTCTTAACGCATTAAAAACCGCATCACACGTTCCAGAGCTTTCTTCACGCCGGATGAAGGGCTGGCCCAGAATATCCCTGGGGCTGATACTGCCCTGGGCCGCCCAGGGGTGGTCTGCCGGCACGATCAGGATGAGCCTGTCATCCATCAATAAATGGGATTCTACATCGCGGTGATTGATCCTTTTGCTGACCACGCCCAGGGCCAGGCTCAGGTCAATCAGCCGTTCGCTGATCGAGTGGCGGCTCATCACACTGACACGGGTACGCACGGATGGGTGATCCTGCCTGAAAGCGGCCAACAGGCTCGGGATGAAGTATTTCCCGGTGGTGGCAGAGCAGCCGATCGTCAATTCCCCGCCAATTTCCCCGTGTGTATTCGCCAGGGTGTCTTCCAACATGCGCATCGAATTGAGCACCCCGCGCGCCATCGGCAGGATGAGCTGGCCGGTTTCGCTCAGTTCCACCGTGCGACCATGCCGCACGAACAACTCCACCCCGTAGGTTTTCTCAAGCAACTGTATGTTCTGGCTGACTGCTGATTGCGAAAGATGAAGTCGATGGGCGGCCCGGCTAAAATTCAATTCTTCGGCGGCGGCAACAAACACTTTTAGCTCAGCTACATTGGACATGGCAGGCTCCTCAATATTATTATTAGCGCAGCAAAATAATTACATCCATTATCATAAGTATTTCTAAAAGCTCAGAATAGTTACAAACATCACAAAATAATATATGTCTTTTGGCCTGTAAAAAAACTGGATGGAGCAATCTCCATCCAGTTTTTTTGCTGCGCCCTATTGGGCGATGTCTTCGACGTATTTTTCTGCTCCAGGGCAGGCCGCCGAGAGATGTTCAGCGATGGTCGGCCAGTCGAAAGGCTGCCCATTCTTTTTGACACTGCTGAGGGCGCTGTAGAGGCAGCCCACCCCGGCGTTATAGTTGACCAGTGTCATTCGCCACATATCCTGGTAGCTAAAGGTTGCGCCAGGATACTTGCCCGTCACAACTTTTACGGTAGCCCCGGCCTGTTCACAGTTGGCAAGCAGTGTGCGGGCAAACACCGAAACGCTAAAGTCGGCCCGGTTCAGGTCAATGCCCAGGGGACAATCATTGCAGGTGGCATCCACACTTTGCACCAGGGCGCCAATCAGCATGGCGCGATGTTCATCAGAGAGATTGCCATAGCCGGTAGCCGCGCACAAATCTTCGCCCAGCACCAGCGGGCAAAAATCGCCGTAGAATGCGGGATTCCACAACAGCATGGTATCTGCGCCCTTTTCGGTGAGCTGTCCCAGGCCGACATCATCAGCATAGGGGAAAGTTCCCGGCCAGAACTGGCTTTCGCGGCTGAACAGGTTCTTAAGAAGCTGGGCCGGGACGCCGGTATTTTGGGCTTCGCTGATGATGATGGAGTCAAAACGGTTCTGCCACTCCTCCACCGAGGAACGGGCTGCATCCATGCCGCACTCGCTGGCTGCGCCGCCGGGAGCCAGACCGCCATCCAGGCAAGAACTGACATCCACGGCCCCACGCGCAATCAGCTTCCCGGCCAGGTAGGCGAAGGGGATGTTGGATTGCAACTGCTCACTGGATCCAGGCGTTTGCAGCCAGCCAGGAAGTTTTTCGGTGGGTGGGAAAGTTCCCCAGGTCAGCGCGCAAGATGCGGGTGGATCGCCAGTCCACTGGCTCGAGAGCACATCCACCAGCCATTTATCCAGCAGGGCGGTTTCGTGCTCGGCTTTGTAAGAAATCACGCGGATGCGGGCTTCAAAGATCTCGCTGTTATCACCATAGCTGGAGTTAGCCCAAAAAACCAGGTGAACCCCCTCTGGGGCAGTGGCTCCCAGGCTGAATGCGCACATACTGCCATCGCATCTGAATGTATCCTTGCCCACAAAGCCCTGGATGCTGGTGATGCTGTAGCCATCCAACGGCTCTTCGGCGATGAGCAGCAGTTGGGGTTTGCCAGTACACCATCCGCGCCGGTCGGGCTGGCAGTTTTCCAGGGAAACCCACACTTTGGGGGCTGGAAGCTGCGCCGGGACTTCACGCTGGATGGTTTTTTCGCTTAACATCATGAAGTAGAAGCCTTTGCAGGCCGTCACATCTTTCTCAGAACACGGCTGGGACTTTTCGACCCACCGGGTATAAAGTTTTTCACCGCACTGGGTAAAGACATCATCATGTGTAGGCAAACCAGGGTGGTAAACCCACAGCTGGCAAACGACTTCGCTATCTTCCCACTCCAACAGCCACCACTCAAACTCTTTAACATCCACAGATGTGTGGGTAAATCGGTCTGGCCCGGGGGTTGGGGTGAGTGTAGGCGTGACTGCATGGGCGGATTGTGGCCGCATAAAGAGCATCAGTGTAAATCCCCCGCCAAGCACCGCAAAGAAGGCCAAAAGCCTGAAAAAAGTCCCCGGTCGTTTCATAGATAGTGTTCCTGTACCATTCCATTATAGCGGACTCTGCTGTGATTTCCAGTGATTCTTTCGGGGGTTTAAGGGCTTGCTTGAATTTAATTTGCGCAGGGCCAGGCAGGTTGATTTATCCCGTTTTTTTGAGAAATCACATAAAAATGCTGTTCCAATAGAAAACCAACAGGCTTAACTTGCAAGGGATGCGCCCAGGATCAGTGATAGAAACGCTGGACATGCGCATATAGAAACGGTAAAATCGCGCATCATTTCAAAACCATATTAAATTCAGGAGTCGGAAAATGTTAAAAGAATTTCGTGATTTTGCGCTACGCGGCAATGTGCTCGACCTGGCCATCGGTGTGATCATTGGCGGCGCATTTGGGAAGATCGTTGCATCGTTGGTCGGCGATGTGATTATGCCGTTAATCGGTTTGCTGTTGGGCGGCATCAGTTTTGTTGAAATGTCTGTCACCGTGGGAAGCGCCGTTGTCAAATATGGCACATTCTTACAGGCGGTTGTGGATTTCCTCGTTATCGTCTTCGTCATTTTCTTGATGGTCAAAGCCGCCAACTCAATGAAAAAACCTGCCCCCGCTCCCGCCCCGGCCGCGCCTACCACCAAAGAATGCCCGCACTGCTGCAGCCAGGTTCCGCTAAAAGCCACCCGCTGCCCCAACTGCACCTCGCAACTGTAAACCCCCATTTTCCCTGAACACCCGTAGGGGCGCAGCAGCTGCGCCCCTACTTTATTGTTTTGTTATAATCACCAGACTATGGATTTCCTCGACAAACTCAACCCTGCCCAAAAGAAAGCCGTCACCGCCGCAGATGGCCCGGTGCTGGTGCTGGCCGGCCCCGGCTCTGGCAAAACGCGCGTGCTGACACAGCGCATCGCCTATCTCATCGGTTACGAGGGTGTGCGCCCCTACCAGATGATGGCCGTCACCTTCACCAACAAGGCCGCCCGCGAGATGGAACACCGCGTGCAGCAGCTTTTGGGCGAAGAAATGACACGCGGGTTGCTGCTGGGCACCTTCCACGCCATTTGCGCGCGGATCTTGCGCCGCGAAGCCGACCGGCTGCCCGTCTCGAATGAGTTTGTCATTTTTGATGCAGACGACCAGGAGAAAGTGGTCAAAGCGGCAATCAAAGAGCTGAATCTCAACGAAAAGCTGTATCGCCCGGTAGTGGCCCACGCCGCCATCAGCCGCGCCAAAAACGAGCTGATCCAACCCGATGATTTCCCAGTTGTCACCTACCGCGACGAAGCCGTCAAGCGCATCTACCAGAAATACCAAGCCATGCTGCAAGCCTCCAACGGCGTCGATTTTGACGACCTGCTCTTGATGACCGCCACCCTGCTGGATCAGCACCCCGATGTGCGCGAAAAATACGCCCAGCGCTTCCGTCACGTGCTGGTGGACGAGTTCCAGGATACCAACCAGGCGCAGTACAGCCTGCTCAAGCACCTGAGTTCGGCGCACCGCAACATTTTTGTGGTGGGTGACCCCGACCAGAGTGTCTACCGCTGGCGCGGGGCAGATTATCGCAATGTGCAGCGCTTTGAGCAGGATTTCCCCGGCGCGCAGGTGGTTTTGCTGGAGCAGAATTATCGCTCGAAGCAGTCGATTCTCGATACGGCCATGTCGGTCATTGATAAGGCGCATGGCCGCCGCAAGAAGAAGCTCTTCACCGAGCGCGGGCAGGGTGAGAAGGCTGTTTTTTACGAGGCCGCCGATGATTATGGCGAGGCCAGCTTTGTGGTGGATACGATCGCCCAACTGGTGGCCAGCCGGCAGTTCGAACCGGGCGACTGCGCGGTGATGTATCGCACCAATTCGATGTCGCGTATGCTGGAAGAAGCTTTCCTGGCAGCGCGGCTGCCCTACCGGCTGGTCGGCGCGCAGCGATTCTATGGACGCCGCGAAGTGAAGGATGTGATCGCGTACCTGCGGCTGGTGCAAAACCCCGATGATGAGATTTCGCTCGACCGGGTGATCAACGTTCCGCCACGGGGGATTGGCGAAAAAAGCCTGATGGCGCTGCACCAGGCCGGGCGGGCCGCGCAGATCAGCCCGGGGCAGGTGGCAATGAGCCTGGCAGCCGGGTCAAACTCTCCATATTGGGAGCAGTTTTCAGGGCGGGCCGCCCTTCCGCTGGCCGATTTTGGCGGGATGCTCTCCAAGTGGCGCAACCATTCCACCACGTCCACCGTCCCCGAACTTTTCGACCAGATTTTGCTGGATATCAACTATAAAGATCACCTGGATGACGGCACGGAAGATGGCAAGGAACGCTGGGATAACGTGCTGGAGTTGCGCCGCCTGGCGGATGAATACACCACGCGCACGCTTTCAGATTTCCTGGAGAATGTGGCGCTGGTCAGCGACCAGGACACCATCAGCGAAGGCAATGTGCCGACGCTGATGACCTTCCACGCCGCCAAAGGTCTGGAATTTGGCGCGGTGTTCCTGGTGGGGCTGGATGATGGCATCCTGCCGCACAGCCGTTCGTTCGATGAGCCGGAAGAGATGGAAGAGGAGCGCCGCCTTTTTTACGTGGGCATCACGCGCGCCAAGGAGCGCCTGTACCTGGTGCGCGCCATGCGCCGCGGCGGGCGCGGGTTTGCCGAAGATACGGTGGAAAGCCGCTTCCTGCGCGATATTTCGGAGGAACTGCTGACCGGTAAGGGCCGGGCGGGGAGGGGAACCCGGGCTGGATACCGCTCGAATGATTCTGCCTGGTCGCTGCCCTCGCCCCGTAACTCTGCTCCCGTTTTAGAACAGAAATACAAGGCCGGGATGCGCGTCAAGCACCCGATCTGGGATGTGGGCATTGTGCTCGACAGTCGCGGCCTGGGCGAAAACGAGACGGTGGATGTGGTCTTTGAGAGTGTGGGGATCAAGCGGCTGGTGGCCAGCCTGGCAAATCTGACGATAATCAAGTAGTAAACAAGTTCCGGGTTTATGGAAAACCCGGAACTTGTTTTATTGGGGCTGCCGCCGCACCACGAGGGGATGCTGGCCTGTTTTAGGGGGCATTGAATGAGCGGGAGAAATCCACCAATGCGTTCATCTTTTTGAGCGCAGCGCCAGAGGCAATCATCCCAGCAGATTCGGCCAGGGCGGATTTGAAATCGCCGGTTTCGGCGGCCAGGGTGGCAGCAGCGTTGAGCAAGACGGCATCGCGGCGAGCGCCAGTCAGCTTGCCGGTGAAAAGGTTGCGCATCATCGCGGCGGATTCATCGGGGGTGCCGCCGCGCAGGTCGGCGATGGTGGCGCGGGCCAGGCCATATTCAGCCGGGTCGAGGTCGTAGGTGCGAACTGCGCCATCTTGCAGGTGGCTGATGCGGTTGGGGCCGCAGGGGTTGAGTTCGTCGGTGCCGCCTGCGCCGTGGATGACGAGCGCGGCGCGGCTGCCCAGGTTGGCGAGAACATGCGCCAGTGGTTCGGTGAGGGCAGGGGCGTAGACGCCTGTCAGCTGGATTTCGGCCCCGGCCGGGTTGGTGAGCGGCCCAAGCAGGTTGAAAATGGTGCGCTGGCCGAGTTCCTTGCGCGGGCCGCCCGCATGACGCATGGCCGGGTGGAATTTGGGCGCGAACATAAAGCCGATACCGATTTCATCGATGGCCTGGCCGACCTGTTCGGGGGTCAGCTCGAGGTTGACGCCGAGGGCGGAGAGCACATCCGCGCTGCCGCACTGGGACGAGGCGGCGCGATTGCCGTGCTTGGCCACGCGGCGTCCGCTGCCAGCGACGACAAAGGCGGCGGCGGTGGAGATGTTGAAGGTGTGGGCGCCATCGCCGCCGGTGCCGACGATGTCATAGATGGGGGTGGCGCGGTCACTGACCGGGACTTTGACGGCCACGGCGCGCATGGCGCGCACGGAGCCGGTGATTTCATCGACAGTTTCGCCTTTCATGCGCAGGGCGACGAGGTAGCCGCCAATCTGCGCCTGGGTGGCCTGGCCGGTCATGATGATGGTCATGGCCTGCTCGGCTTCGTCGGCGGTCAGGTCGGTGCGGTTGATGGCTTTGGTGATGTAGGGTTTGAGCATGGTGAACTCCGTTCTGGATATTCGATAATTTGATATTCGTTTTCGAATCTCGATTATCGAATCTCGAATTTATAGGTTTAGAAAGTTCTGTAAAAGTACTTTTCCATATTCAGTCAGAATCGATTCCGGGTGGAATTGGACGCCGAAGGTGGGGTGCTGGCGGTGTTTCAGGCCCATGATTTCGCCTTCGGGGGTGGTGGCGGTGACTTCGAGTTCGGCGGGGACGGGATCGTAAACCACCAACGAGTGGTAGCGCATGGCTTCGAAGGGGCTGGGGATTCCTGCAAAGATGCCCTGTCCGTTGTGATTGACCGGGGAGGTTTTGCCGTGCATCAGGCGCGGGGCGCGGTCAACCTTTCCGCCGTAGACAGCGCCGAGGCACTGGTGGCCGAGGCAGACACCTAAAACCGGGATTTTGCCGGTGAAGTAGCGCAGCGCATCGGCTGAGACGCCGCCATCCGCGATGGGTTCGCCGGGGCCAGGGGAAATGACCAGGTGGGAGGGATTGAGCGCAATCAACGCTTCGAGCGTGACCTGGTCGTTGCGGAAAACGCGAATATCCGCGCCGAGTTCGCCAAAGTATTGGACGATGTTGTAGGTGAAGGAGTCGTAATTATCGATTAAGACGAGCATGGGAAATTCCTTTTGTCAAAGCTCGAAAGTCGAAGGTCGGTATCAAAGACTTTTGACCTTTGACTTTTGACCGTTATCCATCATATTCGCCAAACAAATCGACTTCATCCGCGAATAAATCGAGCGTATAAGACAAGCCCGTGGCCGCGCGGACGAGTTCCATCGTTTCCTTCGCTTCGGCCTGCATTTTGCGGATGCCGTTGGCGAGCACATCCTGCGGGATGGTGGGATGGGCGAGGTAGTAGGCGCGGCGCTCGCGGAAGGGCTCGAGGAAGGCGTTGATGGCGGCGGCCAGTTTGGTTTTGACTTCCACATCGCCGACCTGACCGGCACGGTAGCGGGCTTTCAGGTCGTCCACTTCGGCGCGGTTGGGGTTAAAGGCGTCGTGGTAGATAAAGACCGGGTTGCCCTCGACCGTTCCGGGGTCGGTGGCGCGCAAGCGCTTGGGGTCGGTGTACATGTTGCGGACTTTTTCCATCACAGTGGCGGCGTCATCCGAAAGATAGATGGCGTTGCCGAGCGATTTGCTCATCTTGCTCTGGCCATCCGTGCCGACCAGCAGCGGGACATCGCCGATGATGGAATCGGGTTCGGGGAACACGTCGCCGTAGAGATTGTTGAAGCGGCGCGCCATCTCGCGGGCCAGTTCAACGTGCGACTGGTTATCGCGCCCGACCGGGACGACCTGGGCGCGCGGCAGCAGGATATCGACTGCCTGTAAGACCGGGTAGCCGAGCAAGCCAAAAGGCATGGTGTCCATGTGGGCGTCGCGGGCCATATCTTTCAGGGTCGGCATCCGCTCCAGGCGCGGAACAGTGACCAGCATCTCGAACAGCAAGTTGAGCTGGTAAGTCTCCGGGATGGCGGACTGCACAAAAATGGTGCTGATTTCCGGGTCGATGCCGATGGCGAGGTAATCCAGCACCGTTTCGCGGATAAAGGTCGGGATTTCCTTGATGTACTGCGGTTCGGGCTTGGTGGTCAGCGTGTGCAGGTCGGCGATGATGAAAAACGATTCGTATTGGTGCTGGAGTCGCACACGATTGGCGAGCGAACCAACATAGTGACCGAGATGCAGCCGTCCAGTCGGGCGGTCGCCGGTCAGCAGGCGGGGTTTGGTGGGGGTGGGGGTCATTTTGTGTCCTTTCTTTTTGGGATGTCATTGCGAACGAGCGGTTTTGGCGAGTGAAGCAAGCTCCTGTCGATGGGGTAGTCCCGTTTAATGGGAGATTGCTTCGTCGGGCTACGCCCTCCTCGCAATGACATTAACTGTTTGATTCTGCCATTTCAATTGCTCTCAGCATCGCCGAGGCCTTGTTCACCGTCTCGCGGTATTCGCTGGCCGGGTCAGAGTCGGCGACGATGCCGGCGCCAGCCTGGACGCTGACGGTGTTCCCACGCCTGACCATGGTGCGGATGGCGAGGCAGGTGTCCATCGAGCCATCAAAGCCGAAGTAGCCGACCATGCCAGCATACGCGCCACGCGAATCCTGCTCCAGGTCGGCGATGATTTCCATGGCGCGGACTTTGGGCGCACCCGAGACCGTCCCGGCGGGGAAGGCGGCGCGCACCAGGTCGAAGGCGGTCAGTTCGGGGCGCAGCGTCCCTTCGACGTGGGAGACGATGTGCATGACATGCGAATACTTCTCGATGGTGAAAAACTCCGAGACGTTGACCGAGCCATATTCGCTGACGCGCCCGATATCGTTGCGGCCCAAATCGACCAGCATGACGTGTTCAGCGCGTTCCTTGGGGTCAGCGAGCAGTTCGGCGGCGAGCGCGGCATCAGCGGTGGCATCGGCCCCTCGCGCGCGCGTCCCGGCGATGGGGCGGAGCGAAGCGCGTCGCCCTTCGAGACGGACAAACATCTCGGGCGAGGAACCCACCAGATATAACGGTTCCCCATCCACGAGTCCAAAATCAAAAAAGAACATATACGGCGATGGGTTCAGGCGGCGCACGGCGCGGTACACGTCAAACGGCGCGACGTTGGTCTCGCGGGTGAAACGCTGGCTGAGCACCACCTGGAAAATATCGCCAGCCGCGATGTGCTCCTTGGCGGCGGCCACCATGCGCTCAAACTCGGGCTGGGTGCGGTTGGAGCGGGTGGCGGCTGGCGTGGCGGGAGCGGGTTTGGCGGGCGGCAGCGGGGCAGCGATGCGGGCAGCGATGGCATCCAGCTTGCGTTCGGCGGCGGCAGTATCGCCATCCAGCACGTTGGCAATCAGGAACAGGCTGCGGCGGGCGTGGTCAAAGGCGACGATGGTATCGGCCAGCAGGTAAATGCCATCGGGGAGGCGCGGCGCGCCCATGTGCTTTTGCAGGGTTGGCTCAAAGAAGCGGACGGCATCATAAGCCAGGTAACCAACCATCCCGCCGGAGAAACGCGGCGCGCCGGGGACGTGGATGGCGGGGAAACGGCTCATTTCGGCTTGCAGGAAATGGGTTGGGTCGCCGGAATATTGCGTATTCCGTATTCCGTTTTCGTCTTTGATTTGGATTTCGCCGTCTCGCAGGATGTACTGTGCCCGGGGCTGGATACCGATAAACGAGAAACGCGCAATCCGCTCCCCGCCTTCAACGGACTCGAGCAAAAAAGACGGATTCTCGTCCCGCAGCTTGAGATAAACGCTGACGGGCGTCTCCAGGTCGGCGTGGATTTCGCGGATAAGCGTTTGAACGGTTGTCGAGTCGATGAGCATAGCAAACCTTTCTTTGCCACATTGTTTCCGGTTTTGTAGGGGCGAGCCATCGGCTCGCCCCTACGGATATTGGTTAAAAACAGAATCCCCTCCGTCCGTTGGGACGAGAGGAGACTCCCGTGGTACCACCCAGCTTACGCTTTAAAAAAAACTCCCTGTTGTGAAGCAACAGGGAGAAGAAGCCAGCGTCACTCTTTCGGGTACGCCACTGTCCACTGATAACTGTTTACTGAACACTGGTTATACCCTCGCTCTATAACGGGAGTTCCCGGATTGGGCTACTTGTCACCTTTCGCCCGCTCAACTCAGTGATCCATTCGGCTCCTGCGCATTTACCGGATTCACACCATCCACCGGCTCTCTGGAAATCGCCTTGAAGCGTACTCGTCCACGTCAGCGTTTTTGGATATAGATTGGCTGAATTATAGGCCGGGGGGTAGATTTGTCAAGGACGGAATGTTGGCAGAAAATCTTACATCCGTAGCGGATTTTAGAATTTTAGTGTATCCTTAGATAGAAACTAGACCCCCCACAGGAGGCTGCGGTGATAAAAGACCTGCTTAAAGATGCTGAACATCGAATGCACAGTGCGGTCAGTGTGCTTGAACAAGACCTGGCCAGTGTGCGCACTGGACGCGCCAACCCGGCGCTGGTGGAAAGAATCCATGTGGAGTATTACGGTGCAGAAACGCCCCTCATCCAGTTGGCAACCATCAGCATACCGGAACCACGCCAGATTTTGATCAAGCCCTTTGACAAGAGCACGCTCAAAGGGATCGAAAAGGCCATCCTGGCCTCAGACCTGGGGCTGACGCCCAACAATGATGGCCAGGCCATCCGATTGATCCTGCCCCCGCTTACCGGCGACCGCCGCCGCGACTTGGTTAAACACGTTCATAACCGGTTGGAAGAATCGCGGGTAGCACTGCGCAACATCCGGCGTGATGTGCTAAAAGATATGAAAGAGTATGAGAACGAGAAATTGATCTCAGAAGATGAGCACAAACGCGGGGAGGAAGAACTCCAAAAGCTGGTAGACAAAATCATGGCCGAGCTTGAAAAAATCGGCCTGCGCAAAGAACAGGAAATCATGGAAGTTTGAGTCCTGGAAACGTTGAAAAGCATACATCTATGAGCAAATCTGGCCAAATACTTCGACCCGAGCAAATTCCAACACATGTTGCCATTATCATGGATGGCAACGGGCGTTGGGCGCTCAAGCGTGGTCTTCCCCGCCTGGCAGGCCACAAAGCCGGGACAGAGAACCTGCGCCGCATTATCCGTGCTTGTGTGGAGTTTGGGGTCAAATATCTCACAATCTATGCTTTTTCAACAGAAAACTGGGGGCGCCCACGCGAGGAAGTCAACGGCCTGATGCGGATTCTCGAAGATGTGATCGACCGTGAGTTGCAAGAACTGAAAGACCAGGGGGTGCAGTTGCGCCACCTGGGACGCCTGGACCAGCTTGCGCCCAACCTGCAAGAAAAAGTGCTCTTTGCAGTACAGACCACAGAGCAAAATTCCCGGCTGATCGTGAATGTAGCCTTCAATTATGGTGGCCGCGATGAAATCGTGCAGGCCATCCAGCAAATGATACGTGATGGCGTCCCGGCGGCGGAGGTCTCACCCGAACTGGTCAGCCGCTATCTGTACACGGCCGGCGTTCCCGACCCAGACTTGATTATCCGCACATCGGGTGAGTTACGCATCAGTAATTTTCTCATCTGGCAGGCTGCCTACTCGGAATGGTATGTTACGCCCACGTTTTGGCCTGATTTCGGCAAGGAAGAGTTCCAGAAAGCCCTGAAAACCTACGCCGAACGTGACCGCCGGTATGGAAAAGTGGCCGCCCCCGAATATGAAGGTAGCAATGGCTAAACGCACCATCACAGCCTTGCTTTTGGCTGTCATTGGGCTGCCCGCCCTGCTGGTGGGAGGAATACCATATTACCTGTTGATGGGCTTTTTCCTGGTGGCTGCCGCCTGGGAATATGCCAGCATGTTCACCACCATCCAAACCAGACCGTCCCGCCTGCTCACCGCCGGTGGGACGTTTGTTATCTTTACAGCGCGCTTTTTTTTTGGCAACCCCAACGCGCAGATGGTTTTTGGCGCAGTGGTGTTATTCGCGCTGGCCTATCATGTTATTGAATATGAGCGCGGATATAAATATGTTTCAGCCAGCATGGCTGCCACACTCTCAGGCCTGCTTTACATCGGCTGGATCGGCTCATACCTGGCAGAATTACGTGCGCTTCCTAACGGCGGCTGGTGGATCATGCTTGTCCTGCCTTGCGTTTGGCTGACAGATACCGGCGCATACATGATCGGTGTGCGCTATGGCAAGCACAAAATGACCCCGCGCTTGAGCCCCAAAAAGAGCTGGGAAGGATATCTCGGTGGGATCATCAGCGCTGTAGCGGCTGGGGCTTACCTCGCCTGGGCTTTTACCACTTACGGCCCACTGTTGCACCTGACGCCGTTGGAGGGCGCAATGCTGGGGCTGCTGATTGGCACCTTATCCCCACTCGGCGACCTGGCTGAAAGTATGATCAAGCGCGAGGCCGGGCTAAAAGATTCGGGGAACATCCTGCCCGGCCACGGCGGCAGCTTCGACCGTATAGACTCGTGGTTGTGGGCCGTTATTATTGGATACTATTTCGTCACCTGGTTTGGCATCTAAACCAGTCTCAAAAAGGATATTTTATGGAACACGAACCCACTCGTAACCTTGCACTGGATCTTGTCCGCGTAACCGAAGCAGCCGCGTTGGCCGCTGGTCGTTTTATGGGCCGCGGGGACAAAGAATCCGCCGATAAAGCCGCAGTCGATGCCATGCGCCTGGTACTGAGCAAAATGGAAATCAACGGCGTTGTCGTCATCGGCGAAGGTGAAAAAGATAAAGCCCCCATGCTCTATAACGGCGAACACGTTGGCCAGGGGCAGGGGCCGGAACTCGACATCGCCGTTGACCCCATAGATGGAACCCGTCCACTTGCGATGGGCCGCACCAACTCCATCTCCACCGTTGCTATTGCCCCGCGCGGTTCGATGTTTTTTCCCGGCCCATTCGTTTACATGAACAAAATCGCTGTCGGGCCTGAAGCCAAAGGCCACATCGATATCGAACGCTCGATTACCGATAACCTGAAAGAAATTGCGCGCGTTAAGAGCAAAAGCCTGGAAGACCTGACCTGTATCATCCTCGAACGCCCGCGCCACGACGAGATGGTGGCCGAAATGCGCCAGGCTGGCGTCCGCATTCGATTGATCCCGGATGGAGATGTGGCTGGTGCGTTGATGACCGCATGGCCCGATTCAGGCATCGATGTGTTGTTTGGCATCGGTGGCACCCCCGAAGGCGTCATCGCGGCCTGCGCACTGCGCGCCATGGGCGGTGAAATCCAGGGCAAGCTGTTCGCCCGCGATGAAGAAGAATTGCGGCGTGGGCGTGAAATGGGCTACGATTTTGACAAAGTCCTGACCATGGGCGACCTGGTATCCACCGAAGATGTCTTTTTCGCCGCCACGGGCATCACCGATGGCGAACTGCTGCACGGCGTCAAATACTTTGGCGATGGCGCCAGCACCGATTCGCTGGTGGTGCGCGGCCTGACCGGAACCGTCCGCGAGATGAAAGCCACCCATCGCTGGGACAAGCTCAAACGGCTCAGCCCAATCGACTATTAATCGATACGCGCAAGTTCTACTTGCGCTGTAAAAAGGTGAGCTTCCCCCCCCAGGAATCAAACCGGCGCAGCAAACATGCGCCGGTTCTTTTTGCACACTATCAGCAATCAAACCCCTGCATAAGTTCGGTATAATTGGCGCATGATCGAACTAAACATTCCCGGGCGCGGGGAATTGCGCATCGAGCACCTCGTCATGGATGTCAACGGCACGCTGGCAATCGACGGGCAGCTAATCGAAGGCATTGCCAGGCGAATCGGCTTGCTGCGTGACCGGTTGCAAATCCACCTGTTGACGGCGGATACGCATGGCAAACAGGCCATCATCGACCATTTGCTCAACCTGAAAGCAGTGCGCATCCAGCCGGGCGACGAATCCAGGCAAAAAGCCGAATACGTCCGCCAGCTGGGCGCTGCTACAGTCGCCGCCATCGGCCAGGGCGCAAACGATGCCGGGATGCTCGAAGCCGCAACGCTGGGCGTTTGCGTCATGTCGGTGGAAGGGCTGGCAGTTTCCAGCCTGAATGCGTCTGACTTGCTGATGCCCGACATTCTCTCTGCCCTGGATTTGTTCGACAAACCCTTGCGCTTGATCGCGAGCCTGCGAAAATGACCTTCCCTGAAGAAAAACCCCTTCCCGATGACCAGAATCCGCCAGAAAACCCCCGGTTGGATGGATCCACTTCGGATTCTGAGACATTGCCAATCGAGGGCAATACCACAGCCGAGAGTCAAGAAAATGAAACGGTAGCAATGGCCGGGGCAGACAGCCTGGAAAACGCCACCTTCCCGGTTGAACCGGAAGAACCCATCGACCTGTCCGAAATCTTCCAGGCACGCGAATTCAAACTGGAAGATTTCGACCCCGAATCGAACGAAAACTTCAATCCGCTGGAATCTGGCGGGGGTGGTGAAGAACTTGTGCGCCGCCGCCCGCCCACACGCCGCCGCAGCCGCCCTCGCCGTGCAGCGATAACCCGCCCCGATGTGGAGCAGCTTGACGAGCAATTGGAAAGCATGGTCAACCGCGCCGCGCCGACCATCGACATATTCATTTTTGCCACAGTGGCCGGAACCCTGCTCGGCCTGGGCTTCCTGCTCGACCGGCCCGCCATTTTACTGTTTGCCATGCTGCTCGCGCCCGTCCTGACCCCCTGGGCTGGCATGATCCTCTCCACCGCCACAGGTGAGACCCATTCCTTTGGGCAAACACTGGGCGGGATGCTGACTTCGTTCCTGCTCGTTTTCGTCACTGGTTTGATCGCCGGGGTGGCCTCACGCGTTTGGCTGCCGCTAACCTTTAACCAAGCCTTCCTGCATGCCCGTTTTTGGGAGGCCGATATTGCCCTGCTGATCGTGGGAACGATCGCTTTTGTCGTCACATTTATCCAGCGTGAAGAAAAGCCGCTAATCGCCAATATCATGCTGGTGTACGAGCTTTTCCTGCCCATCAGCGTGGCCGGTTTTGGCCTGGGGAATAATGTGGAGGGCCTGTGGCCCGAAGCCTTGCTGATTTTTGCCGTCCACCTGGCAATTTCGCTCATCGTAGGCCTGGCAACCTACTTTTACATGGGCTTTCGTCCCACCGATGGCAGCGGCTATGCCCTGAGCGGCGCAGCCATCATCACCAGCCTGCTGATCGTTTCGGGCATTGCCGGGCTGGGCGCTATTTTGGAAGCTCGACCAGCTGCTCCTACGCCGGTAACTTTTACCGCTACCGCCACCCTGCCGATTGTGACCGCTCCCGCCACTGATACTCCCGTCAACACCCCCACATCGACAGCCACCGCCATCCCACCCACACCCACACGTTTCCTGGTGACACCCACCTCGTCACCGGAACCCACCATCACCCCCCTGCCCACACCAATCTACGGACGCATTGCCTCGCCGGGTGATGGCGCTGTCATTCGCATTGAACCTGCCGGAGCAGCGATCACAACTGTCCAAAATGGTTACCTGGTGGAAATCTTGCCAGATGCGCCCATCATCATCAACAATGAAACCTGGGTGCATGTTATCGTCAAGACACCTGTGCGCGATATCAATGGCTGGATGCTGCTCAACCTGATCGCAACTGGAACACCCACCCCACCCTAAAGCCTGCCCATCCCTGGCAAAACCCCACTTCCAGTGACATTTGCAGATGTCACTGGAACTATTTTTGGAAATTGGAGAACGCAAATGCCCATACACTTTGGCACCGACGGCTGGCGCGCCGTTATTTCAGATAGTTTTACATTCAGCAACCTGCGCATGGTTGCCCAGGCCATTGCCGATGCAGTTGCATCGGAACACTGGGACCCCAATATCGGCAACGCCAAACCCGATCCACGCAAATTTGTGGTGGGTTTTGATACCCGCTTCCTGTCTGACCGCTATGCACAGGATGTGGCGCGTGTGCTGGCCGCCAATGGTTTTACTGTTTACCTGGCCCAGGCCGATGCGCCCACCCCGGCTATTTCTTACGCGGTTAAGAATCTCAGCGCCATTGGCGGGGTGATGATTACGGCCTCGCACAATGCGCCGCGCTATAACGGCGTCAAGCTCAAGGCAGCTTACGGCGGGTCAGCGTTGCCTGAGCAGTGCCGCCGCGTGGAAGTTTATATCAACGATAACGAAGAACGGGGACGCGGCCCCAACCTGATGGATTTTGAAAAAGCCCGCAGCATGGGGCTGATCCAAAAATTCAACCCGCTGCCCCCCTATTTTGACCACCTGCGCAAGCTGATTAACGCTGATATTATCGCCGAAAATCCACAACGCTTTGTGGTCGATTCGATGTATGGCTCTGGACGCGGCACCATTCGTTCGTTTTTGCACGGCACCGGCTGTGAGATCGTCGAAATTCGCGGGGAGATGAATCCTGGCTTTGGCGGAGTCCACCCGGAACCGATTGGCAAATATCTCTCCCCGCTGGCGGGCGCGATTGGGGCCGGGATGGGCAGCTTTGGCCTGGCGACAGATGGCGATGCCGATCGCATCGGCGCGATGGATGAGCGCGGTAATTTTGTTGACCCGCACAAAATTATGGCGCTGGCGCTGCGCTACCTGGTGGAAAAACGCGGCTGGACTGGCTCTGTGGTGCGCACTGTCTCAACCACACGCATGATCGACCGCCTGGCCAAGCGTTACGGCCTGCAAATCCACGAAACACCGGTGGGATTCAATCACATCGCTGATTACATGATGACCGAAAATGTGCTGATCGGCGGTGAAGAATCGGGCGGCATCTCATTCAAAGGGCACATTCCTGAAGGCGATGGGCCGATCATGGGCCTGTTGCTGGTAGAGATCATCGCGCAGGCGCGCAAACCGCTTTCTGAACTTGTCTCCGACTTGCTCGATGATGTTGGCCCGGCCTTTTATGAACGCGCCGATCTGCGCCTGAGCCGCCCCGTCTCGAAAGGGGAGATGACCGAAACGTTGGTGAAGGGTGCCCCGGCCGAGATCGGCAGCGAAAAAGTGGCTGAAGTCTCGAGCATGGATGGTATAAAATATGTTATGGCCGACGATTCGTGGCTACTCATCCGCCCATCGGGCACAGAACCGGTTTTACGGGTTTACGCTGAAGGGCGCACCCAGCAGATGGTTAAGGATTTGCTGGGGTATGGGCAAAAAGTGGCAGCCAGCATCGTGTAAAAATTCATCCACCAGAACGGGCAACAAAAAAAGCGCGGAGCTTTTCCGCGCTTTTTTATAACCATAGGGAAATTTTGGGCTTAGCGTGCCGGGGCCATGCGCAGGCGGCGGGCAAGCAGGATGACAACCAGCAGCACAGCCGAAAGGATGATCATGCCGGGCAGTCCGACTTCATCGGCAAAACCGCTGTTAGGCATGGTGGCAGTGGCTTTTGGGGTTCCACTGGTATTGGCAGGGGCTGTACTGCCTGCCCCTCCGCTGGAAGCTGCTGTACCCGTGCCTGCGCCTGGAGCCTGTGTGCCCGCTTTGGCCTGTTCGGTCAGCAACTGCATTTTGGACAGTTGGGTAAACTGGGCGTTGACGGTGGCGGTCAACGGGTCGATGGTAACACCGGGAACGGGGGTATCGGTGGGCATGGGGATGAGCGGGGTGGGCGTTTCGGTCGGCAGGGATGTTTCGGTGGGCAGCGGGGTGGGCGAGTAAGCCATGACTGTGCTGGTTTGCATGACACCGATGGCGGCCTGGGTCTGCACCGCAACGTTGGTGGCGTTGACATCGTTGGCCTGGCTGCGCTGCCCGGGCAGGATGACCAAGGCGTAAACTGCCACACAGATCAGGGAGAGCAGAACAATGCCTCCCAGCGCAATCGCCACGATCATAAAGGTGCGATTATTCCCCGATTCGCCATCTCCCCCCTCGGGGGCGGGTTCGTCCGTTTCGGCGGGCAGGCTGTTATCATCGGGTTCGGGCTGTTCGTTATCGTCGAAAATGAAGGTGTTAGCCATCGTTCTTCTCCTGTTTCTAATATTTTACCCCAAGACTTCGAGGTTGTTGAGCGGAACAAGGATTTGCTCGCCGTTTTCGAGGCGCACATCTGCCGCGGGGGCGCTCACGCCATTGGGCAGGGTCGAAATTCCAGGGCGGAGTTGGGTGAGAGTCCCGGTTTGGGCGGGGCGAGTCAACCAGCAAATCCGCACAGTCTGACCGGGGGCAAAGGCTTCGTCATCCCTGGGTTCCGGGGGTTCTTGCGATAGCGGCAGGGAAATGACCAGCTCTGGGCGTTGCCCGGACTGGCGATCCATGTCTGCGAGTATGGAAACTTCACGTTTGACATTGGTGGTCAATAGTTTGAAAAGGGTGGGGCTGAGGGGGCGTTTCCCGAAGCCTTCAAGCACCAGCACGGGGAAGTTGGCCTGCGCCGCCGCGTTGATGGCATTGGGGGAGATGCTGGACAAGATTAAGCCGCGCACCGGCAGGTCTCCGGCGGCTTTGATGACGGATGCCTCGGCGACATGCCCGGCCAGCAAGATTGCGCCGCGCAGGCTGACATCCATGCGCGAGGCTTCGAGGGTGTCTTCGGGTTTATCGAGCAGGCTGATCATTACGCCGGTGTCGACGCGGTTGTTGCCCCACACACCCTGGATCAGGCTGCCCACCGCGCGGATAATCACTCCACGATTGGGGATGATTGCAGTGACCGTGCCACTCAGCCCGGCTTTCAGTTCCACCTGGGAACCGCCGGTTTCCAGCACAATTTTGCCTCCGCCCAACACCACAACGCGCCCACTGGCCGGGGTTGTGATTTCCTGCGCCAGCAGCCCGCCAGATTCGGCCACGATATCGCCTTTGGCGACTTTTTGTCCGCGTTTTACTTTGATGAACGGTTCGGCTTTTTTGGGAGACAGCTTCAGCTGCGAAGCAACATCGATGATAACGTGTTTGCGTCCGGTAATGGCCTCCGCGATAGAGTCAGATGCCGAAACTTTCTGGTTTTCTTTGACGATAATCTGTCCATCTACCGGCAGGAGACGCTTGCGGACAATGGTGGTGACGGGGAGGATATGAACTACCTGTGCTGGCATGGTTTAGCCTCCCACTCTTGAAAGCCATTTTTTGAGCAGGTCGCGCCGCGCCCCACCCTCGGTGGGGAGTTTGAGCGGTCGGCCACGCGCATCCACGACAACGCCCAACGGGCTGCCGACAATTTCCACTTCCATGCCTTTGCCGGGGCCAAGGCCTACATCAGTGCGCCCAATGGGACGCAGTTGCAGGCGCGCCATGCGTCCACTGGGTACTGGCAGCATTTGCAGCGCGCCCATCTTGGTTTCAGTCTCAGAGGTCATGCCATCTTCCTGGATGAGTTTGAGATTGAGGATGGGTGTGCCGTAGGCGGTATTCCCGACCGGGCAAATGACTTTGGCAAGGTAAGACAAGGCACCAGAATCGAGCACCTGCACTGGCATGAGGTTATTTTGCTCAGCAGCCACCCCGAGCATGGGTAAAAGGTTGTTCTGGTCGAGCACGATGGTTGTGACGCCTACCGGCTGGAGCCCATCGAGCAGCATCAGCAGCTTTTGCCCGGCAGTTGGCGCATTGGTGATCGTGGAACCGGATGCGATGATGGGTTCAAACTGGGGGAACTGGCCTTCACCACTGAAAGCGCCGGGGAAGCGCGCTGTCATTGCGCGCATCGAAAGGTACATCACATGCCGGGCAATGGCCTGCTCGATCGCCAGTTCTTCTGCGTTGGCAGGGGTGTTCGCCGGGTAGATGGATTTCTGGTAAAGGTAGTCGCGCAGGGCTTCTTTGGGAATATCCACTGTCACCCAACGTTCGATCTCTTCCAGGTTGGTGTAGCGTAGCAGCCCTGAGAGTGGTTCGCCCATCCCAAATTGCGGGAAAACGCTGAGATTTAGATCCCCACTCAGGGATGTGGCGGTTGTCAGGGCCGATGCGCCCAAATCGACATTAAACACGCCCTTGTCAGAGCCGAAATAGCGCGCCAGGAAGCGCACCATGCGCCCCAGGGCATAGGCCGTTGGGATGAGTGTGCCGCCCGAAAGGTAGCGTACATCATGGAGTTGGGACATCTGTTGTTCGCGGATCTGCATTACCAGGCCTGCCAGGGCGCTTTGGGCCGGGGCCAGGTCTTCCAATTCCAGCGATGGGCGAATGTTGGGGCAAATCGCCACAGCAGAGCTGATGTTTTTGAGCGCAGCTTCCACGTCATCGGCCAGGGCATGATTGCCAGCGTAGAGAATGGCCGGGCGTTTGCTTTCAGGCAGCAGGTAAGATGTCAGGCCGATTACTTCGATTAGTTTTTGCAAAGACTGGGTGGCGCCGCCATCCGTACCGCCCGCGATCATGATCAAATCGGGCGAATAGCGCAGGATGGCATCTACCTGTTCTTCCATTTTGCGTGAATCGTTCATCCCCAACGTCTCTACTACCCTGGTATAGGTAGTTTGCGCCAGGGATTCGATACTTCTCAGGGAAACATCGGGCAGCAGGCCAACCACGACAGTTTTGAGCGCGCTGCCGGCTGAGACTGATGTTGCCAGGTGATCCACACCGGTGCCATCTGGCTGGGATGGGATGACCAGCCGCCCCTCGTCATCCATCAGGGTTTTACCGGTCAGGTTTTGCAGGTTGCGGATGGCATCCTGCACGCCGATGATGATGTTGTTGGTTGGCGGGTTGGCGGTGGTACGGGCCTGTCCCATGGCAATGAAGCGGTAACTACCCTCCACTACGTCAAAATACGCGGCGCGGGTGTTGACCGAACCAATATCAACCGTCAGCAGGGAATTGCCTTCAACAAGGGATGTGGGCATAAGTCTTAGAAGAAAAACGAAGCGACAAAAGTTACCATGCTCTGCACCCGGTCAATCAGTGCAGTGATGGCAGCAGAATAAACACCGGCGAACAAAACGCCAAAGGTGATGGCAAAAAATACCAATCCGAGGAATGCCACTGCCTGCATCACCATGCCGCGTTTGCCGCTGGTGGCAGAGCTGGCGCGAATCCCAAACTGGAAATAAGCCAGGGTGGAGATTGTGCCCAAAAGGATAAAGAAACCGCGTCCGATGGCTTCGACCTTCAACCCGGTTTCTGCAATGCCAGACGTATCGAAGCTGTTGGTGGATGCCTGCACTTGTGGGAAAATCGTACCCATCAGCGCACCATAGATGGCCGCGGCCGCCCCTACGCCCACCAGGAAGGCCAGCACTGGGCGTCCGGCAAATTCCAGGCGCGGGCTGATTTTCATGAACAGCATCACTGCCAGCAGCATCGGGATCGCCAGTAGCAGCCGTTCAGCCATGCTGCCCTGGATGAGCGGGCGGATGAGTTTATCGATCAGCACCAGGTCAAGCACAATCCAGGCTACATATCCCGCAGAAATCCCAACAAACGCATACACAGCCAACCGGAAGAAAGGGTTATCTCCGATGATATAGCTCAAAATCATCAGGGTGAACAAAAAACTTAGCAGTCCAGCAATCAAATCGATGGATATCTGCATCCTAAGCCTCTTCCAATCCCTGCCGGCTCTGGCGGGCGCGCAACCCGGCCACCAGGCTCCAACCTGCACCAACCAGGATCAACAACTGTGCCGCAACCAAACCAATCCCATACGCATCCCAATAACTGGAAGCGGCGCCAGACTGCGAAAAATAAGTTTCATAAGCCATGCCGCCCGAAAGACCCGTCACCAGCCCCTGGATTTGACCCGAGTCATAATACGGTCGGATCATCGGCTCGGCCTGGGCGCTGATAACCACCAGCATCGGCTTGCCTTCCAGTTGGGGTTGGGCCTGCTCAACCCACAGGCGCGCATCATCCGGGTTATCGGCCAGTACAACCAGCGCCGCAAAATCACTTAACTTAGAAACACCTTCCAGGGCCGGGGTTGTCCACAGATCCCCATTGGCCGTATTCGACCCGGCCACCGCAGCCGGAGAATCAGCAAAAACCCGAATCCCCGCCGCGCCACCAGGCAGATACCCCAAGAAAACATATTGTTCACCTGGCAGGTAGCCCTGGTTTGCCTGGCCAGCCACCAACCGCTCCGCCATCAACGAGCCAGAAGGCAGCGACGTGACAAACGCCAGGCGCGCACCCTTCAACATCAAATGACTGAGCACCGGCGCAGCCGCGGCTTCCATCTCACCGGCAAAACCGGCCTGGTAGTCTGTCGCCACCAGTACAGGAGCATTGGCAGGCAGCGCATCCACCGCGATGATGAAATTATTCGTGGCAATATCCAAATTGGTTGGGCGCGGCAGCCATGCTTCACCACTGAAAAGGCCCATCACCAACGGCAACAAAATCGCCAACAGCAGCACACCCGCAACCAGCCAGCGCAGCGTCCGGTTAGGAACCACCCGCGCCTGAGCCTTCAACGGCAGAGGGGTTGTCTCAGCCAGCAACAATTCCTCCAGCATCGCCGATTGGGCTTGCTGAAGCTCACTGGCCTGTATCTTGATCGAATATGGCCGCGGCTTGCGGATCGAAAACTGGCTTACCCCAGGCAGCGTATTCCGCAGTCCGGCCAGCGGCCCGCTCTTCTCAGCTTCCGACTGTTCATCATCCTGGGTCTGGCGGATCACCGTCTCCACCGGGCGCATGGCCTGCACCCATGAAGGCAGTTCAGTCTGTGCCAGGTCCGGCTCACCCGCGCTGGCATCCGAGCCATCCGAAATCGCGGGAGTATCAGCCGGTTTGAAACCCGCCAGCCAGTCGGGCATATCCATCGACAGCAGCGAGTCCATACTTTGGTCAAATGGGGATGAAGACCCCATCCCGGGCAGGCTCTCGCCACCTGGCTGATCCAACGCCTGGGCCAATCCACCCGCGGGCATTCCGCCCTGGCTGCTGCCCGGCGTTTCGACAGGTTGATCCTGGCTGGCATTGAACCCCGCCAACCAGTCTGCATCAGCAGCCTGGCTTGTTCCAGAATCCGCGGCGGGCATTCCACCAGGGGTGGATACCGCGCCCAGTCCGGCCAACCAATCGGGCATATCCTCAGAAGAACCCGCCGGCAGACTGATCTCACCCAACGAACCTGTCTGGAAAGCCTTTGGCGTCTTGGCTGCGGGTTTTTCTTCAGGCGTGGCAGGTTTCTCGCCCAAAGATTCAGACAACCAATCGGGCATCGTATTGAAATCATCCGCCCCGGCATCTGGCATAGATGCTAACGGACTGGGCGGCGTTTCTCCAGGAGCCGGAAGGCCAAACGACAGGGTTGTTTCACTACCAACCGCCGGCTGCGCTGCGGGTGTTCCTTGCAAACCGGCCAACCAATCTGGCATTCCTTCTGCCGGGGCAGCAGACTCAGCCTGGCCAAACCCCGAGAGCCAATCTGTGCTTTCTGCGGCGGGTGTTTCTGTGGCAGGCGCAGGGGTGGATGCAGCCGGTGAGCTGAATTCCGCGAGCCAGTCTGGGGTTGCGGCGCTTTCGGCGGCGGGCGGTTGCTGTTGCCCGGCGGGTGTCTCCGGCGTGGAAAGGCCAGAAAGCCAATCCGGCGTCTCGGTGGCGGGCGCAGGGGTGGATGCAGTTGGTGAGCTGAATTCCGCGAGCCAGTCTGGGGTTGCGGCGCTTTCGGCGGCGGGCGGTTGCTGTTGCCCGGCGGGTGTCTCCGGCGTGGACAGGCCAGAAAGCCAATCTGGCGTCTCGGCGGCAGATGCAGGAGTGGATGCAGCCGGTGAGCTGAATTCCGCGAGCCAGTCTGGGGTTGCGGCGCTTTCGGCGGCGGGCGGTTGCTGTTGCCCGGCGGGTGTCTCCGGCGTGGAAAGGCCAGAAAGCCAATCTGGCGTCTCGGCGGCGGGCGCAGGGGTGGATGCAGCTGGTGAGCTGAATTCCGCGAGCCAGTCTGATGCAGCGGCGCTTTCGGCGGCGGGCGGTTGCTGTTGCCCGGCGGGTGCTTCCGGCGTGGAAAGGCCGGAAAGCCAATCTGGTGCATCACTGGCGGGGGCGGCAGGTTGACTGAAATCGGACAGCCAGTCGGATGAAGGCGTGTCCTGGTTTTTTACGGGGGGCTCAGGGGCAGAAAAACTGGAAAGCCAGTCTGGCGTATCACTGGCAGCGGGGCCAGCAGCAGGAGGAAGCGGCGAAGCAGGCTGAGGGGCGGCTGATTCCGGGCTGGAGGATGCCAGGGATTTGAGCCAATCTGGGCTGTCTGATGCAGCTGGGGCTGAATCAAAACCGCTATTGTCCTGGGTGGAAGGTTGGCTGCCTCCAAAGGATGAGAGCCAGTCGGGTGATGTGCCAGTGGCGGGCGGTTCGGGTTCTGTATCCAGGTTGTTGAAATCGAAGGCCTGGCTGGAGCCGAAGCCCCAATCCATGTTTTGTTCAGCCGGAAGCGGGGCGGCTGGCTCAGGATCATCTTTGAAGCCGGCCAGCCAGTCTGACGAAGTGGCAGTTGGCGGCGGGGCGGGTGGGGCGGGTGGTGGTGGTGCAGCAGCGGCGGGAGGTTCCGGCGGCGTGGAACCGCGCAGGCTGGAAAGCCAATCGGGTACTTCTTCATCGTCGTCGGAAGAGGTTTGAGCCAGCCCGGCCAGGAAGTCTACCGGGGCAGCGGGGGAATTATCGGCCGCCATGGCTTTTTTGAGAAAGTCGGGCATGCTGCTTTCGGCAGGTTTTTCAGGTTCAGTGGCACCAAAATTGAAGGTAAAATCATCGCCCGGTGCGTTTTGGTGGGTGTCATCAGATGCGGCCTGGCGCGCATCACGCAGCCAGCCGGGCAGGGTTGATTCGAGGTCAGATGTGGATTTTTTGGTGGGAAGCTCGCCCGGTTTGATCGGGTCTAGCGGAGTGGTGCTCTGTTTAAGTGGCGTGCCGCAACTGGAGCAGGACTCGCTTTTGGCGGGGTTGGCCCTTCCACACAGGGGGCAGGTAATCTCAGCCATTATTTACCCCCATAGGGGCGATCGGCCCCAAAGATGACTCGCATCCCGGTCAGGAGTGTGCCAAGGGCGATGCCGATCAACATGCCGCGCGCGCCGCCTGCTGCCAGCATCTGGACAAGCCCACTGACGATGGGCAGGGTACCGATAACCGGCCAGGGTGTTAATCCAATGAGGGTGACCAGCGCGGTAACGATGAAGATGATGGATTTCAAATCGGTGCGATGGGTGAGCAGCCGGGCGGAGGCGTAGACGAGGGAGACTGACAGCAACGCCATCAGGCTGACTTCGACAGGGATCATGATATTGTTGAGCAGGATACCTTCCAACAAAGTATTTTGGGGCAAGGCCGAGGCAAAAAAGGTGAGCAGGAAGAAAAGTAGCAGCGCAAAACTGTAGGTGGAGTTTTTGGAGCGCTGGCGAATTTTTGACAGGTGTGTGCCAAACATACTAAAAATGCCAATCAGGATGGCGATGCCCGCCAGGATACTGGCCCATTGCAGGAACAACGATGAAATAACAGGAAGCAGCGCGATGGGCGCAAAAAGCCCCACCAGGACGATCATCCCGGAGATAACGGCAATGGCGGTGGAGAACAGGCCTTTTAATTTCATAAAATTCCCACCAGTTTGAGGAGTGCGCCGACAACGATGATAGCGATGATGCCCCAGCGCAGGATGTCTTGAACACGCAGGCTGGCGGCGTGGAATGCTCCAGCCTGGAGGTATGCCCCGGCAGCGTAGAGTTCTTCGCCGAGCACAGGCTCTTTGGTGGCTGCGTACAGCACAGCCTGGGCTGGGAGGTTGTCACTGGCGGCGATGATGAGCGCACCCTGCCGCTCGGCAGCATCCACCAGCAAGGCAGCTTCAACGCCGAAGTTGCCGATCAGCACATTGGTAGCGACCCCTTCATCGCGGATGGCGGGCATTGTCCCGGCGGCGTAGGAGAAGGGGGTTGGGCCGGTGAAACGGCTGTTGAGAATGTTGAATGGTTGGTTGGGGGCGACTGCTTCAAGCGAGGCGCGCAGGGTGTCCTGTGCGGCGAGTGAAACCAACCCGTCACCGCTGGTAGCGATGGTGGGACGGTCACTGAGCGAGGTGGTTTCCCCGATTTTGCGCAACAAACTCAACCCGGAGAGCGCAGCCGCTCCAAAAGGCGTAACCAGGCTGCCACGTCCCAGCGAAATGTGCAGGCGTGTGCCATCTTCCACCACAAAGTTGATGGCCTGGCGGAGGCGGCTAAAGGCGGGGATCTTACGAAAGACAAACGGGGAGCGACGGTACAGGAAGGCAAATACCGCCAGGAGAATGGCAGATACCAGTACAATGCCCAGTCCGGCGAGACTCGTTAAATTCACGGCGTTTGTCCTTTCAGGTATTCGATGAATGCCTGCGATTCTTCGTCATCTTCCAGCAGGCGCGCGGCAGCCTGTATACGCTCATCCCAATTGGAACCGAGCATCGGTTTCCCGATGTACAGCAATTGCGCTCCGAGTATGTTAAGTGGGCCAGCAGCCTCAAGAAACCAGGCTGCAAATCCATCCAGGCCCCGGCGACGCAACGTTTCAGCCCATTCAGACCAGAATACGCGCATTGAGTCCATATTTTAGTATAGCATAAAGTATAGAACAAGCGTCACATTATTGTATCCCCCCGAGTTGGTCAGGTCAAGCGCAAGCGCTGAATGGTAATTGTAATGAAACGGAGATAATCCCCGTTCCCCATTAAAAAAATGGCTCTTCCTTTCTTAATGGGGAACGGGTAGGGGCGACCCGCCCCGTGCGAAAAATCGTGGCTTTGTGCCTGAATTCCCTGCAAAAATGCGCCTGTGTATGCTTTGAAGGGTCGCCCCTACAGATTTTTACACCAAAAACGGTAGAGCAAAAAAACAAAACGGGAAAGTCCGGGAAGGGGGTTGAGAGTTTCCCATTTTTTCTTAAGCCAGAAAGCGCAGTTTTCAGCCGCGAGTATTATATAATCGAGCGAGATAAAGTTTTTCCTGGAGGAACCCATGGCTGAACGCAAAATCCGTGTGCTTGTTGCCAAACCTGGCCTGGATGGTCACGACCGGGGCGCGAAGGTGGTTGCGCGCGCCCTGCGCGATGCTGGTATGGAAGTGATTTATACTGGCCTGCGCCAAACCCCTGAAATGATCGCTGAAGCGGCCCTGCAAGAGGATGTGGATGTGGTTGGTCTTTCCATCCTGTCTGGGGCGCATATGGCGCTGGCCCCGCGCATCTTGGAATTGCTCAAGGGCAACGGGCAGGAGCATGTGCTTGTCTTCCTGGGCGGTATTATCCCAGATGAAGACATTCCTGCGCTGAAAGAAATGGGGGTCGCCGGTGTCTACGGGCCGGGGGCTTCCACCGAACAAATCGTCGCCGACATCCGCAGCGCCGTACCGGCATAACCAACAGGCACTACGCAGATAGCTTACGTAGTGCCTGTTAAATTCCCAGAGTAACCCAAAATGACCCTCGCTGATGCTGTTCTCGCAGGTGACCGGCTTTCGCTGGCGCGCCTGTTGACTCGTGTGGAAAACGAAACCCCGGAGGGGCTGGCCGCGCTGGATGAGTTGTTCCCGCACACCGGCCGGGCACACCTGATTGGCATCACTGGCGCGCCGGGAACCGGCAAATCGTCGCTAGTGAATCAGATTGCGATCCACTTTCGCAAACTGGACAAAAAAGTGGCGATTGTGGCGGTAGACCCATCCAGCCCGTTCACGGGCGGGGCAGTGCTGGGCGACCGGGTGCGGATGCGCGATCTTTCGGGCGATAAGGGCGTTTTCATCCGCTCGATGGCTTCGCGGGGATCGTTGGGTGGGTTGGCCACGGCAACGGCAGGTGTGGTGCAGGTTTTCGATGCCGCCGGGTTTGAGATTGTGCTGATCGAAACAGTGGGCGCAGGCCAGAGCGAGGTGGATATTGCCCGGCTGGCGCACACCACGCTGGTAGTGGAAGCCCCCGGCCTGGGAGATGAAATCCAGGCGATTAAGGCCGGGATTTTGGAGATCGCTGACATTCTGGTTATTAATAAGGCTGACAGGCCAGGCGTGGAAAGCACCGAGCGCGCCCTTAAGACGATGCTGGAACTGGCGCACCCGGTGCAGAAGATTTTCCAGCATCATGGCACGTATATGGCGGTGCAGGCCTCCGCCGAGGAAATGGCCGGGATGTGGATGCCAATCATCCAGCGGACGGTAGCCACCGAGGGGAAGGGGCTGCCAGAGCTTTTGGGATCAATTCAAAGCCACGGGGAATACCTGCGGCAGAGTGGCAACTGGCAGAAACGGGAACGCGCCCGGCTGGAAGCTGAATTCGACGCGTTGGTGCAAAATGAACTGGTGGCACGCTTCAGGGCGGGTTTAACGGAGAAAAGATTGGATGAAACGGTTGATTCCATCCAAAAACGGCAGCTTTCTCCCCGCGAAGCGGTCAATTTGCTGCTCAATGGAGTTGGAAAATGATTTACACTGAGAATATGCGCCTGCGCGCAGTGGAGCGCGGGGATATTGAGTCTTTTTATCGCTGGATTAATGACCCGGATGTGAACGACGGCCTGGCGATTTACCTGCCGATGTCTCTGTCTGATGAGCAGGCGTGGTTTGAGAACCTGGCGAAGCGCGAAAAAGCCGAAAAGCCGCTTTCGATTGAAATTCGCGAGAGCAAGGATTGGCGTTTGATCGGCAACTGTGCCTTTTTTGATATCGACTGGCGGGTGCGCTGCGCCGAATTGGGAATTATGCTGGGCGAGAAGACGATCTGGAATCGTGGGCATGGCAGCACGGCAGTGCGCCTGCTCTGCAAGCATGGTTTTGAAACGCTCAACCTGAACCGGATTTTCCTGCATGTTCATGAGAGTAACCCGCGCGCCATCCGTACTTACGAAAAATGCGGATTTGTGCATGAAGGCCGCCTGCGCCAGGCTAATTTCAAGCATGGTCATTATGAGGATATGCTCCTTATGGGCATGCTGGCCAGCGAATGGCAATCTAAAGTATAAAATGACAGCTGGCTGGCATGCGCCAGCCAGAACCGTTGTTAACGTTAATTGTTTTTATTCAGAGGTTTTATGTCACACAATCGTGAAATGAAGGTTTACGGCGGGATTAAACTGTATGCCGGAACCGGATCGCCGGATTTGGCCCAAAAGGTAGCCGAATACCTGCACCAGCCACTTTGCGGGCGCGATGTCATCGAATTCCCAAACGAGAACCTGTTCGTTAAGCTGCATTCCAGTGTGCGCGGACAGGATGTCTATGTTATCCAGACCACATCTTCACCAGTACATCGTAACCTGATGGAACTGTTGATCCTGATTCAGACATTGCGGTTGGATTCAGCGGCGCGCATTACAGCGGTGATCCCATATATGGCGTATGGCCGCTCGGATAAAAAAGACCAGCCGCGTGTGCCCATCTCGGCCCGGCTGGTGGCAGAAATGATCGAAGTGGCCGGCGCCGACCGCTACATCCTGCTCGACCCACACGCCGGGCAGATCCAGGGTTTTTTCTCGGTGCCGGGGGATGTACTGACCGCCTTCCACATTATCAGCGACCACCTGAACCGGATCCGCCCGACGATGAAAGACCCGGTGGTAGTAACGGTTGACCTGGGCTTCGCCAAAAAGGGCCGCAACATTGCCGCCGGGATCGATGCGCCCATCGCCTTTATCGAAAAGCGCCGGGTGGCGAACGATGCCAAAGCCCAGGCCCTGACGGTTATCGGCGATGTGAAAGGCCGCGATGTCATCCTGGTGGATGATGAAATCGACACAGGCGGCTCCATCGCCCAGGCTGTCAACCTGGTGAAAGAAAATGGCGCGCTGGATGTATACATCGTATGTGTTCACCCGATTTTGTCTAAAAACGGAGCTGAACGTATCGGCAGCCTGCCCATCAAGGGCATTATCACCACAGATTCGGTGCCGATTACGCCCGAAAAAATGGTTTTCCTGAAAGACAAACTGACGGTGCTCTCTGTTTCGCCCCTGCTGGCTGAAGTAATGCTGCGCGCCCACGAAGGCCGCAGCGTTGGCGAAATGTTTAACGAATAGCTTATGCCAGAATTACCAGAAGTGGAAACCATCGCCCGTAATTTGCGCCCGCAGTTGGTCGGGCGTACAATTATTTCGGCGCAAGTGCTCTGGCCGCGCACCATCGAGACGCCCTCTGCCCAGCAATTCCCCGAAATGATCACCGGGCAAGAAATTTTGGATGTCAGGCGTCGAGCAAAATACCTGCATGTGGTATTGTTTACATACCATCTATTCATCCACTTGCGCATGAGCGGCGACCTGACCACCAAACCGGCAGATACCGACCCCCAAAAGCATGACCGGCTGCTGCTGTTTCTCTCAGACAACCGCCAGCTGGCTTTTAACGACACCCGCAAATTTGGCCGCGCCTGGCTGACAACACACCCCGAAGATGTTATCGGCCATCTCGGCCCGGAACCTTTCGACCCAGCCTTCACCCCCGATGTACTGTTCCAAAAATTGCGGGAGAAAAACCGCCAGATCAAACCACTGCTGCTTGACCAGGGTTTCCTGGCAGGGTTGGGCAACATCTACACCGACGAATCACTTCACCTTTCCCGAATTCATCCCTTGCGTCTTTCGGGTACAATTACAAAAGAAGAAACCCTGCGACTCTTCGATGCCATTCGGGTTGTTTTACAGACTGGCATCGACCACAATGGCGCCAGTATCGACTGGGTTTATCGCGGAGGCGGCTTCCAAAACCACTTCCGCGCCTATGACCGCACCGGCCAGCCCTGCCCCGCATGCGGAACACCCATCCAGCGCACAATTGTTGGACAGCGGGGCACGCATTTTTGCCCAAATTGTCAAAAATACAGGTAAATCGCTATGGGAAGCACAATTGGCCTCATCATTGTGGCACTCATTCTGGGTGTCATCATCGGCAAACTGGATACCATCCTGACGGACAACATCCGCGGCGGGCAATCTGAAAAGAAAATAAAAACACTTACCGAAGAAATCGAAGTGCTCAAGGCCCGCCTGGCGCAGCGCCCGGCAGCCGTTGCCCCGCCATCCTTGCTCCGCGTCAACACGAGCGATGGGCAAACCTACAGCGTAGAACTGGAAGGGGAGAAAATCGACCCGGCCAGCATAACAACCGCACAGCGCACCCGCCTGGTCAGCATCATTGTAGCCATTCGCCCGTGGATTGACGCTAAATCTGCCCCTCCCGCCGCGCCGGTAGTCGCCGCCCCTGCGCCTGCACCCGCGCCGGTGATCACGCCCCCCGCATCGCTTCCCGTTACCCCGGCTGTTCTCCCATCCCGGCCAGCGGTGCTGCCGATAGAAGCAGAACCCAAACTGGATGTAATGCGCGGCGCGCGCACCTTCCTGGAAAACTCAGTCTTACCCAAGCAAGTGGATACCAGCGGCATGAGCATCATTCGACGCATTAACGACTATATGCAGAAAAAGCTGGTCGGTTCGCCCTACGCGGCCATGGGCATCAGCCTGGAAGATGGCCCCTACGGCTCTGTGATGGTGATTATCGGCCTGAACAAGTTCGACGGGGTAGACAATGTGCCAGATGCGGGCATCCAGGCCTTTATCCGCGAGACGATTGCGGAGTGGAATAAACACGGTTAAAAGCGAAGTGGCGGCAGGCAACCTGCCGCCACTTCGCTTTTAAGTCAGTTTGCGGGCGATCAGCCGATCTACTTTGCCCATGGGGTAATCATCCAGGGCGGTGAGCGGTACCCAGTGCAGGTTGGGGGCGGCAGGGTTTTCGAGCAGGTCAGACGGGTAGGCGGTTTCTGTCAACTTAAAGTGGGTGTAGGCATGCTGGAAGGTCCCCAGGCTGGTTTTTGACGGGTTGATTTTCAGCCCGTATTCTGTTTCGATAACGGCAGCCAGCGCCAGGGCGGAATCTTCATCTGCAAATGCGGCGGGGAATTCCCACAGGTTGGCGAGCAGGCCAGTGGCGGGGCGCTGTGCTAAAAGGACGAGATTTTCCCGAATAATTACTGCCGCGAGTTTGAGTTTGTGCGGCACTGCGGCTTTTGGTTTCAGCACCGGGCGCTGTTCCTGGAGGCCCAGCGCGCGCGCCTGGCAGATTTCGGCCAGCGGGCAGAGCAGGCAGGGCGGTTTTTTGGGGAGGCAGATGCTCGCGCCCAGATCCATGAGCGCCTGGTTGTAATCGCCAGCCTGGCCCGGCGGAACGTGCCCGGCGGCCAGCGCCCACAGGCTTTCTTCTCCGGTGGGGCTGTCGGCAGGCTGGGAGATGTTGAAGACGCGCGAGAAAACGCGCCGCAGGTTGCCATCCAGCGTGGCGACATCTTGCCCAAAGGCGATGGATGCGATGGCAGCGGCGGTATAGCGCCCGATGCCGGGCAGGCTGCGCAGGGCTGCGAGCGTATCTGGCAGCCTGCCGTTGTGCTGGCCCAGGATAATTTTTGCGGATTTGTGCAGGTTGCGTGCGCGGCTGTAGTAGCCCAGGCCTTCCCAGGCATTGAGTACGGTCTGTTCGGGGGCCGCGGCCAGGGCCTGGACGGTGGGGAATTGCTCCATCCAACGCTGGAAGTAGGGGATGACAGTTTCGACACGCGTCTGCTGGAGCATAATCTCAGAAACCCACACGGCGTAAGGGTCGGGATGCCGGAGAGCCTGCCCCGGCGGGATGCGCCAGGGCAGGCTGCGGGCGTTTTGGTGGTACCAGGCCAGGATGCGGGATGAGAATTCGGTCATTTTAATCGCGCCGCCCGGACGGGTTTCGTCCGGGCAAGAGTATTTTTGGAGTTCGCAAGCTTGCTTGCGGATTTGTATGGGTAGGGGTGCCCCGCCCTGCGTGAGAAAGCGTTGATTGGTGCTGGTCTTCCTGGCAGGAATGCGGTTTGTTAGGACTGGAAGGGTCGCCCCGGCCAGACTCCAAACGAACCGTGGTTAGAACTGGAACCCACCTTTGGCCGGGATCATTTTGAACGAGAAATTTTTGATGAAGCCGAAGAGTTTGTCGCGCAGCGAAACCCAATCTTGTGAGCCGATGATGCGCTGGGCGTTAGGCAAGTCGGCGGTGATAAAGGCGACCTGGATCTGGGGGTATTCGCCATAGATGGTGGCCCAGGCTTCCGTTGGTTCCAACCCGAGGCGCTGGATGCCAGGCAGGAATTCTCCAATAACGAATTCAAAGTATTCCTGTTCGCGTTCGGGGACGATGTCCCAGGTCATGAGCAATTTGATGGGCATGAGAGAACTCCTACGATCCACTCACCTGTAAGACAATAACTTTCGTTTCGTCCGGCAGGGAAGAGCGGGTTACTTTGAGCAGTGGTTGCTCTTCTGGTGCGGCCAGGCCCATTTCCTTGATGAACTTGGAAAGCGGGTCGAGCTGGATTTTGCAGGCCGGGTTGGCAAAGTGCATTGGGATGACGATGTTCGGTTCCAGCAGGCTGATGACTTCGGCAGCTTTGGCAGCATTCAGCGCCTGCCCGCCGCCAACCGGCACAATAGCCACGTTAACGGTGCCAAGGGCCTCGATTTCGGCCTGGGTGGGGACAGCGCGCAAATCGCCGAGATGCGCCACGGTCAGGCCATCATAATCGAAAACATACAGGGTGTTGCGCGGTTTTTCAACGTTCTTTTTGCCGTTGAAATCGGTCTGCACGCCGGTGATAAAAACGCCGCCAATCTCGAACTCGCCTGGGCCGGTGATCTGGTGCGAGGTGCCTTTTACCGCACTGGTAAAGCTGTGCCCGGGCATGTCGTGGCTGACAGTGACAATATCGGCGCGTAATTTGAGGGCTTCGTAACCTACAACTTCGCTGTCATACGGGTCAGTGACCACTGAGGCCATGCCGCGTTCCATAAAACGAAAACAAGAATGTCCGTACCAGGTAATTTCCATGAGTGATGTTGATGCCTCCGCTTCAATTATACCCGTTGTGAATTGGAAGTGCCTGGGAGCTTTCAGCGCATCCGGGCTTTTGGCAATTTCAAAAAGCCTCGGAGTTAGTATAATCAACACATGACCGAATATTACTTTTCCCATCCAATCGAAGTCCGTTATGGCGACCTGGACCCGCAAGGACACGTCAACAATGCCCGTTTCCTGACCTTTTTTGAGCAAACCCGCATCGAATACCTGATCCACCTGGGGCTTTTCAACCCGCAGCAATCCTTCCTGGAAGTTGGCATCATCATGGCTGATGCGCATGTCACCTTCCTCGCGCCAATCCTGTTTGGGCAGGATGTGCGGGTGCGAATGCGCATCAGCCGATTGGGCAACAAAAGCATGACTTCGGAATATTCCATTATAGACGCGGCCAGCGGCGCAGAACTGGCAACCGGTTCCAGCGTGCTGGTGACTTACGATTACCGCACCAGCGCCACCATCCCAGTGCCGCCCGATTGGCGCGAGAAAATCATCCAGTTTGAGAAGCTGGGATAATTTATTCGTTTTTTGGAGACTCTTCTGATGACCTTACCCAAGCTCAATACCCCTTACATGATCGATTTCCTGGTCAACCTGCTGAATACACCCTCCCCAACCGGCCACGCCGAACCCGGGATCGCTTTTGTGGAACAGGAACTGGCAAAATATCCTGGCCTGACGCTTTCGCGAACGCGCAAAGGCGCGCTGGTGGCGCGCTGGCAAGGTGAACATGACGATGCCCCGCGCGCGCTGACGGCTCACACTGATACGCTTGGCGCGATGGTAAAAGAGATCAAATCTGATGGGCGGCTCAAGCTGACGCGCATCGGCGGGCTGGTGCTGGGTGGCGTGGAAACCGAAGGTGTCTGGGTGCTGACAGCCAGGGGCCGCAAAATTCGCGGGTCGTACCTGGTTCATAAGGCTTCGGGGCACGTTTACGGGGCCGCGGCACACGACACCAAACGCGATGAAGACAGCATGGAAGTCCGGCTGGATGCGCGCACCACATCTGCCGATGAAACCCGCGCCCTGGGCATCAGCGTTGGCGATTTTGTGGTTTTTGACACGCGCACCGAAGTGACCGAAGGTTTTGTACGCTCACGTTTCCTGGATGACAAAGCCTGCGTGGCCAATATCGTTGCAGCGGTAAAAGCCATCAGCGAGGCGGGTTTGAAACCGGCACAGACCACTTACCTGCACATCAGCAACTATGAGGAGGTTGGTCATGGCGCGTCGGCGGGCATCCCGGCAGATGTGCATGAGCTGGTGACTGTTGATATGGCGGCGGTGGGCGATGGTCAGGAGTCAGATGAATTCCACGCGACGCTGTGCGTGAAAGATTCCGGGGGGCCATATCACCACGGGTTGAGTAACAAGCTGCGGGCGTTGGCAGAATCCCATCACATCCCCCATAAAATTGATATTTACCCCAACTATGGCTCGGATGGCGAAGCCTTCTGGCGGGCGGGCGGCGATGTGGCTGTGGCGCTGATTGGCCCCGGTGTGGACGCTTCGCACAATTACGAGCGCACGCACACCGATGCGCTGGAAGCAACTTCCAACTGGATTGTGGCGTATTTGCTGGAAAAATAAAAACGGCTCTACCGTTTTTGGTGTGAAAATCTGTAGGGGCGATCCGCCGGGTCGCCCTTGTTTTTTAGAACATCAGCCAGCCGACCAGCACCGCCGCCAGCGTCATCGTGACGTTGTCAATATCCTTATGCGGCAGGGATTCGACTGCCATGCTGACCAAGCCGATTACAAAAACAGGCAGGAAGTAGCCTGGAAATGGGCCGGGGAAAACCGACAGGGCCGCATAAACGCCCAGGATGAAAAGCGAGAGCAAAACCCCGCCCAAAAAGACACTTAGCATCCCGGCCACGCTTTTTTCGCGGCTCCAGGCCAGCTTGGGCGACTGGATACGGCGCCCGATGACATCCGCCACGCCGTCGCCGCCACACATCATCATCAGCGCAGTCATGCCGATGGGGTTATCCTTCCAAAAGGCGATGGTCAGCACCACGAACATGATGCCGTAATACAGCGGTCCGCGCAGGATATCCCTGGGGTCACCGGTGCGCGACATGGCCTTGACCGAGGCTTCATCTTTGATGATTCCCAACCCGATCAATGCGAACTGGACAGTGATCATGGCCGGCACAAGCGCAGCCAGGTAGCGGTCATACCATTCGCCGGGGAAGAGCAGCCAGCACAACACAAAGATCGGGCCAGTGCCAATGTGGATGATTTTGCGGCTCAGACGGCTCTCGATCCAGCCCTGGTGCGCGGCAAAATCCATAATGCGCAGCCAGCCGACAGCGGCGGCGAGAGTCAAAACGGTGGCGAGAAAGGGGTTCATAAGGCTCCTGAATTTATGAAAGTAGAACACCAGACAGCCAAATATAGCACGGTGGGGCTATAATCGGCCAAATTTCCCGCAAAAAGGCTTTCATCATGGAAAAAACTGCATCGCAACAATTCTTCTCTGGCGTGCGCGACGAGTTGCCGATCCTGCTGGGCGTCATTCCATTTGGGATGATCTACGGCATCCTGGCGCTCAGTGCCGGCCTGGATTCACTCCAGGCGCAAGCCATGTCAGCGATCATCTTCGCCGGATCGGCGCAATTTATGACCGCACAGCTCATCAAAACCGGCACCCCGGCGCTGGTAATCATCATCACCGGGTTTGTGGTCAACCTGCGGCACGCGCTCTACTCCGCCTCGCTGGCTCCCTACACCCGCAAACTCAACGCCGGATGGAAAGCCTTACTCTCCTACCTGCTCACCGATGAAGCCTACGCCGTCACCATCACCCGCTACCAGAACGAGGGCGCAAAAGCCTTCACCCACTGGTACTTCTTCGGGGCCGGGCTGGCACTGTGGACAAGCTGGCAGATCAGCACCGCCGTGGGCATCTTCCTGGGCGCGCAAGTGCCCGAATCCTGGGGGCTCGATTTCACCCTGCCACTGACCTTCATCGCGCTGGTTGTCCCGGCGCTCAAAGACCGGGCGGGCATCGTCACTGCCGCCGTAGCCAGCCTGGCCGCACTGATCTTCTTTGGAATGCCTTACAAACTAGGCCTGATCGCCTCTGCGCTGGTCGCCATCAGCGTGGGCCTGTGGATGGAGCGCAAATAACATGGAAATCTGGCTGATCATGCTCCTCATCGGGATACTGACCTTCAGCATTCGTCTATCCTTTATCGTTTTACTGGAACGCATCCAGCTACCCGAGGCTTTCTTGCGCGCGCTGCGCTTTGTGCCAATCGCCGTCCTGAGCGCCATCATCGCCCCCGAACTGGCGATGAAAAACAACCAGCTTTTTCTCTCCCTGGCAAATCCGCGCCTGCTGGCCGGGGTCGCCGCCACCCTGGTGGCCTACCGCACCCGCAGCGTCGTCTGGTCCATCCTGGCCGGGATGGCCATCTTCTGGGGGCTCAAGCTGGTGCTGGGGATGTAATTCTCTCTCACCCCAACCCCTCTCCCGCCGGGACGTGTGCCCGTCAGGGCAGAGGGCTTCCAAAGTCCCATCCCCCGGCGGCGGAGGGTGAGGGTCAGTGTTGGATTAAACACAAAACGCCCATTTTGGGCGTTTTGCTTCGAGTATAATGCTGGTGCCGAAGGTGGGAATCGAACCCACACTCCTCACGGAACACGATTTTGAGTCGTGCGCGTCTGCCTGTTCCGCCACTCCGGCAACTCTTTTGTATAGCGCCCAAAGTATACCACTCCCACAAATAAGGTCAAGATGAAACTCGGCATTATCGGCCTCCCGCAATCTGGCAAAACCACCCTGTTCAATGCGCTCACACGCAGCAATACCCCCACCACCGCATCCGCCGGGCGGATCGAAGTCCACACCGGCGTGGTGGATGTCCCCGACCCGCGCGTGGACAAGCTCTCGGGCATGTTCAACCCGCGTAAAACCATCTACGCCAAAGTGACTTACGCTGACATCGCCGGGCTGGAAGGCACACAAAAAGGCCTTTCAGGCAACCTGCTCAACCACCTGGCGCAAATGGATGCCTACATCCATGTCGTGCGCGCCTTTGAAGATGACAACGTGCCGCACCCCTCCGGCTCGGTCGACCCGGCCCGCGATGTGGATGCCATGCTCTCGGAGCTGCTGCTCAACGATCAGATCGCCGTCGAACGCAAGTTAGAACGGCTGGTGGATGAGCGCAAAAAAGGCGGCACCGATAAAGCCCTCAACGAGCGCCAGACCACCCTGTTTAACCGCCTGCTGGAAGCCCTGAACGATGGCAAAGCCCTGCGCGACCTGGAATATTCGACGGATGACCAGAAAGAACTCTCCAGCTACGGGCTGCTCACCCGCAAACGGATTTTGACCGTTTTCAACCTTGGCGAGGGGCAAAAAGCCCCCGAGATCAAACTGGATCATCCCTCGGTGGCGATGCCGGGCAAGCTGGAAATGGAAATCGCCCAAATGAGCAGCGAAGACGCCGAAATGTTCATGGCCGAATACGGCATCGATGAACCGGCGCTGAATCGCATGATCCGCCTGTCGTATGACTTGCTGGGTTTACAGTCGTTTTTCACCGTTGGCGAGGATGAAGTGCGGGCCTGGACAACGCGCAGGCACGCGACCGCGGTGGAATCTGCCAGCGAGATCCACACTGATTTGGCGCGAGGCTTTGTCAGGGCGGAAGTGGTGGCGTATGATGACCTGATCGGGTTGGGCAGCATGGCCGAGTGCAAATCCAAAGGCAAATTCCGGCTGGAAGGCAAAGAATATATCGTCAAGGATGGGGATATTGTCCACATCCGCTCAAGCATCTAAACCACAAAAAAACGGGCCGTCAGGCCCGTTTTTTTGTGGCGTAATGGGCTGCCCCAATAGGCATTCGCTGAAAACGGCAAATATCAAAAGTTTTTTAACTCTGCAGAAATGGTTTGTGCAATAATAACTAACAAAGGAGCCTCTCATGAAAAACATAACCATTTTGCTGGCTTTTTTGGCGCTGGCGTTTGCAGCGCTGGCCTGTGCCATGCCCGCCGCCGCGCCAACCCCAGCCGCCCCATCTTTCGATGCCACCAAGGCTGTGCTGGAAATCCAGGCGACCCAGATGTCGCTGCAACTGACCCAGGCCGCGCTACAGCAACCTACAACTGCCCCGCCCCCCACCGATGTGCCACCCACTGCAGCTCCTGCACCGACTGATATCCCGCCTACAACCGCTCCGCTGCCAACCGAACCCCAGCCAACCGCTGCGCCGGATATGTCTGAGCGCATCAAAAAGGCCAAAATCCTGGTGTACGAGGATATTGGCAACCAGATGCTGGCCGAGTGGGTCAAAGGTACATTGGATTTGATGGGGCTGAAATACATCCATGTGGGCGATGCTGCCGGTGATTTTATGTCGCAGTTGAATTCCAGCACGCCGTGGGATTTGATCATTGTGGCGGCTGAGAGTCGTTCGGTAGTGCAGGGCGAATTTTGGGATGTGATCACCCCCAAAGTGACCAACGACAAAACCGCCCTGATCGTGGAAATGTGGTACCTGTCGAATATCGCCAACGGACGGATTCAATCACTGACAGCGAAGTGTGGCATTGAGTACCAGTCCACCCGTAAATTTGTCGAGCCGATTTACCTGCTGGATAGCGCCAATCCGGTTTTCTCCACCCCAAACGGTGGGTTTTCACTGACCAATTACAACGCCCACTGGTACGATAAGGGCGGCGATTACGTCCGCCTGACAGGCAGCGGCGACGCCACCCTGCTGGCAGGCGGATTCTTGAAAGAAAAATCACGCTACGGGCTGCTGACGAGTTGTCTTGAAGGCCGCGTCATCATCCAGACCTTCTCCAGCCATGATTACAATCACGATGATATGCAGATGCTCTGGGAGAATTACATCGTTAACACGCTCACAAACCATTTTAACCTGCTCGATAAATAGGGAACCCCGAAACCCCCGCAGCCATCCGCGGGGTTTCTCAAAAAGAAATGGGAAGGGAGCCCCGGTTACATTAGAAAACCCTAACGGGAAAGGGACGAAACCATTCTCCCGTGGCAAAAAATAACGGTTAAAATACACTCTACGTTTGTTAGAGTGTATTTTGTTGTTAAGGAGCCTTTCCAATGACTTATTCCCTTACTTCCTGGAGCCTGTCGGATTTGTTCCCCGCCATCGACAGCCCCGAACTGAATCTGTCTTTCAAACATCTCGAAGGACAGGTCTCTGAATTTGAAGAATTCCGCAGCGAACTGACCGCTGACATGCCCGCTGAAAAATTCCTCGTGACCGTGCGAGAATCAGAGAAGATCATGCGGGCAGGCTATCGCATTTACGGGTTTGCCAGCCTGTCATTTGCCGCCAACACCCAAGATCAGGCAGCCCTGGCGTTAATGGGGCGTGTCCAGCAGTTTTTTGCTGAACTCCAGAACCGCATCCTGTTCTTCAGCCTGTGGTGGAAAGCGCTGGATGATGCCAACGCAGCGCGGTTAATAGACGCTTCTGGCGATTACCGCTACTACCTCGAAGAAATGCGCCATTACAAACCGCACACGCTTTCTGAACCCGAAGAAAAAGTCATCAACATCAAAAATGTCAGCGGCGTAGATGCCCTGCGCCAGCTTTACGACTCCATCACCAACCGCTATGTTTTCAAGCTGGAAGTGAACGGCGAAACCAAAGAGATGACACGCGGCCAGTTATTAAGCAACGCTTACAGCCCCGACCCTGATTTGCGCGCCCGCGCTTACCAGGAGTTTTACCGCGTCTATGCCAATGATGGCCCAATCCTCGGGCAAATGTACCAGACCGTTGTTCGCGACTGGCACAATGAGAATATCAACCTGCGCAAGCACACCACACCGCTTTCGGCCCGCAACCTGGCAAACGATATTCCCAACGATGTAGTCGATACCCTGCTGGACGTGGCCCGCCAGAATGCCCCGATTTTCCAGCGTTTCTTCAAGATTAAAGCCCGCCTGCTGGGTGCGGAAAAACTGCGCCGGTTTGACCTCTACGCCCCGGTCACAAAATCGAGCAAACAATATGATTTTGCCGAGGCCGCCCGCATGGTGCTCGAATCGTTCGACCAGTTCGACCCAAAGGTGGGGAACCTGGCCCGGCGTGTTTTTGATGAAAACCACCTGGATGGTGAAATCCGCAAAGGCAAAACCAGCGGCGCATTCTGCTCCACGCTTGGCCCCGACCTGACACCCTGGGTGCAGGTCAACTACACCGGCAACGCCCGCGAAGTCGCCACCCTGGCACATGAACTGGGTCACGCCATCCACTCCATGCTGGCCGAACATCACAGCCTGTTCACACAAAGCTCATCCCTGCCGCTGGCAGAGACGGCCTCCACCTTTGGTGAGATGATGCTCGTCGATCAGTTGCTGGCCCACGAAACCGACCCGGATGTGCGCCGCGATATGCTCTTCCGCCAGGTGGATGATAACTACGCCACCATCATGCGCCAGAGTTTCTTTGCCCTGTTCGAAAAACAGGCTCACCAAATGGTGCAAGAGAACGCCTCGGTCGATGAACTGGCTGCCGCTTATCTCGAAAATCTCAAAACCCAATTTGGCGACTCCATCGAGTTGAACGAGGAATTTAAATGGGAATGGGTCACCATCCCGCACATTTACCACACCCCCTTCTACGTTTACGCCTACGCCTTTGGACAATTGCTGGTTCTCTCGCTTTACAAACAGTTCAAAGCTGAAGGGGAGAGCTTCAAACCACGCTACCTGCAAATCCTGGCCGCGGGCGGTTCCGAATCGCCCGAAAACATCCTGACCAAAGCCGGCATCAACATGCACTCTGCCGCCTTCTGGCAGGGCGGTTTTGATGTGCTCAATGGCCTGGTGGACGAGCTGGAAAAACTGGCGTAACCCAGCAGCCATCCTCCAGCCCGGCAAGAAAGGGCTGTATCCAAAACAAACCTGCCCTGGCATTGGCCAGGGCAGGTTTGTTTTAATCCCGGGCGGGGGAATTACCCGGTAAAGGAGATATTCAAACGCCGCGCCAGCGACAAAAGCGAATCGCGAACGGTTTTTTCCACAACCCGTTGCGGATCATCGAGCAGCGACCGCCAAAGGGTGGACAGCTCAGCGATCAGGCCTTTTTCCACCAGGCTCCAGAGCGGATTGATCTTGTAGCTGTGCCCGGTCTTTACCGCATCAACAATATTTTTGATGATCTCATCATCGCTTTCCTGCAACTGGTTCAACGCTGACAGGCGGCAAGGCATGCGGAAGGCATGCGGGGAAGCCGGGAAACCGCTCGCCTTTTCGGTCAAGAACTTCACCAGGTCGAGCGCGGCCCCTGACTGGCGTGAATGCTTCCAAACCGCCAGGTTGGTGCCGCCCATAAACGATGCGCCAACTACCGAAGCAGCCCCCCAGTTTTTTACCATATCCGGGTTGTTTTCCCTGGCCTGCATATAGTGAGCCGGGGTGGCTGTAGCAACCAGGCGTTCTGAATTCAGGAATTTATTCCATGAGTTCTGGTTTTCAGCATAACCAACTGCCATAAAACGCCGCAGTCCAAAATAATTTACAAACCCACGCAGCGCCTGTTCCTGGTCAAAAGAAACCTTCTGATCATTGCTCTGAATGAAATGCCCACCTTCTCGCCACACCCAGGAAGCCGCGGCATGGATCATGTTCGGTTCAGGCGAAACAATCAGCGATAAGGGATGCTGGTATCCGGCTTGCTGCAAAGTCGTCAGGATGGATTCCACACCCGCATGTGAACCAAAATCGGCCTGGATGTTGGCTTTTTCCAGCACATCGCGCCGGTAATACAGCACATGCACATCTGCAAGCCAGGGAATTGCCCAAACCCTGGCATCCCCAGGAATCACACAACTTTCCCAGGATGCATCCAAAAAAGCCTGCCTATCCCCGATGGAACTGATCGCGACCGGGGAATAGGGGGTCAACGCATTCATGGAAGCCAGGCTGGCCGTCCAGGTAGATCCCACTTCCGAAACGTCCGGTCCACGACCATACAGGGCCATATTGACAATTTTGGCCCAACCGCCAACCCAATCAAACGCAACCAGGCGGACGCGCACGCGCTGCTGTCGCTCGAACTCATCCAGCCAGGGTTTAATCCTTTGGGCTTCAGCTTCGGTACCCATCAAGGAAATTTCGATTTCAATCATATAACCAACCTTATCAATAAAAATCAGTAAAATGATTTAATCTTTCAGAAAAAGTATATCACCATTGTAAAATTTCCTGCCTGCCAAACAACAGTGCATGAGATATCCTCCCCAGCGATGGGTATAACCCGGGCTTTTTGAAGTCCAAACACCAAAAGCCCGGGGCAAGCAAGCCCAAACTGCCCTGGTGCCACTTTTTTACCGGTGAATTGACCGGGTAAGACTCGCCAGCCCAGGATTTTCCCATAACAGAAACCAATCCCTTTGCCAAAAACTTTCCAGGTGGATTTCGTTGAGCAAATGCAGGCATTTTTTTACCGGCTTAAACTAAGCGGGGCAACAATCCCGCACCACAAAGTGCAAATCATCAAATTAGCAAATGAAGGATTCCGCACCCATGATTGTCTAATACAATAGATGCTGCTCATGAACGAACTTCTACTCAACCGCTGCCGGGCCGGGGACGACCTGGCAATCGAGCAAATGGTCAACACCCACCAGCCCAAAATCTACCGGCTGGCCCTGACCATCCTCGACGACCCCGAAGAAGCCCGCGACGCCGCCCAGGAAACCTTCCTGGCGGCCCTGCGCGCGCTCGATAGCTTCCGGGGGCAATCATCGTTTCACACCTGGTTGGCATCCATCGCCATCAACCTTTGCCGCACAAAACTCCAGCGCCGCAAAAGCCGCCAGCGTTTGCAAATCATCCTGCAAGCGCTCACCTTCACGCGCCCCGAAGCGCCCGGCCCCGAGCAAACCGCCATCCAGGCTGAAAAAGACAGCGCCCTGCGCAAAGCCCTCGCCGCGCTCGATGAAAAACACCGCATCCCGCTCATCCTGCGCTACTACCACGACTACACCGTCCCCGAAATCGCCCAAATGCTCCAAATCCCCGCCGGAACCGTCCACTCGCGGCTCAACACCGCCCGCGCGCGCCTGGCTGGAACACTGGGAGGCCAACATGATTGACCACCAAAAAGCCAAAAGCTATCTCTTCAAGGAAATTGACGGGATTCTCAGCCCCGCAGAGCGGACCCAGCTTGATGAACATCTCGCCAGCTGCGACTCCTGCCGCGCGGAACAGACCGCCCTGTCGGCTTTTGATGCCACCCTCCGCAGCCGCCTCCACGCTGAATGGGATTCCGCGCCTACCCCGCCCACAGCCTATCCTACTCTCCGAGCAGCATACCGGAGAAACCAAATGAAACTGACCCTGCGCACTGGCCTGCTCGGCTTTGCCGCCCTGGCCGCCCTTGTTACGCTGTTTGTCGTTCTCATTCCCCATCTCAAACGCACCGGGGAAACTGCCAGCCCCAGCGCAATCCCCGCCGAAACATCCACCGCCGCGCCCGAAATCACCCCCACTGCCCAAAGCATTGCCCCCGCCGACCGGCTGCTGGCCTACGCATCGACCGAAAGCGGCAACTCGGAGATTTACCTGACCCGCAGCGATGGCGGCCAGTCCGTCAACATTACCAACCACCCGGCTTTTGACTCCAACCCGGTCTGGTCACCGGATGGACGCAAAATCGCCTTCGAGAGCGAGCGCGATGGCAACCGCGAAATCTACACCATGGATTTCGACGGCAGCACTGTCATCCGTCTCACCAACGACCCGGCCAACGATATCTCCCCGCTCTGGTCGCCGGATGGCACGCGCATTCTCTTCATAAACGACCGCGCCGGGAAATGGGACTTGTTCACGGTCAATGCAGATGGCAACAATGCCGTACAGCTTACCCAGGCCAGCGATATCACCCCCGAATCGTATTACTGGTCGCCGGATGGCCTAAAAGTGGCCTACATCACCGGCTGGACGGAAAACAAACCCCAGGTCACCGTCATCAACGCAGATGGAACCGGCCGCCAGCCACTGCCGCCGGCGGCGGCCCCCTATTCTTTCTCCTTCGAAGGCTGGGCCGCTGACAGCCAATCCGTTTTCTATAGCGCATCCGCTTGTTCTGGCGATTGCCTGCCGCTGGTCACTCACCTTTACCAGAGTGCACTGGATGGCAGCGAACCGAAAAAAGTCGCCCCCGGCCCGTATTACGTCAACGCCTGGCTGCGCGAACCTGACCGGGTTATCTACTTGAACAGTGAGGTTGGCTTTATGTCCACCACCAACGCCGGGATCGACCACTGGAACTGGTGGCAGGTAAAGGATGGCAAGACCACCAAAATCAATTCGTGGCCCAATGTGCAGGAAAAATGCCTGCAGCCCGATGTCAAAACCCTGCAAGTCTGGCCGATGAGCTATTTTGACATCGCCGGGGAAAAATTCATGGTCGCCAATGTGTATTGCGGCACAGATAATAAAAGCTGGCAATACCTGCTCAATGCGGATGGGTCGCGCATCCAGTTATTGAACGAGAAAGCCATCGAGGGGCGGGTGGATTTTCCGCGACCCTCTGCCGATGGGCGTATCCTGCTCTATGAGTTGTTTTCATCCCCTGCGGCAAGCAGCCCCTCGGGCACTTTCGCGCTGGATGTGCTTGTGGCGGCGAATGATCCAGCCACCTCCCCGGTTCGTTTAACGGCGACACAGGCCCAGGCCCAGCCGGTTCCGTTTGCCGAAGCTGTCAGCGTGAACCCGGCCCCCACAGCCGAATCCGCCCCCGAGGGGCAGAATCTGTTCCCATCTTCCCCCAACGGGCTGATTGTTTTTGCCCGCCGGGAAGGCAGCACCAGCGCTATCTTTACGATGAACCCCGATGGCAGCGATCAGCGCCGGCTGGCATTGCCTGGCCTTAGCGAGGTCAGCAACCTGCGAGTTTCACCAGATGGCAGTAAGGTTGCGCTGGCAGGTTACCAGGATGCCTGGGGGCTGTACCTGCTCGCGCGGGATGGCACGCTCTCGTGGCTGTCGGATTACGCTGGCATGGCCGCCTGGTCGCCGGATGGGAAAAAGCTGGCTTTTTTGACCAACAATGATTTGCGCGTGATTGGGCTGGATGGCAGCCTGCTGGCCAGCGCGCCGCTGAGCGCCATGAGTGGGGCAGCGGATTTGTGGAACTTCAACGGGCTGCGCTGGACTTTCGATAGTCGCGCGGTGCAGCTCTCCCACTCGAGTAATGACGGCTCTTACCCGCTGGGCAAAACCGACCGCTGGTGGATCTATGAATTGGATGCCGCTACCAGTGAAGTGCGGATTGCGCTGACAGCTGATCTGCCGATTGTGTCGTGGTATGGGGATCTGGTGATCACCCGCGATGAAAAAAGCTGGCAGTGGCAGCGCGCCAGGAAAATGATCTCGAGTGCCACGCCGGGCTACTGTGCCACGCTGGATTCTGGCCCGAACAATATCGGCGCAAGCTGGTCACCGGATGGCGAGTGGGTGCTCTTCACTGTGGATTGCTTCGGGCAGGGCAGCGTTGACCTGTACCTGGCCCGCGCCGATGGCAGCGAAATTCGCCAGGTGGGAGAATCACTGCGCATGTTGTGGTGGAATGATATCGCCTGGACGCCGGATAGCCGCTCGATCATCTTTTCTGGTGACATCGACGCGCCCGGCAACAATGACATTTACCAGTTGGATGTGTTTACCCCCGATGCCAGGCCCATACGGTTAACCAATTCGGGTTTCTATGAAAGTTCGCCGGTGTGGCTGCCGTAAGAACGCAGCCATGAAACATTCCAGCCCTTCTCCTTTGAGAGAAGGGCTGGAAGAGTATCTTAAAAATCGCTGCGCGTGCCGCCGGTGGGGATTTCCTTGGGGTCATACGGCGTGACCTGGTAAACATAGTAGTTCAGCCAGTTGACATACAGCAAATTGGCGTGCCCGCGCCAGCGCACATTGGGCGTTTGGGTCGGGTCGTTATTGGGGTAGTAGTTGGCCGGGACGTGGATGGGCAGGCCTTTGTTCACATCGCGGTCGTACTCGCCTTTGAGGGTGAAGGGGTCGTATTCCGAGTGGCCGGTGATGAAGAGCTGGCGGCCATCCTTCGAGCCGACGATGTAGACGCCCGCCTCGTCTGATTCGGCCAGGATTTGCAGGTCAGGGATCTTCTCAATATCGGCGCGGCGGATTTCGGTGTGGCGTGAGTGCGGGGCCAGGAAGATGTCGTCGAAGCCGCGCATCAGCTTTTCGGTGGGGGCTAAATTTCGGTGCTCAAAGACGCCGAACATTTTGCGGGGCAGGTCATATTTGGGGATACGGTAGCGATGATACAGGGCGGCCTGCGCCCCCCAGCAGATGTTGAAGGTCGATTCCACGTTGGTGTCAGCCCAATCCATGATGCGGGTCAGTTCCTCCCAATAATCCACCTGCTCGAAGGGCATTTGCTCCACCGGCGCGCCGGTGATGATCAGGCCGTCGAATTTTTCGCTGCGCACATCGTCAAAGGTGGCGTAGTGGTTGAGCAGGTGCTCGGCGTCGGTGTTTTTGGCCTCGTGGGTGGCGGTGTGCAGCAGGGTCACATCCACCTGGATCGCGGAATTGCCCAGCAGGCGCAGGATCTGCGTCTCGGTGGCGATTTTGGTCGGCATCAGGTTCAGGATGGCGACTTTGAGCGGGCGAATATCCTGGTGTTCGGCGCGTTCTTCGCCCATGACGAAAACGTTTTCGCCTTCCAGGATGGCGCGGGCGGGCAGGGTGGCGGGGATACGGACGGGCATGGTTCCTCCAATTGTAGGGGCGAGCCGACGGCTCGCCCCTACAGGGCAACTACGCGTTCAGGGCCTGGTCAAGATCCCACAAAATGTCATCGATGTCTTCCAGCCCGATGCTCAGGCGGATGAAATCGGGGCTGACACCAGCCGAGACGAGCTGTTCATCATTAAGCTGGCTGTGGGTGGTGGTGGCGGGGTGGATGGCGAGGGAACGCGCATCCCCGACGTTGGCCAGGTGGCTGAAGAGTTGCAGGCTCTCGATGAATTTCTTGCCAGCCTCGGCCCCGCCTTTGACGCCAAACCCAAGCACGGCTCCCGCTCCCTTGGGCAGGTAGCGCTGCGCGCGCTGGTAGTCGGGATGGCTCTTCAGGCCGGGGTACTTGACCCAGGAGACTTTCGGGTGCTTTTCGAGATACTCGGCCGCCGCCTGGGCGTTCTGCGAGTGGCGCTCAACGCGGATGGAGAGCGTCTCGAGGCCCTGGATGGTCTGCCAGGCGTTGAAGGGCGACTGGCAGGCGCCAAAGTCGCGCAGCACCTGCACACGGGCCTTGATGATGAAGGGCGGCAGGCCAACCCCCGTCAGCGTGGAGTAGACCAGGCCGTGGTAGGAAGGATCGGGCTCGGTGAAGTTGGGGAAGCGCCCGCTCGTCCAGTCGAAGTTCCCGCCATCGACAATAATCCCGCCGATGCTGGTGCCGTGCCCGCCGATCAGCTTGGTGGTGCTGTGGGTGACAACGTTCGCGCCCCACTCAAACGGGCGGAAAAGATAGGGCGTGGCAAAGGTGTTATCGATCATCAGCACGACGTTGTACTTTTTGGCGATTTCGGCCACTTCTTCAAAGGGGAAAACGGCAATATCGGGGTTGCCGAGGCTTTCGCCGTAGATGATCTTGGTGTTCGGGCGGATGGCGGACTCGAAGTTTTTGGGATCGCGCGGGTCGACGAAGGTCACCTCGATTCCCAGCTTGGGAAAAGAGTAAGCGAACTGGTTGTAGGTCCCGCCATACAAACGGCTGGACGAAACAATGTGGTCGCCCGCGCCGCAGAGCGTGAAAATAGCCTGGAACTGGGCCGCATGCCCGGAACTGGTCGCCAGCGCGCCCACGCCGCCTTCCAGGTCGGCGATGCGCTGTTCCAAAACATCGGTGGTGGGGTTCATCAGGCGGGTGTAGATGTTGCCCAGTTCCTTGAGCGCGAACAGGTTGGCGGCGTGTTCGGTGCTCTTGAACTGGTAGCTGGTGGTCTGGTACAGCGGCACAGCGCGGCTGCCGGTGGTAGGATCGGGCGAGTAGCCGGAGTGAAGCTGACGGGTGGCAAAGCCAAATTTGCGGGTGGATGCGGTCATGGGGTTAGTCTCCTTCTCAATGAATAAACAAATAAGATTTTGACCGTGGACGGCAGACCGTTGACCGTGCGCATCGGTCTATCGTGCATCGTCTGTGGTTTGACAGCAAAAAGCCCTTTCATTGCGGAAAATGAAAGGGCTTAAGATATACGTACACAAAATTCGCCTCTCATCTTCCAGAAGTTACTGCCGGAATTGGCACCTTGACTCAGGGGTCAGGTTGTCGAGGCTTCGCAGGGCCGGTCCCTCCGCCTCTCTGGATAAGAGCAATTGCTGTATTCAATTGTTTTCGCTGCTCCAGCAGCGAATTTCGCCGTTTATATCACCGGGGCAGGGTGCATGTCAAGGGGGAATTTGGACAAAATTAGGAGACATTCACACAAAACCACCATTTGCCGTGAGTATTTACCCACACCTGGCCTCGGCAGGTGCGGACAATTTATGGTCGAAAAAACTCCCGGCCCGGCCCAGGGCCGGAGTTGCGGGGTTGATGGCTGCTGGTACATGATCCATTCAATCAGCGATGCCTGTCACGTACGATGGCAGCGGCCGGGCAGCCCAGAAAAACTTCCAATACATGAACACCGCCAACACATACAACGCAATCACAGTTGCATACACCGGCCCAAACCCGTAATTTACTTGCAAAAATCCGCTGATGCTCGGGCTAAAGGCCCAGCCAAAATTATTAGACATATTCACCAGGCTTGCCACCGTTGAGCGCGCATCTGGTTCCACATGCTCCATCACAAACGTCTGATAGACTGGCCCGCTCATGTTCATGAGCGAAAGACGCACATAATGCGCCAGCGCCGCCATCCAAAAATAAGGTGCAAAGCCTAACAGCATCAGAAAGGGAATGGAAATGCCCTGTGTCACAACCACCAGCCGCACCTTGCCAAACCGGTCAGCCAGCGGTGGTGCAATAATCAGCCCGATCCCCATTGCCAGCGCACCCCAGGCCAGCACATTCCCAATCACCGGATCAGGTTGGTGATGCACCACCCGGAAGAAAACGTTCATAAATGGCATGAACAGGCCCGCGCCGATGGATGTCACCAGCATTGGCCCCACCAGCTGCCCAAGCAACACTGGATGCTTTTTAGCATAAGAAAACGGATCGAAAAACGTACGGTTCACACTTGCGGTGGACTTTAAGAAAAATAACGGAAACAACCCCAGCAGCGAAGCCAGCCCAATAATCCCCAGCGCCCCGGCATAAGCAAAACTGCTGGTAGGTTCCGCTCCCCGGCTGGATGCAACCCACGTGGGCAGGTAACCACCGATCGAGTTGCCCACAAACGCCGCCGCCATCTGCAGCCCCGAACTAAGACTGAACAGGTAGGTGCGCTCCTCCTCACCTGAATTTTCCAGCAAAAACGGTGACATGGTTACCGCAGACAGGCTTTGCGCAGCCCCAATCAACACATTCATGGCATAAAACATTCCCACCGAAGGGGCCCACACAATAATCAAGATCGACAGGCTCACCGCCCCCAGCCCCAGCAAAAGCGAGAGTTTGCGCCCCAGCCGGTCGGCCAGGTAGCCCATCGGAACAGCAGTCAACAGGGCAGTAGTATTCGTCACGGTCAGCAGTTGGCCCAGCAGGCTGGCATCAAATCCCAGGCTGAGCACATAAAAATTGAACAACAGGCGATAAACACCCATCGCTGCACCCGTCAGCACTGCGCTGACCAGGTACAGACGCGCATTGTAACTGAACGCACCCACCCGGCGCACATAGGTTGCAATCACATTTGGCATAATTGACCTTCACAGGGGACATGGATTTAGATTATTATCTAATCTGTTAGATAATAATCTAATCTACGAAACTGGTCAACCGTAAAATTAACCACCCAGGCGGCGGGGAGCTGATACCCAAATCATAGTCCCCGCCAGACCGGTTTTTTGGTAAGATTTGCTACCCTTGTTTGATGGATGGTGACGCAATGACGAAAACCCATGTAAAAGTCCCGGCGACGACGGCCAACCTGGGGCCGGGGTTCGATGCGCTTGGGCTGGCGCTGACACTGTGGAACGAGGCTGATTTTTCAGTTGCGGAACGATTCTCAATAACAATAAAAGGCGAGGGGGCCGGGAAATTGCCACAGGATGAATCCAACCCGATTGTGGATGCCGCCAAACAGGTTTTTGACCTGGCCGGGAGGCCTTTTCCTGCCCTGGAGATTGCCTGCCTGAACCGAATCCCGCTCGGCTCTGGATTGGGTTCCAGCTCGGCGGCCATGCTGACCGGGCTGATGGGGGCCAATGCGCTGCTGGGGCAGCTTTTTTCCAACGACGAAATCTTGAAAATCGCAACATCCAACGAGGGCCACCCCGATAATGTGGCCCCGGCGCTGCTGGGCGGGCTGGTGGCATCCACCATGAATGGGGAGATGGTTTTTTCGCGCAAACTGCCGGTGAAAGCGCTTTCGGCGACGGTAGTTCTGCCCGATTTTGATTTCCCGACCAAACAGGCGCGAGCGGTGCTGCCAGCACAGGTGGCGCGCGGAGATGCGATTTACAACATCAGCCGGGCGGTGCTGGTGGTGGAAGCCCTAAAAAGCGGCGACCTGACGCTGTTGGGTGAGGTTATGTCTGATAAGCTACACCAACCCTATCGCCTGCCGCTCGTCCCTGGGGCGCAAGCCGCCATGGATGCCGCCAGGGAAGCGGGCGCGTCGGCGGTAGCGCTTTCAGGGGCGGGCCCCAGCCTGGTGGCATTTGCATCGAAGCAGGATGCCAGAATCGGGGCGGAAATGCAGCGGGCGTTTGAATCCGCCGGTTTATCGGCCAGGATCTTCAGGTTGAAAATATCCCGGCAGGGGGCCAGCGTCCACAGCCTGTAGATATGCTACACTAAATTTGACACTGGCCTGTTTAACTCGCAAAAGGAGCCCCATGGAAACCCTTCCCACCCACATTTCGACAACCGACTCGCAATTCCAGGCAAACGCCGGGCATCATCGCGCCCTGGCCCAGGAGCTGCGCCAGCAAATGGAGTCTGTCCGGCAGGGCGGCGGAAAGAAACAACGCCAGCGGCAGGAAGAACAGGGCAAGCTGTTCGTCCGCGAGCGGATTGAGCGGCTGCTCGACCCTGGCGCGCCCTTCCTGGAGCTTTCGGCGCTGGCTGCGCACGGGCTGTACCAGGGCGATGCGCCTGGCGCGGGGATTGTTACCGGGATCGGGCGCGTTTCTGGCCGCGAGGTGCTGATCGTCGCCAACGATGCCACCGTTAAAGGCGGCACGTATTTCCCGATGACGGTCAAAAAGCACCTGCGCGCCCAGCAGATCGCGGAGGAAAATCACCTGCCGTGCCTGTACCTGGTCGATTCGGGCGGCGCGTTCCTGCCGATGCAGGATGAAGTTTTCCCGGATGTCAATCACTTCGGGCGGATTTTCTACAACCAGGCGCGCATGAGCGCCAAGGGCATCCCGCAGATTGCATCGGTGATGGGAAGCTGCACAGCGGGCGGGGCTTACGTCCCGGCCATGAGTGATGAGGCGATTATCGTCAAAGGGACGGGCACCATCTTCCTGGGCGGGCCGCCGCTGGTCAAGGCCGCCACCGGTGAGGATGTCAGCGCCGAAGAACTGGGTGGGGCAGATGTCCACACCCGCAAAAGCGGCGTGGCTGATCATTTTGCGGAGGATGATGACCATGCGATTGAAATACTCCGTTCCATCGTTGAAACGCTTCCAAAAAAAGAAGAAAGAGGAAAGAATTCTGTCGTCTTTCCTCTTTCTTCCCCGGAGGAGCCGCTCTACCCCATCGAAGACATCTACGGCATCCTGCCGCGCAGCTTCCGCGAGGCCTATGACGTGCGCGAGATCATTGCCCGGCTGGTGGATGGCAGCAAATTCCGCGAGTTTAAGGCGCGTTACGGCACCACGCTGGTCTGCGGGTTCGCCCACATCTGGGGCTACCCGGTGGGGATCATCGCCAACAACGGCGTGCTGTTCAGCGAATCCGCGCTGAAAGCGGCCCATTTCATCGAGTTGTGCGACCAGCGCGGCATTCCGCTGCTGTTCCTGCAAAACATCACCGGCTTTATGGTCGGCAAAGAATACGAATCAGGCGGCATCGCCCGCGACGGCGCGAAAATGGTACACGCCGTTGCCACCACGCGCGTCCCCAAACTGACGGTGGTCATCGGAGGCTCGTTTGGGGCGGGAAACTACGGCATGTGCGGGCGCGCCTACAACCCACGCTTCTTGTGGATGTGGCCGAATGCGCGCATCAGCGTCATGGGCGGCGAACAGGCCTCCAATGTGCTGCTGACCGTCAAACAGGATCAACTGGCCCGCGAGGGCAAACCGGCCATGCCCGCCGAAGAAGCCGACGCCTTCAAAAAGCCCATCCTCGAAAAATACGAACGCGAAGGCAACCCCTACTACTCCACCGCCCGCCTGTGGGACGACGGCATCATCGACCCCGCCGATACCCGCCAGGTGCTCGGCCTGGCCCTCTCCGTGGTGGTCAATGCGCCGGAGGAGGATGGGAAGTTTGGAGTGTTTAGAATGTAAGAAGAAAGAGGAAAGAAGGAGTGGCTGCCGTGAAATATTCAGAATGGCTGGAGACCGTTCCGCCTGAATTTGTCCGTGACCCCATCTGGAAATTGGAAGTTTACCGGCTGGCGTTGTTTGCTGGCGATATTGGCTGGCAGGATATTCTGACTATCTCCAAAAACCCGCTGATGTGGAGTGTTGCCGACCAGCTTTACCGCTCCCTGAATTCAATCAGTGCCAATCTCACCGAAGGTTATTCGCGCAGCAAAGGCCTCGACCGCGCCCGCTTTATTGAGATTCCCCTGGGTTCCGCCCGTGAAAGCCGCGACTGGTACTACAAAAGCCGCCACGTTTTGCCAGAAAGCGTCATCAAACACCGCATAGAACTAACAACGCACCTGGTTGGCATGTTAACGCCCATGATTCCCCACCAGCGCAAAAACGCCATCCGCGAAGAACAGGCTGAGTACAAAATCACCCCATCATTTGATATCAAAGTAGAAATTCCCTCAGCCTGACTTCTTTCCTCTTTCATATTTCATTTTCACCAGGAGCGATTCGTGAACATCCTCATCCTCGGCGGCACCCGTTTTCTCGGTCGTCATCTTGTGGACGCAGCCCTTTCTCGCGGCCATACAGTCACCCTATTTAATCGTGGAAAGTCGAACCCGGCGCTTTACCCCGCGCTGGAGACAATCACCGGCGACCGGGAATTTGATCTTGCCGCCATCTCGCCCCGGCGCTTTGAGGCCGTTATCGATACTTGCGGCTACCTGCCGCGCATCGTCCGGCTTTCAGCGCAAAAACTCAGAGAGTTGGCCGATTCGTATGTGTTTATCTCCAGCATCTCGGCCTATGCCGATTTCTCGCAGGTTGGCATCACCGAAGACTCTCCGCTGGCAACCATGCCCGATGAAACAGTGGAAGAGATCACGGGCGAGACGTATGGCCCGCTCAAAGTGTTGTGCGAAAAAGCCGTCGAAGCGGAATTTTCCCCCAGCCGGGCGCTGATCATCCGCCCCGGCCTGATCGTTGGCCCGCACGACTCGACCGACCGATTCACTTACTGGCCTTTTCGCGTCGCTGGCGGCGGGGATGTGCTCGCGCCGGAAAAACCATCCGTGCCAGTGCAGATTATCGATGGGCGCGATCTGGCAGCGTTCACCATCCAACTGATCGAGCAAAAAGCATCCGGCTACTATAACGCTACCGGCCCGGAGTATGAACTGACGCTGGGAGCTATGCTCGAAACCTGCAAACAGGTCAGCGGCAGCGATGCGAATTTTCGCTGGGCATCGGTGGAATTCCTGGAACAGCAAAAAATTGCCCCGTGGAGTGATATGCCGGTCTGGGTTCCCGATTCACCCGCCGATGCCGGATTCTCCAAAGTGGATGTCTCCAAGGCCATCCATGCCGGTTTAAAATTCCGCCCGCTGGCTGAAACCGTGCGCGATACGCTGGATTGGGCCGCCACCCGCCCATCTGACCACGCCTGGCGCGCCGGTCTGACTGACGAACGGGAGCAAGCGGCCTTGAAGTTGCTGGATAAGTGATACAAAAAAACCGGAGGTACTCAGCCTCCGGCTTTTTTTTCTGCTGCACGAAATTCTTCGGGGGTGTTGACGTTGGCAAAGGCCAGTCCGCCCGGATCGTGCGGGGCGATTTCTTCAGGGCTGATTTCGCAGACTTTGACGTGGGGGAACCAGGAAATGACTTTCCACAGGTTGGCATCGATAGCGGTTTTGATGGCCGGCAGGCACACGTCGCGCCGGTAGAGTGTGTGCAGCGGCTCCAGACCGCCATCCAGCCGGGGGATGACTACATCGACGGATTCTTTTTCGAGCAGGTCGCGCTGGAAACTGAGCAGTTGCGGGCTGGCGAAGGGCATATCGCAGGCCACGACGGCCACCAACGGGCATTTTGCCGCCGAAATGGCGGTGTACAGCCCGCCCAGCGCGCCGCGTTCGGGGATCAGGTCGGGGAAGAGCGGCAGGTTGAGAAAAGCGTAGTTTTCGGGATGGTTGGTGGTGATGATGACTTCATCGGCGATGGGCGCCAGGCGCGCGACGATGCGCTGGATGAGCGGCTGGCCGAGGAACGGCAGCAGGGCTTTATCCTGCCCCATGCGCGCAGAATTTCCACCTGCCTGGATGCAAACGGTTAACATTGTTGTATTATATAAGAGGTTATGTTGTAAGTGGCGCGAATTGCTAATTCGCGTGTCACCAGATGCGGCACACATGGTCAATTTGCGCCACAAGGAGTGAAACATGAGCAATTTCTCCACACTGCTTGATTCGCTCACGAATTCGGGGGAATTGGTTACGAAGCTGGAAGATGGCTCGCTGCGCTGTCTGGCCTGTGCGCATCGCTGCCTGATCCGCGAGGGGAAACGCGGCATCTGTCAGGTGCGCTTTAACCAGTCTGGTGAGCTGCGCATCCCCTGGGGCTATGTGGCCGCGCTACAAGCCGACCCGATTGAGAAAAAGCCGTTTTCACACCTGCTGCCGGGGTCTACCGCGCTGACGTTTGGGATGCTGGGCTGCGATTTCCACTGCGATTACTGCCAGAACTGGTTAACTTCACAGGCGTTACGCGATCCGGCCTCAGATGTGGCCGGGAACCTTATCCGCCGGGTGAGTGCTGAGGAAGTGATGCAGCTAGCGAGGCGTACAAAGTCGGAGGTTTTGGTCTCTTCCTACAATGAGCCTTTGATTACCAGCGAGTGGGCTGTCCACATTTTTCAAAAAGGGAAAGCCGCCGGGCTGAAATGCGCTTTTGTCTCAAACGGCAATGCCACGCCGGAAGCGCTGGAGTACCTGCGCCCGCACCTGGATGCGTACAAGGTGGATTTGAAGACGATGCAGGAGAAGAATTACCGCCGCCTGGGCGGGGTGCTGCAAAATGTGCTGGATACCATCTCGAAGGCGCGCGCCCTGGGGCTGTGGGTGGAGGTGGTGAGCCTGATCGTACCCGGTTTCAATGACAGCAACGATGAACTGTGGGATATGGCGCGCTTCCTGGCGGGTGTTTCACGCGATATTCCCTGGCACGTGACGGCTTTTCACAAAGACTATAAGATGACCGAACCCGATAATACGCCCGCCAGAACGCTGATGCGCGCCGCCGATATTGGGCGCGAGGCCGGGCTGCGTTTTGTGTACGCTGGGAACATCCCTGGCCGGGTAGAGGAATATGAAGATACGCGCTGCCCGGCCTGCCAGCAACTGCTGGTGAAGCGCACCGGTTACGTGGTTTACGAGTACCGCATCACCGCCGATGGGAAATGTCCGCGCTGTGCCGGTACGGTGGCTGGTGTCTGGACGGATAAACCGCACAAAGTGGGTCTGAATGGCATCGGGCTGCCAGTGGCATTCCACTGATACGGTCTTTTGGGTCTTTTTTGCTGTATAATTTATTAGCTGGTTCGCCGACCAGCGTTCGTATGTGCCCGAATGGCACATTCTTACCCCCCAACCCCTAAAAAGGAGGAGTAGTAAATGAAACGTTTGTCTGTTTTGTTGTCCCTGGTTATGCTGGCTAGCATCGTGCTGACGGCCTGTGGTTCTGCCCCCGCCGCGACCGAAGCCCCAGCAGCCCCCCCCACCGAGGCCCCGACTGCGGTGCCCGCATTCGCGCCCGCGAAACTTGAGGCTCCCGATTGCAACTACGGCGGCAACATCAAGTCCATCGAGGCTGTAGATGAACTCACCGTCAAATTTACCTTCTGCGCCCCTGAACCTGCTTTCATTGCGAAAGTCGGCTCGGTGGAAGCCTTCGACATCTATGATGAAGGTTACCTGAAGGAAATCGGCGGCGATGCGGCCAAGCTCAACGAAAACCCCGTTGGCACTGGGCCCTATATTGTCAAAGAATGGGTGCGCGGCGATCACATCACCTTTGAAGCCAACCCCAACTACTTTGGCACCAAACCCGCCAACACCACCTTCATCTTGAAGTGGAACAAAGAAGCTGCCGCCCGTTTGCTCGACCTGCAGGCTGGCAACGTCAGCGGTATCGCCGAAGTCACATCTGATGACCTGGCGACCATTGCGGCTGATGCCAACCTCAAACTGGCCCCGCGCAAGATCAACAACTTCCTGTACCTGGGCATCAACAATGCCATCCCGCCCTTTGACAATGAAAAGGTGCGTCAGGCTTTTGCCATGCTCATCAACAAGCAGCAAATTGTTGACGACTTCTATGCCCCCGGCTCTGTAGCCGCGACCCAGTTCGTCCCCCCTGGTGTCAAACCTGGTTACACCGACGGCTTCGTCGACACCACCTATGATGTCGCCAAGGGCGTTGAGATGCTGAAGGCCGAAGGCTTCGATTTCGAAAAAGAATACACCCTTTCGTATGCCGAACGCACTCGCCCCTACTTCCCCCAGCCCACCAAGATTGCCCAGGCTGTCCAGGCACAACTGGCTGAAGCCGGCATCAAAGTGAAGCTCGAAATGGAAGAATGGGCCACCTACCTCCCCGCCACCCGCGAAGGCAAGAAAGAACTGTTCTTCCTGGGCTGGAGCGAAGACTACCCCGATGCCACCAACTGGTACGATGTCTTCCTGATGGGCACCAGCAAGTCCTTTGGCGCGCCCTTCTCAGACATGACAGAATTGATCAGCAAAGCTGGCAAATCTGGTGACCCGGTTGAACGCCAGAAGATGTACGACGAAGTCAACAAGCTTTATGCCCAGCACGTCCCGACCATCGTCATCGCCCACGGCACCGTCAACCAGGCCTACCTGGCCACGGTTGAAAACGTCGAGATCGGCCCATACAACGAAAACTTCCCGCAAATGAAGACCCCCGATGGCACCGTTATCTTCTCGCAAGATGGCGAACCCGTCTCGTTGATGTGCGCAGACGAAACCGATGGCAACTCCTTCCGCGCTTGCAACCTGATCTTCAGCAAGCTCTACACCTTCACCACCACATCCATCGCGGAACCTGACCTTGCCGAAAGCTGCACCGGCAACGCCGACGCCACCGAATGGACCTGTGTCTTGAAGAAGGGCGTTGTCTTCTCCAACGGCGCCGCCCTGGATGCCAACGACGTAGTTGCCTCCTTCAGCATCGGCATGGACTACAAAAACCCGCTGCGCAAGGGCAACACCGGCGCTTTCCAATACTTCAAAGACCTGCTTGGGCCCAAGGTTATCAACCAACCTGCTGAGTAAGTCAAGAAGCCAGTTAATCGGTTAAAATGGGATGGAGCATGGTTCACCATGCTCCATTCTTGTTTATCAGGAGTCTTGCATGGCACAATTCCTTGTCCGCAGGTTATTCCTCGTCTTGCCTGTCTTGCTGGGCATCCTGCTAGTAACATTTACCATTACGCGCCTGGTTCCCGGTGATCCGTGCTACGTCATGCTGGGAGAGCACGCCACCGAAAGCACCTGCAACGAATTCAAAGCGCGCTTCGGGCTGGATAAAAGCCTGCCAGAACAATTCATCCGTTACGTCATGAACATCTCCCAGGGAGATTTCGGCAACTCGCTCAAAGACCGCCGCCCCATCACCACCATCATCGCAGAACGCCTGCCCATGACAATGGAATTGACCTTCTTCGCCATGATGTTTGCATCCGTCTTTGGGGTCGTGCTGGGAGTGGTTTCAGCGCTCAACCGTAACAGCTTCATTGACACACTGACCATGCTCGGCGCAAACATCGGCGTCAGCATGCCAGTCTTCTGGCTGGGATTGCTGCTGGCATATATTTTTGCCCTGGTGCTCAAAGACACCCCCTTCCAACTGCCACCCAGCGGCAGGCTCTCTGCTGGAATGTCGCTTGTGCCACTGGCAAAAACCTGGGGGATCGAAAACCCAACCGGGCTGAAAGCTTTTGTGCTCTCCCTGCTCTCTTATTCCGCCATCTTGAACGGACTCCTGACCGGCAATTATGCCCTGACCCTCGACGCCATTAAACACCTGCTACTTCCCGCAACCGCAGTTGGCACCATCTCCCTGGCCGTCATCGCCCGCATGACACGCTCGGCGCTGCTAGACGTGCTCGGACAGGACTTCATCCGCACCGCCCGCGCCAAAGGCCTGAAATATTCGCTAGTCATCCAGCGTCACGCCCTGCGGAATGCGCTCATTCCCATCGTCACCATCATCGGCATCCAGACTGGCGGCCTGCTCTCCGGCGCCGTGCTAACCGAAACCATCTTCTCCCTGCCCGGGGTCGGCTCGCGCATGGTTGATGCCATTCTCGGCCGCGACTACCCGGTCGTCCAGGGTTTCTCAGTGGTGATTGCCCTGATTTTCGTCTTCACAAATCTCATCGTAGATGCGTCTTATGCCTACCTCGACCCGCGCGTAAGGGTGAAATAAAATGACCCAACAACCCGCATCCGTCCCCGTCTTATCTGCCGAATCCATCCAGCAGCGCGATAACCCCTACATCATGACCGTCCGGCGTCTCTTCCAGCACCGCTCGGCCCAATTGGGCATGGCGCTGCTAGGAATTTTGATCATTTGTGCCATTTTCGCCGAACAAATCGCCCCATTTGATCCAATCGTGCCGTTAAAAAACGTCAAGCGCCGCGATGTCGCCTGCATCCACCTCCTGGGATGCCCCGCGGAACAACAAGAACACCTGATGGGCATCGATGGCAACAGCCGCGACCTGTTCTCGCGCATTATCTTTGGCGCGCGCCTGTCACTGATCATTGGCATCTCCACCGTCAGCTTCGCCATCATCATCGGCTGTTTCCTGGGAGCCATCGCCGGGTTTATCGGTGGCTGGCTGGATGACCTGATCATGCGCTCGCTGGATGTTCTCATGGCCTTCCCCAGCCTGCTGCTGGCAATCGCCATCGTGGCGGTACTCGGCCCAGGTCTAATTAACGCCTTGCTGGCAATCGCCATCATCGAAATTCCCATTTTTGCCCGCGTAGTGCGCGCCAGCGTACTCTCTGTCAAAGAGCTGGATTTTATCTCCGCCTCACGCTCCCTCGGCGCATCCGAATTACGGATTTTACTGACCCGCATCCTGCCCAACGCCCTCACCCCGCTCATCGTCCAGGGCACACTTGGGATTGCCTCCGCCATCCTGAGCGCCGCCGCCCTCAGCTTCCTCGGCCTGGGCGCAGAATTCCCCACCCCCGAATGGGGCCTGATGCTTGGCGAAGAACGCAACAGCGTCTTCAACGCCCCGCACCTGGTTTTCTTCCCCGGCATCGCCATCATGCTGACGGTACTCTCCTTCAACCTGATCGGCGACGGCCTGCGCGATGCCCTCGACCCGCGCCTGGCCAATCATGGCGCATAAAACAACCTTTTTCATTTTCAACCCCTCGCCATTCGGTGAGGGGTTTTTACTTCCCCGCGCCACCCCGCCAGGGGAACAAATCATCGTCCGTATCAGTTAAATTTACAGGCGTCGATACGCTATAATCATTAAGACCACGGAGGAGCGCCATGAAAACCAACTACCGCTCGAACACAATTGTCATCATCAGCCTGTTAATCCTTGCCAGCCTGGCCTGCGGGCTGACCACCCCCAACCTGGCATCACCATTCGCGCCGCCGCCCACCGCCACCCCGACGCCCATGCCCATGCCGCCTGCCATCGCCGAAACCATCCCCCCAGCGGGCAGCCAGATTTCCAGCCAACAGACCATCTTCATCTACTTCAACCAGGCCATGGAACGCGTTTCAGTCGCATCCGCGCTGACGGTTGATCCGGCCATGCAGGGCCTGTGGAACTGGATGGATGACACCATCCTGACCTTCACCCCGGCCCAATCGATAGGGCCGAACACCACCCTGAAGTTCACCCTCGCGCCAGGAGCCAAAGCCGCCAACGGCCTGCCGTTATCAGAAGCCCAGACCTTCGCCTTTACCACCTACGGCCCCTTCCGCTTCACCCAAACCATCCCGGCCGATGGCGGCACCGATATTTCTCCCGCCGGGGCGGTTTCCGTCTCGTTTAATCAGCCGGTGGTACCGCTGGGGGCCGATGCCGCCAAACTGCCAGCCGCGTTCACACTCGAACCCGCCGCGCAAGGCCGGGGCGAATGGATCAACACCAGCACCTACATCTTCTACCCCGAGCCACCCCTGGCAGGCGGCAGCGATTACGCCGCCACCATCAACCCGCAGCTTGTCAGCGCCGCAGGGGTTGCGCTCGACCTGCAAAACCAGACATCCTGGCGCTTCCGCACCAGCCTGCCGCGCATCGTCACCTACACACCCGACCCCAACCTGGCACTCGACCTGACCCCCGAATTCAAAATCGACTTTAACCAGCCGATGAACCCAGAGAGCGTCCAGCAAAACTTCCGGTTGAACGGCCCCAGCGGTCCGGTAGCTGGAACTTTCACCTGGAACACCGCCAACTCCAGCCTGGTCTTCAAACCCGCTGGAATGCTGCCGCGCCAATCCATCTTTAACCTGGAAATCAGCACCGCGGCCCAATCACGCGGCGGTGCGCCGCTGGATATCGCTTTACAGGCCAGCTACTCCACCTACCCGAACTTTGGCATATACTACACCAACCCTGCCGCCGGGGCCTACAAATCAGAATACGAACCGGTACAGGTAGTTTTTACCGCCCCACCCCAGGCTTACACTGCCGCAGAACTGGCAAAACTCATCAGAGTTACACCCGCAACCGGCAACTTTGACTTTTACACCAGCGATAATAGCATTAACATTTACGGCTCCTTCGAAGCCGATTCACTTTACACCGTCAAAATATCGGGTGATTTTGCCGACAAATGGGGGCAAAAACTCGGCTCCGACCTGACCTTCCCCGTCCAGACCGGCCCGGCGCGGGCGCAATTAATCGTCCCCATGTTCCAGGTCATCTTCGTCCGTCCCGAAGAACCGCTCGTAGAAATCCAACAGGCCGGATTGAGCCAGATCAGCCTAACCAACACCCCGGTCTCGCTGGACGACTATTTCCGCATGACCGGCAGCGATGGTTACAACTATATGCAAAATTTTGTTCCCGTGGGGCAGCAGCTCTGGGCCATAAATGTGGATTACAGCAGCAAAATCCGCCAGATGTCGATCAACCTGTCGCCATCCGGCCAGCCGCTGGCTACCGGGCTGTACTATATCGGTATCCATTCCCCACAAACTGAAACCTACAATTACTACAACTCGGCCCAGTTCATGCTTGCCAGCAATGTCAACCTCACCGTCAAAGCCAACAGCACCGAAGCGCTGGTCTGGGCAGTGGATGTGCGCAACAACCAGCCCCTGGCCGGGAAGCCCATCAGCCTGCGCGACAACAACGGAAACGTGCTCGCCAGCGGCGTGACCGACTCGACCGGCCTGTGGAAAGCCTCCTACGCCCTGACCGAAGGCTATTACAACACCAAAATCGCCCTCATGGGCCAGCCCGGCGAGGAATTTTTCGGCATGGGCTCCACCGCCTGGGCCGAGGGCATCCAGCCTTACGACATGGGCATCAGTTCAGGCACCAGCACGCCCTACAATAGCTATTACATCTATCTCGACCGGCCCATCTACCGCCCTGGCAACACCATCCACTATCGCGGCGTGGTGCGCGAAGCTTTCAACGGGCGCTACAGCATCATCAACGTCAACACCGTCAAAGTCCGGCTGATCGACATGAACGGCAGTTCCAACGACATGGAAATCCCGGTTTCGCCCTATGGAACATTTGATGGCAGCTTCACCCTGCCAGCCACCGCCGTTCCGGGCGGCTACAGTTTGGAAGTCTCGTCCAAAGACGGCAAAGAAGGCGATGGCAGTTCGCTCTACTTCGAAGTGGCGGATTATCGTAAACCGGAAATTAATCTTTCGGTGGAAATAACCCCTGGCGAGAGCCTGAGCGGCCAACCGTTAAAAGGCATCATCCACGCTGAATATTTCTTTGGCGCAGCCGCCCCCAACCTGCCTGTAGACTGGTCACTGTACGCCAACCCGGGCTATTTCGATCTGCCCGGCTACGAAACCGGCCTGTTCAACCCCGATTGGGTTTACTACGACCCACGCTTCAACGGCAGCTTCGGCACCCTGGTTGCCAGTGGCTCCGGCATCACCAACAGCGATGGCACCCTGGAAGTTGAACTCAAAGACATTCGTGTGGAAAAATACTCCACCCTGGTTCTACAAGGTTCCGTCAAAGAATCGAGCGGATTCCCCACCAGCGCGCGGGGCGAAGCCACCCTGCACCCGGCATCCTACTATATCGGCATCCGCCAGGCACAATGGGTTGGCCGGGCCGGGGCAGCCCTTGGGTTTAATATCGAAACCGCAGCCTGGGACAAAACCCCCACAGCCGGTAAAACGCTCCAGGCCAAATTCCAAAAAGTCACCTGGCAGGATTCCGGCGGAGAATTCTATCGCTCACACCTGATCCCCATCCCCGAAACGCTTGAAACCAAAACCATCACCACCGGCGCCGATGGCAAAGTGGATGTGAGTTTCACGCCATCCGAAGCCGGGACGTACATGCTCGATATGACCGGCGATGGCGCGCACACCCAGCAGTTCATCTGGGTGGGTGGCGGCCAGCAGGCCATCTGGCCGCAGATCCCGCTGGGACGGCTGGAACTGACCGCAGACAAGGAAGAGTACAAACCCGGCGAAACCGCCTCCATATTCGTCCCCAACCCGTTCAACAGCCCGGCCCCGGCGCTGGTGACCACCGAACGCGGCAAAATCCTGAGCGAAAAAGTGCTCACCATCCCCGCGGGCGGCGGCGAAATCACCGTGGCGCTGAATGAAGCCGATGCGCCCAACATTTACGCATCCGTCACCATGCTTGGGCCGAACGCGGGCTTCCGCATGGGCTACAAAAACCTGAAAGTTGATCCCGGCGCACTCAAACTCAACGTGGAACTCACCGCCACGCCGCAAAAAGCCAAACCCGGCGACCCGCTAACGCTTGACCTGCGCGTCACCGACAGCACCGGGCAGCCCGTCCAGGCGCAATTCTCACTGGGCGTGGTTGATCTGGCCGTACTGGCCCTGGCTGACCCAAACTACGAAGAGATTGTGCCGTTCTATTACAAAATCCAGCCGCTGGGCGTGCGCACCGGCCTGACAAACGCTGTTTACGGGCATCGCTTCGTTCAATTCCCAGGCGGCATGGGCGGTGGGGGCGGCGGCGATATCACCACCGTGCGCGAAAACTTCCCCGATACCGCCTTCTGGAAAGCCGACATCGAAACTGACGCGCAGGGCAAAGCCCAGGTCACCTTTAACCTGCCCGATAGCCTGACCACCTGGCAAATCGACACGCGCGGCCTCACCAAAGACACGCGCGTCGGGCAGGCCACCATCCAGATCATTACCAGCAAAGACCTGCTCATCCGCCCGGTTACACCGCGCTTCTTCGTGGCGGGCGACCACACCCTGCTCTCGGCATTGGTCAACAACAACACCGCCAGTGATCTCAACGCCACCGTCAGCCTGGCGCCCACCGGCTTCAACCTCGATGATGCCGCCAGCGCCAGCCAGCAGGTAAGCATCCCGGCCAACGGCAGCGCCCGCGTGCAGTGGTGGGGCAAAGTGCAAGATGGCGATGCCGCCCAACTGATTTTCTCGGTCAAAGCCGGGGATTTGGGAGATGCTTCCACCCCAGCCGATGGCGACATCCCGATTTTGAACTATGCCGCGCCCCAGACCTTTGCCACCGCCGGAGTTCTACCCGGCGCAGGCTCCCGTCTTGAACTGGTGAGCCTGCCCCGCAGCTTCAACCCACTCGGCGGTCAGCTCGATGTGGAAATTGCCCCATCTTTGGGCGCATACCTGTTCCAGGCGGTAGAAAACTTTGAAGAACCCGACCAGAACGCCAGCAACGAGCAAATCGCCTCGTACATCATCACCAACCTGAACCTGATCCCCGCGCTCAAACAGGCCGGGGTCTCATCAGATGTCATCGCAGCGCGCCAACAGTCGGTTCAAAACTGGGCGCGCAGGCTCGCCAACGCCCAAAATCCCGATGGCGGCTGGACCTGGTTCCGCCCCACCGGTTACTATGAAGTGAAAAGCGACCCATTTACCACCGCCCAGGTAATGCTGGCGCTCTCACAGGCCTACCAGGCCCAGGTATTCGCCGTGCCCGATGTGATCACTCGCGCCCAGGAAAATTTCCTTGGCCCACAGATGATCGTCGCTGGCAACAGCGATCTCAACCACCTGACCTACCTGGCCTACGCCTCGTTCACCTCCTTGAAAATTGTTTCTGGACAATCTGTCACCACCGGCGCATCGGGCCGCGCGCGCGTGATCCTCGATGACCTGTACGACCTGCGTGAACAGCTCAACCCATCCAGCCGCGCCTTGCTTTACATGGCCCTGCTCAAATATGATGGTACACCGCGCCCCGACCTGCTCGACAACCTGCAAAATTCGGCCATCCGCTCGGCCACCGGCGTCAACTGGGAAGCGAATTCTGGCGATTGGTCCTTCCCCGGCACCCCGCTGTATACCACCTCCGTGGTGGTTTCGGCCCTGGCTCAGGGTGACCCCGCCTCCGCGCTTTTGCCCGATGCCGTGCGTTATCTCATCGCCAACCGCGCCACCGTGCGCGGCTGGCGCGCAGATGTGGAAACCGCCTGGCTTTCGCAGGCGCTCTCCGCTGCCATGCTCGGTTGGGGTGAATTCCGCTCCGATTACGCCTTCAACGTCAGCCTGAACGGCGCAAAAATCGCCGAAGGCCAGGCCGCAGGGACGCAAAACCCCACCACCATCCTGAGTACTACCCCGCTTGCCAATCTGTACCTGACCGCGCCCAATGCGCTCATCTTCACCCGCGAAGCCGGAGCCGGGCGGCTGTACTATCGCGCCATGCTCAGTGTCCATCGTCCGGTGGAAAGCGCCCCCGCGCTCAACAAAGGTATTGCCGTCAGCCGCGAATTCCTGGATTGCTCCAGCGGCGAGTGCAAACCCATCACATCCTGGCAGGTAACCGGAAAACCGACCGACAAAATCAAAGTCCGCCTGACAGTAACGCTGCCGCACGATTCTTACTACTTCAACGTGGAAGACTACATCCCGGCGGGCGCTGAAATCCTGGATGCCACACTCAAAACCAGCCAGCAGGGCGAACCCGCCACCACGGTGGAAGTCTACGACCCCGAAAACCCCTTTGCCGATGGCTGGGGCTGGTGGTACTTCAGCCAACCGCACATCTACCGCGATCACATCCAATGGAATGCGGAGTACCTGCCCTCCGGCACCTACCAGCTGACTTACACCATCATCCCAGCCCTGGCAGGTGAATACCGCGTCCTCCCGGCCCACGCCTGGCTGACATTCTTCCCGGATGTCGAAGGCACCAGCGCCGGTTCCACCTTCGAGATCAAACCAGGGCAGTAAGCCAACCTGCAAAGTCGAAGGAATGCGAGGAGTAATGAGATTTTTCTCATTACTCCTCTTTTTTTGCCACTCTGAAAATCAAACCGCACTCTTTACCCCCGCCTCACATGAATTTTATGCCCGTTTTACTGACGTTTTCACCCATCGCCGATAGAATGAGTACGCCATGACTATTAATTACAACCCAATTTCCTCTGTTTACAGCCCATCAAACGCACTGTCATCAGCCAAAACCAGCACAGCATCATCCACAAGCGAGTTGGTGACATCGTTTAAAGAGATTTTCTCCGCCATGATGATGTCCAGCAGCCTGTCTGGCACTGACCAATCTACCTCCATGCCGGGGATGACCGACCTGATGGCCCCGTTGATGCTGGTGCTGCTCGAAAAACTGGTAGAACAACAGATCGAACCAGCCTCGGCATCGCCGCAACTCATGCCATCCGGGCGGCCAGCGGGTGGCGTGCTGACACAAGATTTCCACCCCGGGCACAACGGCCTCGATTTTGGCATCCCGGTCGGGACGGGCATCAAAAGCACCATGGATGGGCAGGTTGTTTACGCAGGTTGGAACGACCAGGGCTACGGCAACCTGGTTATTATCCAGAATGGCGATTACAAAACATATTACGCCCACCTGTCGAGCATCCCGGTATCCGTTGGGGATTCAGTCACAGCCGGGAGCGTGATCGGCCTTTCAGGCAACACCGGCAACTCCACCGGCCCGCATCTCCACTACGAGGTTCGCAAAAACAACGTGCCGATCGATCCCACCGAGATTACGCTCGGAATCACATCCACAGGATAAAGCGTCATGGCAGATATAGATGTTTTCAACATATTAGGACAAAATGCCAAAAACGGTTCCGGCATCAGGCTGCTGAACATCTATAAAGGCCTGCCCATTTCCTATGAAACCACCATCAGCTCGATCGGACAGGCAGAAATCCAGGTTTCCAGCAACCAGCAGCAGGCCGCCTGCCTGTATTACCAGCGCGAAACCTACTTACAGGTTAAAGAGTCGCCCTTCATCATCCGCTCACAAGTGATCAGCCTGAACCTGGGCAAAGAACAGGCAGTGCTATCCAACTTTGAACTGGCAAAAAACAACATCGGCAACCGTTCCCAGATCCGGGTGGAGCCAGACGAACCGCTGATGGCCACGGTTTACCCCACCGGGGCCATCGTGGGCATCAACTCGCCACTGGCCGATATTTCGGCGGAGGGGGCCAGTTTCTTTGTCGATGCTTTCCTGTTTTCGGGCCGGGTTTTCCAGCCGGGCAGCGAATTGACCATGACCATCACACTGCCCGACACCGTGGCGCAAAAAATCAAACGGAATTCTCCCAAACCGCTGGTGGATATTCGCAAAGGGCGTGATGAAGGGCAAATCTCCATCACTGCGCGGGGCAAAATCATCTCGGCGCGGCCCGAAACAGCCCAAAACCGTTACCGCATTGGCGCGCGAATGCACTTCCAGGACCTGGCGCGCATGGTCATCCTGCAATACATCTCCCAACGACAAATCGAAATCATCCGCGACCTGCGCATTCTCTCCAACGAACTTTTCCGGCTCAAAAAATAGCCCATGGCGCTCCCCGGGCCGATCTCCGTTGCACCCGCCAGGATTCCTGAAAACCAGGAATTTGGCCTGCGGCCTTTCCAGCGGGTTACGGCCCAGGTGCTCTCGGTCAACGCCACCACCGCTGTCCTTTCCATCGATGGCTTCCCGGTGGTAGCGCAGCTGACCTCGGCAGACCAGGCCAAAGCCTTGCTGGCGCGCAACAGCGCCCAATTCATCGTCACCCGGCTGAGTGACACCGCCATCACACTCCGTTTTGTGCGGGATGACCTGCCCCAGGCAGCTTCCCCACCCCCGGCATCAGCTGCGCCCGAACTGGCTGCCCAACTGCTCAAACAAAACAACCTCCCCCTCACCGCAAACAATTTACTCCTGGCTCGCGCCACGCTGAATCATCAACTACCCGTCACCCCCGGCCTGTTGAATGAGCTGCTTGGCGCGCTGACGCAATCTGGCACATGGGGCGCAGCCCAGGCCGACCTGGCAGCGGCGCTCAAAGCCGCCGGGCTGCCCGTCACCCCGCACAGCCTGGCGCTGGCAGCCCAACAGGCCGCCCAAACCGGCCAGGCGCTGGGAAATTTGATTTCCGCGCTGCAATCTGCCGGGCAAGGGCTGCCGCCAGACCTGCTAAAAAAGATCAACGACAACCTGCAAATGCTCGAAGCGCTGGTGATAGACCTGGGCGAGAATCCGGCCCAGGTGGCCGAAAAACTAAAAGCGGCAGTGTCAACCCTGGGGCGTTCACCCGAAAACCTGCTGATGCAACATTCCAGGCAGCCGGAAAAACCCATCCCTGAGAGCGGCCTGCTGGCGCTGATCGGCCTGGGGCAGGAATTGGAACAGGCCGGGCAGCCGCATCTCTCTGGCGCAGTCGAAAAATTCCTGGCCGACTTGCGTCACCAGCACTTCCTGAACATCCACCCCGAACCCGCTCCCAGCCGCGAAAAATGGTCAGAAATCGGTTTCAGGCTGCAGGGCGATGAATCATCCGGCGCGCGATTAAGAATCAGCCACGAATCCAGCGCCATCCGCCTGATCCTGCAAGTGGACACCCATCCCGGTGAAACGGTGGAAGTTGACCTGGCGCTGGCCGGGAAAGCCCTGCGCGCGCAGGTGACCGCAGCCGACCCGCTCTGGCGCGCCCAGGCCGAGACGGAGCTGCCCTCGCTGGAAACGGCGCTGGCCGAACTGGGCTTCACGCTGAATGAAACACAGATCATCCCCGGCGCGCCGCAGCCTTTGAAGCCGCTGCCCGCCGCTGGCAGCGCTCCGCTGAGAACCATCAATATCGAGGCCTGATGGGTTACCGGCGTTTCAAAGTCCCGCGCAACAGCGATGATGGCGCAAAACCTTTGCAGGCAGCGGCCCTGCGCTATGACCCGCTGGCAGGCGGCGCGCCAAAGGTGGTAGCCAGCGGACAGCGCAAAGTGGCCGAACAGATTTTAGCCGAGGCGCGCAAGCACAACATTCCCATCCACGAGGATGCAGCCCTGGCGGCGGCGCTTTCCAGCGTCAACCTGGGCGAAGAAATCCCGCCGGAGTTGTATTACGTGGTGGCCGAGGTGCTGGCCTACGTTTACCGGGTAACGGGGAAAACCAGGTTGGGCAGTTGAGAGATTTCTTGAAACCTTTGACCTTCTGCCCATCTACCCGTACAATACAGCCATGCGCGAATGGAATCTCGGCACTGGCGACCCACTACACCTGACCCTGGCAGCAGACGCCCGCCTTTCTCACCCCAACTACACCAACGACCACATCTGGGAGCTTGACCTGAGCGGCGGCGAGCCCCCCGCGTTAGCATTGCGCACCACCTACGGGCTGCGCGCGCGCGCCATGCGCCTTTTCCCTCGTTTCACCGAAAATGGCAGCACCATCCACGACCCGGCCCAGTTCGCCGCGCCGCCGCGTGTGCGCCGCCTGTATCCCAATTTTGTGGAAGTAAGCTTCTCCCCACTCGTCGGGCTGGATATCAGCGCCGAATACTGGGTGGCCGGCTCCAATGTGGTTGCCGGGCGAATTACCACCACCAACCGGGCCGGGATACCACGTCCGGTGCGCTTTGAGTGGGTCTGCCAGCTGGTTCCGCTCGAAGGCCGCAGCATGACGGATTCCCAGCGGCAATCGGTCACTGTGCTGGAAGGCCAGGTGGAAAACCTGTATCCGGTGCTGTTCCTGACGGGCGGCCCACAACCCGGGCCTGGCCCGTACCCCTCGCTGGTGCTGCCGCTCGATCTCGAACCCGGCCAGAGTCGCCAGGTAACCTGGGTGCTGGCTTCCACTTGCGATACGCAAGAATCGTTTGAACTGGCCCGCCGCACCGCCGCGCGTCCCTTTGACGGTGAAAAAGCCCGCATTGAGATGCTCAACGCCAGCCAGAGCGTTCAGATCATCACCGGCGACCCCGATTGGACGGTGGCACTGGCCCTGGCACAGAAAGCTGCCTTCGGGTTGTTCCTGGGTTCCACCGACAAACTGCCCAACCCATCCAGCGTTGTCTCGCGCCAGCCCGACCAGGGCTACTCGCGCTCTGGCGACGGGCTGGATTACCAGCACTTCTGGAACGGCCAATCAGCGCTGGAGGCTTACTATCTCAGTTCGCTCATCCCCGGCGCACCCGAACTGGCCTGTGGGCTGCTCGAAAACTTCCTGGCTGTGCAGGAACAGGATGGTTTCATCGATGGGCGCCCCGGCCTTTCGGGCCAGCGCGCTCGTTACCTGGCCGCACCCTATCTCGCCAGCCTGGCGTGGCGGGTTTTTGAGCAAAACCAGAACCAGGAATTCATTCGACGAGTTTACCCGGCGCTGCATAGCTTTTTCTGGTCGTGGTTTGCACCCACCCGTGACCAGGATCGCAACGGCCTGCCCGAATGGCAGCACGTCCAGCAGACCGGCTTCGAGGAAAATCCACTCTTCGATGGCTGGCACCCCTGGGCGCTGGGTGTGGAGATTACCACCGTACAAAGCCCGGCGCTCTCGGCGGCGCTGTGCAGCGAAGCAGACCATCTCATCCAGATGGCCGAAATGATCGGGCGCAACTCAGATGTGGTGCTGCTCAAAAAACAGGTGGAAACCCTGCACAAAGGGCTGGATGCCTGCTGGGATGCTGATAATGCTTCGTACCGCTATGTTGACCGGGATACGCACCTGAGTCAGCGAGGGAAAATCATCAGCGAGCGCCAGGCTGTGCCCGAGTTGGATGTGCAAAAAGAGTTCAAGACCCCGGTGCGGCTGCACATCCGCATTCATGGTCACGAAGAAACGCTCAAACGTCCACGCATTGCCATCCGGGGGCAATTGGATGGGGTGGATCAGACCGAAACGCTCGACCGATCCGATTTCGATTTCAGCTCTGCTGGAGCGGTGGCTACCAGCCGCAAAGTGTATACCGCGCTCAGTCATTTTGAATTTGACGGGTTGAACCGCCAGGATCGCATCACCATCCAAACCGTTAACCTGACTTTTGCCGACCATACCCTGCTGCTGCCGCTGTGGGCCGGGATACCGACCGAACACGAGGCGCAGGCCTTGGTTTATCGCACAATTCTCAGCGCCGAGCATTTTGACCATCCTTTTGGCATCCCGGCGCTGCCGCAGGTTTTCGTCAGCGAGGCTGACCCGATCTGCCTGAGCGTGCACCTGCCCTGGAATCACCTGATCGGCGAGGGACTGCTACGCTACGGCTTCCGAAAAGAAGCAGCGCGACTGGTGGCGCACATCATGGCAGCCATTGTCCAAAATCTCAAACGCAGCCAGGCGTTTTATCGCAACTATCACGCCGAAACGGGAGCAGGCATTGGACAGAGAAATGCCCTGGGCGGCCTGGCACCGATCGGCTTGTTCCTGCAAACCCTGGGTGTGGAGATTTTTTCTCAAAACCGCATAAAATTGAGCGGAGAAAACCCGTATCCATGGCCGGTTACGGTAAAATATAGAGGCCTGACGGTTACTCGCAGCATGACCCAGACCGAAGTTACCTTTCCCAACGGCCAGATCGCCACACTCAACGACCCATGCGAGGCGGTCGTTTCCAGCGAGTAGCTGCACGACAAGGAGACGCAATGCCCGAGATCAAAACCCTGATGACTGCGGTCGTCCAGGAGCAGGATGTGGACCTGGTGATGCGCGCCATGGAGAAAATCAATACGCCGATCGCGCATTTTTCCAGCACTGGCGGCTTTTTGGGGCGACGCAACGCCACACTATTGATCGGCCTGGCCGATGGGATGGAAGAAAAAGTGCTAAAAGTGCTGCAAGCTTCCTGCCGCCAGCGCGTCGAATATCTCGCCATCCCGCTGGAAGGCTCCCCCCTGCCCATGCCCACCCCCGTCCCGGTGACAGTGGGTGGTGCCACCATTTTCACCCTGCCGGTAGAGCGCTTCGAGGAGTTTTAGCATGAAGATGATCATTGTCATTCTCAAAGATGAAAGTGTGGAAAAAGTCGTCACAGCCCTGACAGCGGCCGAATACCGCGTGACGCGCGTAGCCTCCACTGGCGGGTTTTTCCGCAGCGGCAGCACCACCTTGATCATGGGCGTGGCCGATGAGCGGGTGGATGGTGCCATCGATCTGATCCGTAGCAATTGCGGCCAAGCGATGGCCGGGCAGAGCCGGGCAACCCTGTTTGTTGTCCCGGTGACGCGCTACGAACAAATCTAAGCCAAATTCCCGATACTGGCGCGCCGCAAGGCGCGTCTTTTTTTGCCAAAAGGATCTCCATGAAAAAAAACTGGCTCCCGCAACTGCCCCGCAACGTATGGATACTAACCGCCACATCCTTCCTGACCGATGTTTCATCCGAAATGATCGCCAACCTGATCCCGCTTTTCCTCGCCAATGTGCTGGGGGTCAGCACCGCAATCATCGGCCTGATCGACGGTATCGCTGAAACCACCGCCAGCCTGCTCAAACTCTACTCTGGCGCGCTCTCAGACAAACTGGGCAAACGCAAATGGCTGACGGTACTCGGTTATGGCATTTCCACCATCGCCAAACCATTTTTGTTTTTTGCCAGCGCCTGGGGCTGGGTGCTGGGCGTCCGTTTTGCCGACCGGGTAGGCAAGGGCATCCGCACCGCGCCGCGCGATGCGCTTATGGCGGGCAGTGTGGATGAAAAACAACGCGGATTGGCCTTCGGGCTGCACCGGGCCGGTGACACAGCTGGGGCTTTTATCGGCCTGGCCATCGCCGCCCTGGTCATCTGGCTCAGCCAAACGGGCGCTGCCCAGCTGACGCGTCCCACCTTCCAACTCATCGTGTTGATCTCATTCATCCCGGCGCTGCTGGCCGTGCTGGTGCTGGCGCTGGGCGCACAGGAAGTCTCCAAACCGACTGGTGGGAAAGTGCCCGTTTTCAACTTCACCGGACTGGATGGACGCTTCAAACAATTCCTGCTGGCCGCAGTGCTCTTCACGCTGGGCAACTCATCCGATTCATTCATCATCCTGCGCGGACAGGAACGCGGCCTGAGCGTGCTGCAAATCCTGGGCATGATGATGACCTTCAACCTGATCTATACCCTGCTGGCTGGCCCATTCGGAGCGCTTTCAGACAAAATCGGGCGTCGCAAATTGATTTTCGCTGGCTGGGGCCTATATGCGCTGGTCTACTTTGGATTTTCCGCTGCCCAGACCGGTGCCCAAATCTGGCTGTTGTTCGGCACCTACGGCATTTACTACGCCCTGACAGAAGGCGTGGCCAAAGCCTTTGTGGCCGACCTCGTCCGCCCGGAAATGCGCGGCACCGCCTATGGCCTATACAACGCCGCCCTGGCACTAACGGCCTTCCCGGCATCGTTGATCGCGGGGCTGCTCTGGCAGGGGATTGGCAGTTGGGGCGGGTTTGGCCCATCAGCGCCGTTCCTGTTCGGGGCGGTGATGGTTGCAATTGCAGCGCTGGTGTTTGCCGGGGTGCCCGAAAAGGCCAGGGAGGTGTAAAACATCACCTCCACAGGCGCAGGTCTGGCGATATATCCCGTGTCTGTTGGGGAATTATTTACCAGCCTGTACGTTTCACAAACATCCCTGCAAACACTGACCCGTATGTGACCCGGCGACATGCGCCAGCTCTTCGGGTGTGCCTTCGGCGACCAATTGGCCGCCCGCTTCGCCGCCTTCCGGGCCGAGGTCGATGACCCAATCGGCGGCGCGCACCACCTCGAGGTTGTGTTCAACGACGATGACGCTGTTGCCAGCATCAACAAGGCGCTGAAGCACAGCCAGCAGCCGGAGTGTGTCGGCGGGATGCAGTCCGGTGGTTGGTTCGTCGAGCAGGTAGAGCGTGCGTCCGGTGGAGCGGCGGCCCAGTTCTTTGGCCAGTTTGACGCGCTGGGCCTCGCCGCCCGAGAGCGTGGTGGCGGGCTGGCCGAGCTGCAGGTAGCCCAGGCCCACATCCGACATCACTTTCAGGCGCGAGACCGCGGCGGGAACTTCGGCGAACAGGGCCAGGGCTTCTTCCACGGTCATATCCAGCACCTGCGAAATATCAAAACCGCGATATTTGACCGCCAGGGTCTCTTTTTTGAAGCGCCGGCCACGGCAGGCCGGGCAGCGCACTTCCACTTCGGGCAGGAAGTGCATTTTGACGGTCAGGGTGCCAGCGCCTTCGCAGCGCTCGCAGCGTCCGCCGGGGACGTTGAATGAGAAGTGACGGGCCGTGATTTTGTTCTGCCGGGCTTCGGGGGTGGCGGCAAAGGCCTCGCGGATGGGGGTGAATGTATCAGAGTAGGTGGCAGCGTTCGAGCGGGGCAGCCGCCCTACGTGAGCCTGGTCGATGGTGATGACTTTGTCGAGATGTTCCAACCCGTCGATGGAGTCGTGTTCGCCGGGCTGGGTGCCGGCTCCGTTAAACCGGGCGTGGGCGGCGGCGTCGAGAATGTCGAAGATCAGCGAGGATTTGCCAGACCCGGAAACACCCGCGATGGCGACCAGTTTCCCGAGCGGCAGGCGCACGGTGATGTTTTTTAGGTTGAACTGGCGCGCCCCATGGATGGTGATGTGTTGTGGGGCGGAATGCCGGTTCGACTTGCGGGGAGGAAATGCCATTTTACCGGCCAGGAAGGCTCCGGTGGCGGAATTCTCTGCCCGGGCCACCTCGGCAGGCGTCCCGGCTGCCACAATCTGTCCGCCGTGTTTTCCGGCTCCCGGCCCGACATCCACCAGGTAATCGGCGGCGCGGATTAGATCGAGGTCATGTTCCACCACCAGGACGGTGTTGCCCAAATCGCGCAGGCGGCGCAGGACGTTGATCAGCCGCCCGGTGTCACGTGAGTGCAGGCCGATGGTGGGCTCGTCGAGCACGTAGAGCACGCCGGTCAGGCCAGAGCCAAGCAGGGCCGCCAGCCGCAGCCGCTGGGCTTCGCCAGCCGAAAGGGTAGGCGAAGAGCGTTCGAGCGAGAGATAGCCAACGCCGACTTCGAGCAGGCGGTTGACGCGTTCGTGCAGATCATCGAGGATGGCGCGGGCCAGCAGCATTTCTTGGGGGGTGAAGTGCGCGGAGAGCGTTTTGAGCCAGGCATCCAGATCATTGAGCGAGAGTTTGGAAATCTTGATGATGGTTTCGCCCGCGACAGTCACGGCGCGGCTTTCGGGGCGCAGGCGCGTCCCGGCGCAGTCGAGACAGGGCTGGGTGGTGAAGAGTTCATCCAGCTTTTCGAGGTAGGCGGCATTGGTGGCGTGTTCATCGTAGCGGCGCTGGAGATTGGTGACCACGCCCTCGAAGCGTCCCTGGGCGTTGGTGGCGGGCGGTTTGACGCCGGGGAAATGGCGGCTGAACTGGGGACTTTCGGTGCCGTACAGCAGCAGGTCGCGCTGGATGGGGCCATAATCCTTGATGGCTTGGGCCGGGTCGAAGTTGAATCCGTAATATTTGCCCGCGTTTTTCAAAATCTGGCTGTAGTGGTTGATCTGGAACTCGATCCAGCCATCGATGGCATTTTCGGGGATGCTTTTGCTCTCATCGATCAGGCGGCTGATGATGGGTTGGCGCACCACGCCCAGCCCCGTGCAGGTGGGGCAAGCCCCGGCGGGTTTGTTGAACGAGAAGTTGGCCATGCCCATCTCTGGCACGGGCGCGCCGCAGTGCGGGCAGGGATAGCTGCCATCTTGGCTTTCGTCTGATTCATCTTCCCAGTTCTCATCGCTCAGATCGTAGTTGGGTGGTGGAACATCCTTTCCGCAGGCCGGGCAGGGGCGATGACCGAGACGGGCGTACAAAATTCTCAGGTAGGTGAAAACTTCGGTCACGGTGCCCACGGTGGAGCGCGGGCTGTGATTGGTCAGGTGTTGATCCACGCTGATGGATGGGGACAGGCCGACGATGGAATCCACCGGCGGTTTGCTCACGCCCCAGGTCACCAGGCCGAGCGATTCCAGGTACTGGCGCTGGCCTTCTTTGTGGAGAATGTCGAAAGCCAGCGTCGATTTGCCCGAGCCCGAAAGCCCGGTGATGACGACCAGTTTGTTTTTGGGGATATCGATGCTGACGTTTTTGAGATTGTGCAGACGCGCGTTGCGGATGCTAATGACAGGATTCATAATTCTCCATTGGATGGACGGTTTATTTCCACATACTGCCGGACAGTATTGGGGTGAATCCCCACCGCGCGGGCCAGATCAGATGTGCGGAAAAATTTGGGAGACATGGGTGGCAAAAGGGTGACAGCAAAAGCTTGCATGCCGGAGTGATTTACCCAACGGGGGTCGATGCGCTGCCAGGAATCAGGCATGATTCACTGACTCATTTGAAATTGGAGATTGCACCTGCCACTGGCGCAGGCCTTTGCGCAGGAAGAGCATCCCCAACCCGGAAAGCACCAGCAGTGTTCCGTTGATCGCAGCGACAGTGGCTACCCCCAAACGCTCCGAACTTCCACCAATCAGCAGGGCTGAAAGTGGCTGCATCCCGAAACTGACCATGGTGAACAGGCTGATCAAGCGCGCGCGCATCTCGCCCGGTGTCAATATCTGGATCAAGCCCATCGACATGGCAATGACCAGCGGCAGGCTGATGCTCAGGGCAAACAGGCAAAGCATGGCCAGTGGCAGCCAATGCACAATGGAAAGCAACAGGAACCAGCCGCCGGCCCACATCACAGCCAGGCTCATCACCAGCCCAACCCGTTTTCGAGATTGCGCCAGCGGCATGATGAACACGACACTGGTTAAGGCGCCTCCGCCCGAGGCAGCCAGGAGTAACCCGAGTGTGCTGGCATTGCCATTAAGCTGTTTGGATGCAAAAGCAGGCATCATCGTCATCATTGATAGCGCCAGCAGGGTGATGCAGATGCTCAAAATGAGCAAATCTTGAATGCGGGGCTGACCGCGCAGGAAGCGCATCCCATCCCACAGGTCGGCCAATACTGAGTTCCCGCTGGGTGGGCGCTGCACCTGGTTTGCGCGTACAGCCACCAGGCTGGAGATGACAGCCAGGAAGCTGAGCCCATTCAACCAGAAGGCAGTGGATGCGCCCCACTGGCTGATCACCCAGCCAGCCAGGGCCGGGCCGATCATACGGCTGGCCTGGAAGAACATGGCGTTCATGTTAACCGCTTTGCGCACTTCACCCATACCCGCCAGGTCGCCGAGGAAAGCCTGCTGGGTGGGGAAATCCAGCGCAGAGAGTACCCCAACCAGCGTACTGAGCATATACACATGCCAGAGTTGGACAACCTGGAACTGCACCAACACGGCCAGGGTGAAGGCCAACAGCATCATGCCGGCCTGGGTGAAGATCAGCAGCCCGCGCCGGTTGACTCGGTCAGCCAGGACACCTGCCCAGGGCCCAAGGATCAGGATCGGTAACGATCCAAGCATGGCCACTACGCCCAGGGCAGCTTCTGAATGGGTCAATTCCCAAACAACCCAGCTCTGAGCAGTGACTTGCAGCCAGGTTCCGATCAGCGAGACAGCCTGCCCGGAAATGTACATGCGAAAATTGGGGATTTTTAACGGGGAAAAGCCCTGGACGATTGTGCGTAACATGGATACCTCTCAGTTTTAAGTGCGCGAATTATACTCCCCCGTTTTCTCTTACCCACGCGCAGAGAACAGCATCACCAGGGCTTGTATCAAGATAGCGTTGGCGAGCACATCGGCCATCCTCCCGGCTTTGTCTGACAAATTACCGGAGTGACAGCGGTAGGTGTGAGCCGGTCATTACCCATTAAACGACGAAGGCAGCCCGTTCTTCCCAGGCTGCCTTCCATTGCCAAAGAATAAAACAGGAAACAGCCACCTGGAACTGACTGCCTCCCGTTTTTTTACACACCAAACTGGGTCGAAAGCCACAGCCCCGGCACGCGCCGAACCTTTTCCCAGGCCGACAGGCTGGCGCGACGGCTAAAAACATCGTAGTCGTTAGCTTCAATGGAATCCAGGATGCCCTGGTAGAAACCAGAAGATGCGCTAATGGCAAGCTGGCCATCTCGCTCGAGGAATTTAATGCCTTTTTGGGCTTCGGCATACAATTCACGCACACGGAAAATCTGGAATCTCATAAAGTCACGCCACCTGGGAGTGACTTCACCCTTTGCCAGGTCGGCTTCGCTGATGTTGTAGGCACTCAGCTCATCTTGCGGCAGGTAGATGCGGCCATTGCGGAAATCTTCGCCGACATCGCGCAGGATGTTTGTCATTTGTAGCGCCACACCGAGTTTGATGGCGTACGGCAGCGCCTCCTGGCTTTTGAAACCAACGATATACATGCTCATCAGCCCAACAGTGGAAGCGACCCCGTAGCAATAGGTGACCAGGTCGTCAAAGCTCTGGTAACGGTTCTGGCGCAGGTCGCGGGCCACGCCATCGATCAGCTGCTGGGCATAACGCGCCGGGATATGGTAGCGGGCGCGCGCATCAACCCAGGCCTGGGCAACCAGATCGTCAGCGCGGGGATGCTGAACACCCTGGACAATGCTGCGCCAGTAATCCAGTTCAGCATCGCGGCCAACCACTGAGCCTTCATCGACAATGTCATCTACGATACGGCAGAAGGCATACAATGCACGGGCAGCCGAACGTTTTTCTTCGGGGAGCAGGCCACTGGCCATATAGAATGATTTACTGTGGTGGGCAGCGACTTTGCCACACAAGGCGTAAGCTTTCGCCAGGGAGGCATCGCCAGCCCAGTAAGAAAATATCGGTCGGGTGGAAGGGTTAACAGTATTCCCGGCGAGTGCAATTAAGCGGTGTTCCCAATGTGCCTGCATATTCGTCTCCTGGTGTGCTAGTTTCATAGTCGGCTGTTCAATAAATGCCGCACTGTTGAGCTTTATTTTACTGAATAATAAAGAATTGTCAAGGTTTTGTATAAGAAAAACGCAATATACCTTGACAAAATATAGACAATAGCTATAATCACAGCAGTTATTCAAGAATTGCCATTTAATTTTCGACTTTTGATCTTCAGCTTAAGGAGTCTCGCCCCATGTCCCGCAAACCTACTGCCATTGTCATCGGTGCCGGAATTGGTGGAATTGCCACCGCCGGACGCCTTGCCCGCAACGGATACGATGTCACCGTGCTTGAAAAGAACGCCACCCCCGGTGGTCGCTGCAGCCAGCTCACCCGCGACGGTCACCGGTTTGATATTGGCCCTACCCTTTTCCTGATGCCAGAAATCTGGGAAGAAACCTTCGCTTCGCTGGGCGAAAAGCTGGAAGACCATCTCGAACTGAAGCGCATCGACCCGACCTATAAAGTCCATTTTGAAGATGGGCTGCAACTCCAGTTGACATCCAATATCGGCCAGATGCAGGAACAGCTCGAAAAGGTGGAAAAAACTGCCTTTACCGGATTCCTGAATTACATCGCCGAGGGCGCAAAACACTACAAGATTTCGGTTGAAAAGTTCGTTGGTCGCAACTTCTTCAACATCTTTGAATATTTCAGCCTGACGAACCTGCCGCTGATCTTCCAACTGAAGGCACTGGATAAGCACTATCGCAACACAGGGCGCTATTTTAAGGATGAAAGGCTCAAGGCTGCTTTTACCTTCCAGAACATGTATCTCGGCCTGAGCCCGTATGACGCCTCGGCCACGTATTCCCTGCTCCAGTACACAGAACTTGCTGAAGGTGTGTGGTTCCCAATCGGCGGGATGTATGCCGGGATTCAGGCGCTGGTGCGGGTGGCGGAAAAGCTGGGGGTGAAGTTCATCTACAATGCCCCGGTAAAACAGATACGGGTCGATGGTTCCAGGGTTGAATCGGTCGAACTGGAAAACGGGAAAACCTATTCCGCCGATATTTTTGTCGGTAATGCTGATCTTCCTTACATCTATGACCAACTGTTGCCTGATCGCACTGAAGCCAAAAAGCTGGACGAAAAGCTCTACACCTGCTCAACGATCATGTTCTACTGGGGTGTAGATAAACGTTATGAGCAAGTTGCGCCCCACAACGTTTTCCTGGCTGGCGATTACAAAGCCTCCTTTGACCAGATTTTCAACGATCACAGCTTGCCCGCAGAACCGAGTTTTTACGTTCACGCCCCAGCCCGCATCGATCCGGCGGCCTCGCCCGATGGGCAGGATACGCTCTACGTGCTGGTGCCGGTTGGCCACCTCGACCCATCCAACAAACAGGATTGGGACGAAATGGTCAGCCGCGCGCGCGAAACAGTCTTTGCCCGGCTGGAAAAGGAAATGGGCATCACTGACCTGCGTGAACACATCAAGTTCGAGATGATTCACACCCCGCTGAGTTGGAAGCAAGATTACAACCTGGCCAAGGGCGCCGCCTTTGGCCTGAGCCATAACTTCTGGCAGGTCGGCTACCTGCGCCCGCAAAACCGCCATGCAAAGTACAAAAACATGTATTTTGCGGGCGCGTCCACCCATCCTGGCACCGGTTTGCCGATCGTACTCCTTTCAGCACGCTTAACAACTGAGCGGATTTTGAAAGAAAATGGTACAATACCTGTACAAAACTTGGTCAAAAATACCAAGCCAGTGAAGGCCTGAAATCCACCTGGCCCCTGCCCCGCCAAAGGCAGGGCAGGGGCCAGGTTTTATTCCCCAAAGAAAGCCCAAATGAACCCAACTGATCGCAAATCTTTAATCGTATTTCCCATTTTGGTGGTTGTCGGCATCCTGGTTGCCCTGGCTGGCGGCCAGAATGGAAGCACCTTTGCCGGGATGCCTGTTTTTGCCCTGGCTGTTGGGCTGGCCTTCATCATCCAGTGGATTGCTTTCATCCCGGCCTTTGCCCAACAGACTGAAAAATTCTTTGACATTACTGGAAGTCTCACCTACATCTCCGTCACCGCCCTGGCGCTTTTTCTCAGCCCCGGCGCTGATGCCCGCGCCCTGCTGCTGTTTGCGCTGGTGCTGATTTGGGCCATCCGGCTGGGGGTTTTCCTGTTTCGCCGCGTGCACAAGGCTGGCAAGGATGACCGCTTCGACGAGTTGAAGCCATCCTTCATCCGTTTCCTGAACGTCTGGACGATCCAGGCGCTGTGGGTTACGTTCACCGCCGCTGCGGCCTGGGTGGCCATCACCTCCAGCGCACGCAAAGAGCTTGATATCTTCGCCATCATCGGCCTGCTGGTCTGGATTTTCGGTTTCACCTTCGAAGTCATCGCCGATAACCAGAAAAGCCGCTTCAACGCCGATCCGGCCAACAAGGGCAAATTCATCCGCACCGGTCTGTGGGGCAAATCACGCCACCCCAACTATTTTGGAGAAATCGTACTTTGGGTGGGTGTGGCGATTATCGCCATCCCTGTCTTGCAAGGCTGGCAGTGGGTCGCGCTCATCTCCCCGCTCTTCGTCACCTTGCTGCTCACCCGCGTTAGCGGCGTACCCCTGCTCGAGCAAAAAGCCGACAAAAAATGGGGCGGCCAGGCAGATTACGAGAATTACAAGAAAAATACGCCGGTTTTGATACCGAAACTATAAGACATCCCCTCACCCCACGCCTCTCCATCTGGGAGAAACGCACATGCTATCCCCGCTGGGGATGAGCCGGGAACGATGGCAAAACGGAGTACCAATGCCAATCAGCAAAAACCCCACCTACAATCTGAAAGCTGTCTTGCATGAAACCGGCCTGAAACCCGATGTTTTGCGCGCCTGGGAACGTCGCTACGGGATCCCAGCACCTGAGCGCACCCAGGGCGGTCACCGGTTGTACTCGGAATTTGATATGGCCTTGCTTAAATGGCTGGTGGCACGCCAGGCAGAAGGCTTGAGCATCTCCCGCGCAGTGGAAATGTGGAAAGAAGTCTGCGCACCGGGCCAGGAAATGCTGATCGAATCCGCGCTGACAACGGTTCCCGCTATGGTGAAACCGCTCCAGCCAATGCAAATGCTTTCCGGGCAGGTTACCGTAACCAGCCTGGATGGGCTGCGCACTCTCTGGCTGGAAGCCTGTATGGCCTACAACGAAATCGCCGCCGACAAGGTGCTTAACCAGGCTTTCTCGCTCTACCCAATCGAGCAGGTTTGCACGGGCATTCTCCAGCACGGCATGGCTGAGATTGGGATGCTGTGGTACGAGAACCGCGCCAGTGTCCAGCAGGAGCATTTTGCTTCAGCGCTGGCCATGCGGCGGCTGGATACGCTGATCGCAGCATCCCCAGCCCCCACACGCAACCAGACCATCCTGATAGGCTGCCCTGCTGATGAGTGGCATACCTTCACCCCGCTGATGCTGACACTTTTCCTGCGCCGCCGCGGCCTGATTGTGATTTACCTTGGCGCGAATGTCCCCGCCAACCGTTTCGAAGAAACCATCCGCGCTGTTCATGCCGACCTGGTGATTCTCTCATCCCAACAGCTGAGCACAGCTTCTACGCTCCAACAGACTGCCATGCTGCTGGCTTCGCATGGTGGCAATGTAGCTTTTGGCGGTCGGATATTCAATACCCTGCCTAACATTGTTAAATCGATCCCGGCTCATTTTCTCGGCCACAGCCTGGATGCAGCCATCTGGCAGATCGAGTCGCTGCTGGCGTTTCCGAAACCAGCGCCAAAGGTTACCACCCAGCCCACAAATTACGCTGAAATCCTGGAAAAATTCATTTTAAAGCGCCCGTCGATTGAATCCACGCTCAATGAAGCCCTGGCCCAGCCCGGATTCGACCAGGCATACCTGGTGACAGCCAACCAGTTTATGGGCAATGATCTGATTGCCGCGCTCCAGCTCGGGGATGTAAGTTACATCGACAGCGAGTTGGACTGGCTGACTGCCATGATTAAAGGCAACCAGCTTGACCTGAAAGTATTATCTTTTTACCTGCGCGCTTATGCCAGCGCCCTTGAGCAGCATCTCGGCGCAGCTGGGCAGCCAGTGGTTGAGTGGCTGATTAAACGGTCACAAGACTGACAGGGCGGGATGGTGCGTACCCTGTCTGCACCATCCAGTTAAAAATTGCCATGCACTTATCCACAAAAAGGAACCCTAATGAACAAAGACTTGCTCTCCACCCCACGCTCTGCGCAGATCGCCCTTTGGGGTGGGCTGGCCTTCTCCCTGGTTTTCACCGCCATCATCTGGTTGGCAGGCGAGCGGCTTAACGCCATACAACTGCTGCCCGATACTGGCCCGCTGTGGTACTACTGGAAGCTCCCGCCGCAGGATGTGACCCTGTGGACACGCCTGACCTCGTGGGGTTTCTACGCCCTGCACCAGATTGCACTCTGGTGCCTGATCTACTACGCCCAGACTCGCGTGCAGAAATACAGTACCGGCCTGCACCCGGTCAACATTTGGGCGATGGGAGTTAACGCATTCTTTATCGTGTTGCATCTCATCCAGACCCAGGTATGGTACGACGGCCTGGCGCAGGATACACCCGTTTGGAGTTCGCAGGGTTCTGTCATCCTGATGCTGTGCGCCATCTTGATCATGGAAAACAAGCGCCGGGGGATGTTCTTTGGCAAGCCTGCACCGCTTTCAAAGCGCGTGGTGGCCTTCGTCCGCAAATATCACGGCTACCTGTTTGCCTGGGCTACCGTTTACACATTCTGGTTCCACCCGATGGCCAACCCGATTGGGCACCTGATGGGCTTCTTCTATATGTTCATGCTGCTGCTCCAGGGCAGCCTGTTCCTGACGCGCATCCACGTTAATAAGTGGTGGACTTTGGTTCAGGAAGTGACCGTACTTTTTCACGGGACAGTAGTCGCCATTTTCCAGGGCGGTGAAATCTGGACGATGTTCGCTTTCGGTTTTGCGGCCATGTTCGTGATCTCACAGATGCATGGCCTGGGCTGGAGCAGGCTAACCCGCTGGCTGGTTGGTTTGGGATATGTTGCCGCTGCGCTGGTGGTTTACAACTGGAAAGGCTGGGTGCAGCTTAATGAAATCATCCGCATCCCGCTGATTGAATACCTGGTGGCCTTCCTGATGGCCGGCCTGATTGCGCTGGGTATCTGGATTGCCGACCGCTTCAAGCAACAACCCAACCCTGTGCGCGAACTGAACTCTAAAGTCTCCTGACTTTGGCCAAAATGTTGCGAAACGTTTGACTTAATATAGTTGGTGCTACTGTTTTTCGCGAAAACTTGTAGATGCCACCCCTGCATCCGTACACGATAAAACGGAAGAGCCAAAAAGAGAAAAAATGACCCTACGTATTGTTACTGACAGCACTTGCGACCTACCCGAAGCGGTTGTCCGCAACCTGGAAATCACTGTCCTGCCGCTTAACATTCACATTGGGGATGAAACCCTGCAAGATGGCGTAGATATCTCGCGCGAGATGTTTTACGAGCGCCTTCCGGCAATGAACCCCTTCCCCAAAACTGCCGCACCCAGCCCCGAAACCTTCCGCCAGATTTACGAGCGCCTGGCCGACGAGGGCGCCAAAGCCATCCTGAGCATTCATATCTCCGAAACGCTGAGCGCCACCATCAATGTGGCGCGCAAAGCCGCCGAGGAGTTCACCCGCATCCCGGTGACAGTGCTCGACTCCAGCCAACTCAGCCTCGGGACGGGATTCCTGGTTGAGAAAGCGGCACAAATGGCTCGCGCTGGTCACGCCCTCGAGGAAATCCTGGATGAACTCAAAGAGCTGATGACCCGCACCTACGTTTTCGCCTCACTCAAAACGCTCGAATACCTGCGTCGCGGCGGACGCATGAACAGCGCCGTGGCCCACATCGGCGAGTTTCTCAAAATCAAGCCGCTGCTGCACATGCACATGGGCAAATCGACGGTCGAGCGCGTCCGCACCCAGAAAAAGGCCACCGCGCAGCTGATGGCCTGGCTCAAAGAGTACGCACCCTTCGAGCGGCTGGAAGTCCTCCACGCGGGCATCCACGAAGAAGCTGGAACGCTCATCGAAACCGTCCGCGCTTATTTCCCCGAGGAAGCCGAGCCGCTCCCGGTGCAAATCACCCCGGTTTTGGGGGCACACCTGGGCGTTGGCGCGCTCGGGTTTGCCGCCATCCGCAAGAAAAGGATTCGATAACATGAAACTCGCAAAAACCATTACACTCCTCGGCGCGCTCATCATGGCCGGGATCATTGGATATGCCTTCGCTGTTGGGGATTTCGGCGCTGAGGGCGCAAAACTGGTTGCCATGCCCTGGGGGATCGTCTCCCTCGTTGACCTGTATACCGGCTTCACGCTTTTCTCTGGCTGGATCGTATACCGTGAAAAATCCCTCCCCGTAACCGCACTCTGGATTTTGGCTGTTATGACGCTGGGAGCTTTTGCCATGAGCCTGTACGCCTTCCTGGCCCTGCAAGCCTCCGGCGGCGACTGGAAAAAGTTCTGGCTGGGAAATCGGGCTTATTAATATGGCTCGCGTCGAACTCAACACCCCCGCCCCCAATTTCAGCCTGACCGATTTCAACGGCCAGACCATACGCCTTTCCGACTTTGAAAACAAGAAAAACGTGCTGCTGGTCTTCAATCGCGGCTTTTTCTGACCGTACTGCCAACAGCACATGGCGCAGTTGCGCCGCGAATATGACAAGTTTGTAGCCGAAGACACCCAAATCCTGGTGCTCGGCCCGGAAGATGCCAAAGCGTTCTCCAACTACTGGACGAAGCATCACCTGCCCTTCACCGGCCTGCCCGACCCAACCCACAGTGTTTTGAAACTGTACGGGCAGGAAGTCAAAATCTTCAAATTCGGGCGCATGCCTGCCCAAATCACCATCGACAAAACCAGGACGGTGCGATTTGTCCATTATGGGCATGATGCTACCGATATCCCATCCAATGCAGAACTTCTCAATGTTCTTCACAACCTGAATCAGGAAACCTAGGCAGCTCTGACGGGTAAAGAGGTCATCATCACCGGTTCGACGCGCGGGTTCGGGTACGCGGTCGCTGAAGCGGCAGTCAAAGCCGGGGCGAGGGTAATTCTCTCCGGGCGAGGCGAAGAAGCGCTCCAGCGTGCAATCAAATCGCTCGAAACAGCGGGACAGGTATCAGGGCAGGTTTGTGACGTGCGGAAAGAATCGGCGCAGGTGCTGGTGAAGTCTATCGAAACGAACCGCAATGAGTTTGTCGAGACCCGCGCGATGAAACCCTGGACGCCGATGCTGGGCCTGCTGAAAATCGG
>CAIJPN010000040.1 GCA_903822545.1 uncultured Anaerolineae bacterium | reverse complement strand
CAGCAATTCCCGTTTTGGATTTTCGTAAGAGTGATCGTAAATTCGGATATACTGTTTGCCAATCGCTGTGGTGAACAGAGTCTTGTCAGCCTGGCCCCTCGGTAAATGCCGGGCAACGCTTTGATATCTGGATAATTTTCAAAAGGTGGTAAACACTGAGTATACGGACGAAATTATCAGCCAGTAGGCTTTTCAAGCTGGTTTATGCTGGACTGGAAAAGATTAAAGATCTCCGCGCGGACAACCAAAAGGTATCTCTGGCCGATGCCGCGATGTCCGCTTTTGCGGTTTTTTCGCTCAAGGATCCTTCCTTGCTGGCCTTTGATGAGCGTCGAGCAACCGATGGGAACTTGAAGCGTATCTATCAGATCCAAACGATCCCGTGTGACACCCAGATGCGGACAATTCTGGATGAAGTTGAGCCGGACGAAATTCGGCCACGTTTCAAGGAGGTTTTTGAAGAACTCCAGCGTGGTCAGGTCATCCAGAAGCTGGTCTTTCTGGAAGGCTGCTACCTGCTGAGTTTGGATGGGACGGGTTACTTTTCATCCTATCGAGTGCATTGTGCATCTTGCTTGGAGAAGAAGAGCAGCAAGACGGGCGAAACCCGCTATGCACATCAACTCTTGGGTGGTGCGATCGTCCATCCGGATTTTGCGGAAGTCATCCCGTTTGCACCGGAAGCGATCATCAAACAGGATGGGCAGACCAAGAATGACTGCGAACGCAATGCCGCGAAGCGTTTTCTGGAGAAATTACGCCAAGACCATCCCCACTTGCCCCTGATTGTCATCGAAGATGCGCTCAGTTCCAATGCGCCGCACATTGCAGAGTTGCGCAAACACAATTTGCACTTCATTCTGGGGGTCAAAGAAGGCGACCATAAGTTTCTCTTTACCACGGTGGCCCAGGCGACCCAAGCTGGGCAGACGATCGAATTCGAATGTGAAAACGCAGGGGTGTTGCATCGGTTCCGGTTCATCAACCAGCTGGCCTTGAATGAATCTAATCCGGATGAACTGGTCAATTTTGTCGAGTATTGGGAAATCAAGGCGGGGGAAACGCAGCATTTCAGTTGGGTGACGGACTTGACCGTGACCCTGGAGAACGTTTTTCAGATCATGCGTGGGGGTCGGGCACGTTGGAAAATCGAGAATGAGACCTTCAACACCCTCAAAAACCAGGGTTATCATTTCGAGCACAATTTTGGACATGGGGAAAAGAACCTCTCGGTTGTATTTGCCTCGCTAATGATGTTAGCCTTTCTGGTGGATCAGGCCCAACAACTGGCCTGTGACTTATTCCAAGGCGTTTTGAAAAAAGAAGGCAGCCGCCGCCGTTTGTGGGAACATCTGCGCGCCTTGTTCTATAGCTTTGAATTCGCCTGCATGGAGGACATTTTTCGAGCTTTGTTGTATGGCTTTCGCGCACAGATCGTCATCCTGGGTCCGCCATGAGATCTAATTTGCCCAGGCTTTCCCAAAGTTCAACCCGGAGCACGCCTCCACTGGTACAACCTGTTTTCCGAAACCGGGTTCCGATTAACGTGCCTGTGACGGCGGTTGTTCGAGATGCAGATTCAGAAGTGCGCCCACCCAGACCGTCTTTTCCCGTTATCTATTCAAAAACGTGAGCTATGGCTTCGTTTTCGACTCGTTTGAGTTCAATAGTCATCCAAATGAACTCATAACGGGAATTGCTG
>CAIJPN010000039.1 GCA_903822545.1 uncultured Anaerolineae bacterium | reverse complement strand
TCCGCGCAGATGCTGACCGAAGCCGGGCTGAGCTTTGTAGCCGCCAGGGAACTGCACAAGTAGCCAATCTGGATTAGCGAAACGGATTTTTTACCGCAAAAGATGCCAGGTTTTACCAAGAGCGCCAGGATTTTTATAAAAATCTCGGCGCTCTTGCGTTTATGCCTGGCTAAGTGGAGCACCATCCGACTGCGTTCATCACAACAAACACTCACTCCTGCACATCTGTGCCTTTTCTTTGCGAATTGCCCAGGCGGCAACCTGGATGCCTGAAGAATGACTGCGCCCACCAAAAACACCCACTTGCCCCGGCGCATAAATCCATGTATGCTTAAATTGACAGATCAATGGAAGGAACAGCTATGGACGAAAAAATCATCGCCCTGTTTAAAACATACGATTCATATTGGAACCAGCGCAACGCCGATGCCTACTGTGGCCTGTTCACAGAGGATGCCAGTGCCATTTTTTTCACCCTGAACGGCGAAAAAATGGAAATGCCCAGCCGCAAAGATATCCACAGCTTTTATGTTCCACGTTTCAAAGATATGGAAACCCGCCCCGGGGTCAGGCACAACACCCATATCACCCGTATCCAACATCTCAACGACCAGGTGATCCTGATCGATGGCGATGCGCACATTGCAGAGCACCAGGATTTTGAACTCACCCGCCTGCGCAATTGGGCGGTCTCGTTTGTAATCATCAAAACCACCAATGACTGGCACATCGCCAGCCTGCGCGCCTGCGAACGCCCTATCTCCTAACCCGGTACTGATACAATGCCCAACTTCAACTTCCTCACCACCCACGTGGGTTCTACCCCTCACATTGACGCCCGCGCCCTGAACGAACACCTGATCAACCAGCTGGATATCCCGGCCTGGTTGCAACTACCACGGCGCAGCTTCCGCGAGAATATCTATACCCAGTTCGCACCCAGCCTGCCCGGCCTGCAAGTAGATGAAATCCGCGAAAAGGCAGTCGTTCACATCGGCCCAGATTTTGATGAAGGACTGGCAGCCTTCTACGAACTCATCATCGCTGACGATGTCGAAAAATTTGGCCTGAAAGAAGATTTCGCGCAAGGTTTCTTCCTATTCACAGATACCCTCAGCCGCCACGCCCCAACATGGTGCAAAGGCCAGGTCATGGGCCCCATCAGCTTTGGCCTGACCATCACCGACCAAAACTTGCGCGCCTGCCTCTACAACGAAGCCATGCCCGATGTCCTGGTAAAGAACACCTCCATGAACGCCCGCTGGCAGATCAACCAGCTAAAACCAGTTTGCGAAAATGTGATCATGTTCATAGACGAGCCTTACATGGCCTCCTTTGGCTCGGCTTTTGTCAGCCTGAGCCGCGAAGATGCCATCAGCTGGATGGGTGAAGTTTACGACGCCGTTCACGCTGAGGGCGCGCTGGCCGGAACTCACTGCTGCGGCAACACCGATTGGGGGCTGCTGCTCAACACAAAGGTGGATATTCTCAACCTGGATGCGCTCAACTTCATTGAAAACCTGGCACTCTACCCTGTGGAATTGCGGAATTTTCTCGACCGGAGCGGATCCGTGTGCTGGGGTTTGATCCCCAACGATGAGCGCATCTACAACGAAACCGCCCTGACGCTGGCAGACCGTTTACGGGCTGGCATCAAGCTGATATGTGAAAAAGCCGCCGCCCGTGGCGTGATCATCAAACCCGAAGAATTCTTCACCCGCAGCCTGATCGCCCCCGCCTGTGGCCTGGGCTCCACCAACATCCCCACCGCAGAGAAAGTCTACGAAGTCCTGCAAGAAACCGGGAAAATCCTGCAAAACTCATAACACAGCCCAGACGTTATCTCATTCGACAAAAAAAGTGCCTGTCACCTTTCAGGTGACAGGCACTTGCAATTGCCCTGCCTAACCAAACGTTCCCACCACACGCAAAATATCAAACCCTTCAGCAAATGGCACTTCTGCCAGCGCGCCGTGCCGCACCATAATCGAGCGCGTCAAATCACTGTTGAAGTAGTACTTGTCGCGGTAGGTTTCATACTGTGAGAGCGCCTCGATCTTTTTGCTAACACTCTCCTCGCTGACTTCCACCAAGAAGTGCGGGAAAAAGCCGTAAGATGAGCGCACCACATCAAAACCCAGCAGCGTAATCCCGCGAAACGCGCGCAGGGCCTCGTCAGTCATGGTGTTGTGATCCTGGTGGATATCAGCTTTCGAGTGCACAAAGATCAGGTCGGGGTTAAAATCGTGGCGCAGTTTTAAGAAATATTCCAGGATTTCCTGGCGGGCATCGGGAAAAATGCGCGTGGTAAACGTCCCCAAAATGACATTCTCCGGTTTCAAGCCCAAAATTTCCATGCTGCGCTGGTGTTCTTCCACCAGGTTTGTCAGCAACGGGTTTTTCTGGTTATCTGAGAGCGTCACGCACAGGATATCAGTCTGGCGCGCAATCTGATGGATCAACGCCCCGCAGCCCAGTTCAATATCGTCAGGGTGCGCGCCGAGGAAGAGAACCCGTTTACCGTAAAAATTCATAAATTCCTCATCGTAGAAGGGCGCAGCAATGCTGCGCCCTTCCTATAAAGAAAGATCACTTTGTGGCCAAAATCCCGCCGACAACTTTAGTCATAACCAGCTTGTCATCACGGTCAAACCATTTTTGGGCAACTTTTTCGATTTTGCCAATCATCTGCTCATACTCGTCCTTGCCGTTGAACATGCTCGTCCACAGTTTGCGGTCTTCGCTCAAGGAGGCGCGCACATAATCGATAAAGGGAGCCACTTCCGGGAAGGTCAGGGGGTTCTCAAAGGTCAGGAGTTCCGTTTTGGCAAAGATCCCGCTGATGGTATTGAAAATATCCCCTTTAAAACGGCTGGAACCCGGCATGGGCGGGATGGCTTTGCCAGTAGCTTCAGTGATGATATCGTAGAACATTTTCTTGTTCTCAGGCAGCGGCCCGGTGACGAACAGGCGCCCACCCGGCTTGGTGACGCGGTGCGCTTCGCTAAAGGTGAATTGCAAATCTGCTGCGTAGTAAATGGCAAAGGCACTGGAGACGAAGTCGAAGGTGTTATCAGCAAAAGCGAAGGGTTTGTTGAAATCGAGGAACTGGAAATTGATGTTTTTGTCGCTGCGCTCGGCCTGTTTGGCGCGGGCTTTATCGAGCAGTTCTTCCGAAAAATCGCCACCGGTGATCGTGGCCCTGCCATTGGTATGGTCACTATACAGGAAGCACTGCTTCCCCGCCCCGCAGCCGACATCCAAAATCTTGTAACCTGGTTTGGGGTCAAGCACTTCAATATTCCACTTGTCGATATTGCGCGCGCCGTATTTTTCGTGAATATCAATGCGCACGAGCAGGTCTTTGCTGGTTTCCTGATAATTAATTTCCATTTTTCTCTCCTTTTAAAGGTGACTGGATTGGGATTATACCAAACCAAAATCAAAATTCAATCGCTGAATTTTGCAGGGAGGGGAATTGACAGGTATTCTTCTTGCGAAAGCCCATCAATCTGGCTATAATTTTCACACATCGGTTTGCACATAAGCTGGAACACGAGCCACGCTTCATAGAGCGCATTCCCGAATCTCAACAGGAAATTCGCGCAGCAAAATTTGCACATATCGAAAACCTTAACTGGTCCAATTATCAACCTGGTAAATAGGAATTATCCCGGAGTACATCATGGCATCCAAATCTGTAATTCAATCCGTCAAAGGCACGCGCGAGTTCTATCCCGAAGAGATGGCCCAGCGCAATTACATCTATAGCAAAGTCCGCGAGGCTTCGCAGACGTTTGGCTACCAGGAATGGGACGCGCCCTTCCTTGAAACTATCGACCTGTATGCCGCCAAATCTGGCGAGGAACTGGTCAAAGAACAATCCTTCTGCTTCCCCGACCGGGGCGGCGACCTGATTACCCTGCGCCCCGAGTTGACGCCCTCGCTGGCGCGTATGATCGCCCAAAAACAGGGCGAGCTGGCTTATCCTGTGCGCTGGTGGTCGTTTGGGCCCTTCTGGCGCTACGAACGTCCTCAGCGCGGACGCTCCCGCGAATTTTTCCAGTGGAATGTGGATATGCTGGGAGTCAACTCTCCCGAAGCGGACGCCGAACTAATCGCAGTAGGCGCCACCTTCCTGAAACTGGCCGGACTGACCCCACAGTTTGCCACCATTTTTGTCAACAATCGCCGCCTGATGGATGCCCAATTCGACGCCCTGGGTATTCCCGCCGAAAAACGGCTGGATGTCTCCGGCGCGGTTGACCGCCGCACCAAGATGGAACCAGTTAAATGGGATGAGTACGTGCTGGAAATCGGTCTCAGCCAGGAACAACTCGATGGCCTGAAACAAATCCTCACCAACTTTGATCTGTGGCAAAAATCTGACGAGTTGGTGCGGCTCTTCAAGGCGCTGGAAGCCTTGGGAGTGAAGGAATACGTTAAATTTGACCCCAACATCATGCGCGGGCTGCTCTATTACACCGGAACCGTCTTCGAGGCTTTTGACACATCTGGCAGTGTACGCCGTGCCATCTTCGGCGGTGGCCGCTACGATAACCTGCTGCGCGATGTAGGCGGCGATCCGCTCTCTGGCGTGGGATTTGCCATGGGTGACGTGGTTATCGGCATCCTGCTCAAAGAAAAGGGGTTGATCCCGGCCTTTGTGCCAACCCCGGCACCGGTGCTAGTTACCATTTTCGACGAGTCTCTCTGGATGGAATCTTTCTCGCTGGCAGCCGAACTGCGAGCCACCGGAATCAAAGTCACCAGCTACCCCGAACCGGCCAAACTGCCCAAACAATTCAAATTCGCCGACCGCATGGGTGCCAAAGTAACCATCGTCATCGGCCCCGATGAAGCCGCCGCCGGGAAAGTGACCATCAAAAACCTGACCAATTCCACCCAAGAAACCGTGGCCCGCGCTGATGTAGAGAAAACGGTGCGAAAAATCTTGGAAGGGTAACCCTGGCCCTCTAACCGCAAAGTCACAAAGACGCGAAGTTTACGAAAAACTCCGGTCTTTGTGACTTTTTTATACCCGAAGCAAGATTACTGGTTCGCGCGTGCCTCTTCCAAAGTCACATCCACTTGCATTTCCTGGTTACTGCGCACCACCGTCAGCGTTATGGTATCACCGGCCTGGTAAGCAAACAGCGCGTTGATGTATGAGTGGGTTTCATCCAGCGTCACATCGCCAATTCGCGTGATCATATCATCCACTTGCAGCCCAGCCTTTATCGCGGGGCTGTTCGGCACCACCCGGGTAACATAAATACCCCACTGCACCGGCAATCCATAACGGGCAGCCAGATAAGGCGTGATAGGCTGCCAGCCAATGCCGATATACGGGCGGGAAAAATAGCCTTTCTGGATGATCTGCTCAGCCACCGCCCTGGCAGTGTTTACCGGTACCGAGAATCCCAGCCCCTCGGCCACGGTGCCGCTCTGGCTGGCGCGGACAATCAAGGTGTTGATTCCAACCACCTGCCCCGCCAGGTTGACCAGCGGCCCACCGGAATTGCCCTGGTTGATGGCTGCATCCGTCTGGATCAAATCCTCGATCTGGTAGCCCTCGCCGGTGTCGATAGATCGCCCTGTGGCGCTGACCACACCCACGGTAACGGTATTCTTAAAATCGCCAAGCGGTGAGCCAATAGCGATGACCGTTTCCCCGGGTTTGAGCACATCCGAATTCCCCAGCGAAGCCACCGCCGGGACTTTACCATCCGTTTTCAGCACGGCCAGGTCGGCGTACTTATCTGCGCCAACCAGCATAGCGTTTTGCTGCGAGCCATCCGAAAGCACGATTTTGATATCCTGCGTGCCCTCAACCACATGATTATTGGTCAGTACATAGCCATCCGCGCGGATGAACACACCGCTGCCGCTTACGGTTGAATCGGCAGTCTGCCCAAAAAAAGTCTGCTGGCCGGGGATGGTGCCAACCACCGTCACCACCGCCGGGCCGGCGGTTTCGGCAGCCTGGGTGATGGTGGTCTGGAACTCGGTTGTGTTAATCGATAAAACCTGGGTAGCCGCACTGGTAGCGGGTGTATCCACCGGGAGCACGGCCTGCGCCGGTGTTCGATAAATCCGCAAGTACTGGTAAACCGCCATGCCGCCTGCCGCGGCGCCTGCCAGTGCAGAAGTTCCGGCCACAATCACAATCAACATTAAGTAAAGTAGGCGTTTTAGAGTCATAGAACCTCTATAGAAGATGAGAGTCAATAAGCCAGGTTCCCTGAAAGTCAGCTCTACAGCGTTGTCCTATCAGGCATTTTGGCCATAGGATTGGAGTACGCTAAAATTGTATGTCGCCAGGATAAAAAAAAGATTAACAAGATCAGGATGAATTATGGATAGTGTCTTCTCGCAAAAACGGGTGAATTTTTGCCCTGCAATGAGTGTTTCGCTACGGAGAAAACCTTAAAAACTCCGTGGCTCGGTGGTTTCCTGGGTTTTCCAGACCGGTTTTGTGACCAGTAAATCATTGCGTCTCAGCGACATTGCGTTAAGCCTTGCCCAGAAATTTTGAGAAGATGCTATGGATGTAAAAAAATCCCGTCGCTCACCTTGCGACGGGATTTTTTGTCTGCGTTAGAAGCGTTTGGCAACCGCTTCCCAGTTGACCACATTCCACCAGGCGGCGGTATATTCCGCGCGGCGGTTCTGGTACTTGAGATAGTAAGCGTGTTCCCAGACATCATTACCCAAGATCGGGGTCAAGCCATCCGTCATCGGGTTATCCTGGTTGGCAGTGGAAACAATCGCCAGGCTGCCGTCTGCCTTTTTAACCAGCCAGGCCCAGCCAGAGCCAAAGCGGCCATTGGCGGCCTTCTCAAACTCAGCTTTGAAAGCATCAAAACTGCCAAAAGCAGCATTAATTGCATCAGCCAGTTTGCCAGTGGGAGCGCCGCCCGCATTGGGGCCCATGCTTTCCCAAAACTGGGTATGATTCCAGTGCCCGCCACCGTGATTGCGCACAGCGCTGCGGATATCTTCGGGCACATCACTCAACTTCTTGAGCAGGTCTTCGAGCGACCAACCAGCGAGTTCGGGGTGTTTATCTAGGGCAGCGTTAAGGTTGGTGACGTATGCTGCATGGTGTTTGTCGTGGTGAATGGTCATCGTCTGCGTATCGATGAAAGGTTCGAGCGCATCATAAGCATAAGGTAAAGCGGGCAAAGAGAAAGCCATGGTGTCCTCCAGAAAGTTGAAAAAAGGATTATCCTCGTGTAGGATTATTGAATGTCCGACATTTTAGTCTTTCCATTTGCCAATGTCAATAATAAGATAATTATTCTATTATTTATCTAATAAATTTCACCCCAACAGGTGACAACAGCATCACCCCCGGAGGAGACATGACTCACTCGCAACGCCCACAGATAGCCCTGCCAGTTGCCATTTTGGGTGGGATTTTGGCAGTTTCCACCGCCTCTATTTTTATCCGTTATGCACAGCAGGGTGCGCCCTCGCTGGTGATCGCCGCTTACCGGCTGACATTTGCCAGCCTGGTGCTTGCCCCGCTCGCCATCTGGCGGCATCGCCCCGAACTTCAAAGCCTGACTCGCCGCGAACTGCTGCTGGGCGCGCTCTCGGGCTTTTTCCTGGCCCTGCACTTCGCTACCTGGATCTCCTCGCTGGAATACACCACCGTAGCCAGCTCGGTTGTGCTGGTGACCACCACCCCGCTGTGGGTGGCGCTGCTCTCCCCGCTGGTGCTCAAAGAACCCATCACCCGCCCGGTCGTCATCGGGATGCTGCTGGCGCTGGTGGGCGGCAGCATTGTCGGCATCAGCGACACCTGCACCATCCAAAATGGCCTCACCTGCCCACCACTGATTAAATTTTTGCAGGGTAAAGCCATGTGGGGCAATTTCCTGGCCCTGGCCGGCGCCTGGATGGCGGCTGGCTACCTGCTGATTGGCCGCCGCCTGCGCGCAAAAATGTCACTCATCCCTTACATCTTTGTGGTCTACGGCATGGCCGCCCTGGTACTGATCGGCATCATGTTCTTGAGCGGGAACTCCCCTATTGGCTATACGCCGCAAACTTTTATTTTTATGCTGTTACTGGCGCTGGTTCCCCAGCTTTTGGGACATTCCACCTTCAACTGGGCATTGCGCTATCTCCCGGCCTCGTTCGTTTCTGTGACCTTGCTCGGCGAACCGATCGGTTCCACCATCCTGGCCTTTTTCCTGCTCAAAGAAAGTCCCACGCCGCTCAACATTATCGGTGGGACCCTGATCCTGGCCGGCATCTACGCAGCGTCCCGGGTTGAAAGCAAAGAGACCATCGAAGAAGCGGCCTCCATCAACGAATAAGGCCAATAATGCTGCAGTTTTTTGGGGTATTCCCGGGAGCGTGGCTATTTCCCCGTGACGGGGGCTGCATTCAACAAAGCATCCACCAGCTCATTCACACGAATGGGCTTGGCAATGTAATCATTCATCCCGGCGGCCAGGCATTCTTCACGGTCACCCTGCATGGCATTGGCCGTCATGGCGATGATATGCACACCCGAGCCTTTTACGCGGATCTGGCGCGTGGCTTCCAGACCATCCATCTCTGGCATTTGCACATCCATCAAGATCACATCATAGGGTTGGCGCTCAACGGCTTCGAGCGTTTCCAGCCCGTTGATGGCCGTATCAGCCTGGTAGCCCATTTGTTGGAGCAGGCGCAGCGCCAGTTTTTGGTTTACAAGGTTATCTTCAGCCAGGAGAATGCGCAACGGATGCCGGGAGCCAGTTTCCGGGTCGAGCTTGATTCGATCAGCCCCGCGCCGGTCTGATGGGCCGGTCTTCATCCCCCCAAAAACGGTCACCAGCGCATCAAATAGCTGCGATTGTTTGATTGGCTTGGTGAGATGCACCACAAAGAGATGCCCGGCCTCCAACTCACGCTGCCCCAGCGAACTGAACAACGCCAGTGGAATACCCGGGTTGATGGCATGGATGCGCCTGGCAAGATCCACGCCATCCATTTCTGGCATGTGCATATCCAGGATGATCAGGTCAAACGTTTCACCATCCTGGATGTATTGCAGCGCCTGGAGGGGCGATTCTGTCTCGCGCGTCAGCATGCCCCAGCGGGCGGTTTGTGCCAGCAAGATGCGGCGGTTGGTGGAATTATCGTCCACAACCAGCAGACGCTTACCCCTGAAACTGATCTGGGTTTTGGAGCGATCTCGCATTTGCAAATCGAAAGGCCGGGCAACTGGCACCTGGATGGTGAAACTGAACGTTGAGCCTTTGTTCAGGCCCTCGCTTTCAGCCCGCATGGTTCCGCCCATCAATTCCACCAGGCGGCGGCTGATGGCCAATCCCAGGCCGGTGCCGCCATATTTCCTGGTTGTTGATGAATCGGCCTGCACAAATGGCTGGAAAAGCCGCTCGATATTTTCCGGCGACAACCCGATGCCTGTATCCTGGATCAGGAAACGCAGCAATACTGTTGGCGGATTCTTCTCTTCCACCTTTGCGTTCAGAACCACTTCACCTTTTTCGGTAAATTTGACGGCATTGCTCAACAGGTTGATCAGCACCTGGCGCAGGCGCATGGCATCCCCAACCACCGCCAGGGGAACATCCGCATCAAAGATGTAGGCTGTTTCGATGTTTTTCTCCAGCGCGCGCGTCGTCACCACATCCAGCGCCGATTCGACACACTCGCGCAAGTCAAAAGCCTGGGCCTCAACATCCATCTTCCCGGCTTCGATCTTGCTAAAATCGAGAATGTCATTAATGATGGAAAGCAGTGCATCGCCCGAATTGCGGATGGTTTCGGCAAAATCGCGCTGCTCATCGGTCAAGGTTGTATCGAGCAGCAGCCCGCTCATGCCAATGACCGCATTCATGGGGGTGCGAATTTCATGGCTCATGCTCGCCAAAAACGCCGATTTGGCCTTATTGGCGCTCTCTGCTGCCTCACGCGCCTGCTGCATGGCAATTTCAGAGAGTTTCCGCTCTGTAATATCACGCAACGTCAATAAACGCCCAACAAATTTTCTGGAACGATCGCGCAAAATGGACAAACGCACTTCAAAATAACGCGCCCCATCAGAACCATCGAGAACGATCTCAGTGGTCAATTCATTCTCTGGTGCGGCTGTGGATTGGTGATATAGACCCAGCAAATCTTCGCGCCCGCCAAGCAACGTTTCCATGGTCTGCCCCAGGATGTTGGCTTCTTCGCGGCCCAACAGCGCAACCGCAGCCGGATTGACATTCACCACCCGGCCACGCTCATCCAAGATAAACACGGCATCGCGCAGATTATGCACAACCACATCGTTTGCAATCGGGGTCAGGTCGAGCATCCGATAATTGAACATGGCCCAGGCAAACGACACCCCGCTGACAGTGAACGCCAGGGGCGTAAAATCCAGGTTGGGAACCGGGCTGAGATTAAACACAAACAGGATATTGCTCACAAAAGGCGCAAGCACACCCATCAGCAAAACCTGACTCTGTCGGCGGAAAAACCCCTGCGAACGGATCAGGTGCACAATAATCGCCACCGTGCCGATCATGATCCAGATATAGCTATACGCTACGATTCCCCAAAAATTGAGGCCCTGCTGCATTTCCAGTACATAAAAACTGCCATTCCAGGTCAGCGTTGAAGCCACATAGCTCCACATAAGGTGGTGTAGCGGGTCAGTGATAACAATCAGCAGCGCAATCGCCGGATAAATGAGCATTAACAGGATGTTTCGCCGTGTAACCCAGGCATTATGCCCGGTATATTCCAACGCAAACAACACCCAGCTGATCGGCAGTGTAGTCACAGCCGCATATTGAATATCAGCAAAGACCAACTGGGTAAAAGCATCCCCGCCAGATAATTGCAGCGCGTTAAAACCACACCACCAGGTGATAATGCCCGTCATGGCAAGGAAAGAACGCGCGCCAGGCGTAGAACGTCTCTTCCACGCAATCGAAAACAGGAACATAGAGACGCCCGTAGCAATTAAGGCCGGAATGGCAAAGGGATTGAATTGCCAACTCATATACAGTGATTGTACAACAAGGCGCCAGCTTTTTCAGCCCGTTCAAGTGGGGATTCAAGCTTTCTTAACACTCAAAACATCGAACCCGCCAAGAAACCAGTTTTTTGGTAACTGCCCAGCCAAACGGCACAAGGCGCTTCCGCGATAGGAAAGCCCGGCGCTATTCATTATCAGCTTGACGCGCTCACACAAGATTGTTATTATCTTCACACCTGCCCAATTTACGAATAGAGGAAAAATGGATTTTTCAACCGCCCGAGATTTTGCCCAGAACCTGGACCGCTCTGACCCCCTGGCCCGCTACCGCGCGGACTTCTACCGCCCTGATGCCGATCTCGTCTACTTTGACGGAAACTCGCTGGGATGTTTGCCGCGCAAAACCCTCGAAAAAATGGATTCCTTCGTTCGCGAACAGTGGGGCACCGACCTGATCCGCGGCTGGAACAAAAACTGGTGGGAAGCCGCCGCCCGCGTTGGGGAAAAAATCGCCAGCCTGGTGGGCGCAGCCCCCGGGCAGGTGCTCGTCAGCGACAGCACATCCGTTAACCTGTACAAATTGGCCGCCGCTGCCCTGAAATTGCGCCCTGAACGCCGCAAGATCATCACCGATACCTTCAACTTTCCGTCAGACCTGTATATTTTGCAGGGTCTGGCAAACGCCCTCACCCCCGGGCCATCCCCCACGGGGGAAGGGGAGAATTCCCCTCGCCACACAGCAGAGGGGGCAGGGGGCAAGGGCGCATATACCATCATCACCATCGGTGCGGCGGATAACGACATCACCCCAGACCTGGTGGCGCTGGAGGCAGCCATTGATGAAAATACCGCGCTGGTTACTTTATCGCACGTGGTTTTCAAAAGCGGCTATCTTTACGATATGGCCAGGATCACCGAAATGGCGCACAAAAAAGGCGCGCTGGTGCTTTGGGACTTGAGTCACTCGGTTGGATCGGTGGATGTGGAGTTGGATGCCTGCGAGGCCGATTTCGCCATTGGCTGCACGTATAAATATCTCAATGGCGGCCCCGGCTCCCCGGCTTTTCTCTACGTTAACAAAAAGATACAGGCTGAAGCCATCTCGCCCATGTGGGGCTGGTGGGGCCAGACCCGGCCTTTCGACTTTGGTCTGGATTACACCCCCGCCCCCGGCGTGACCCGTTTCCTGGTTGGCACCCAGCCGATGCTGTCCATCCTGGCGATGGAAGAATCGCTCACGCCAACACTTTCAGCGGGGATGCAGGCTATTCGGGAGAAATCGGTCAAATTAACGGAATACAGCATCCAGCTCCAGGATGCGCTGCTTTCCCAGCTTGGATTCACGCTCGGGTCGCCGCGCCAGGCTGAAAGACGCGGCAGCCACATCAGCATCCGCCACCCCGAAGGTTACCGCATCAACCGCGCCCTGATTGATGAGATGAACGTCATCCCCGATTTTCGCGCGCCCGATAACCTGCGCCTGGGTTTTGCGCCGCTTTACGTCAGCTTTGAAGAAGTGTGGGATGGGTTTGAGCGCATCCGCCGGGTGATGGTGGAAAAACGCTACGAAAAGTATCCCAAAGAGAAGCTGGCAGTCACGTA
>CAIJPN010000038.1 GCA_903822545.1 uncultured Anaerolineae bacterium | reverse complement strand
TATCTCGCGCCACAACTGCAGTGCGGTAGCGTGAGATGTTATCTCGCGCCACAACTGCAGTGCGGTAGCGTGAGATGTTATCTCGCGCCACAGCTGCAGTGCGGTAGCGTGAGATGTTATTTCGCGCCACAACTGCAGTGCGGTAGCGCGAGATAATATCTCGCGCCACAACCGTATTGTGAAATACCATTTTGAACCACCAAGGGATTGACCTGTGACTGAATCTCTCACCAACGACATTCGCACCCGTTTTGAGTACGTGCAGGAACAAATCCATGCAGCGGCGCTCAAGGCTGGGCGTTCACCGGATTCTGTGCAGCTGGTGGTGGTGACGAAAACCCATCCGCTGGAGGTGGTGCAGGCGGCGATTGAAGCTGGCGCACGCATCTTGGGCGAGAATTACGCTGAAGAAGCGGTGCAAAAAATTAGCGCCATCACTAACCCGCAGGTGCAGTGGCACATGATCGGTCATGTGCAAAGCCGCAAGGCGGAACTGGTGGCGCTGAATTTCGATATGATCCACTCGCTGGACAGCCTGAAGCTGGCCCAACGCTTGAGCCGTTCCTGCGCCCAATCAGGCCGCACGCTGACGGCGCTGCTGGAGTGTAATGTCTCTGGCGAGGCGAGCAAGTTTGGCTACCCGGTCTGGAACGAGGCTGGCCGCGAATCACTGTGCCGCGAGATCGAGCAGATGCTGGCGCTGCCAAACCTGAAACTGTGTGGCCTGATGACGATGCCGCCGCTGGCGGATGATCCGCAACGATCCAGGCCGTTTTTTGGGCGGTTGCGCGAGTTGAATGAGTGGCTCTCGATACGGTTCCCGCAAACGGGTTGGGATCAGCTTTCGATGGGCACTACTGCCGATTTTGCGGCGGCGGTTGAAGAGGGTGCTACGCTCGTTCGGGTGGGAACGGCTATTTTAGGGGCCAGACCGCCTCACGGGTAGGTGAATCTGCGCTGGGCAGGGTTTGGTTGTGTTGTCTGCCCGGGTTGTTGTATCAGGCCTGGGTGGTTGGGAATGTGTTTTTTCTACAAAAAGAGAGGTTTGGTATGGTTGTGTTTTTGACGCTTCAAATCTTGATTGCTGCGATGCGTTTGCTGGGGTTCCTGGTGCTGGTGGATGTGATTGTGAGTTATTTTTTGTCGCCGTATCATCCGGTGCGCTCGGCGCTGGATCGGTTGGTGGAGCCGCTGCTTGCGCCAATTCGCAAGGTTGTGCCGCTGGTGGGGATGTTCGATTTCAGTCCGCTGGTCTTGATTATTCTGGTACAATTAATGGAGAATGTACTCATCAATATTCTTAATTCTTTGAGGTGAGTTTATGGAAAACCGTAAATTTCGTTTGCATGATGGTAAGCGGGGCGTGGCCCTGGCGGTGCGTGTAACGCCGCGCTCTAGCCGTAATGAGATCACTGAAATTCAGAGTGATGGGACGGTGAAGGTTCGCTTGACTGCCGCGCCCAATGAGGCCGAGGCCAATAAGATGCTGGTGGCGTTTATGGCGGAGGTGCTGGGTGTGCCAACGAAGAATATCGACATTGTGGCCGGGGCGACTGGGCACGATAAGTTGATTTCGGTGATGGATATGGACTCGCAAGAGGTGCATGATCGCCTGACGGCGTACCTGGAATAAGGAATGTAAAACCGGCCCGCGGGCCGGTTTTTTGTTGCTATTTTCGTGTCTTTTCGCCAAAACGGGTGAATTTTTGCCCTGCAGTAAGTGACTGCTCTGCAAAAGCCTGGGTTTTCAGACCGGCTTTGTGACCAGTAAATTATTGCGTCTCAGCGACTTGGCATCAAGCCTTGCCTCGAAATTTTGAGAAGATGCCCATTTTCTTTATCCTGCGGGGTTATTGTTCGGGTGCGTAGATGTTGCGGTAGATGGTGTAGATTTCGTAGATTCCGCGAATGTAGGCGCGGGTTTCGGGGTAGCGGATGATTTCAAGGAACAGGTCGGGATCGTCGCCGGCCAGTTCTTTCCAGACGGTGGCGTTGCCAGGCCCGCCATTGTAAGCCGCCAGGCTGGCATAGAGATCACCTTTGAAAAGGCGGCGTATGCTGTTCAGGTAGAATGTGCCCATACGAACGCTGATGTAGGGATTGTAACGATCGGCATCGGTGTAGTCGGGCGGCCAGCCCATTTGTTCGGCGATGCTGGCCCCGGTGGATGGGATGATCTGCATCAGCCCGCGTGCGCCAGCTGATGATCCGGCAAAACTCTCAAACAGGCTTTCCTGGCGGATGAGGCTGGTGATGAAGATGGGGTCGAAATCCTGCTCCTGGGCGATGGGGTTGATGATTTCAGGGTAGTACAACCCGTAGCGGATGTGGGAAAAGTAGGGGTTGGTGCTCAGGCTGGCTGAGTGGTCATCTAGCCCGGCCAGGGTGAGCACCTGGCGGATGGCAAAGATGCCGATGCGATAGGCTCCCAGGTCGATCAGGGCGTTGCCGAGGCGGAAACTATCGGCGGGATTATCCTTGATTGCTTCGCGCAGGGTCTCGAATTCGGCGCGGGCTTCGGGAAAGTAGTCCATTTCCCAGAACTCCAGCCCGCGCTGGTAGCGGATATTGCTTTCCAGGGCGCCCAGGTTGAGCAGGTCGGTTTCGGCGGGTAGATTAAAGTTAACGCGCAGCCAGGCGGCGGCGCTTTTGCGCTCGGCGGGCAGGTTGATTTCGAGTTTGTAGGATGCTGCTGGTTCGAAGGCGGGGCGTCCAAGCAGCAGGTCACGGGCGCGGATGCTGTAGTAATCGACCGTATCGAGAGCCTGGCCTTGCTGCCAGGCGTTGTGCGAATTGGTTTCATCGCCGAGAGCCTGGTAGGATTTGCCAATCCACAGGAAGGCGCGGGCTTTGTCGGTGTTCTCGGATGCCAGGATCAGGTTACGCTGGAAATCGTCCAAGGCAGTCTGGTAGTCTTTCATGCGATAGCGGGTGACACCGGCCAGGAAGAGCGCATCCACGCTGCCAGGGTCGGACGGGAATTGGGCGGCGATGCCCTCCCACTGGTTAGCGGCTTTTTCCAGGTTGCCGCCGCGCTCGTAGATGCGACCGATGCTCATGGAGATGTCGAGTGTATCGTTGGATGTGGGCGAGACCAGCAGGTAATCTTGCAAAGTCTGGGCAGCAAAATCGTATTGGTCGAGGTAGTACCACTGGGTGAAGGCTTTTTCAGTCCAGGCAGCAGCCCAGTAGCGGTTTTCTTTGTAGGTCAGGATGACTTTTTCCCATTCGGCGATGGCTTCTTCGTTTTTCCCGATTTCGCGCAGGATCAGGGCGCGGTAGTGCAGCGCGGTGCCATCGTGGGTGGGGGTGGACTCGATATAACGGTCAAACGCTGCCAGGGCGACATCATATTGTCCGGCGAAATAATCCACCAGCCCCCGGTCAAAATCGCCGACGGTTTGGCCGGCATCCACCAATCCAACCAGGGCATAGTAGCTGTTGATGGACATTGGATAGTTGGCAACGGCATGCTGCCAGCGTTTATACGCTTCAGCGGGATTGCCAGCCTGTAGCTGGTAGCGCCCGGCCAGCAAATCTACCTGGGCATGGGTGTAATCGTCAGATGTGGCGTTATCCACCTGTTCCAAAAGCTGGAGCGCGCCGGCAATATCCCCCGCGGTGGCGTGGGTGCTGGCGATTTTGATGGCAAGCTGGTTGGGGTCGGCCTGCCCGCCAGCCTGCAAGGCCAGCCCATAAGCTGTGATGGCTTCTGCGAAGCTGCCGTTGGCTGCCAGCGCATCGCCGCGTTTTTCCTGCACGTAAGCATCCAGCAGGCCGGGACGCAGCTCAAGATAGCGGGCATACGCTTCGGCGGCTTCCTGGTAACGCTGCAAGCTGGAGTACGTTTCGCCGAGCAGGAAATAAGCACGGGCGATGTGTGTGGCGTTGGGATAGTCGCGCACAAGCTGGCGCAGGTTGTCGAGTGCCCGGGCGGTGTTGCCGTCGGCCAGGTCGGTTTTACATAACCCTAGCAAGGCAGTGGCGCGTAGTTCAGCATCCTGGCTGGCACCCAGCACGGCGTTATACTCCTGGCGGGCCTGGTCGTACTGCCCGTTGAAAAGCGCCCTGTCGCCGGTGAGTACGCGCGCAGCGGGCAGCGGTGTGGGCGTTGGCAAAGGTGTGGCTGACGGTGCCGGCGTCAGGGTCATTGTCGGGGTTGCCGATGGCCCCGGTGTGGCTGTCGGTGTCGGCGGGGTGGTTTTTGGCAGGTTACAGCTGGCCAGCAGCAGCAAAAGCCCGGTCAGTGCCAGGAATCGTTTAATCATCCGGCCCTTATAATGCCGAAATGGGGGGGTGTCAATGCTTTACAAGCGCCCATGCACGTGATAAACTTCGCCCGCAATTACGCTGACGCCCCGGAGGGCGTCTTTTTCTGCATATATGAGAACCGTAGCCTGGAATTACGACACAAACCTGCTGGAAATGATCGACCAGCGCCGCCTGCCCGAAGTATTTACGCTGGCAGCTTATCGTACACACCGTGAAACCGCACAGGCTATTCGCGAAATGGTGGTACGTGGCGCGCCCGCGATAGGTGCTGCCGCCGCTTTTGGGATGGCCCTGGCTGCCAGGGAATCTGCCGCCGCCACTGCCCCGCAGCTTTTATCAGACCTTCACAAGGCAGCTGCCACGCTGAAAGAATCACGCCCAACGGCGGTCAACCTGGCCTGGGCAGTAGATCGCATCTTCGGTGCCCTTTCCCAGTGGGAGAGGGCGGGGGGGGATGGTGTAGACGATTTACGCCAACTTGTCCTCACCGAAGCCCAAAAACTGGCCGATGAAGATGTGGAAATCAACAAACGCATGGCCGCCCACGGGGCAGAACTCATCGCGGATGGCGATACCATCATCCACCACTGCAACACCGGCGCGCTGGCAACGGTCGATTGGGGCACTGCGCTGGGCGTCATCCACACGGCCTGGGAACAGGGCAAGAAGATCCATGTTTTGGTGGATGAAACCCGCCCGCGTTTGCAGGGCGCGCGCCTGACGGCCTGGGAACTGGAACAGTATGGTATCCCGTATGAAATTATCAGCGATAACATGAGCGGATATTTCATGCGCGCCGGAAAAGTGCAGAAAGTCTTCTTTGGCGCAGATCGTGTCACTGCCAACGGCGATGTTGCCAATAAAATCGGCACTTACATGCTGTCGCTGGCTGCCAGGGATAACGGAGTCCCCGCCTATGCGGTGGTTCCCACTTCTACCGTAGATTTATCGCTGGCGCATGGCGGGCTGATCCCGATCGAAGAGCGCACCCAGGCCGAAGTGCTGGATATCCAATTGGCGGGTGAGCGCGTCACCCCCAAAAATGCCAAAGCCCGCAACCCGGCATTCGATGTAACCCCCAACCGGCTGATCACCGGGATTGTGACCGAAAATGGCGTGGTGTACCCGCCGTTTGATGTGAATTTGCCCAAATTTGTTAAACCGTAGGGGCGGGGTGTCCCCGCCCTGGGGCACAGAACATCGCCCCTACCCATTTTACGCAAGGAAAAACATGGACATCCTCCTCTCCGGCTCTGTTGCTTACGATTATTTAATGAAATTTCCCGGCCTGTTCCACGAACAAATTTTGCCGGAGCGATTGCAAAACATCAGCTTGTCCTTCCTGGTAGAGAGCATGACCCGTCAGCGCGGCGGGATTGCACCCAACATTGGCTACACCCTGGCACTGCTCGGGCAGAAACCGCGCCTGATGGCCGCTGTCGGCGAGGATTTCGGTGATTATCGCACCTGGCTGGAACAAGTTGGCATTGACACCACCTGGGCCAAGGTCATCCCTGGCAAATTTACCGCCTCGTTTTTTGCTACCACCGACAATGTCAACGCCCAGATTGCTTCGTTCTACCCTGGTGCGATGGCGCACGCCGCTGAATTGTCGCTGCGTGCTATGGATAAACGCCCAGACCTGGTGGTAATCTCTCCTGATGATCCGACCGCCATGAAAAATCGCGCCGCCGAATGCCGCGACCTAAAAATCCCGTACCTGTATGACCCTTCACAGCAAATCCTGCGCCTGGAAGGCCATGAAATCGCCCGGGATATGGATGGCGCGCACTTCCTGTTTGTTAACGATTATGAGTTCGGGTTGATCGCCAAGAAAACCGGCCTCGACCTGGCGGGAATGCTCCAGCATGTGGACATCATCGTTATAACGAAAGGCGCAGAAGGGGCGGTCATCTATGCGGATGGCGAAGAAATCATCGTTCCGGTCACACCTGAAGAGCGGATTGTTGATCCAACCGGTGTTGGCGATGCGTTTCGAGGCGGGTTCCTGGCGGCTTATGCGCGCGGCTTCGACTGGGCGCTGTGTGGGCAGGTCGGCTCGCTGGCGGCTGTGTATGTTTTGGAGCAAAACGGCACGCAGAATCACCACTACACCCGCGAACAGTTCGTCAAACGCTTCCGCGAACATTATGACGATGGTGGTAAACTGAATCAGCTATTAGATGTTAGCAATTAGATATTAGAGAAAACCACTCTAAAGTCTAAAATCTAATATCTCCTTTCTAATTATCTACAAACGGAGTAAACATGAGCAATTACGATATCAAAGATAAATCCCAGGCCGAAGGTGGCCGCCGCCGCATCGACTGGGCTGAACGCGAAATGCCGGTGCTGCGCATGATCAAAGAGCGCTTCGAGAAAGAGAAGCCGCTCCAGGGTGTGCGTGTCTCGGCCTGTTTGCATGTCACCACCGAAACTGCCAACCTGATGAAGACCCTCCAGGCTGGCGGCGCGGACATTGTCCTGACGGCCTCGAATCCGCTTTCCACGCAGGACGATGTTGCCGCGGCGCTGGTCAACATCTACGAGATCCCAACCTACGCCATCAAAGGCGAAGACAATGTGACTTATTACAAGCACATCACCGCCGCGCTTGACCACAAGCCCCACATGACCATGGATGACGGCGCTGACCTGGTCTCCACCATCCACAAAGACCGCCGTGAACTGCTGACCGATATCGTTGGCGGCACCGAAGAGACCACCACAGGTGTCATCCGCCTGCGCGCCATGTCGGCGGATAATATGCTGGCTTTTCCGGTCATCGCTGTTAACGATGCCTTGACCAAGCACCTGTTCGACAATCGCTATGGCACCGGCCAATCCACCGTGGATGGCATCATCCGCGCCACCAATGTGCTGCTGGCCGGCAAGAATTTCGTCGTCTCCGGCTACGGCTGGTGCGGACGCGGCCTGGCCTCGCGCGCGCGCGGTATGGGCGCACAGGTCATCGTCACCGAAGTGGACCCGATGAAGGCCCTCGAAGCGGTGATGGACGGCTTCCAGGTTATGCCGATGCTCGATGCTGCCAAAATTGGCGACATCTTCTGCACCGTCACTGGCGATATCAATGTCATCGATGAACATCACTTCGCGGTGATGAAAGATGGGGCTTTGGTTGCCAACTCCGGGCATTTTAACGTGGAAATTAACATCCCCTCGCTGCGTGCCATGTCGATCGGCGACCCGAACCTGGTTCGCCCCTTCGTCGACCAGTACACAACCAAAGATGGCCGCAAGATTAACATCCTGGGCGAAGGCCGCTTGATTAACCTGGCATCTGCTGAAGGCCACCCCGCCTCCGTCATGGATATGTCTTTTGCCAACCAGGCCCTGGCCGCCGAGTACATGGTCAAGAATGCCAAAACGCTGGAAAAGAAGGTCTACTCCGTCCCGACCGACATCGACAACGAAATTGCCCGCATCAAGCTCCTGGCGATGGGCATCAAGATCGACACCCTGACTGAAGAACAGGTGAAATACCTGAACTCCTGGCAAGAAGGCACCTAAGCCGGTAATCAGTCTTCAAGAATCAGAGCCTCGCGGATGAAAATCTGCGAGGCTTTTTTATAAGCGGGAAAGCGCAAATTGCGACCATCCGTACTATATAATTGCGCGCATGTATTCCAATCTGACTTGTATCCACAATGCCGGGGCAACTGGCAAAAGCCCGGTCGTTTTCATTCACGGATTCCCCGATTCTCCGGCCATGTTTGCGGCTTATTATGCCGAAGAAGAGCGTGGAAAGCCCTGGCTGGCCGGACGCAGCCTCTACGCTTTTTCGTTCCCCAACCGGCATGAAAATCCCAACTTCCCGGCGTTGGCAGAACTGGCGGGCGGGATTATAGCGCGCGAATTCGATGTGCTGCTGGATGACCTGGTCTGCCAAAGCCCCACCGGCAAACTGGTTATCCTGGCGCATGATTGGGGCGCGACACACACCTGGCGCTGGGCGCGCGGACGCAAGAATCCACCCATCGAGAAGCTCGTGGCGTTTTCGGTGGGATCATCTTTCCGGTACGATGTTTTCGAGCATGGGCTGAATGCTTTTTCGTGGCTGTATGGCTTATGGTTTTGTTCGGCGTGGTACCTGCCATTTTTGCGGAAAGCTGTGACGGGTTCGATTGTTAAAAAGGCCGGATACTGCTCCGAAACGGCGGCCACTCTCTGGCAGGATGCTTACCACTACTGGGATCGTCCAAGCCTGCTGCTGACCATCATCCCACAGGCGCTTTTCTTTCTGTTTTACCGCCCCGAATACCTGGATTTCCCTTTCCCGGTGTTGTACCTGCGCACCCCGCTTGAC
>CAIJPN010000037.1 GCA_903822545.1 uncultured Anaerolineae bacterium | reverse complement strand
TTGTGCCGATGCTGCGTTTGGCTTCGTCGAGCAGCAGCCAGGCTTCGTAGCGGGTACCCGGCGCGGGGGTTGGGATGTTGCTGATGGTCAGCACCAGCCTGTCAGCGTTTCGGTTCAGGTCAGAGAAGCTGGCGCGTCCAACCGGAAGATCCAGATCGGGCGGCAGGGCGGTAGGGTTTTCGGTAACCAGTGTGGATGTTGGGGCAGCTGTGGGTGGCGGCGTTCCATTGACGGGTAGTACCAGCCACATCCCCAGCGCCCCCAGCACCAGCGCGGCAAAAATCGCCATCCCGATCAAAACCCGCCGCCAGGGCGATCTTTTTTGCGTTTTCAGGGTGGGCAATTCCACACTGCGGGCTGTTTTGGCGGCGTGGATGGACTCCAGCGGAAGGCTTTTGCCATCGTTCGCCAGTTCCAACTCGCGGGTCAGTTCCCCGGCGGTGGCGTAGCGCAGCGCCGGGTCTTTTGCCAGCGCCCGGTCGATGATGACCTGGGTGGAAATCGCCACGCCGGAGATTGGCTGCGGGGTTTCGGTCATCAACTTGAGCAGGATGCCCATGCTGGTATCTGCCTCGAAGGGTACGCCGCCGCTCAGCATCTCGTACAGGATCACGCCCAGTGAGTAGATGTCTGAGCGCGCATCCACTTTGTCGCCGCGCGCCTGTTCGGGGCTCATATAGGCCGGGGTTCCGGCGACGGTGCCGGTGGTGGTGTGGGTTTCCGAATCAAGGACGCGCACCAGGCCAAAGTCGGTGAGGATGGCCTGGGTGTCGGCGGGCAGCGGATGGCCCTCCACAATTTTGGAAGATGGTGAAGTGAGCAGCACGTTGGCGGGTTTGATGTCGCGGTGGATAATTCCCCGGCTGTGGGCGTAATCCAGCGCGGATGCAAGCTGGGAAATGAGCTTTTCCACCGTTTCGAGCGGCAGTTTCTGGCCCCCGGCGTGGATGCTGTGCATGTACCCGGCCAGCGTCGGCCCATTGATGTATTCCATCACCAGGAAGGGCTGCCCATCCACCAAATCCAGGTCCAAAATCTGGACGATGTTGGGGTGGCGCAGGGTGCTGACCACTCGCGCTTCGCGCTCGAAACGGGCGCGCGCTTCGGGCTGGTCTTCCAGGTGGCTGAGCATCACTTTGACTGCCACCGGCTGGTTGAGCGTGATGTGCTGGCCCAGGTAAACCACGGCCATGCCCCCGCGCCCCAGCATTTTCTGGATATTCACTTTACCTATGGTTTTTCCAATCCAATCTGTCATGGGTTAATTATACTCATTTGGTCTGATTTAACATGACAAATTGGTGATGGGAAAGGCTTCTTACATTTTTGTGGCAGTAAAGTAAAATGGATATATGTCATCTGAAATTCAAAAACTGGAACAGGCCATTTCGGCCCTTGAAGCACAGCGCGCTATTTTAGGTGATGCCGTTGTCGATACGGCGCTTTCTCCGCTACGCGAGAAGTTAGACGCGCTCAAGTCGACTACCAATGCTGAAAATTTGCTGGTAAATGCCCAGCAGCGCAAAATTGTAACGGTTTTGTTCGCGGAGATCCCGGCATTTTCGAGCTTGAACGATGTTTTCGACCCCGAAGATTTGCGCGATGCCGCCAATGCCATGTGGGAACGGCTGGATGCCATCATTGTCCAATATGGCGGGCGCATCGACAAGCACATCAGCAACGGCGTCATGGCCCTGTGGGGCGCGCAGGTGGTTGGAGAAGATGACCCGGAACAGGCCATCCGTGCCGCGTTGGGGATGCGCGCTGCGCTCCAGGCTTTTTACGCCGAGTCGCCCATCTTTGGCGGCGTCTTGGAACATGCCCGCCTGGGATTGCGCACTGGTATCAACACCGGCCCGGCCATTGTCGGGATTGTTGGCACAACCGGGGAGTTCACCGCCATGGGTGACAGCGTCAACCTGGCAGCGCGGTTGTACCAGGTATCTGAGCCGGGAGAAATCCGCATTTCGCATGAGACCTACAGCCAGGTGCGCGGCATTTTTGATGTTGAGATCCAGCCGTTGATCCAGGTCAAGGGCCGCGCCGAGATGGTGCGAACTTACCTGGTGAGCGGGGCCAAGCCGCGCACGTTCCACATCCGCTCGCGGGGTGTGGAAGGCATCGAGACGCCGGTGGTGGGCCGCGATGCCGAAATCCAGACACTGCAAAAGGCTTTCTTGCGCCAGTTTTATGCGCCGCAATCCCAGGTGATCACAGTTATCGGCGAGATGGGGCTTGGAAAGAGTCGCCTGCTCTTTGAATTCATCGATTGGGCGGAGACTCGTCCCGGGTTGTGGTGGCACTTCCAGGGGCGCGCTGCCCCCTCGCGCAGCGGCACACCCTACGGGCTTTTGCGAGACATCTTCGCCTTCCGCTTTGAGATCCAGGATAATGACAGCCTGTCGGTTGTGCAGCAAAAGATGGAGCGTGGATTCGCTCAATTCTTTCCCGGTGATCTAAATTCGGTGGAAAAAGCCCATATTGTCGGGCAGTTGCTCGGTTTCGACTTTTCCGCCAGCCCCTACCTGCGCGGGCTGCAAAAAGACCCCAAACAACTGCGCAGCCTGGCGCTGGCTTACATTTCGCGCTTCCTGGTTTCTGCCAGCCGCATCTACCCGGTAATGCTGTTGCTGGATGACCTGCACTGGGCCGATACCGGCTCGTTGGAGGCCCTGACCCTTATCCTGGACTCTTTGCCAAAGGATTTGCCTTTCCTGGCGGTTTGCATGGCGCGCCCGGCCTTGTTTGAGCGTTTCCCGGCCTGGGGCGCGAACCTGCCGACTGCGCTCTCGCTTGATTTATCTCCGTTGACGGCGGATGAAAGCCGCAGCCTGGTGGAGCAGATGCTCGCGCGGGTCGATGTGCTGCCCGCCAGCCTGCGCGAGTTGATCGTCAGCGGGGCCGAAGGCAACCCGTTTTATCTGGAAGAACTGACCAAGATGCTCATCGATGGCAAAGTCATCCAGGCGGGTGGCGAAACCTGGACGGTTGACCTGCAAAAACTGAGCAGCGTCAGTGTCCCGCCCACGCTGGCGGGTGTGTTGCAGGCCCGTCTCGACCGGCTGAATCTCCAGGAGCGCACCTCGCTACAACGCGCATCGGTGGTTGGGCGTGTCTTCTGGGATAGCGCCGTCGATGCGCTCAGCGCCGATTCCCCGCTAGAAGAGCCGCGGCTGCGCGAATCGCTGCACATTCTCAGCCAAAAAGAGCTGATTTTCCCAAACCCGGCTTCCACCTTCTCTGGCACGCAGGAATTTTCCTTCAAACATGCCCTGCTGCGCGATGTCACCTACGAAACCGTGCTCAAGCGCCAGCGCCTGCAATATCATGCCATGGTGGCCGACTGGCTGGCGGGCGTCAGCGGTGAGCGGCGCAACGAATTCCTGCCAGTTATCGCCGACCATTATGAAAAAGCCGGTGACCTGAACAAGGCTGCCGATACCTTGCTCGAAGCCGGGGAGCACGCCCTCAACATCAGCGGCTTCAACGAATCGTTCCGGTTCTTCACCCGCGCCTTTGAGATCATGCCCCAAGTGCGCCTGCGCGATAAGGCTTACCTGCAACTCAAGCTCGGCGAGGTCTTTTTGCGCTCCGGCGAGTATGCGGATGCGCTCAAATACAGCCAGAAAGCCCTCGAACTGACCCGCAACTTCAGCGTCACCACGCTTTACGCGGCGGCGCTCTACCAGAACGGCCAGATTTACGCTGAAAAAGGCGATTACCAGCAGGCCGAACAACTTTTCAACCAGGCGCTGCCGCTAGCCAAGGCTGCCGGACGCCTGGCGCGCGAAACCCTGGCAAAAGTGCTCTTCGGGCTGGGAAACGTCCACTGGCGGCTGGGAAAGCTCGAAAGCGCCCGCAAATTCTGCGAAGAAAGCTACCAGATGGCCGCCGAAGCGGGCGAATCAAATACCATGATCCTGGCACTCAACCGGCTGGGCGTCGTCAAAGGTTTGCTGGGCGATCCCGAAGGCGAGGAACGCGATTATCGCCGCTGTCTCGAACTTTCAATGGCCTTTGGCAACCGTGAGCGCGCCGCCGTGGCGCTCAACAACCTGGGCGCGCTGGCCGACGAACACGGCGAACTGCCCAAGGCCCAGGAATACTACCTGAAAGCCATCGACATGGCGCGCGAAATCGGTGCACAGCAATCGCTGGCGCTTTATCTCATCAATCTGGCGCACAGCGAAATCCGCCTGATGTCGCTCGCCGATGGTCAGAATCACCTGCGCGAGGGTCTGGCGCTCTCCCGCCAGATCGGCGCAGCACCCTGGGTGTTGACAGCCGTCCAATTTTTTGCGCGGCTCGAAGCGGCGCACGGCAACACCGATCGCGCCCTCATCCTGCTCGGGTTGACCGAAGCCCAGCCCGCCTACAGCATGGATCACCAGCGTCTCACCGAGGCCATGCTGGCCGAGTGGAAAATCTCCCACGAACACATCCTGGCAAAAATGATCGAAGGCGCCCGGCTGGATTGGGAACAGTCTGTTTTGGGATTATTGTGAACTGCTGGAGAATCTCATCGAACTGACTTTTACCCGCCCTGTCGCCGCCATCCTGACCATCAGCCTGCTCCTGGCTGTGATTTTTATCCCGTTTTCCGCCGCCCGCGCCGATGTGACCCCGCCCGAGCAGCCACCCGGCACCAGCATTTTCCCTGGCAACGAAAACACCCAGGTGCGCAGGCTGGCCGACACCGCGACTCTTACCGTCCTGTCCGTCCCCGCCGCCGCGAGCATCGGCCAGGCCGCCACCAGCGCCGATTTCACCATGCGCAACCTCGGCAGCGCCGAAGAACGCATGGAAGTCAGCTGGCACCAGCGGCGCGCAGCTTTCCGGCAGCGAAATCCGCAGCCACTTTGAGAATTTCGAACCAACCACCGAGAGCAACATCGAAATTTCGCTGCTCATCCCATCCGACTGGCAAAAGGTGCTCAAAGAGCGCCAGAACACCACCCAAAACCCCGCTGATGGTGAAGACTGGGCCGCCTGGGCAAAGCCATTAAAGAATCCATCCGTTACCCCAAAGGCTACCTGCGCAACGACCCGGCTGGTAAAACGCTCTATACCGAAGCTGTCGCGGCCTACGATCACGCTGTCACCCTGCTGCCCAAAGATGCGCTCTGGCACTACGGTTTCGCCGACCTGCTGTGGAGCAGCTACTACTTCACCTGGGACGGGCAGCCGCAGATGCCTGAACTGGTGCGCGCTGTTGATGAACTCGCCAATCCCTGGCGCTTGACCCGAAAAACCAGAACGCGCGCGACCTGGCCGATTGGATTGCCAATGCTTACTCGTGGGCCATCGTGCGCAGTGGGAATGGTTACGATTTCCCGGTGTTGACGACCACGCCGACTGTCACCCCCGTTTTGGAGACACCAACTCCGGCGGAAGAATCTACATCCACACCTGTACCCACCACACGGAATCCATTCTGCGGCAGCGCCCTGTTGACCCTGCTTCCGCTTTTGGGGCTGGCCGCGCGAAAACGCGCAAAAACAGCTTGACTTTTATCCATACCCTCGCTATAATCAGCCCGCTTAACCCGGAAATACACCAGCCCTGCTGTCAAAAATTAAGAAGGAGTTTAGAAATGCCGCCTCATCCAAAGCGTAAACATTCAAAGGGTCGTCGCGATCGTCGGCGCGCCCATGATGCCCTGGAGCCCCGCAACCTGACTGCCTGCCCCAACTGCGGTGAGATGCGCCTTCCACATATTGTCTGCCCCAAATGCGGTCAATATCGGGGCCGTCAAGTTCTCGAAGTCAAGAAAGAAAAGTAATTTTCCCCTTTACTTCACCAGGGCACCCCAACCGGGGTGCCCTTTTGGTTGAAATCAGAAGGTTGCCATGGAATATATAAAAGCCTTTGCTCAAGTAGCCCTGCAATTGAATGATATTTTCGCCCTGATTGGCCTGCTGGGGGGGATTGCGCTGGTTGTGGACGCTTTTCGCCCGCTGGGGAAGGTGTCTGGCTATATTCGCTGGACGCTGATCGGGTTGTTTGCCGGGATGCTGGGGCAGATGAGCATCCAGTGGGCCGGGATGTCGGCTGAAACGGTGGGGCTGTTCAAGCTGCCCTATGCTGTGGTGAATATCCTGCTGGTGTTGGCACTGGTTTTGCTGGTGGTGAATACAGCTATTCGCCAGTACCGGCCCGTGAAAACGGTAGAACAGCCAAAACCTGGGGCGAAGCGCAAGCGCAAGGCCAAGTAACTGCCCGGGCCGGGCCCCTGTTTCGGGGCGGTTAATTCCCAAAGATGATTTTTTCCACCAAAAAATAGCACAGGTTGAGATTGACGAAATAAGCGGCTGACACGAAAAATGCAGCCGCTATTTTTATGTGGATTGCCCGGTTGAGTGACCATTCGAAGGCGCGCAGGCTGGTGATGCCTAATAAAATCTCTGGCAGGATAACGTAGAGCGCTACGTGGGCGATCTGGGTGACGTTGACGGCCTGCCAGATGGGCATTTGCCATAATATGGATTCGGCAGCGATGAAGATTAGCGCGGATGCGCTGGAAACGATCCAGAAGGCTGCCGGGCCTTTGAAGCGCCGCCCCAGGTAAACGATGATGAAGAGCGGGATGGCCCACAGGCCGCCCATGAAGAGCGGCACGCCGCCGATGGTGGGCGAACCGGTTTCGGGGAAGCTCAGGATGCCCAGTACACGCGAAAGGTACAGGTCGGGCAGGATTTGGAGCAGGCTCAGGATGCTGGTGAATTGCCAGAGTTGCAACCAGCCATTGTATTTGACCTGGCGGGCGAATAGCGGCAGGATGATGTGGTAGCCCGCTACGATGATGAATATTCGCCAACCGGGCGGTAGGCTGGTTGCCTGGAGGCAAAAGGCGGCCAAAAAGCCCCAGAAAACGTGAATCAGGATGAAATCCTGGTCGGCGCGTTGGAGTTTCATTTACTTGAAGATGTCTGTATCGACAAAATCAGCCTGGACGAGCGACCAGAAATCGACAGCCAGCCCGAGAGTGACATATTCGTAAGGTAGCCAGCCATAGCCATCTGCGCCCCATTCGGTGCCCCATGAGTTTCGGATGAGGATGGCGCCTTTGCTTTCCCCGATTTTGTGGCTGTCATCGTAGCCGACGGCTATGACGGCGTGACCACCCATCAGTTTTTCGCCTTTGGTGGGGATGGTGATGTCAATGCGACCATCGCGCCGTTTGGGCATGGAGCTGAAGGTGGAAAACCCGAACATGACGGGCAGGCCGGATGCGACGAATTTTTTCAGGTGCGACAGGATGTTTTTGGGTTCGGTGCCGGGCGGGTCGAGCCGGAAGAAGCGCACGGTTTTGTAGTTTTGGGCGAAGGCGTAGCAAAAAGCCGGGGGTTCGTCTTCAAAGTTTTCGGGTTTGTAGGGCCAGTATTCTTCTGGCGGGGTGCCAAAGAGCACCATGGCTTTCATGGTATCGCGCAGGAATGCGCCGCTGTCGCCTTTGTCGCCGGTTAGGTTGCGTGTAACTTTGTATAAAAACAGGCGCGAACCATCGATATGTTTGCCGAAGGCGCGTTTTTGGAAGTATTCGATGACGCCCATTCCGGCGCAGGCGGTGCAGGAGCGCAGCCATTCCTGGTCTTCGATGGGGGAGCACCACTCGCGCAAATCGGCAGATTTGGGCAGTTTGGCGTCGGCGCGTTTGAGCGGTTCGGACGCGTCGAGGATTTCTTTGATTTTGCCGGCGGTGGGGGTGTAATCGCGGAAGTCGGGCAGGTCGCGGCGCCAGCCGAGGCCGCCCCAGTTTTTGTCGATCATGTGTAGCCTCCAAGTGATATTCTGATTCTCCCGTTTTTGATGTGGATTGATGGTAGGGGCGACCCTTCATCGCATAACCAGATGGGTTTTGCGAGAAATCCTGGCATCAGTGAAAGATTTTTCGCACACAGCGGGTCGCCCTGACAGGTTTATACACCAAAAGACGATGATGCTTCTATTCTATAACAAAAAAGGATGGTCTATGACCATCCTCCTGATGATTTATGGTTGGTTTTAATCCCGGTGGCGGGGCAGGGACAGGATGACCATGGCTCCATCGTCCA
>CAIJPN010000036.1 GCA_903822545.1 uncultured Anaerolineae bacterium | reverse complement strand
TACCATAAAGCTCCAGAAACAGTTGGAGAAGACAGCCTCCGTTGTGCCTGGGGCGATTTACGCCTTTAAAAAAGATGTGACTGGCCATATCAGCATGCCGTATGCCAGCCCGATGTTAAAAGATATTTACGGGTTGGAACCTGGAGAAGTGGCTATAGATGCTACCCCGCTTTTTGCGCCCATTGCTCCAACTGACATCTTGCATGTGCAGGCTAGCATTGCAGCTTCTGCACAAAGCCTGACCCCCTGGCATGATGAATTCCGTTATCAGCATCCACTCAAGGGAATGCGCTGGATGGAAGGATATTCCATGCCGATATCTGAAGCAGATGGAAGTACCATCTGGTACGGGATCACCCAGGATGTCACCGAACGCAAACAGGCTGAGCAAACCGTGCGCGAAAGCGAGGAGAAGTATCGCAGCCTGCTGGCGAGCCTGGAGAGTGCGGTGACCAGCGTGGATGAAAACGGGCAATTCCTGTACCTGAATGAAATGGCTGCACGACAACTGGGTGCGCCCGCCGAAACCATCGTCGGCAAGACCATGCAAGAACTTTTCCCCGAACCAGTAGCAACCCGCCAGTTAGAAAGTATTCGCAAAGTTATCCGCGAAGACCGGGCAATCGTCACCGAATCATCAACGATAATTCAAGGTCAACAGCGCTGGTACCGCACCGCCATCCAACCCGTGCATGATCACATGGGACAGGCGGCTTATGCGTTGATCAATTCCACCGACATCCACAACCTGAAATTGGCTGAATCTGCCCTGCGCCAGCAGTTGGATGTAGAGAGGGTAGCAGCAGAGATTTCACAACGGTTTGTCAATATTAATATCGAGAATCAGGATGAAATCATCCATAACACGCTGTCTAGCCTGGGCAAGCAGGTGGGCGTGGAGCGCTGTTACATTTTTACCTACTATTCTGAAGAAGATGAATTCTCCAACACACATGAATGGTGTGCTGATGGCATTGAGCATTCTGACGGCGCCGGACAACGGTATCGAACTCAAAGCCACCCACGACTTCTGCAACCCATCCTGCGTGGAGAAACTATCAACGTGCCACGAGTAGCTGACCTACCGGATGATGATCCGGGGGTTGCCATCATCAAAGAACAGGGTGTTGTTTCGATGCTATCCCTGCCCCTTAGCGGAGAAAGAGGCATCATCGGTTTGATTGGTTTCGATGTCATGGCACAAGAACATTCCTGGCAGGAAGCCGAAATTCATCTGTTGAGTATAGTTGGGCGCATCATAGCCAATGGATTTGTGCACTTGCAATATGAACGAGAGATTTTTTCCCTTAACGACTCGCTGGAACAACGTGTACGCCAATTGCAACTTGCCGATGAAAGCACACAATACCGGCAGCGCCTGCTCGAACAGGTTATTCAACTTGGCAAACAGGTCTCTGCCATCACTGATCTCGAGCAGTGTTTGCGTGCCATCTACCAGGCCATTAGACATGGTCTGCATTTTGATCGGGTGGGGCTGTTTCTATATGACGCGACAACTCAAACCGCCCAGGGTGCCTATGGCACCGATGCACAAGGCAATATCGTTGATACCCACTGGTATGTTACCAATGTGGCGCACTGGTGGATCTGGTCCGATGCCCTACGAGACTCAAAAGGCATGTCGCTGATTGAAGATTACCAGGCCAGCGTTAACCCATCTCCCGAGAGCGATATGTACGGCGTCAGGCAATATGCCACACTGGCCTGCTGGGTGGGGGATAACCCCGTGGCGATAGTTGCGGTGGACAACCTGGTTTCGCAAAGAGTAATGAATGCCGCTGACCTGGAAGCCCTGCAATTCTTTGCGGGGTATGCCGGGCTGGCAATTGAAACTGCCCGTCTGACCACTGGACTGGAGCAGCGCGTGCGTGAGCGCACCGAAGCCTTGCACCAGAGCCGTGCCAGCCTGCAAGCAGTTCTGGATACAGCCAGCGACCTCATCCAAAGTTTAGATGAAACCGGCCATTATGCATATGTCAATAAGGCCTGGTGTGAGACCCTGGGTTATTCGGTGGAAGAAGCCCGGCAACTGACCATGTGGCAGGTGCTTGATCAGGCTTATCGCGAGCCTTGCGAGCGTGCTTTTCGTGAAATCGTTGTCACCAGCACCCCCCAAACCCTGGAATTAATCTTCCATTCTCGCCAGGGCCAGGCCATCATTGTGGAAGGCAACGTCAGCGTTCTGGATGAATTGGATGGACGGCGCATGATCAACGGCTTTTTCCGCAATATCACCTTGCGCAAACAGGCCGAGCAGGCTATCCGCGATAGTGAATCCCAATTGCGCATCAGTCGCGACCAGTTGAGCGCCGCCAATGCCGCCCTCGAAAAGGCCGCCCGCATGAAAGATGAGTTCCTGGCCAGTATGAGCCACGAGCTGCGCACCCCACTCACCGGTATTCTGGGCCTTTCTGAAGCCTTGCAACTTAACACTTATGGCACCTTAACCGAAAAACAGATCAGGGCGCTGAAAAACATTGAGGAAAGTGGACGCCACCTGCTGGAACTGATTAACGATATTCTAGACCTGTCCAAAATTGAAGCTGGCATGCTCGAATTGAACATTGATCCGGTGATACTGAACGATGTTTGCCAGGCCAGCCTGCAACTTACCAAAGGAATGGCGCATAAAAAGCAACTGTCGGTTAATTTCTCCATCGCGCCGAATTCTATTCATGTCCGTGGAGATGCCCGGCGGTTGAAACAAATGCTGGTTAACCTGCTGAGCAATGCCATCAAGTTCACCCCCGAGAACGGCTCGATCGGGCTGGAAGTGCAGACAGATGAAAAAGAGCAGGTGGTTCGGCTGACAGTTTGGGATAAGGGAATTGGTATTGCCCCTGAAAACCTGCAAAAGCTCTTCCAGCCCTTTGTCCAGCTTGAAAGCAGCCTGGCGCGCCAGTACGAAGGCACCGGCCTGGGGCTTTCGCTGGTACGGCGTATGGCCGAACTGCACGGCGGTAGCGTTCAGGTTGAAAGCACTCCTGGCGAAGGTAGCCGTTTCACCATCCTGCTACCCTGGATGCCCAATATCGTCGAGCCAAACTGGTCTTCCCCAAAAAGCTCAAAATTAGTACATAAAGCCCTGGTCATTGAGGATCGTGAACTTGATGGCGGGCAATTGACGCGCTACCTGCGCATCCTG
>CAIJPN010000035.1 GCA_903822545.1 uncultured Anaerolineae bacterium | reverse complement strand
GGCGGTTTTTTAGACCGTAAATCCGATGGCGAACCCGGTATTACCGCGATCTGGCGCGGTTGGCAAAGACTTCAGGATTTGGCCGATACTTGGTATATTGTCGTCAACGGCAAAACCCAACTTGTGGGTAATAGATAGGCTGATATCAGTGGGCTCATCACTGACGATGGCCCATTGTTGCAGGCCTTTGGTAGTCTGTGCTTGGGCCAGCGCCAGATGCACAGTCCAAAAAAGAGTGCCTGACCTTTGGCTGGCAGCAAGCGCGAGATTTTGGCGACTTCTTTGCCCGACCGATAGACCAGCACACTTTCTTTCAAGCGGATACGCCAATGCCAACCCAGATCGCGTAACAGAGCAAACAGTTTTTGACAGCGCCGATACTCGAACCAGATGGTCTGGGCACGCCAAAGGAGATACCAATACTCCAGTAAACCGGGATAGCACGACCAGGATAAATCAGAGCCACCCGGATTAGGATAAACCGGTCAAATAATGGGCTGGTATCCAGCGCCAGGTAAACATCGCTACCAACCAGGCCTTGAAGCGCATACTGGAACAAAGCGGCATATAAATCAAAGACATTGCTCTTGAGGTTGTGCATCCAGCGCGAAAAACAGCGCTCTCGACTGGCTTGTTTGGTGAACCCTGGGCGATATTTGCTCCATTGCCCAGGATGAACCCCTTGCTCCATGTTTTCTGCTCCCGTGGTTGGCGTGTCGGCAAACATTACTTTGCCACAGTTCTTGAAATCCCGAAAGTCTTTCATTACTTTTGTCAGTCAATCAGCCATCCATATCAAACCTTCGGTTGACGCAGACGGGACTTGTCCTCATAACATCAATGGGTTTAATCTTTCCATTCACGCTGTGCTGTCCAATAAAAAAGAGGTCGCCCGGATGGGTATAATAAAAATATGAAAATTCCCATCCTGAAGACCAAGATCAACATTCCACCCGCCAGGGCAAATTTGTTGCCGCGCCCGGAAGTTTTCCGCAAATTGGATGTGGGCGCAGGCAGCAGGTTGGTCTTGATCGCTGCGCCTGCCGGATATGGCAAAACCACCCTGCTTGGCGAATGGGCGCGGAGAAAAAAAGAAAAACTGGCATGGGTTTCATTGGACGAAAACGACAACGATTTGGGGAGATTCCTGGCGCACGTTGTCGCGGCCTTACAAGTCATCTATCCAAAGTTGGGCGAATTAACCCTTTCGGCGCTGCAGTCAACGCAACAGCCGACTGTCGCCTTGACTGCATTAATCAATGACATCGAAAGCCTGCTTTTGAGCAAGGGTGGGGAACGCCGTTTGATTCTGGTGTTGGACGATTATCACGCCATTGATAACCAGGATGTCCATGCCGCGATGGAGTATTTTTTCAAGAACCTGCCCAACCACATGCAAATCATCGTCACCAGCCGCGCAACCCCGGGGTTTTCCGTATCCCGCCTCAGGGCGGATGGCCTTCTGACTGAATTGCAGACCAGGGATCTACAACTTACGCCGTATGAAGTGAGCGCATTCTTCAACCAAATCTTGGGGCTGAACCTGCCCCCGGATGTGATCGCCGCGCTTGACTCGCGCATTGAAGGTTGGATTGCGGGTTTACAACTCGCGGCTCTTTCGATCCAGGAACGTGGCGGGCATAAACGGGATTTTTTTGATGCACTGACCGGAAGCCATCGGCACATTTTGGATTATTTGACCGATGAAGTCATCAAGGGCTTGCCAGAAAAGGTGCGTTCGTTTTTATTCCAGACTTCCATCCTGTCCGAACTGACGGGTGACCTGTGCGAATACGTGTGCGACTTTCAGCTTGAGTCAAGTGGGCGTGAAATTTTGGAACGCCTCGATCAAATGAACGCGTTCATCATGCCCATCGACGATGAGCGTCGCTGGTTTCGGTATCACCACATTTTTTCGGACGTTCTGTCAGCGCGATTAAAAATGACTTCACCCGCTGCGCTCCCGTATTTACACCAGCGCGCTTCGGAGTGGTACGAGAAGCACGGGCGCGTCCACGATGCCATCAAACACGCGCTCGATGCGGGGAATTATCCGCGCGCCGCCGCATTGATCGAAAATACTGACCCCGCGAATATGGTTCTGCGCGGCGAAGTGACCACCATCCTGAAATGGCTGGATGCCCTGCCCGAAGACCTGGTGCGCGCTCACCCGCGGCTTTCGCTTTCCTACGCGTGGGCTTTGTTCATCCAGGGAAAACTGGAGGAGATCGAACCGCGTCTGCAAATCACCTTGCTGGTATTGAACCAGATGGATCGCAATTCGGCGGAGGGTTTCCTGGGGGAGGTAGCGGCGCTCAGAGCCTGGGTTGCGTTGGAACACGACAACCAGCCTCATAAAGCCATCGAACTGGCGCAGCAAGCGTTGAATCGGCTGCCAAAAGAGAACACGCTGATGAACGGTGCCTTGTACTCGCTCCTGGGCGATGCACATTCCAAAATTGACCAGATCGAATTGGCCAGCGAGTCGTATCGCCAGGCAATCAACATCAGCAAAGTCAGCGGGCATGAGATTACCACCCTGATGTATCTAACCGATCTCGCCCGCCTGCAAATCGCGCAGGGCAGGCTTCGGGATGCGGAAGGAAACTACAGGGTAGTACTGGAAGCCGGCGGCAGGCACGGGAGTTTACTTCTCCCCGGCGCAAGAGCGATGATCGGACTGGGAATAATATCCTATCAAAGAAATGATTTGGACAAATCCCGTTTTTACCTGGAAGAAGGGATTGGCCAGTGTGAAGCGGCTGGATATTTGCATGTTTTGACCTTTGGGTACATAACTCTTGCCAGGGTGATGCACGCATTGTCACACCAGGGAGAAGTTCAAAGCCTTTTGAAGAGGGCAGCAGACCTTGCTCACCGGCGTGGCATGCAAAGGGCGCTTTTCCAGGTGGAAGCGTTCAAGGCGCGCCTCGCGGGGCAAGTTACACCGCGCCAGTTTGCCGAGACTGTCGGCATTGGGATGGGTGACGACCCGGTTTCTCTGCGCGAAATTGAATATCTCACGCTGGCGGAGTTGGCAATCAAAAAAGGGGACAAAGATTCACTTCTCGCGGCGGTAGGATTGCTTTATCGGATGCAAGAAAAAGCCGAAGGGGCAGGACGGCGGGAAAGCCTGATCGAGATTCTTGCGCTTCAATCTCTCGCGTTCGAAAAGGTTCAACCACAGGCTGCGGCTGTCACCCTGACCCGTGCCCTCCAACTGGCGGACGCGGAGGGTCAGCGCCGCGTATTCCTGGACCTGGGCAGGCCAATGGCAGATCTGTTGAGGCGGGTCGTGGAGAACGGGCTGAATTCGGATTTTGCGGCTCAATTGTTGGGGGATTTTCTGGAGCCCCAATCAACGGTGTCGGTTCACCAACACCTGCCCGAGCCGTTGAGCAAACGCGAGTTGGATGTTTTGCGCCTTCTGGCGGCTGGTCTATCCAACCAGGAAATTGCAGACAAAATATCTGTTTCGCCAAGCACCGTCAACACGCACACGAATACCATTTATCAGAAGTTGAACGTTCACAGCCGCGCCCAGGCTGTGTTGCGGGCAAAATCCTTGGGGTTGTTGTAGAAGCGCGGTTCTCTCACAAAAATCATTAAGCGGCTCATTAATTCTATTGATTTCCTCCTGGTCAGGGAATGCTATCCTGAATCGGGATGTTTGCGCCTGCGTGTGTAGCAGGAAGCCCCTTCATGCCCCCATTTTCCATTCAAGGAGATAAACATGACTACGACAACCAGTGATGAGATGAAACCGCCCAGTGTTTGGAAGACCCTCTCGTTTTCCACCGGCTCCGGTCTGGCGAACCTTTCCGGGTCGGCAATCGCAACCTTGCTGCTTTTATATTACACCGCAGTAACCGGGATCAGCCCGTGGTGGTATGCATTGGCGCAGACGCTGTACGCCATCTATAACGCAATCAATGATCCGTTGGTAGGCTACCTGACCGACAAAAATCGCTCAGGCTTGTTGCGCTTTGGCAAGCGCTTCCCGTGGATCATGATCGGCATCCTGGGGGCAGTGATCATGATGCAGTTGATCTATAACGTTCCGCAGGGATTTTTTAATAATGACGTGGTTTTGTTCTTCTGGCTGTTGATTTCCCTCTGCCTGTTCGACACCTTCTATTCGATGTTCTACGTCAACTACATTGCCCTCGGCCCCGTGCTGTTTCGCAGCGAGAACGCCCGCCGCCGTCTGGGGATATCCAATACCGCTGTCTCCACGTTCATGTTGATCTTCGGTATGGTTCTGCCGATTGTGCTGGCGGACAAGGACGATCCCAGCACCTTTGGGACATTCATCCTGATTTCTGGCATTCTCACCTTCGTTGTCGGTCTGTTACTCGCCCCCTCGGTGAAAGAAAGCCCGGCGCTCACCAAAACACTGGTGGAAGCCGCCGCGAAACAAAAGGACGATAACTTCTTCAAATTCCTCTGGAACGCCCTGAAACAAAGGAATTTCATGCTGGTAGTGGTTCTTTTTCTCTTCTTCAGCGTTTATGTCAACACTGCCGCCGCTTCAATGCCGTTCTTTGTCATCAATGTGTTGGGCTATGACAGCGAAGACCCAATGATGCAAATGCTGTTAACGGAATTCCTGTTTATCTTCCTGTCGCTCCCGGTGTGGAATTGGGTCATCAATAAGCGCGGTTTCAAAAACACAGCCATCATTGCCATCGTGTTTTTGTGCCTGGTCTCCCTGGCGCTCCTGTTTGTTCCTGACCTGCTGACCAGCACGATTGTTTTTGGATTGTTGGGCTGCGCCGTCTCTGGTTTTATGGCTTTGCAATCGCCCCTGTTCACCGATGCGCTCGATGAATTAAGCGTGGTCATCGGTGGTCGCAAGGAGGGCATATTCACTGGAATTCAACTTTTCTTCTCACGCTTTTCCTATGTCTTCCAGGGTTACATCGTGGCGATTGTCCGCTCCATCACCGCCTTCGACCCAACCAATCCTGCCACCTTCACTCCAGCGGCGCTGTTCGGGATCCGTGTAGAAATGATCGGTGTAGGCGCGATCCTCCTGCTGATCACCATTTTGTTCTTTGCCAGATATTACGACCTGGATCAAGAGAAGATGAAGGTCATCCGCGAAAAACTGGCGGTCATTGACGGTCAATCTTCCGCGCAATAATTTCCAAATACTTAAGTCAGACCCTAAAGGTTTTTCCCGCAAACCAATCCAAATTTTGCAGAATTCCGCCTTCAATTGGTCATTTCTGCTAGCAAAGGAAACCTTTAGGGTCTCGTTGTTTTTGAATGGAGCCAGCAGCAATGACCAATATCATAGATTACATGAAACTCCCGTCCATTGGCGGCTCGAACCCGAGTCTTGAACTCAGCGCCGACGGGCGTTTCATCCTGTTTGCATCCAACGAAACGGGTAAACTAAACCTTTACGTGCAGTCTGTAGAAAGCCCATCCGAAATTCAAAGGATTTCCCCTGCGGATAGGATGGTTTACACGGGCAGGTTTTCGCCCAACGGGAAATATGTCTGCTACATGAGCGAAGTGCAAGGGAACGAAACGCATGATCTGTTCCTGGTTGACCTTACCGCGCCCGAGCAGGAAGCGAAAAAAATCACTCAACAGGCGTTCAAATCTTATGACAGGGGGCTGGCCTGGAGTCCCGATGGTTCAGAAGTGGCGCGCTCCTTCACGGCGGGAGCGAACAGCGGGGTGGAAGTCATCAATATCGAGACGGGAGAGACGCGGGTTTTGATCGAGAAAGTCCCGCCGCTGATGTCGCTGCGGTATTCCCATCGCGGTGATTGGCTGGCGTGTACCGCGTATGATGGTGTATCCCGTATATTCTTGGTCAATCGCCAAGACCCGACCGTGACAAAGACGATTCGTCTGAGCGAAACAAGCGCGAACGCGGGGCCATCCTGGTCGCGGGATGATTCCAAACTCGGTTTTATCACCAACCTGAATGGCTTTTTCCAGCCGGTCATTTATGATTTGCAGACGGAGACGTATTCGCTGGTTGAGTTGGAAGAGGGTGAAGAGAGTCTTGGCTACGTCCAGGTCGCGCTGGAGATTGCCTTCCATCCCGATGGCGAGCGTGTCTATTATGCCGTGAGCAAGTCGGGGCGAAAATATGTTTACGAAAACCATCTTTCGACGGGAAAGCGAACGGTGCTGCCATTCCCCGCTGGCAGTGTGGATCCGTTCCAGTTAAGTTCAGATGGCAAATTCGTGGTCGCGCTTCATTCCTCCATGAAATCGCCGCGCATGGCATACAAATATGATTTGGGCACGCCTGCCGCAACACGCCTGACCAGGCAGGATCATCAAGATATGCTGGATCAATTGCCGGCCCCGTCTTTGATTTCCTTTGAATCTTTCGATGGCAGGCGGATTCACAGTTGGTATCTCGCCGCAACCCGCAACACGGGCGAAAAGGGGCCTGCCATTGTCATTCCCCACGGCGGACCAAGCCAGCACACTTGTGACGAGTGGTTCGAAGGTTTGTATTATCAAGCCTTTGCGATGGCAGGCTTTTCGGTGATTGCCCCCAATTATCGCGGCTCGACAGGCTATGGCAATGAATTTTTCAAATTGAATGTGGGCGATGTCGGCGGCGGGGACTTGAAAGATGTTATTCATGCTGCCCAATGGATTAGCCAGCAAGTGGGCGTTGACCCCGCGCGGGTTGGCATTCTTGGCGCGTCGTATGGCGGTTATCTCACATTGATGGCGATGGCGTTACATGCGGATGAATTCAAGGCGGGCGTTTCCATCGTCCCCGCGGTGGATTGGGATTACCAGTACGGCGTCTCCGACCAGAAGTTCCAGACTTACATCCGTTATCTTTTTGACGGTGCGCCTGATGAGAAAAAAGAATTGTACAGTGAGCGTTCCATTCCCGCGCACGCGGAAAAAATCCACAAACCGTTACTGGTCATTGCGAGCGCCAACGATTATCGCTGTCCAGTCAAGCCGATCCAGGATTTGGAAAAAGTCCTGGAGCAGCACAACGTAACGCGCCAGTTTGTCATTAAGGGGGCAGAGGGGCACATGTCGCTTTTCAATGACGTGGAAGAGCAAATCAAAGATCTGTTCACCATGCTGGCGTTTTTGCAGAAACACCTTTAAGCGCATCATCCGAATTACGGGAATCTCAACGATGACTATTTACAACGATAAGATGAGTCTCGCCTCGGTTTATGTCCCCATGCCCGATGGGGTGCGGCTGGCTGTGGATATCTGGCAGCCTGTAAATCTCGCCCCGGCCGACCGCCTGCCCGCCATCTTTTATTTCACGCGCTATTGGCGTTCGTACGGACTGGTAAAGGACATGCTTGAAGTCCAGCCACCCTATAAAACGGCGGCTTATTTTACCGCCCGCGGCTGCGTGCTGGTCGTCGCGGATGGACGCGGCTCTGGCGCCTCGTTCGGGACCCGCGCGGGCGAATATTCTCCCGCCGAGATCGCGGATATTCCCCACTTGCTGGATTGGATTGCCCGCCAGCCCTGGTGCAATGGCAGGATCGCTCCGATGGGCACATCCTACACCGGCAACACTGCCTTTATCTCCGGCACGGCGCAAACGGACGCGCTCAAGATCATCGCCGCGAACTCTGTGGATTTCGACGCATACAGCCAGTTGATGTGTCCTGGCGGGATTCCAAACATCTGGATGAAAGGCTCGTGGGGGAAAATGGTCGGTGCAATGGATCGCAATGACGCGAAAACGCTGATGGACATGGCATCGCCTCCCCCGCCCGAAGAATACGCAAAAAATATTTGCGGGGTTCGCCCCGTGGATGTGGATATGGATGGGTCACTGCTGCGCGCAGCCGTGGCTGAGCACGCGGGCAACTTCAACGTGGGCGCAGACGATATTGACCTGACTTACAGAAATCCCACGCCTGAAATCGCCGCCATGAACCGCTCGGCCAGCGTTTCTGGTTATTTACGCGTGCTTGAAGAAGCGGGAAAGCCCATCCTGTACCGCACAGGCTGGCGTGATGCCGGCACTGCCGAAGGTGCACTCAGTCTATTCAACAGCATATCCAATCCCATGCGGATCATGTTAGGTCCCTGGGATCATGGGTTGAACACACTTGCTGACCCATTTCATACTGGCGATGT
>CAIJPN010000034.1 GCA_903822545.1 uncultured Anaerolineae bacterium | reverse complement strand
TCAGCCTTTGGTAGGCTGGTTCCAATAACTCCTGAATGGTGTGAATGAAGAAAGCCAGTATGTTGAGAGTTGCCAGGACATTGGCCAGGTTTTGTTGCCCATGTCCAAAGTTGTGCTCCAGATGATAGCCTTTTGTTTTCAATGGACCAAACGGGCTTTGCCCGCCGGGGAAGCATCCCACCGCGCACCGGATGATTGGGCAGGTTGTACGGTTCGCCAAAATCCAAGGGGGCAGTTCGTGGAGCATCATCGTAACGCCCCTTGAACCCAGCCTTTGACCACCATTTTGCTTTGATGGCTTCTTCCCAATACTTCGGCTCGCCATACCCGCCCGCCGCCACAAATTGCGCAAACTGGGCATTCGTCACCGGGTACTGGCCGATCCAGTATTCTTGCGGCATGGGGGTTTGCTTTTTGCTGTCGCCCATCAGGAAATCACCTGCCGGGAGGTGGCAAAAGGCCATATGCTCACAGGTCAGCACTTCGGGGCGCGGGTCGCCTAATTTGGCGAGTGTGCGCCCGGCTTCGGCGCGCTCAATGGGGCGCAAGTCGCTACGCATCACATCCAACAAGCGTGGGATCAATCGCTGGAGATAACTTTCCCCGCCGCCAGGGCTGCCGCTGTCGCGCCCAATCTGTTCGCGCCCAAACAGGCAAGCAAATTGTCCAGACCATAACAGGGTGCGGCGGGCTTGTTCGCTTTGCCCCGCGTCCGACGGGCACAGATAATAGGCCAAATCCAGCAGCGAATCCTGGGCGCGGCGGTTGTAGAACGATTCTCCTGCGCCGAGCAGCGCCGCCAGGCTCCAAAAATCGCCTTCGGCGGCGTGTTTGTACACTTCCCGCCCGCGCTCACGCCCACTCACCAGGTAACAGCCCGCCAGGTATTCTTGAAAGGTGCGGTGCGGGAAGCTGTAGGTCGATCCCAGGTAAGGCTCCTGTTCCAGCAGGGTCAGGGCCAGGCTGCGGCGCAGGTCGTTGTCTTTTTTGAGAAACGCCACCAGTTCCGGCGAGGGGGCCAGGCCGTCTTCACCGGTTTTGTACTTCTGCCAGCGCCGGATCAGCACATCCACAACCAGGTGATACAAGCGTACGCGCTCATTCGGCAGGCCAATGTCTTTCTGGTGGATGATGGCGACGCTGGTCAGCATCATCGGGTTGCTGGCAATTTCCATCAGCGCCGGGCTGGTGGCGGCTCGCGCCAGGTCGTCGGCCCGTTTTTCAGCCTGCTCCGGGCGGATTTCATGCCGGGCAGCATACCAGGCTCGCGCAAACCGTTGGATTTTCTCCTGGTCAAAAGGCGCAACGGTAAACGGCTGGAAGTTCTCGAACACGGCGCTGCCGGTATAGGAGCGCAAGCGCGATGTGATGATGATGCGGCGCGGATTGTAAAGCTGCACCAGCGCCCCCACTGCCTGTCGCACCAGCTGGCGCAAGCCCTGCGGCACTTCATCCAGTCCGTCGAACACCAACAAAATCTGACCCAGCTCGAAGGCGGCTTCCAGCACCGGCCAGAAATCGGCTGCGTTCAACTGGCGCAGGTCTTCGCGCACCTGCTCAAAGACCACATCGGCCAGTATGTGGGCTTTGCGTTCAGCGGGAAGGGATTGCAGGTTGAGCCGGTGCAGGCGCGGCGACAGATCGCGCAGGATCACCAGCACCGGCAGCAAGTCAGCCGCGATTCAATTTGCTGGCTCATCCCTCGCGGCGTGGAATTAAAATCAATTTGATCAGGCCAATGGCGCCGGATCGTCCTTGCGAAACGCCCAGTGGATGATGGCGCGAATCAGCCTGGCAAGTTCGGCAACGAGCAGGGAAAAGACAGCAAAAGCGATGATTGTGCCAAGTGCTACACTATCCATGAACGTGTAAAACGATTCCACTTGTAGGTAGGGGGTGCTTTCAGCAATACCGCTCATGGTGAGTTGGGGAATATTGGAAACGGTAAGGAAGGTTAAGGTAAGTGGATAAGCCAATAGAAGCGCAAATGCCTGGGTGCCGCTCAAAATTCCCTGTGCCAGCATATATCCCACCCAATCTGCGCTGGATGGCTTTTTGGTTTGGGCCGGGGATCCTGCCAGTCTGCCGATGAAAAATCCAATGATGGGAGGCGCAACCAGGAAAAGCCAGCTGTATTGGATCATAGAAAAAATAATTGTGTAGCGGTCAATAGATCCCTGTAGATTGGTAGCAAAGGCCACCAGCCCCAGGCTGGTTACAATCCATAGCGTGCTGGCGATATGCCCGGCAATTCCCTGGTTTTTCCAGGCGCGGCTGGCCCATCCCCAGGTGATGGCAGCAGGAAAAAGAGTCAACAGGAAACCCGTTATCATGGGGGCAAAGATGATCATCAGGGGGCTTGCCATTTTATGAAAATCGTCGAGGGGTATCATGTTGGTTGTTGCATCGATCATCCACTGGATCAACATGCTGGTAAGGATCAGTATTATGTTCGTGATCACTACACCGGAAAATACCAGCGTGTATGCTGGAAGCCTGTGGAGCCAGTTGTACCCATCTTCTACCGGTTTGCCCCAACCCTGGTTGTCCAGCATGGAGACCAGCCCGCCCAACCCGGCAATCAGCGCTGCCGGCACCGTATAAACGCCCACATACAGGTAAATCTGCGCACTGTTGCTGATAGCATCAAACAGCAGCAGGGTACCATAGTTCTTATCGGTGACGGGGATGTAAAAGGTTTGCAGGACGTCGATGTGCGAGTTTGCTCCCACCCATTTTGCGCCTATGAAATCATAGAGGATGCAGCCCGCCACCAATCCAGCAGAGGCCCCATCCAGAAGGTTTTGCTGCCAGCTTTTGGCCCAGTTCCAGCGTGCTGCGATCCACCCGGCGATGAAAATCACCAGTGCGCAAAAAGCTATAAAGAGCAGGTATGCGGTCTGTTCGTATTTGCTCCAGAATGGCTGTGGCCAGGCTGGGTCTACCTTTGCAAGCAGGCCATCCCAGCCTGGCAGGATTTGCACGTAGCGGCAGATAATGCCAGCGATGATCCCTGGAATAAGCAGGCGGAGCGACATTTTTATATCCTTTCTGGAAAGTGCGATGTCTTGCCAGAAGACATTCAACCCTGGAGATCGAACCAGGTTTGAGTCAGAGCCAACCTGCCGCATTCAGGTTGGTTGTGAAGGTATGGCGCTGCGCCACCGGGAAGTTGTTGGTAATGGGCAGCAGCCAGGTAAGAAAATCAAACGTGCGGGTGAAGATGGGGGTGTAATCGGGCAAACTGACCTCCATAAACTGTAAGGGCGACCCTTATGGGCAAAACTGGGCGTTTTTTGGCTCAAAACTGCGGCGTAACAGCATATTTTTTCGTACCGGCTGATGTGCCGCCAATACCGTTTTCATCGTGATTGGCCCGGTTGGGGTCAGGTTCGTTGCCCCAGGGGTACACCCTCACCCCTCTCCCCCAGGGAGATGGGAACTTCCCCGCGCCGCCTTTTCCCATTCCGCTTTGCTCGGCAGGCTGACGGTCAGGTTGTCGCTGGCAATTCCCTGCCAAAACGGGTCTTCACTCCCTGAAAACTGCTTACTGATCACTGATAATTGTTTATTCAGCCATTTGCAATATTCCAAAGCATCGACCAGGTAATACTCACAACCGGATGTTGGCAATTGGATTGTATTGCCGGTTGGTGAACTTGTAGCCGCTCTTCTCTACAAAGGCGCGATACTGCGCCACCGTTACCGGGTATTTTGCCAACCAGTATTCCGGCAGGGTGAGTTCATGCTGGGGTTATTCGCTATTGCAGCCGCTATCGTCGCTGCCCATGATGAATTTCCATGCCGGGATGTGGATAAAGCCCAGGTTCGGTTCTTTGGGCAGGTACCAGCGTTCCGGGTCGAAGCGCGGATCGCCCAGGGCCGAGAGCGTGTTTCCAGCGTGGGCGCGCTCGATGGCGGGCAGTTTGCCGCTTTGAAGGATTTCCACTTCTGTTAAGCGGGAAGCCAAACGAAATACATCATCCGATTCAGGTAATTCAGGAGCTAGGGTCAGGAGGGCCGTATTGCACCCAGGTTTATTTGTGCATCAGCATCTGATGCCATTTTGGGGTCGATCCCAGCCAGTCGAAGCTGGCTGACGCTCTCGAACAGGTGATTCAGGTACGCAGCCCGCAACTCAGCCGGGGACGCGCCAGGCGGCAGCGCGTTGATGATGACATTACCTTTAATGCCAATCCCACCCGCCCCCACCGTCAGGGAATCCCGTTCCTGGGCAATCGCGCCATCGCCTTCCAGATTGGCATAGGCGGCCAGTTTCTCTTTCAACGCCGCAATGCTGGCATCAGCCAACGCAGCAGACATTGCGCCGCTGGCTTTGAGTTGTTCCAGTTGACGGATAGTTTCTTCAAGTTTTTCCCGTTCATCTGCCATGTGCCGCCTTTGCTGCTGACACAGTTGTTGTTCCTAATTGTGATATTTCTGCGGCCACTCGCCCCTGGATATTTGCACAGATTCCAATCTGTTTGGATTATCCAGATGCTGACCCGTGATTAAATTATACCGTTTGTGGCAACCTGTAGCTTATTTCTCACCCACGCTGGGTATAATCAACCCATGCGACAGACAGCAGCCACCGGCGACCAGCTTGCAAGCGCGCTCCATGCGTTGGGAGTGAATTTCATCATGGGCGGGCACGATGTGAAAGAAAACCTGCATACCCGGCCTGCCCGGCTGCTCAAAGCCCTGGCGCAAAGCGAAGAAGCCCGCTTGTGGCTTTCGTTGAGCCCCCTTTTTCTTGCGCATCCTGAATATGCTGTTCATGCTCCTACCGTTGCCCGTCAGCTTGACCCGGCAGCCCGGCTATCCAGGAAATACCAGATGGGCATCCTGCTCCTGCCGGATATCTTTTCAAAAAAACTGGGACTGAACCCTGGGGGCTCCCTGAGAATTAGCGTGGAGCCCCCACAGGTGGGGGTGAAAAACGGGATAGAATTGGGAAAAAAAGGTCACATGTCCAAAACACAAGTCACGATACCACTGGAATTGCCGGAAGCCAGGGCGTTGAAAAGTGGAATCAGTCACACAGGTACTCTGATCATCACCATTGAAAGCACGAAAGACACTGCCACTTGTCATCGCTGCAGAAAAACAATCCAGAAGTTTCACGGGCATGATGATTGGCTAGAGATACGCTATTTGCCAGTGTTTGGGCGGCCAACGTACCTGCGCTATTGGCCAAAGCGTTATCGCTGTGAGAATTGCGATGGTCATCCAACCAGCTCGCAAGGTCTGGATTGGCACGAACCCCACAGTCCTAACGCATTTATGTACGAACAACATCTTCTTTTGCAGTTGGTGAACGCGACCATTGAAGATGTGGCAGTGAAAGAACAGATTAGCGCTGCGAGTATTGTTGGGATATTGGAGCGCTATATCAGCGCCAGAGTAGACTGGTCACAATTCACTCGGTTGGGCCAGTTGGGTTTGGATGAAATTGCGCTCACCTTTCATGTTACCGAAGCCTACCGGGATATATGGTTTCATCACGGAAATTCTCGGAGAGCCTCCACTTTTCACAAACTCTAAGCTGATGAACTGTTTTCAGTAAACCATGAACAACTGCAGCTGAGGTTGGCGTTATGACTGATTATTTGCTGGTTCCCGTTTGTGTTGAATCATTGTTCGTAGCCAGGAAAAAGCCCAACGACAAAACACCAGATACAGTTTCACGATTGGGGCAAAGTTCAAAATTGGCGCTTGGGCCGGGTGTTCACCTGCACTGGTTCCTGCCCGCCGCGCTGACAAAGGGGCTGGTGGACCCAAATGACACGGCAACCTTCCCCAAAGTGCCGAATCGCTGGCTGGTAACACGCCGAAACCAGACAGGCAAAGTGGCTCAATGGGTGGTGGAAAGTGACTACATCCACCCGGAAGGCCAGGGGGAAGATTGCGTTGCTTACCCGCTGAAGCGGAAAACGGACAAATCGCCAGTTCTATTTCGACGGGTGGGGAGAAAGCTGGGGCTGGATGAGTGGCAAAAAAATCAAACTGCAAAACCGGGCAAGAATCCCCAGGCTGAATACCTGGATAAATTGACGGCTATCGGTTATGGCGTCCCGGCGTTTGCTGCGTTTTATCCCAACTGTTACAGCGTTTTTGGCTTCCACGATGAAGAACCGGCAGATTCCTGTCCCGAATACACGGTCTTGGGCTGGTACAGTGACCCGGCAGATGATTTCCTGGGGAAGTATCTGCATCAAATTCCAGATGGCCAGCCGGTGGCCGATGCATTGCGACAAGGTTTAAACTGGGAGACTCCAGGCAATGGCCCATTTCCAAACCGGATGTTCTGCTACGGGGCTGTTTCCAAATCGGTGCAAAGCTTGGGGGTGGAAGCAAAAAAAATCGCGGTGGCGAACAATGATGTAGACGCCATCTCCACCTTTTTGGCGGCAGAAATTGCCGGGGGGCAAAATCCACAAAAGGCGTTGATCGAGGAGCAGTTGGAGTTCCTTTCCATCCAACCCAACCTGGCCAATGACCGGTTGGATCTGGATGCAAAATTTGCCGAAAACTGGCACCAAAGGGGCTTTAATGCGGTGTTTGGCGGCTTGCGGTGGATTCTCCAGCCGGAAATTGAGCCAAACGAAGCAGAGAAACCACAACCCAGGCAGGGTCTGCCGCTCGAATTTGCGCAACAGCTTACCCGTATCAACCTCCAGCAGCAGGAATATGACCGGGGGCTGCAAGAACTGCTGGATATGCAGCAAGAATTCGCATCAGATTTGAACCTGGCCATCCAGCGGGTTTTTTCATCCGGGAAAAATATCCGCGACAACGCCGAAGCTGCCAGGGTGGAACGTCTCACCCGGGAACAGAACCAATTGCGGGATGCAAAAGCGAACGCCATCCAACAGGTCAAAGAAAAGCTCGATCAATGGTGTGATGAATTGAAACAGGCCATCACCCGGCATAATCAAAAAGAAGATGCCAGGCATTATGCATTGAAACAAATCCCCTCGGCGCGTTACTGGCAGCCCCGCGAGCCGGTGGTTTTGTTTGCAAACACCGCAAAGCTGGCTTTGCTGGATGAACTGGATAAAAAACTTGAGTGCAGGGTGATCCAATGTGATGGCAGTACCCCCATCAGTTGCGAGCCTGCGCTAAAAACCGGCAAAAGCGCGGGAAACCTGCCCGCACCCGAAGGGCCGCAGCCCCATTTAATTTTCCTTGAGTGGAGAGTCTCTTTCTCCCCCACCCGGGCAGAATCTGACCGCCCTGCCGCAGCTTTCGCCGCCGGGCAGGACTACCCGGAAAATTTTATGGCTGGCAAAATTGGGCTGGGCAAGAAGAAAGGCAAGCTCATCCAGCAAAAAAAGACCGGGAAAGCGGTGGCGAATATCACAGAAGCGCAACCGATGTATTTTGGTTCGAGCATACTATCCGCTCACGCGCATGAGCAGCTCAGGCAGCGGATTTCAAAAGGCCTGCAAGCCCTGGCAGACAAAGAAAAGTCGAAAGAGTTGCTGTTTGGCCCCATGCAGAACGCCGCCACCGGGGTCTGGCAGGAATACCTGGCCCCGCTTAAGCCGCCTTTGGAAGATGGTGAGGCTTTCCAGGCCTGGCTCGGAAAAAACATCACCACTCTCTGTGAAGGGTACGCTGCCCGCCTGAAACTTGACCCCAAAGCAATTTCACCAGAACCGATCCTGTCCATCCTGAACGGATTGAAAGCCCTGCAAAACCGGAAATTCCTGTCGCAGGCGCTCACCGGGTTCAATGATATGCTCATCCAGAAACAGGGCGGACAGCTTTCCAATGCCGGGCTATTTAATGCCGGGCAGACGCCAGACAACTTCAGCCCCATCCGCGCCGGGGTGCTGAAGTTCCGACAGTTGAACCTGGTCGATACCTTTGGCCGCACCACCGAACTACCATTCGATGAAATCATCGCCTGTGAAGATTTGCGCGACGATGAGAATATCCCCAGGCAGGTCACACTTCCGCCGCGTTTGATACAAGCGGCGCGGTTAAATTTCCGCTGGCTGGCAGCCGGTTCTGGCTTCCAGCAATCGAATGAAATGAACTCGCATCCCGCCACGCATCCAATTTGCGGCTGGCTGCTGCCCAACTTCCTTGAAAACAGCCTGCTGGTATACGACCAGGCCGGGGTGGCCCTGGGTGCGCTGCTCACCGTTCCAACCACCCGCTGGCGGGCCACTCCAGGCAGCAAAACTGCCAGGCCGGAAGATATTCAAAACGTTCACTTGCGAAAAGTGGTTGTGAGCCTTGCCAGCAGCGGGAATGATTCGCTGGATGATTTCCTGTCCAGCCTGGGGAATATCCTTGAGAATATCGCCCCGCAGCATTCCAGCGGGGAAGTGGAAACCCCGCTGCTGATGGGTCAACCGCTGGCAGTGGCGCGCGCCAGCCTGAAACTGGAAATTTTCGGCAACCCGGCCGCCCCGTCTGGTGCTGACCGTCAAAAACCCCGGAAACATGCTTTTGGCAGCGTCCGTTTCCCGATCCAACTGGGCGATGATGAAGAATTGGATGATGGTTTGGTCGGCTGCTGGCTGGAAGATGAAAAAGGGACACTCCGCCCCCCCTTCTGCCCGGCGCCAACTGACATCCAACTGGCTGTCAATGATCCCCGCCAAACGGTCACCCTGCTGCTCGACCCGCACGGAAAAGTCCATGCCGCCAGTGAGATTTTACCGGTCAAGGCAATTGACATCCCACCCGAACAATATTCCGATTTATTAGATCGTCTCGAACTCATCTTCCTCGCCGCCCCGATCATAACCAGCCCCAACGGGCTGAACCTGCCGCTCACGGCTGATTCCAGCTACCGCTGGGCGTGGCGCGAAAGCCAGGATGCAGGCTGGAAAGAACTGTCCGCGCCCGCCGCCGGAGATGCGAAGGCCGCGCCCCAGGAAATCCGGGAAGTTTGGTTGAAGCTTGCAAAAGGAGAATAACATGGCATTCCCCCATCTAACCGCTTACGATCAATGGAAAAACCGCGCGCCTGATGCTGATCTTCCATCAGATACCTACTTGCAAGCATCAGACAGCAAGCTTAAAAACCAGGGATTCCCGGAAAAAGTTAGCCGGGCCTTCTTGAATACAGCCCATACTCTCAATTCCGCCATTCTTACCCGGGTACCCGGCAAAGCCGCAACAACGCTCATCGATGATGGCTACTGCCTGAAATCATTTTTCGTGCATGCCAAATCTTGCAACTGGGGGCCGATGGCGGGATTTGTGGCGTTTCTGCCGGTATTGAACAAAAAAGGCGTCGAAAATATCAACGCCAACACAAAATCACACCTTGAGACCCTGAAAAAGTTTGAGGAGCTACAAACCGATCAAGCCATCAACGATGAAAAACGTATTTTAACGGGACAAAAACCACATAGTGAAAGAGAAAATATCGCTAAAACGCCTTTTATTCCCCTTGGTTTGACCCAAACGGCTTTCCAACGCCTTTTTGAAGATAATCTCTATTGCGGCGCATACCTGGCAGCTGTGAATGATAAAAAATGGGTGGCAGGTATTGCTTTTAATAGCTTGCAACCTGAAAAAGCAAATGTAGCGATGGAATATCTTCTCTTAAGGCAAGATATCATTGACCCGCAACACCCGGCACAACCTCCCCTCGATAAGGTCTGGTATGCATATCATCGAAATATCTACGTCAAAAAACCCGATAATTCGTTCACTCCTTATATAAAGCAATTGCCAGGTGCAACCCAACCTGAATTTTGTGTGCAACACGCCGATGAAGGAAAGGTACTTCAAATTCCCGCTGTCACTTCTCCTGTTATCCCAATTGAGATCAATCCGACTATAGGCCAGTTCAACAGCTTGTTAAAAACCTTACACTTTACACTTTCAGACCAAGGCTCAGTAACAAATTTCTACCCCATCCTCGTCACCCAAAACCCATATCCAACCTATTTAGGGAATGACCCACGTAATGCCGTAACCGGAGATTACGACCTGTTTTCTGTCTGGCCTGCGGCAGTTTTCAACCGTTTGGAAGAAGTCATTCGGATATCGGAGAGCAAAATTGCCCCTCCGCCGGCCAGGCTGTTCGCTGGAGCGTTATTTGCCCCGATACGAGGCAAAAATACGAGCATGCAACTGGTTCAAGCGCCCAATGTTTATATCGAGATTATTCCATCGTTCAGGGAGATCGAAGGGTTGGAACATCCTGTGCTTGGAAATATCAATGATGGGGTGCACCTGGCAGCCGGTATGCTCAACGCAATGGTCTATGCAGAATACCAAAAGCCCAAAAATGCGCCAAATGTAGCCTTCCACAGTGATGAAGGTGGGCGGCCAGAAGTGTTCGAAATCGAATTCCCGGTGGCTGCCTTCATTCCCGCAGGAGTAAAGCGCCCGCCAGAGTCACCCAACCGAGAATGTATCGTGACCAATGTTCCTTACGGCCTCGTGCTCAAAAATGCATCGGATTTTATGACTTTTATTGAGCTATTGAAAGACCAGGCCATTATCCCGCTTGCCTATGGCTGGTTGATGCACCTCCTTATCCTGGTGGCGGAGGAAACAGTTTTTCAATCACTATATGCAGATGCAACCCCTCTTCGGGATAAACGCATTAAGTATCTTGATGCTCGGAGGGCAGAACGACAAAGCTTCAGTGATCTCTGGCTACAAACGCTGCGCGCCCAGGTGTGGTGCCTGCTGACCGGTTATGACATAGAAGTAGACAGTGTTCTCATTAAAGAAGATGTGAAACAGGCCATGGCCCAGGCGACAAGAGTCTTTTTTGGTTTGCTTTACTCTACTGAAAATGTTTACGACAAGATGCTCAATATTCGAGAAATCAGCATGCCCCCGGCGGCCTGAACCCCTGGTGAAAGGTGCAACCCCATGCCAGAACCAACTTATTCCATCAGCACAAAAAATGACAGGCTGTCCACCGCCTGCATGGAAGATATTTCCAGACGCCTGTTTTCGCGTGAAATCATCATCACCGATGGCAGCGACCTTTCCGCAGGAAAATTCAGCGGGAAAGCCCAACTCTGGAATCTCGACTGCGCAATAGATGGCATCATCAGCCCCAGCCTGGTGCTGCTTTGCGCGCAACCCTCGGCCAGCGGCTGGAGCTTTGGCGATTGCTTCCCGCAGATGCCGGGCGCACCGCAGATGGATGAATCTGCCCAGGTCGGCGATACGACCGGGTCAGCCGCCGGGCTGTTTCTGGGCCAGCTTGGCCTTGAAGACGGGCTGCTCATCTACGCCTATGCCCCCGCTGCCGATGGTGAAACTCTCGGCAGTCGCATAGAGCGCGTTTCACAAGCCCTGCCCGGTCTGGAACTGTGGAAAAACTGGGCACAAGCCAACGAGCAACGCAGAGCGCAAGCCCTCGCGCCCGAATTGCTCGAAAATGGGATGCTCCTGGCGGGCAACCTGACCCTGTCCGCGCTGAAAGGCCCCTTTGGCAGCCTGCTGAAAGACCTGATGGGGCTGCCGGACGAATCGTTTGAGTCCAAAATCCCCGCAGTCGCAACCATTGAAGACCTGAACTCCCTGCCAAAGCTAAAAGTCCGGGTGCCGCTGGTTGAACAGGTGAAATTCGGCCCGGCAGAGATGGAAGACGCCCACATCGCGCTCGTCTCGCCCATCTACCCCTGGCCCGAAGCCTCGCAGGTGATCCTCGACAGCACCATCAAGTTGATGGTGGGCGAAAATGCCTGCCGCTTCCGCATCAACGCCGAGTTGCCCATCGATGGCAATACTGTGATTGCATCCGCATCCCTGCTTGGCGGCGAATTATTCAGCGTTGCCGAAAACCCGCTCCTGCCCGCCCTGAAAATGGACGAATTGCTCAATCTCGAACTGGCTTTCAACATCAAAGAATGCCAGCTTGAGCGAATATCATTCGCCGCCCAGGTCAAAGACTGGAACGTGCTGCCCGAACCGTTCAAATTCAGGGAACTGGCACTCTCGGTCATCCTCTACCCCCAGCCAGCGGGCAAACCCGTGATCATCGCATCATTCATGGCGGATGTCCTGCTCGACACGGTTGGCCTGACCTTTAGCGGATTCTACCCAAGCGGCCCGCTCACCTGCAGCCTGGATGCAGACACGCCCCTCAAGCTGCGTACCATTGGGCGCAGCTTTGGCTTTGCCGAAGATTTTTTCCCGGACGTGGCCATCAAAGAACTTGGCTTTTCGTATGACTTTCACGGGGGCGGCGTTAGCGGCTGGCTGCGCGTCAGCAGCGCGGATGAAGCAAACAAAACCCTGGGAGACTTGCCCCCCAACGCCCTGGAAGACCTGCACTTCCGCTTCCAGGGGCCGGCGCCGTACAGCGCCGAAATCGGCGCGCAATTCCGCCTGAACAGTGTGACAGTGACCCTTTCGGCCAAATACGCTGGCGGCTGGCAGTTTGAAGGCAGCACCGGCCCGGGGCAGGATATCCAGGTTGGGGAATTCATCGCAGACCTGGCGGGGAAATTCGGCACAGAAAAGCCACAGCTTCCTTCGGCGCTGACAGGGATGAGCATCAAAGATTTGAACATCTCTTTCAGCACAAACGAAAAGAAGTTCAAATTCGGCTGCAAAGCCGACCTGCCCATCAGCGAATCTAGCAGCCTGGAAGTTATCCTCGCTATCAGCGCGGGGAAAGGTTCCGATGGGAAGTACCAGTTCGAGTTTGATGGCCAGGTCAACGTTCAGATGCCTGAAACGACCCTGGAATTCAAGCTACAGTTTGAGCACGGGGGCGGAACCGATAAGCTGCTGGCAAGCTATCACCAGGATACGCCGCTGATGCTCAATATCCCCGACCTGCTGGTAGCCCTGGCCCGTGGCGATGCCGAGCTTGCCAGCATGATTGGCGGCTTGGAATTGCGGGTGGGCCTGCAAGACATCCAGCTTGCCTTTAAGAGAAACGCCGAGCCGGAAAAACCCGTCCAATCGCTGTTTGGGATGCGTCTTAAGGCATTGATGCAGGTTTCAGACACGCCGGTGGAAATCGACAGTATGCTGTTTGCAGCATTCGAGAAGCCAGCCGACAGTCAGGATAAAAAGACCGCTTCATCCAGGGTTGTTTTTGGCTTGAAAATCGGCGCAGAATTGACCCTTTCCAGGCTGCCGCTGCTGGGCAAGGAATTGCCGAATGCCCAGGCGATGGGCATCAAAGAAATGCAGTTGTTCGCGGCATCGCAGGCGCTTGGAGCCGAAGATGCGACCGCTCTTGGGGCGTTGCTGCCCGAATGCCAGGTCAAGCTCCCTGAAAAAGAAGCGGAAAACGGCGCGGACAGCACAAAGGCAGCAGAAAAACCCGCCGCGCTGGATAAAGGTGTTACGGTAACGGCCCTGCTCCTGCTGGGCAGCGATTCCTCCCGCAGGCTGGTGCTTTCGCCATCTGGCAGTTCGGCTTCGGGCGGCGAGGATGCTGCCAGGGGAGAGAGCGGAACGACTTCCAGCGAGGGGAGCGCCGGGGTTGTTGTAGCCACTGCCGGGGCGGGTAGCCAGGTGGCGGGCGAAAGTCTGGCGGTTGAATCTCCGGTTAAATGGATCAAGATTGAGAAGCAGTTTGGCCCCATCTATTTTGACCAGATTGGAATCGCATACGAGGAGCAGGTGCTTTCGTTCATGCTGGATGCATCCATCTCGGCCGCCGGGCTGACGATTTCGTTCGATGGGCTGGAATTTGGGACGAGCATCAGCGAATTCAAGCCATCGTTCGACCTGAAAGGCCTGGGAATCAACTTCAAACAGGGCCAGGTGGAGATTGGCGGGGCGTTCCTGAAATCGGGCGATGGGTACAGCGGCAGGGCTGTGCTAAAAATCGGCAAGCTTTCGCTGATGGCGATGGGCGCATACACCAACCAAAATGGGCAGCCGTCGATGTTCATTTATGCTGTGCTCGATTACCCGCTGGGCGGGCTGCCGGTTTTCTACGTCACCGGGCTGGCCGCCGGGTTTGGGTATCATCGCGCCCTGCTAATGCCGCCCATCAGCCAGGTGGCGCAATACCCGCTTGTGGCTGCGGCGCTTGGTTCGCAAACGGCCATCGTACCCAGCGATGACCCCGGCGCGGCCCTAAAGGCGCTGGAAACGTACCTGAAGGTCGAAAACGGGCAATATTTCCTGGCGGCGGGCGTCAAATTTACATCTTTCAAGATGGTTGAGTCTTTTGCCATGCTGGCGGTTTCGTTCGGCCAGCACCTGGAAGTGAACATCCTGGGCCTTTCGACCATCAAAATCCCGTTCAGCGACAAGCCGAGTACGTCATCCCTGTCTGAGATTCAGGTGGCGATCAAAGCCAGCTTTATCCCGGATAACGGCTTCGTGGGGGTGATGGCCCAACTGACGCCTTCATCGTATCTCCTGTCGAAGGATTGCCACCCCACCGGCGGGCTGGCCTTCTACTCCTGGTTTGCGGGAGATAACGCCGGGGATTTTGTCCTGACCGTAGGCGGATACCACCCCAAATTCAGTGTGCCGCCCCACTATCCGCAGGTGCCGCCGCTGGCAGTGAACTGGCAGGTGAACAGCTCCCTGCTCGTCAAAGGCAGCGCCTATTTTGCCCTGACCCCCTCCATGCTGATGGCGGGCTTGAACCTGGAAGCAAGCTGGCGCAGCGGCGGGCTGGAAGCCTGGTTTAACGCCAGGTTGGATTTCCTGATCGGCTGGAAACCGTTTTTCTACAGGGCGAACGTTTTCGTCAGCATGGGCGTGGCCTACACTTTCCGAATCGATACCTGGTTCGGCTCCTGGACACAGCGCCTGAGCGCCAACCTGGGCACCCAACTGCAAATTTGGGGGCCAGAATTCTCTGGAACCGCCCGCATCAGCCTGAGCTTTATCACCTTTGACATCAAATTTGGCGCGGGCGCGCCCACGCTTCCCGCGTCTATCAGTTGGGACGATTTCAGGAAATCATTCCTGCCAGAAAAGCTGGTCGATGTTTCGGTCAGCGGCGGCCTGATCGGCGAAAAACCCGCTGGGGCCAGCGGGGATGTGATCGACCTGGGCATTCTCGACCCGCGAGCGTGCGCGCTGGTAGTGGATTCATCCATCCCGGTCAAGGCATTGGGCACCACAATCATCACCGAGAGCAATTTTGGCATCGCGCCGATGGGCAGGAGTGATGTGCCAACCGTAATGACAATCAAGGTGTCCAGGGATGGGCAGGATTGCACCGCCGATTTTGACATCACGCCCATCACCAAAAAAGTCCCGGCCGGGCTGTGGGGAACAAAACTGGAACCAGATATGAACGCCCCGGCCATGATCAGCGTGACATCCGGGTTTGAGCTTAAGGCCAGGGTGCAGACCACACCCGCAGCGGGTGGCACAGACAATCTTTCGTATGACATTTCCGCAGCGCTGGAAAATACACCGGTGGGGGTGGCTAAAAAGATTTCCCACACAAAAAAGCGGCAGGTTTCCAGGGAATTGCATCTTTCCAGAGGGCAGGCTGCTGAAAGCCGGATGGAAAAATCCATGAACAACGATGTCCGGCGGCAGACCATCAAAAAAGGCCTTGCCAGTTCTAAAAACAGGCAGCAGGATGTCCTGGCAGCCCTGGGTTTTGGCCCCGAGGCCATCACCATCAATGACAGCCTGGCCGATGCCTTCGCTATCGCCCCGCAAATCGAAACACTGAAAACCAATGAGGTGGTGTCATGACCGAGGAAACGATCCAGCTCATCGATAATCGCCAGCCAGTGCTGAAAACTGGCAAATACCAGCTTGAAATCACGCTGGATAACCCCGCCGCCGGAGCTTCAGCCGATGCTCACCTGACCATTAAGCGGAATTTCACCATCCCTGGTGGAGAATCGGGTGGACAGGTTTCTTTTTCGCTGGAGGGTGAAGCCGCGCCAATCACCCTCAGCCGTTTTACCGTTTCCGCGGCAGATATCCAGGCTGTATTTCCACCAGCAGACAACCAGGGCGACCATTCCCGCGTCCTGGCGCACGTCATCTTCAAAAACAGCAGCCTGCCGTGGGCGTGCCGCGCGGTCCCTGACCGCGACGAAATCCCCTGGCTGGCGCTGCTGCTCTTTGATGAATGCGAGGCTCCGGCGCAAAAACCTATCAGCCTGGGAGAGTTATCCACGCCCGGCGAAAAACCCGCCTTCCCGCCTTTTATCCCCGCCCCCGGTCAGGACTCGCGCACCCCGCTAAATGTCATTGACGTGCGCCGCGACTTGCTTGAACAGATCTTACCATCTGGCAACGACCTGAAATTCCTGGCGCACGTCCGCCAGGGGGAAGATCAAAGCGAAGTTGCGGTTGTAACCTGCAATCGCCTGCCCAACCCCGGCGGGAAGAGCGTCGTTCACCTGGTTTCTTTGGAAGGCCGCTACCTGGATGACGGCACATTCGACTACCAGGCCGCCAGCCAGCCAGGCGATCTGGTGCGCCTGATCAGCCTGCATAACTGGCGATTTTCCTGCAAAGATGCGCAGCAGACCTTCAGCCAGCTCCTGCTGAATCTCGATTCGGGGCTGCTGCGCCTGCCCAAAAATGCCAACCGGGACGCCGAGAAATATCTTGCGCAAGGCTGCGCACCCTTGCGGCACACCACCCGCCAGGGAACCCGGACAGTTTCGTGGTATCACGGCCCACTTGTCCCGGCCAGCAACCGGGCAGAGCTTCCGCGTGAGGCAGTTCGGGCATCTGATCAGTTGGTGCGTTTTAATCGCGAGTTGGGATTTTTCGATGTCTCTTACGCTGCCGCCTGGGAACTGGGCCGGTTGTTGGCCCTGCAAAGCAAAACATTTTCTGCGGCGCTGTTTGGCTGGAAACGCTCCCAGGTGCAGGGGTTGCAGGCGCAGGCTTTTCGCGGCAAAAAAGATGGGGGTGTGGATTCAACCTCCCAGGCAGTTGGGTTGCCATCCAGCGTGAAAGAGTGGTTCGAGCGCATCCAGCTTTTGGAGGGGATTCCGCTCAACTACCTGATTCCCGATGAGCGGATGCTGCCCCCGGCTGCGATCCGCTTCTTTTCTGTGGATTGGTACTGGCTGGAATGCCTGCAAACCGGGGCCTTCAGCCTGGGCCGCCCAACAAAATGGGACGAGTGCCTGCTGACGGCCCTGCCTGAGCCATCCCGAAAAACCAGCGGATTTGTGCTCCGCTCTGATGTAGTCGCTGGCTGGCCGGGCCTGGTGGTGAGTGTAGAAACACCCGCCAAGCTTTTGCGCATGGGGCGATTATCTGATGATGTGCTGATTTGCCTGTTTGATGGGGAGCCCGGCGCGGTGAATTTCCATCTCAAGCCTGAGACGCTGCATTTTGAACTGGGGAAGGCCAGGCTCCCAATTGAGAAAATCCCCTGGCAGCGGGAAGCCGCCTGCAGGGTGATCGCCACCGAAAAACTGGCCATCCACGCGCTGAAAACGGACTCCCCGGCCCAATTCGCAGCCAAAATGCTGGCAGATGGGGATGATGTTCAGCTCATGGCCTGGCAGAAAAAAACGGATGGTTAACTTTATCCCCAATCCCGCTCCCAAGAGACCTGTTTACTTTAGTTTCGCCAAAGATGGCGATGGCACGTAAACTTGGTAAACCTGGAAAAAACGCCCGGCGCATTGCATGGCAAAACAGGAAGGCTGGCTCTGGCCTTCTGTTTGTCAACTGCGCAAAATCAGCATCAGACAATAGCCCGGGCGAGACTGAAAATACCTCCTGCAAGCAAGTCTCGATAGACAGGGATGTATCTGTACAGGCAAAGTACTTGGGGAAATTTTCCCCAGGGCGTTTTTTCGAGATGATTGCGTGGGCCGGTTCAGCAATGTCTTCCAAGTGGCCTGTAATCAGGCGGGGGCAGTACTTGGGTGCTTTGTGTTGGTCGTCCACAGCGTCGAGCGTGATGAGCTCATAACGCTTGTGCCTGAGCGCCAGGTTGTGTTGGTTAACACCTATAAGTTCTTCTGAATGTTGTACAATCGCTGTGAGCATTGGGTTCCTCTGGTTTCTGGATTTGGCGCAAACTTATCCTACCAGATCCCCAATGCTCATTCTATTTGGCGAAACTAGAGTAACTCATTATGGTTTGAAGGCCTAGGTTTCGCTGGATTGTCATGCCAAAACCTTACCACAGATTTCACCCCTTTTTCAAGTTTGGAATTACTGTCATCGTCGTATTATTCTTTTCGGATAAAGAAAGTGGGATTACAATTCACCCCTATGACGACCCCTGAACCATCCTTATACAACGCGCTTGGTGGCGAGAGCAGCCTGCGGGCGCTTGTTGACCGGTTTTACGATATTATGGATACCGCACCTGAGGCGGCTCACATCCGCACTTTTCATGCCAAAAACCTGAAACAATCGCGCGAGAAGTTATACCTGTTCCTTTCGGGCTGGGTGGGCGGCCCGCCGCTCTATGCCGAACGTTATGGTCATCCGCGCCTGCGACAGCGTCATTTTTTCTTTTCGATCGGGCCACAAGAGCGTGATGAATGGCTGTGGTGCATGAACAAGGCTTTGGATGAGAGCCCGATTGCCCCAGACCTGGTACAAAGCCTGAAAGTGCGATTTTCCACCTTCGCCGACTTTATGCGCAACCAGGAAGAATAACAGCAGTCTTATACCTGCGAGAACTCACAAATGGGGGCATTCTTCGCCCTCCCAGGCTGTGTGGATGCGCTCGTAGCTTTGTTCCAGTTCCTCCGGCAAAATACGCACCTCCGCCAGAGCAGACATAAAATTAGTATCACCGTTCCAACGCGGGACGATGTGAATGTGGATATGCCCTGGCACGCCCGCCCCGGCTGCCTCGCCCATGTTGATACCAATATTGAAACCCTGTGGACGGTAGGTTTTGCGCAGCACCCCGCTGAATTGGCTGACCAGTTCCATCAGTTCAGCGCGGGTGGCTGGGTCAAGTTCATCCAGCGTAGCGGCATGGGTCAGCGGCGCTACCATGATGTGCCCGCTGGTGTAGGGGAATTTATTCAGGATGACAAAAGCAAACTTCCCGCGCATCAAAACCAAATTCTCGGGGCCATCAGTTTTTGCCAGCGCGTTGCAGAAAACACAGCCATCCACCTTATCACTTTTATTGATGTATTTCATCCGCCATGCTGCCCACATATGTTTCATTGCATTCTCCTGGGAAATATACTTTGTAAATCGCTACCAGCCCTCCCTGGCAGCAGGCAACCGCCTGCTGCCAGGGAGGGGGTTGGGGCGAAGGATTACTTCACTTTGATGATAAAAGTGATCACCGGCCCGAACAGGGTGCCGTTATCGCTCAACATCTGCCACGAACTGGTATATTCACCAACTGCCGAAGGCGCTTTCATTTTCAACGAGATTTCAGCCACCGCGCCAGGGTCAACATTCTGGCGGATCTTGGTTGTATCCGAACCGAGCACATCACCGCCCACGAACAGGATTTTAAAACTGCCAGTCCACCTGCACTTCCCGTTATTTGACAAAATAAAAGTCTGGGTAAAAGTTTCATCCGTCCTAAACTGTGTGCCGTTTTGAATAGATATACTCACCAGCGTGGCATTACAATCCGTCTTCTCGCTCGGCGTTGTCGTGCCGCCGGGCAGGGCAATAGTTACACTCATCACCTGCCCAAAGGCTTTCCCATCGTTGGTCATCATCTGCCACGAACTGGTAACTGTGCCGCTCATGTTGGGCGCGATCATATCCAGCGAAATATCCGCCACACCATTTGGCCCCAGCCGGAAGCGGATTTTGGTGGTATCACTCCCGAACAACTCACCGCCCACATACGCAATCTTAAAATCATCTTCCCAGTTACACGAGCCAGTGTTTTTCACGCGCCAGGTCTTGGTGAATTTATCGCCCGGCTTGAAAATTGTTCCATACGGCACAGTCATATCTGCCACCAACATGGCGTTATAGCAGCCGACTGCCGTCTGTGGGTTGGGTGTGGCCGTTGGCGGCACCAGCGGCGGTGGGATGGTGGGCACTGAAGTATTTGTTGGCGGGACGATGGAAGCCAGCGTAGCAGTTTCTGTTGGAATGCTCGTTGCACTGGGCTGTGGCGTTGCCGACGGATTCGCCAGCGCCTGGGCTGTAATCTCAGCGCTGATAGTTTGCACCACCTGAGTATGAATGGCATTGACATCCACAGTAGCCTGGGGCTGTGGTGTGGCTTGCGGCGCGCAGGCGCTTAAAACCAACACGGCCACTATAAAAAGGGGAAAAAAGGCTTGCTTTGACTTCATACTATGATCTCCATATTCTCGATTGTACTTCATTCGCATTTTACCGTTATTAAATGCCTGTGACGGGTATAATCCTCTCCCGTGAACATCCTCAAACGCTCCATCCATGATTCTTCTGTTCCACGCGAATTGCGCTGGAACTTCATCCACCTGTATTTCGACATCGGCTGGTTTGGCCTGCTTAGCGGCTCAGCAGTCAACTTCATCACAGTTTACGCTGTTCGCATTGGCGCAACCAACACCCAGGTTGGCATGTTGGCCGCTACCGGCGCACTCATCAGCCTCATCGTCGCGCTCCCCGCTGGCAGGCTGATCGAAACCCGCCATACCGGGCGCACCACCTTCTGGTCATCGGTGCTATTCCGCCTGGGCTACCTCACTTGGATATTCCTGCCCTGGGCATTTGGCAGCCAGGGCCAGATCTGGACGCTCATCTTCATCAACCTGCTCATGGGCATCCCGTTGACAGTCCTGGGGGTTGGTTTTAGCGCCTTTTTCGCCGAAGCTGTGCCCATCGAGTGGCGCGCCCACGTCACCGGCGTGCGTAACGCTGTCCAGGCCGTGGTCTTCATGGCATCCTCACTTGCCAGCGGCTACTTACTGGATTTCCTGCCCTTTCCCATCGGCTACCAGGTTATCTTTTTGATCGGATTTATCGGCGCAGCGATGAGTAGTTTCCACCTCTACTTTGTCAAGCCGGTCTCCGAACTTTACCCCCCAACCAGATCACCCGCCCCGGCGCCTGCTGCCGTTATCACCACCCCGACCCTGCCCCGCAGCTGGCGCACCACCCTGCGGCTGGATGTCTGGCAGGGCAAATTTCGCCGCATCATGCTCCTGTTCCTCTTCTTCCACCTGGGGCAGCAACTGGCAGTTCCGCTCTTCAGCCCCTACAACGTACACATCCTCAAGCTCAATGATACCCAAATTGGCATCGGCACCGCCATCTTCTACCTGATGGTATTCCTCGGCTCCACCCAACTTTCACGGGTGGTGCGCGCCCTCAACCACCAAAAAGTGACTGGCATCGGTGTCACCCTGCTGGGCATCTATCCCATCCTCATTGCGCTATCAACCAACGCCCTGCAATTTTATGGGGTTTCCGTCGTCGGCGGCCTGGTTTGGGCGCTGGTGGGCGGTGGATACCTGAACTACATCCTCGAAAATATCCCTGCCAATGACCGCCCCGCGCACCTGGCCTGGTACAACATCGTTGCCAACCTGTGCATCCTCACCGGATCACTGGTTGGGCCGCTCATTGCCGATTGGGTTGGCATTTCAGTTGCGCTGATCCTCTTCGGCATCCTGCGCGCCCTGGCCGGATTGTCCATTCTCAAATTTGGGTAAATTCCCAGGCTTGCCATCCTCCCGTGAGTCGGTTTCGTTACAGCGCATCGTCTTAACACCTGTGGTAATATTTAACTATGCCTGAACACGTCAAAGTTGTTGCAACCAACCGCAAAGCCGGTTTTGAATATTTCCTGCTCGAGCACTTCGAGGCTGGCCTGGCCCTGCAAGGCAGCGAGATCAAATCCATCCGCGCCGGGCAGATCAGCCTTTCTGAAGCCTTTGTTGAGATCGACCGCCTCGAAGCCTGGCTGGTGGAAGCGCATATTGCGCCCTATGCCCAGGCCAATCGCTTCAACCACGATCCCAAACGTCGCCGGCGCCTGCTGCTGCACAAAAAAGAGATCCGCAAACTCTGGAATGAAGTCCGCCAAAAAGGCGTTACTATCGTACCCATCAGGGTATACATCAAAGATGGGCGCGCCAAACTTGAAATTGCCCTGGCAAAAGGCAAAAAATTGCACGACAAGCGTGATGCCATTGCCGAACGAGACCAGGCGCGCGAAGCCGCGCGGGGAATGCGTGAAGACTGATGAAAATCTCAACGATTGGTGCCATCAACCTGTTGCCCGAAGCGCAAAAGCGGGAGATTTACTGCCAGGTTGTTCCCAAAAGCTTGATCGAGCGGTTTAAGCTCCCGGCCCTGGATGGAATCCGCGCCCAGAGTTTGCTCAAATTCAAATATGCGCCCCATTCCACCAGCGTGGAATTTTCCCTGTTTCACGAATCTAATTTTCCCGACCCCGTGCTTTATGGTCAGCTGGCCGATACCATGAACGGGCAGATTCACATCCTGCTCTACATCTTGAACGACCCAGATTCGCCGCGTTTCAACGTGGATAGGATGCCTGATGGCGCTTCCACCAAGTTTGGCACGCTACAACGCAACCTGCCTGCTGAAAAAGCCGCGCTTGAGTTTGGCCTGGCCCCCGGACAGGTGCGCCGCGGCCTGGGCATGATGGGCGCAGCCATGCACCAGTTTGAGCTGTTTATCAAAGACCTGGGGCATGATATCTATTTTGTTGAGCCGTTGTATTACCATACGGCCATTATTTTTGAGCGCTATGGCTTTACCTACCAGTCTGGCCGCAAGTTGATGGAAGAAATTCACCAGGGCTTTGGGCCGCAGGGCAGGTTGCGCGCCCGCCTGGATGGTTCCAGCCCCTTCCGCCAGCCATCCGCCGCCGAAAGTACCCGCCTGCGCTCTTGGGCCATCCATGATGGGATTTTGGGCGAGGCCTTTACCGGGGTGATGATGTATAAGCGGGTTGACCAATCGGCCCAGGTGAGCACCTGCCCTGGCTGCGGTTGGTAAAACATCCAGGCAGTAGATTACCAGGAGAGACTATGACCACTGTGCGCAATGATTTCTTTAAACTCGGTGAAAAATTTGCCACCGTTATTGGTGATGATGTTCAAGTGGGCCAGTTTGCACCTGAATTCACCTCAGCTGGGCAAGATTGGAGCGCGGTCAGCCCGGTGGCGGCCTCCAGGGGCAAAGTTGCCATCTTGAGTGCGGTGCCCTCGCTCGACACACCGGTCTGTGACCGCGAAACACGCAAATTCAACCTTGAAGCGGCCAGCCTGGGCGAGGATATCGTCATATGGGTCATCAGCACCGATTTCCCGATGGCGCAAAAGCGTTGGTGCGGCGCTGCGGGTGTAGATAAAGTTCGGGTGGTTTCAGATGTGCTCGAAGCCGAGTTCGGCGAAAAATATGGCCTGCTTATCAAAGAGCGCCGTTATTTGCGCCGCGCCGTCTTTGTGCTCGATCGCGCTGGCAAACTGGTTTATGTGGATTACATGAAAACCAACGGCGAAGAGCCAAATTACGCCGAAGTGCTGGCAGCTGCAAAAGCTGCCCTGTAAACAGAAAAATCCGCAGCAATGCGGATTTTTCTTTGGGGGGATGCTCCGGGCTACTCTTCGTTTTTTTCCACCACGATGGTGGCTTCGGTCACCAGCGCGGCGATTGCGCCGACAGCCGCCAACACCGGCGCGAGGGCGATGCCCACCACGCCAATGGTCAGTGGAAATTCAACCAGTATGCGCCCGGTTTTGTCTTTAATCACCACCCGGCGGATGTTGCCCTGGCGAATCAACTCTTTTACTTTAGCGAGCAGCTCTTCGCCGTTTACAGAAAATTCTTCGGTGCGGAATTGTTCACTCATGGGGGTGTCTCCTCGAAAAAGTTTGATTGTGATACCAGGATATACGTATTTCCCCCAGATCGGTTTCAACTAAACCGGGTTTTCCACCGGAACGAGCATTTCCCCGCTTTCGATGATCTCGGCGTGCAGTTTGCCTGCTGAAAGTTCGCGCAGGTCTGCCTGGAAGGCCGTAAACGCCTCTACCGGGAAGCGCACGCTCATCGTAATGTCGGCTGCGAATTCTTCTCCCAGCACTTCACCGTGATTTTTTTTGACGATGATTCGCACTCGCTCGAGCAGGTTGTAGGGCAGCACCAGCATTGCAATGTGGATGTGCATTTTGCGGGCGCGCGATACATCACGCACCACCAGGTGGGTGGCTTCGGTGTAAGCGCGTACCAGCCCACCTGTGCCGAGCAGCGTCCCGCCAAAATAGCGGGTAACCACCACCGCCACATCACCCAGGCCGCTGCCGCGCAGCACTGCCAGCGCCGGGCGTCCGGCGGTGCCGAAGGGTTCGCCATCATCCGAGCAATTTTCGATGATGGAGTTCCCGCCGCCGATAATGTAAGCCGGGACGTTGTGGGTGGCATCGCCAAATTTGACCCGTACGCGGTTGATAAAAGCCCGGGCTTCTTCCACGCTGAAGACGGGTGTCAGGGTGGCGATGAAGCGTGAGTTTAGCACCATCAATTCGCGTTGGATTTCGTTGGCGGGTATCAGGTAGGGGGTGGGCATGGTAATTAAACGGTACGCTTCAAAACGAGGAGTGTGATGTCATCAAATGGGGGCTGTTCGCCAATGTGTTTTTGCAAGGCCGCTTCCAGGGCGGAGATGATCCCTTCGGCGCTGGTATTCCGGTTTTGCAAAATGATTTCGCGCAGGCGCTCCATCCCAAATTCCCGGCCATTTGCATTAAGCGCATCTGGGACGCCATCGGTGTAAAACACGATCAGGTCTCCCTGTTGCAGGTTGGTTTGAACCTGGGTGTAGGTTTGTGCTGGGTCAATGCCCATGGCCATGCCTGTGCGTTTAAGCAGGGTTGGTTCGGCTTGGTTTGTGCGCAGCAGCAGCGGCGGGTTGTGCCCGGCGTTAACGTAAGTGATCTGCGGGCTGGATGCTTCGATGCAAGCGTAGAACAGGGTGACGAACATGCCATTGTTAGCTTCGTTGTATAGCAACGTATTGGCGTGTGTGATTCCATGCGCGGGTTCTGCTGCGCCATACATGCTGGCGCGCAGCGTGGAGCGTGTATCCACCATGAACAGAGCCGCGGGCATGCCTTTATCGGCTACATCGGCCACAACCAAACCGATGGCGGGGGGATGCGGGCCATTTTCGAGCTGGATGAAGTCGAAGTAGTCGCCTGCCACCTCGCGAGCTGGCAGCCAGCGTGTTACCAGTTCCCAGCCGGGTAGGGAGGGGGTGTGCTGTGGCAGGAAGCTGGCTTGTACCTGCCGCGCCATTTGTAATTCGCGTTCCATGCGGCCTTTTTCTACTGCCACCTGGTACAGGCGCGCGTTTTCAATGGCGAAGGCAGCGCTTGAGCTGAATGTGACCAGCAGGTCCAGGTCATGAGATGAAAAACCGCCGGGTTTGTTGAACACTTCGATAACGCCGATGGCTTTGTCGTTGGCGATCATCGGCACGGCCATGACAGATTCTGTCAGGAACCCCGATTTTTTATCCAGGATGCCATAGAAGCGTGGATCTTTTTTGACATCATTGACGATGGCGGCTTGACGGTGTGCCACCACCCAGCCAGCAATGCCCTGGGTGAGCGGCAGCCTGAACGGTTTGACCGCGGATGCCGATTTGCCGATGGCCACCTGGAAAACCAATTCGTCCCCTTCCACTGTCAGGATGGAGGCTGCTGAGGCTCGCAGCAGTTCTTTGACGGCCTGGGTGGTCACACTCAGCACCCGTTCAATCTCCAGCGTGGCGGTGATTTCCTGGCTGATACGGCGCAACAGGTCGAGCCGTTCCAGCCGCGATTGGGTTTCGAGATACAGGCGCGCATTTTCCAGCGCAATGGCGGCGCTGGATGCGATTGCCATCAGCAAATCACGGTCGGCCGCCGAGAAAACGCCTTTGTGGATGCGGCTGTCTACATAGATTACACCCATCAGGCGTTCTTTGTTTTGCACTGGCACGCACAAGATTGAGCGCAGGCTCATGTTGATGATGCTATTGCGGCCTGAAAAACGCTGGTCGTTTTGGGCATCATTGGTCAGCACTGCCTCGCGGGTCTGGATGACCTGTTCGAGCACCGAGCGTGGGAAGGCCAGTTCATCCGATGCCAGGTTATGATCAATACCGTGCATGCGCGGATGTAGCCTGGTGTCACTATCCAACAGGTTATCTACCAGCATAACAATGCCGCGCTCGGCCCCGGTAACGACGATCACATCTTCCAGCACGCGCTCCAGCACCTCGTTGGGGTTGAGCGAGGCGTTCAATTCTTGCGAAATACGCAGCATTACCAGCAGGCGCTGATCATGTTCGGGGTGGTCGGGAGCTTGGGACATTGTTCTTTTATTGTACAGGAAACCGGGCATAATGGAATACCCCCAATTGGCTAATTTGGACTGACATGGTAAAAATTGTAATGCGCATAAAAACCGGAAAATGCTGCCATATCTTGTTTTATGGCCCGGCCCTTGTGCTATACTGGAAATATCTATGGCTGCACAGAACATCACCGCCCAACAAGCCATCCAAAATGCCCGGCAGGCCATTTTGAACAACGACCGGCGCACCGCGCGACGTTGGGCCGAAATTGCCGCCGTGCTGGCCCCCGATCTCGAAGACCCTTGGCTGCTGCTGGCCTCCCTCGCCAGCCCGCGAGCCAGCATAGCCTACCTCAACCGCGCACTTCAAATCAACCCATCCAGCCTGCGTGCCCGCAAAGGGATGCGCTGGGTGCGTCAGCGCCTGCAAAAAGATCTCCGGCCTGCGCCCATTGCTGTTGCGCCTGTCACACCCCCCAAGAATAAACGTTCCCAGTTAATATTCCTCGTTGCCATCCTGCTTATGGCCTGGTTGTGGCTGGCGCTGCCTGGTCAGCTCACCGCCCTGGCGCAGATCATGCCACGTGTCATCCAGCCGGTTATGGATATTGGGACAGCTTCCACCGCCACACTGCTCCCCGTTATCCCAAACTGGACCAGCCTCCCTGGCGCTTTCCCAACGGGAACCGCCCTGCCGGCGCTTGCCACTGCTACCGCCACTACGCTTCCCGCTGCAACATCCTTGGCAGATACCATTCCTGCCACAGCCAGCCCGGCTGCGGCCGTTACCGATGTCTCCACCCAGTTTGCCAATCTTACCCCATTGTTAGCCCCCTCCGAAACCCCCAGCCCCGATGCCACCATGGAAACTGTGCCTGGCCCCACCGCCACACCATCTGATGGTATCTACATCGTCCAGCCTGGTGACACCCTCAACAAAATTGCTGCTCGCTTTGGCACCAGCGCCCTGGCCCTGGCTGACTATAACAATATTTCCATCAACAGCATCATCCACAGCGGACAAAGACTCAACATCCCCGGCGCGGCCGATCTTGTCTCAACGAATGAGCCTGCCGCTATTACCCCAGCTGGGACTGGCAAACGCATATTGGTGGACATCTCCGAGCAGCACCTTTACGCCTACGATGGCGAAACGCTCATCTACAGCTTTGTCGCCTCCACCGGCATGAACAATGCCACCCGGGTTGGCACTTTTGCTGTCCAATCAAAAATCCCCAATGCGTACGGCTCCACCTGGAACATCTGGATGCCCAACTGGCTGGGAATCTATTGGGCCGGCAGCCTGGAGAATGGCATCCATGCCCTGCCCATCCTGCCCAATGGGCAGATTTTATGGGCTGGCTACCTGGGCACCCCGGTTTCTTATGGCTGTGTCGTTCTTGGAACGTTTGAATCAGGCCTGCTCTACGATTGGGCCGAAATGGGCACCCCCGTCATCATTCAGTGGTGAAACCGCCGCTTGTTTGACCCCTGCCAGGTCACCTGCAAAAAAACAGCCCGGAGAATACTTCTCCGGGCTGAAAATTTACCTCGCACTACTTCTTGTCTGATGTTACCGATGAGCGGAAATTGATGAGATTCCGCAAAACATCGAACCAGAAGGGTGCTCCCTGGCCTGCCGCCATCCCGCTGACCACCAGACCGATGATTTTCAGGAAAATCCCCACCGGGTCAGTAAAATGCGGCGCATTGATGATCGGATAACACAAACCACCCGCCACAATCCCATAATCATCTGTTGGATGCACTGGGTTGAGCGTGCAGGTTTTTACCATCACCCCGTTGTCATCCACCAACTGGTTCCAGGCGTTTACCGGGTAAGCTGCCCCAATCCAACCCATTGGCACATTGATCGCCGAGAACTGTGCCTCGAACTTCTTCAAATCATCGGTAGTCGGGCTGAAATCTGTAACACCATCCGTGTGTTCATTCACATATACCGCCGCCTGCTCCGAAAGCGCCTCGCGCAGCGCTGGTTGTTGCCACAACTGCGTCACCAGGTTAATCGAATCCATGTTGAACACCAGTGCCAGTACAATCCCAATGATCAACGCCGATTTCTGCGTTTCGCGCTTGTACCAGCCCGAAACACGCTCCATTCCGCTGTCGAACCACTTTTCCACACTCTGGCGCGCCTTTACGATCTCATTCTCTGTATCCCCGGCCTTGTGCTCTACCCCATCGATCAGGCTCTCGATGGCAACCTTCAATTCCGGGTTAATCGCCATCAAAACGGTCAGACTGCTCTTCAACTCATCTAACGATGGGTTGCCAGTGGGTATCTTTTCATTCCCGGCGGCTTTCACTGCCAGCGCATCCCTGGCCTGTTGTTCGGCCAGCTTCACCGCATCATCGATTTGCTGCTTAAATTGCGGATACTGCTTTGTATATTCGGCGATCTGCGCTTTCAACTCGCCCAACTTCGCATCCACCAACTCTGCGCCAATATCCGTGGAAGCCGCAAAGCGCGCCAACTGGATCAACTTATCCATCTCAGCCAGCGCCTTGGTTGCATCAACCTTATTATCCTTCTTAAACCAACTGCGCCAGTCAGTTTGTCGTGCTTCCATCTGCTCCAATTCGGTTCGCACCTCATACAGCCCCTTTTGGATGAGCGAACCTTCTGTCCCGGCGGTTTTCACCATATCAAAAAGCGCCAGCGCAAACTGTTGAGCCGGGAGATACGATGGCTTATTGGCCCGCTCCTGCCCGCTATGCAGCCCGCGAATGATCGGGTGATCGTAGAACTGCGCTGCCATATTCTTATCGCTTAACATATTCCGGATGGCATCTTCCAGCATCGAAGGACGCAATTTCATCCAGCGCGTCACCCACTCTTGTAAATAGGTAGTGGCAATGCTCATAACCAGCCACGCAAACAACATGCCCAGGGCAATTTGGATCAGAATATCGAGAGACATACTACCTCCTTAGTCGTATAGTGATAATTCAGTATACATCGGAGCGCATGTCCAGCCTCCACCCATTTTTAAAATGGGGACTTTTCCCCATACTTGACGAAATCCCGCTGCCCAATCCCATCTCCAGCCCCGCTACATCCCATCCCTGGCGCTGGCTGCCGTTAAACTGGCCCTGCCTGCCTCGTGACGATCAGCCTCTACATCAAACTGAACACAATCGGCGGAACTTCCTCCAGCTTTTCCACAACCGCTCCTGGCAGGGTTCCGTCCATGTGCAGCAAATGTGCCCTGCGCCTGATCCAGATCGAAAAAATCCCCATGCGCGCTGCCCCCTGAATATCTGCATCCAGTCGGTCACCGACCATCACCGTTTCACTGGGGGAAAATCCCCAGTGTGACAAGGCGCGATCGAATATCTGCTGGTGCGGTTTACGAAACCCGCACACTGCCGAAGTCAGCACAAAATCGAAAAAAGGTCTGATGCCAAATTTCTCCACCAGTTGAAAAACATCCTTGTTATCCCCCGCATTAGAAACAATCCCCAGCCTCAGACCGGCAGCTTGCAGCGTCTCCAGGCAGGCGATTGCATCTGCCTCCAATGCCCAGTTTTGTTGTGTCACTTCATACAGCCCATCCAGCCCCTGGCGGATGATGGCATCTGGCACATCCAGGCAGCCTTTTTCAGCCAGTAATTCTTTCAGCACCAGGAAGGTGCTCGTCTCAAGCATATCCACATCGCGCAGGCGATAATACTCATCCAGCCGCTGGTTAAACTGCTCGTGGAAGTGCTGGCACTCAATATCCAAACCGGCCTGGCACAATCTTTCAGTCAGGGCCAGGTTACCTCGCGAGATAATTTCTGGCCAGGCATTGCGGAGAGGATACATCAGCGTATCTCCCAGGTCAAACAACACAGCGCGAATACTCATCCTGGTACTCAATAGCCTCGCTGTGGGTCGAAAAGGTTGTAGAGTGGCAGCCCCGAGATATAACGGTACAAATTTTCCCTGAAGAGTGTTGCAGCTTTGTTATTGTAGGTGGTACTGTTCCCTGCAATGTGCGGCGAAATGATTACGTTTGGCAGTTTCCACAGGGGGTTGTTGGCGGGCAGCGGCTCTTCAGGGAAAACATCCAGCGCGGCCCCAGCCAGGTGCCCGTCTTTGAGCGCGTTGAACAGCGCCGCCTGGTGAATGACCCCCCCGCGTGAAATATCCACCAGGAAAGCGCCGGGTTGCAGCGCATTCAATACTTTTTCATCGATCAGATTGTGGGTTTTGCGGGTGAGTGGCACGGTAACAACCAGGTAATGGCACTCCCGGGCCATCGAGCGGGTGGCTTCCGGCGGATACAGCCGGTGAACGAAATTCCCGCCGGGGTCGCCTGTGCCTTCCGGGGTGTAGCCTTTGTCTTCGTGTGCATCATATCGCGCTTGGTCGCCAGGATATTGACCCCAAACGGTTGCAGCAGCCAGGCCAGTTGTCTCCCGATGCTGCCGTAGCCCACAATCCCCACGGTTTTGCCACTTAATTCCACCGCCGCGAAGCGATCATAGCGATCTTTGGGCCATTCAGCTTTTTTCTGGCTGTTGAGAAGCGCCGGGATTTGCCGGCTGAGTGACAGGATCATCGTCAGGATGTGCTCGGCGATGTGCGGGGCCGCTGCGCCGCTGAGTGTGGTTATTTTTAGCCCGTTTTTCTTCAGCAGTGGTTCTTCTACAAAACGGTCGATACCGGCGTAGTGGAATTGCACCCACTTTAACGCGGCTGTCTGGGCGATTTCTGGCAGGATATGCCCGGTATACAACACTTCGGCCTTTTTCCACACATCTTCGGGGATGTCGGATGTTCTTTGTGATGCCGAAAAAGTGAAGTTTAGATTTGGCGAGATACTGCGCAGTTGACTTTGGATTTCTTCTGAAAAGGGGATCGTGACAAGGGTTTCGATTGGCATGATTAACAAGTGGATGATGAAACAAAGGATTACCTCTATTTTACCTGTAGCCATGCATCAAAATGCCCGAATCTGGCAAAATTGCCTTAATCAACAAATGCCACCAGCCTGGTTGACTGGTGGCATTTGTTGGGATTCTGCCGGGTTACTCGCTGGCTTTGGGGATGATAATCCAGGCCAGCAGGTACAGCCCCAGGCCAGGAACCCCGCCCGGCAGGAAGGCCAGGAAAAAAGCCAGCCGGAACCAGAATACGCTGATGCCAAAAAATTCAGAAAGTCCACCGCATACACCAGCCAAAATTCGGTTGTGGCGAGATCGGCGCAGGATGGGGCGAGAGTTTGTGGTCATGAGATGCCTCCGTAAGGTTTGTATGATTTTGTTACAGGGATATACGTTGCTATGTCCAGCGTAGTTGCATTTTCAATTTGGATGGCCTCGCCTGGGGCTTTTGCCGTAAAATTAAGGAGTACGCATCATCCTGCCCCAATAAAAAAGGACAAACCTTCATGCACACGCTCACCCTGTTGCACTTCCCGAAACCCCTGATCTTGCTCACCCTGGGAATTTTTATTCTTGGGTTGACCTCGTGCGGCCCGGCCACTTCCACCCCCTTCCCGCTGGCTGAAGGCTGGAACCTGGTTTGGAGCGACGAATTCAATAGCCCCGATGGCAGTGGTATTGACACATCCAAATGGACGCCGCAAACCGGCGGTAATGGCTGGGGCAATGCCGAATTGGAATATTACACCGATCGTATCGATAATGCCTACATCGAAAATCCTGGCGGCAAAGATGGCGTGCTGGTGATAAAAGCCATCCGCGAGGATTACTCTGGCTTGAAATATACCTCAGCCCGGCTGATCACCTCCAAAAAATTCGAGCAGATGTTTGGCCGATTTGAAGTCCGCGCCAAAATTCCCTACGGCCAGGGCATCTGGCCCGCTATTTGGATGCTTGGCAACAAAGGCACCTGGCCCACTTGCGGTGAGATTGACATCATGGAGAATATCGGCAAAGAACCGCTGATTGTGCATGGCACGGTGCACGGCCCCGGCTATTCTGGCGCGAAAGGTATTGGCGCGCCTTATTCCTTGCCTGATGATGCAAAATTTTCAGATGATTATCACCTGTATGCCGTGGAATGGGAGCCAAACGTCATCCGCTGGTATGTGGATAATGTGCTCTACAACACCCTCACCCCTGCCGACCTGCCTATGGGCACCAACTGGGTCTTTGACCATCCCTTTTATATGATCATGAATGTGGCGGTGGGCGGCGGCTGGCCCGGTAAACCCGATGACACCACCACCTTCCCGCAGATGATGAAAGTCGATTATGTGCGCGTTTACGAACGCCCCGGCGGTTGGCCCACTCTGACCCCGGTTCCTACCAAAACGCCCAAGCCTTGATGCGCACCAGGCATTATCCAACTGCAAAGCCTGTGCGCAGCCCGTTTAATGGCAGCTGCCTGGGGTGGATGCCTGGCAGCGCATTCCTCGGAATCTGAGAAAGCTATCAACCAAAACAGCCCGGATCATATTCCGGGCTGTTTTTTGCATTCTTCTTCTGATGTTTTTCCCAGTTGGCCACCTGGCGCCTATCACCCCGCGCTTTTGAGATAAATCCCGGTGGGGTCAAGCTCTTCGCGCAAGATTTTCAGTTCGTGTTCCGTGACAGGTTCGGTGCTGCGCAGTTCGGCGGCTACTTTGAGCGGCCAGCCGGTATTTTCTTTTGCCATTTCGGCGGTTTTGCCGGGGTGAAGGGCGGTCAGCATCAGTTCGCCGTTTTCGTCAGGTTCCATGAAGCCGATGTCGGTGACAACACCGATTGGGCCTTTGCCGCGCAGGCTGGCTTTTTCGCGTCCGCCAGCGCCATCCAGGTAACCTGCCGAGGTGCGGAAGTCACACTTTTCGGGGAAGCGACGCTTCTGGTGCGGGGTCATGATGTAGCAGCGGTTGGCCCAGGCGGCGATCTCTTGCGCGCCGCCAGAACCCGGCAGGCGCACTTTGGGGTGAACGTAATCTGTGCCGACCAGGGTGGCGTTGATGTTGCCAAAGCGGTCAATCTGTGCGCCGCCCAGGAAGCCGACATCTACATTGCCGCGCTGGAGATAGTTGGCGAAAATATCATACATGCTGACGACTGAAAGCGCGCCTGATACCAGTGTGGGGTCGCCAATGGAAAGCGGCAGGCGCTGCGGTTCGGCGCCGATCACACCTGCTTCGTAGATCATCACAAGGTTGGGAGCGTGGGTGCGTTTTGCCAGGTTGCAGGCCAGGTTGGGCTGTCCGACACCCACAAAAACCACGTCACCATCTTTGAGCAGGCGCGCGGCGTTGACAATCATCAATTCTGCCGAAGAATATTCCATAAAAATTAGTCTCCTGGTTGCTGGTTTGCCAGGGTGTTTGTTAAAAAGCCCTGGATGTGCTGGTGAACTTTCTGGGGGGTTTCGAGCGGAAGCAGGTGGGTGGTTTTTTCAAGTGTTTCTACCCGGATGGCCGGGTTGGCCTGTTGCAGGCGTTTGGCTGCCGGGGGCAGAAAGGTGTCGGTTTCGGCGCCACGCAGCACCAGGGTTGGGACTTTTAGTTTGGGTAGCCCAAACCACAAGTCGAGGTCAGCAATGATGCCGGTTTCGTAGATGCGGGATTCCCATTCGGGGGAGTAAACCAGTTCGAAGCCTCCTGCCGCGGCAGGGCGGGTGATCCCGGTGATGTAAATCCGCAGGGCCTCATCATCCATGTAGTGGAAGATGTGTTTCCGGCGGTAGGATGCAAATAGTTTATCCAGGTCATCGAACTGCCGCCGTCGTTTGCGCGCGCTTTGCACCAGCGGGTGGAAGCGCGAGGTCAGACCAAGTAGTTTGGTGATGAACGATAAGGCGATGAAACGCCGCCGGAAGAGCACCGGGTCGATCAGTACCTGGGCCTGGAATCGTTCTGGTTTGCGGATGGAGGCGCGCAGGCTGACGATGGCGCCCATGGAGTGCCCGACAACTTGCGCTTGCTCAATCTTGTGCTCATCCAGGAAGAGCATCAGGTCATCGCTGAGGGGATGCCATGCGCCGATTTCTTCGGGGCGGGCATGCGGCCAGAGCGGGCGCATATGCGGGGCCAACACGTGGTGATGGCTCTTGAGACGCTCAATGAGCGGCAGGTAGCAGGCGGGCGGGTAGCCGTTGGCGTGTAAAAATACCAGTGGTGGGCCATCGCCGCCAAAATCGGTGTAAGGTAAGATCATGGCTTTGCGTTGGATTTGTCAGCGGCGGCTTTCCACCATTCGATGGGGGCCATGCCGTTATCATAAATGGCGCGCGTATCGCAGAAAAAGTTCCAATATTTGTTGAATTCAGGGGCGTGCGGGCGCAGGTATTTGCCCTGGTTGATGGCATCTACCACCTGGCTCACCAGGGGGTCTGTTATCCGAACATCCACTCGGCTGGGGATGTACCCGGCCAATTTCAGCATCGTTTGTTGTGAGTCCTGGCTGGTCAGGTACAGCGCGGCCATCAGGGCCGCATCTTTGTTCTGGCTGTCTGCGCTGATGTGATAGCCATCGTAGCCCAGGAGGGGGGTGGCTGGCCCGCCCGGCCCGCCTGGCAGGGCCGCAACGCCCAGTTTGTCGCCCAGGCCGCGTTTCAGCTCGCCCAGGCTCCAATTGCCAGTGGTAATGGCCGCCATTTGTCCATTGATCAACATTTGGTTATCCACCTGGTCTTCTGTGGGCCACTTGTTTGCTTTTGCGATCCGGTAGAGTTCATCGGCGAAGCGTAGCGTATCTACCGCCGATGGTTGGAGCACAGCCACGCGCCACTTTTCATTAAAAATCTTTGAGCCAAACGAACCGTAAAAACCGAACATCTGGTAACAGCCAAAGCTGATCCCCACTGGGGTACCGCCATTCATCAAATTCCGCAATTCCAGGACGGTTTTCGGCGGCTGCGGCAAACTGGATTTGTTATACCAGAGCAGCATGGCTTTGCTGGTGGCAGGAATGCCATACAAACGGCCCTCCACCCGCATCGCTTCCAGCGCTTCTGGGGCGTACTGGTCGAGCAAGCCTGCGCTGACCTCGCTGATATCAAAGATCACTCCCTCGCGCGCCAGGTTGCCCAGGTTATCGTTCGGGAAGATGTACAAATCGGGCCGCCTGGCGGGCGCAGTATCGCGGTAGCGCTGTTCAAACTCGGTAAATGAGATCATTTCGGTGTTAATCTGGATGCCCCGTAAATCGCGTTTGGCATGCTCCAGTATCGTTTTGAACCCGGCTTCTTCAGCCGAACCTGCCGCATAACTTACCCACAGTGTTATTTTGGCTTTTTGCAGGTTCCCGGCAGCATCCACCAGTGGGATGCGTGAAAATTCGCCGTTAATCTGGCTGGCGGCCAGCGGTATCCAGCATTTTTCGCCGGGTTTCTCGGGATTTTGGACATTCAGCCACCCATTCTGGATTCCGTTAACAGGGTAGTTCTCTCCGCCCAGGAATTTTGCCACACCATTCGCCCTGTCGTTGGGTTCCGCCAAACAGGCTGTTACCTGCCTGATCGTCACCGAAGGCACATCTGGCAGCGGGAAACAATTCCCGCTATTCGGCAGGACGCTGTGATCGGGGTTAGCTACCAGCGCGCACATCTGCGAAGCGTTTGCAGGGCGCTGGCTGGCTGCATATTTGGTGAATGGGCGTGGGCCGCCGTACAAAATCCAAGGGCCTTTACCGGGCATCCCGGCCTGTTCGGGCAGGACATTGTTGAAGAAAAAGTGGATGTGCTGCCCGGGCAGTTTTTCGGTGTATTCAAACGTCTCGTAATCGACTACATAGCGATTCTGATCGTCGATGCGGATGCCGTTGATCCGCACGAACGGCACGCCTGGTGGGATGGCGAGTGTGGGTGGTATGGAAAGCGTGGCGGTGGCGGTTGGCAGGGGAATTTCTGTGGGCGGCGGTAATTGCGTTTGGGTGGGCAATGCTGTGGGGGCGGCAAGCGCCTGGGTGGTGTTGGTAGGTGTGGGGGGGCGGTTGGTGGGCAGGTTCAGCCTGCGCATGGCAAAAAAGGCCAGCGCGCCGCATAATACCAGCACCAGTAGCGCTCCGCCAGCGATCCACATAATCGGCAGGGATTTTTTGACGGGAGCCACCGGGGGGGTGATGGTCTGCTGGAAAGCGGGAGCAGGTGTGGGGGCGGGTGGCGGGGTTGCTTTTCGCGCAGCCGAAGGCGGTTCGACGGTGGTTTTCATCCCGCCTGGTTCAAACGCTGCAGGCCCTGACGGCGTTTGAACCGGTGACGCTATCGTTTGCGGCGGCAGGCTGGCAGGGCGTGGAGAGACCGGGCCAGCCGGAATGGCATCTTGCAGGGCGCGCACAAAATCCTCGGCGGTCTGGTAACGCTCATTCGGGTGTTTGGCCAGGGATTTGAGCAGCACCAGTTCCAGTTCGTCGCTTAATTCTGGGAAATATTTGCGCGCTGAAGGCAGCGGGTCTTGGATGTGTTTGAAAACGATGGCGATGGGGGTTTCGGCGGTATACGGCACGCGCCCGGTTAGCATTTCATAGAGGATGATGCCCAGGGCATACAGGTCGCTGCGTCCATCCACCTCGCCGCCAGTGCCCTGTTCGGGTGACATGTAGGCCGGGGTGCCCATAATGGCCCCCGATGTGGTCAGTTTGGCCGAGCCCTCGGCCATGCGCGCCAGCCCAAAATCAGTTAGCAGGCAGTTGCCGCGCTCATCCAAGAGCACGTTGCTGGGTTTTACATCGCGGTGGATCATCCCGCGCGCATGAGCGTAGCCCAGCGCATCCCCGATCTGTGAAACCAGCCGCCTGATTTCTGTCAAACCCAGGCGTTGTTTTCTCATCAACTCGGCTAGCGTACCGCTTTGCAGGAAAGGCATAACGATGTATGGATGATCTTCGGCCTCGCCATAATCAAAAACCGGCAAAATATGCGGGTGCTGGAGCTGCGCCAGGAGCCGCGCCTCGCGTTTAAAGCGCGCCACAAACTCTTCTGACCCGGCCATATGACGTGGCAGCACTTTGATGGCAACAAAGCGTTCCATGGCGGGTTGGTACGCTTTGTAAACTGCCGCCATGCCACCTTCACCCAGCGGGGCTACGATCTGGTAATGCCCAAATTGTTTACCGGTCAAATCTTCCATTTTTACCTCGTTGGCGCTAAAACATACGCTACCTATCTAGTATAGCATGGCAGCGTTTGCTGCGGATTTGCTCACTACTTCACCGGAATTTGCCTGGCATCTCCATTAATTACTACATTCCCAATTGGAACCCAACAAGATTCGGACAGGTTTTCGGGATTTTGGGTATAGAACCAGTTTTCATCGGCAGATTTCCCGAGCAGCAGGCTGGTTGTGGCTGCCAGGGCTGTCGCCTGGGTTTGGGAACTTTCATCTGGGCTTTGCTTACAAGCTGTATCCACCCGCATTGTCACCGAAACCACATCTGGCAGCGGGAAGCAATTCCCACTGTTCGGCTGGATGCTCTCGTTGGGGTTTGCCACCAGTACACACAACTGCGAAGCATCCTTGGGGCGATCAGTGGTCTTATATTCCAGGAATGGGTGCGGGCCGCCATAAGTTTTCCACGGGCCTTTGCCTGGCACCCCGGCCTGGTCTACCCCCACAGTATTAAAGAAAAAGTGCACATGCGTACCTGGCAGGTGTTCTGAAAACTCCAGTGCCTGGTAATCGATGGCATAATGCTGCTGGTCATTAATATGGATGCTCGTAATACGCGCAAACGGAATCCCGGGGGGCACACTCAGCGTTGGCGGCAATGGCAAGTTGGCCGGAGAAGTAACATTACCCTGGGGCGCTGGAGGTGTGTTCCCACGGGCCATTCCCATCCCAAAGATCAATATTGCGCCACCCAAAACTACCAACCCCACAAGCCCAAACGCCCCAATCGCCAGCAGTGGGATCAACTTTTGGAACGAATTTGGCGATGAACTGATCGTCGAACTGGATTTTGGCAGCTGTGAAGAAGCTCTTCCCGCCTCCGCCCTGGATGGTGGCACCGTTACCCGCGGCGGGGTAGCCACCGGCACAGCTTCGGCCACCACCTTGCGTGGAACCGGGATCGTCCCGGCGGGGATGGCCGCCTGCACTGCGCGCATAAATGCCTCGGCGCTCTGGTAGCGATCTTCGGGCCGTTTTGCCAGTGACTTAAGCAGCACCATCTCCAATTCAGCCGAAAGCTCGGGATAATACTTGCGCGCCGAAGGCAGCGGGTCCTGAATATGCTTAAAAACGATGGCGATTGGGGTTTCGGCCGTGTACGGTACGCGCCCCGTCACCATTTCGTACAGGATCACCCCCAGGGCATAGATGTCGCTGCGGTGATCCACATGGGTTCCCGCGCCTTGTTCAGGCGACATATACATGGGCGTACCCATGATCGCCCCATCAGATGTTAGCCGTGAATCAGTATTGATCATGCGCGCCAGCCCGAAATCGGTCAGCAGGCAGTTGCCGCTGTCATCGATCAAAACATTGCTCGGTTTAATATCCCGGTGCACCATGCCGCGTGTATGGGCAAACCCAAGCGCGCTGGAAATCTGCGTGATGATTTCGCGCACTTCTTGCAGCGCCAAACGGCGCTTTTTGATCAATTCAGCCAGGGTGCCGCTCTGGATATATGGCATGACAATATAGGGGTAGCCATCCGTTTCACCATAATCGAACACCGGCAAAATATGCGGGTGCTGGAGCTGCGCCAGCAGTTTTGCCTCACGCTGGAAGCGCGCCACGAATTCCTGTGAGTTTGCCATCTGGCGCGGCAGCACCTTAATGGCGACATAACGCTCCATGGCGGGTTGGACAGCCTTGTAAACGGCGGCCATGCCGCCCTCGCCAAGTGGTTCCACGATCTGGTAATTCCCAAACTGCCTGCCGCTAAGATCTTCCATAAATTCACTCCTGAACTATTTTCAGTATAGCATGCCTGATCGATCACGTTTGCGTTTCGGCCCTGGTCAGCACGATCACAGCTGCCAGGATCAGCCCGCCGCCCAGCAGTGAGGTAGCGCTGAGTTGTTCGCCGAAAAGTATCGCTGCCAGGATAACAGTCACCACCGGTTCGAAGGTGGATAACATCGAAGCATTGGTCGGCCCAACCAGCTTGAGCCCGGCCAGGAAGGTGGAAACCGGTACGATGGTGGCAAAGATCACGGTGCCGAGTACCATGACCCAGCCAGTATTCGTTTGTGGCAGGTGCGGCCCGTTGATGATGGTCAGTGCGGCATACACAAGGCCCGCTGAAGCGAAGATTACCATGGAGGACTGGAAAGCAGAAACGTGCTTCATCACACCTGCGCTGACGATAATGTAACCAGAGTAGATAACCGCCGCGCTTAAAGCCAGCACAATCCCCCTCCACGAGCCGCCTTCGGGCCGGGCGGTCAGCGCGGTGCCAACCAAGGCCAGCGCCAACGCCAGGATTTTCCAGCGGTTGAAACGTTCTTTCAGGAAAATAGCCGATAGTGCGGCAACAATCACCGGGTAGAGATATAGCAGCAGTGCCACCAGCCCCGCAGATGCATATTTAACGGCAGAGACATATGAGTATGACTGTCCCACATAGCCGATTGCCCCCATACCTACCAATTGCCAGAGAACTTTCCCGCGCGGGAAAGCTTCTTTGCGCACCCTGAGAAGGATGGTCATGATGATGGCCGCGATGGTGAATCGCAGGAACAGGAAAGTGAAAATATCCAGGCCGTTGGCGTAGGCGAAACGCCCAAAAATGCCCAGTGTGCCAAAACCGGCTGCCGAGATGATGATGAGTAGAATGCCCAGGATGCGATTCATGCATCTAATTTTACTTTGATTGGCCCCCATCTGAAGTAGAGACAGTCACTTGTTCAAAAAGTGACTGTCTCTGGTGGCGTGTTTATTGTTCCATTTTTTCGATGTACATGCTCATGGCGTGGTTGCCGCCAACATCATTGCTCTGGTAGGTGAAATCTATCGGCACACCTACGTGGGTATAGTATCCGCTCGGCAGGATGGGAACCTCCACCGGTAGCGGGATGGATGTGACCAGGTCACTGGTGTTGACCACCCGGAAGGCTTTTACATCGGGCAGGTTGTCAAATTTTTCGGCAAAAACTGCATCGCCCACACGTGGGCAGCCAAAATTATACAGGGTTGGCTTTTTGAAATGGGTGCTGTTGATCACATCGGGCAGGGAGAGCAGGCTGAGGGCGCCTCCCAGGCTGTGGCCGGTGATGAAAAGCTCAAACCCGGGGTCGATTTTGTTCAAAGTTTTGATGAAGCTGTCGCGGCAGCGATTGTAGATGTTCTGGAATCCATCCGAAACACTTCCCCAATCTTTGAGCCGGTATGACTGCATTTTGATATTGGCATCGAAAATCCACTCGCGCGGGGTGACGGTGCCGCGAAAAACGAGATAGGCGGTTTTGCCTTTGGTGGCCAAAAATCCCATGGGAACATCTTTGTACACCATGTCATTGACGGTGTCTGTGATGCCAAAGGAGACAGGTTCGGGGGCGGATGCCTGGAGTTCTTCGATTTCTTTGTCAATGGCGGTGGTTTCCACCGGATTGTTGACATCGAAAGATAGGAAGGTGCGGTAAGAAATTTCGCAAACCAGCGTATAACCATCCTTTAAGTTCCAGGTCTGGTTCTTTTTGAAATCTTCAAAGCGCTGGTAAGCCTGCTTAACCAGTTTGCCAAGTTCGGCGGCGCGGGTTTTGTTGAATTCTGGGGGGAAGTACATGGGTTTCTCCTGGGGGGGACTAAATTGGAGTAAGTATGAATATTATGGCATAAAGATGGGTTCAGTTCAATTCTTAATATTTATCCCTGAACTGCTCATGCCCCCACAGTAACTCGCGGCGTTTGTTTTGGATGCGGACGAGGCCGCCGAAGGTGGGGGGCTTTTTCGCGGAGGAAGGCGTGCAGTTCGCGCAGGGATGAGTCATCCACGCGTTTGTAGGGGCGAGCCTCTGCTGAGGTAATGGATAGATTTTTCGAGGCCGGTCAGGGATGCATCGAGGCTTTCTTTGCCAAAGTCGAGTTTGTTTTTCGATGTTTTTTAGAAGGCGTCATCCAGGGCCGGTTTTACGGCGGCGGAGGCTGTGGGTATGATCAGGCTGGCGGTGGTGGTGATGACTTTCAGCACGGGGGCGGCTTTGCGGAACCACTCGCGGGTGAGATGGATTTCGTAAACGCCGGGTTTGTTCTGGGGGCCGTTGAGATAGGGTGGATTCTGGCAATTCGGTGAATGCCATGCCTCGGATGTCAAGTTTCGTCGCGCTCGATTGCAGGGCTTGCTGGATTTTCTTTTTTGCTTCGTAATAAGCGGCGTCTTTTGGCCTGGTTTACCTGCCTGTCTTAACCGTGATTTACCTGATTTTCTTGATTACCTTGCTGGATTGTCTTGATTTTGAAAGCAGGACAATCCAGATGATCTTTCCAGTCAAGGTGCTGGTTTACATGATTGGAAAGATGTTCAGTCATGGTAATCAGGGAAATCCTTCTAATCATGGTAGGGATTTTCTTTTTTGCTTCGTAATAAGCGGCATCTTTTGGCCTGGTTTACCTGCCTGTCTTAACCGTGATTTACCTGATTTTCTTGATTACCTTGCTGGATTGTCTTAATTTTGAAAGCAGGACAATCAAGATGACCTTTCCAGTCAAGGCGCTGGTTTACATGATTGGAAAGATGTTCAATCATGGTAATCAGGGAAATCCTTCTAATCATGGTTTGATTTACATGATCACCTTGATTACGGGGGTACACAATCACGGTAATCAGGATAATCCTTCTAATCATGGTCAAGGATTTTATTATTATGCACGCGCTTGAATTGCAAACTCCTCGCGCCAAAGTTGATGAGCAGGCCGATTTCCATGTGATAGGCTTCAAGGTAATTCATGGCCTGGGCAAGGTGGACATCTTCCAGTTAGATGACGGCCTTCAGTTCGACCATGATTAGCTTTTCGACAAAGAAATCCACGCGGCGTGTGCCGATTTCAATCCCGCGATAATGGATGGACATTTCCTTTTCGCGTTCGAAGGCCAGATTATGATAAGGCATTTCGATTTCCATTGCGCGCTGGTAGATGACTTCCTGGAATCCATTGCCCAGCGTAGCGTGGACTTTCATGGCAGCAGCAATGATGCGGCGGGTCAAATCTTCGTATTTCATACCTGATTTCCTCCTGTCTTGACCGTGATTTACTTGATTTGCTCGATTACCTTGACTAGATGGACATGCAATCATGGTTATCATGAAAATCCTTCCAATCAAGGTTAAGACGATTTACCATGATTGGAAGGTTCACAATCAAAGCAATCCCGTAATCCTTCCAATCGTGGTTAAGTATAGCATTTTCGCCCAAAATTCATTGCGCAGCGGGTATAATAGCGCCCAATGAACCCCAAACCTGCCTTATCCGCCTCCGCTACATGCCCGGCTGCAAGCGCCGGGCTGCCTTCCCCCCTGCAAACTGAGCTGGCTTGGGCGTAAATTCGCTTCTTTATCCCATGTAAATCCCGGCTCAATCCCTGACGCCGGGATTTTTATAACCTGTAAAGCAAATCTATAGATTTGCTTTACAAAAGCCCTCTTTTTTGGAGCACGAATGACTAAAAAACTCACCGGAAACGAAATCCGCCAGACCTTCATCGACTTTTTTGTGGAACGCGGACATACCGCCGTCCCGTCCATGTCGCTCGTCCCGGGCGGGGATGCCACCCTGCTCTTCACCAACTCGGGCATGGTGCAATTCAAGGATGTTTTCATCGGCACCGACAGCCGCCCCTACACCCGCGCGGTTGACTCGCAGAAGTGCATGCGCGTCGCTGGCAAGCACAACGACCTCGACGATGTGGGCCGCGACGACACCCACCACACCTTCTTCGAGATGCTCGGCAACTGGTCGTTTGGCGACTACTATAAAAAAGAAGCCATCGCCTGGTCGTGGCAGCTTCTCACCGAAGTCTGGGGCCTGCCCAAGGATAAACTCTATGCCACCTGCTTTCGCGACGACAAGGGCAACGTCCCGCAGGACGATGAAGCAGCCGACATCTGGAAGGAACAGCCCGGTTTCGACCCCAGCCATGTGCTGTTCTTCGGGCGCAAAGAAAACTTCTGGCAGATGGCCGAGTTCGGCCCCTGCGGCCCGTGTTCCGAAATCCACATCGACCTGGGCGAGGAGCGCGACAACATGGCCGGCAAACCGCACCAGTGCGGCGTCAACGGCGAATGCACCCGCTACCTCGAACTGTGGAACAACGTTTTCATCCAGTACAACCTGTTTGACGATGGCCGCCTCGAACCGCTGCCCGCCAAACATGTCGATACCGGCATGGGCTTCGAGCGGATTGTCTCCGTTTTACAGGGTGTGGACTCCAACTACAAGACCGACCTGTTCAAGGGGGCTTTGGATGTCCTTTCCGCCCTGACAGGTGCTTCCCGTGAAAAAATCTACTCTGACTTTACGCCGTATCGCGTACTCTGCGACCATGCCCGTTCCGCGGCCTTTCTCATCGGCGACGGCGTGGTTCCGGGCAATGCGGGACGCAACTACGTCTGCCGCATGATTATCCGCCGCGCTGCCCGCTTCGGGACGAAGATTGGCCTGCACGAGCCGTTCCTCGCCAAAGTGGCGGATGCCTTCATCAGCGAGTACGGCGAAGCCTACCCGGAACTGGTCAAGCACCGCGAAGCGATTCTCAACAACCTGACCCGCGAAGAAATCCGCTTTGCCCGCACCGTGGAAAGCGGCACTGCCCGCCTGCAAGGCATGCTGGACGACCTCAAAGCTTCCGGCAAAACCGTGCTGGATGGCCGCCTGGCCTTTGATCTGTACGCCACCAACGGCATGCCGCTCGAAATCAGCCGCGACATCGCCCGCGAACAGGGCCTGGATGTGGACGAATCCGGTTTCCGCGCCGCGCGCGAAGAGCACAGCATCGCCTCCGGCGGCGGCAAAGCCATGGGCGCAATGGGCGGCGAGGATGCGGAGTTCTTCGCCGGGATTTTCAAGGAACTGGTCGCAGCTGGCAAACTCGGCGAAAAAGGCGTGGAGTACGATCCTTATACCAGTACACAGGTGGAAGGTGAAATCCTGGCGATTGTTGTGGATGGTCAATCTGTGGCCGAAGCCCAGTTTGGCGACAGGGTTGAAATTATCCTGCCCAAAACTGGTTTTTACGTTGAGTCTGGCGGTCAGGTGGCCGATACCGGCTTGATCCGTTCCCTCACCCCCGACCCCTCCTCCATAGGGGGAGGGGAGCAGTCCCCCTCTCCCGCCGGGAGATGGGTTAGGGGTGAGGGCGAGGGCGTTTTCGAGATCGAAATCACCGAAATCCGCCGCCCGGCTGCCGGGTTGATCTCACACATCGGCGAAGTGGTCAGCGGCAAGCCCAAAGTCGGCGCGAAAGCGGTTGCCGAAGTGGATGAGGCCCGCCGCCACGACATCCGCCGCAACCATACCGCCACGCACCTGCTCCACGCCGCGCTGCACCAGGTTCTGGGCGAGGGCGCGCGCCAGGCCGGTTCGCTCGTCACCCCCGACCGCTTCCGCTTTGACTTCAACCATCCCGAAGCGATGACGCCCGAGCAGATCGAGCGGGTTGAAAAAATCGTCAACGAGTCGGTTGTGGCCGATTACACCGTCACGCCGCGCACCAAATCACGCGAAGAAGCGGTGGCCGAAGGCGCGATGGCGCTGTTTGGCGAGAAATACGGCGATGTGGTGCGCACCATCACCGTCGGCGACCTGGAAGACAAGTATTCTTACGAGTTGTGCGGCGGCACGCATCTCGACCGCACCAGCGACGTGGGCGCGTTCATCATCGTCAGCGAGGGTTCAGCTGCAGCTGGGGTACGGCGTATCGAAGCGGTGACAGGCCGCGGGGCGTATGAACTCGTGGCGAAACGCTTCAAGACGCTGAAATCCGCCGCTGCGGTGTTGAAATCCAGCGTGGAAGAAGTCCCCTCCAAAGCCGAAATGGTGATGGATGAACTGGCAGTCACCAAGAAACAATTGGCCGCTGCCCGCGCCGAACTGGCCCTGGCAACGTTTAGCCAGCAGTTTGCTAATGTGGCGGTGGTTGGCGGTATTAGCCTGTTGGTTGCCCAGATGCCTGGCCTGGATAAAGATAGCCTGACTAAACTTTCTGATGCTTTCCGCGCCAAATTCCCCGAAAATGGTGTGTGTGTGATTGCCTCGACCGGCGAAACGGTCAGCGTGATGGCCGCCGTGACCCAGGATTTGATCAAAAAAGGCATCAAAGCCGGCGACCTGGTCGGCCACATCTCGCGCCAGCTGGGGGCGGGGGGGGGCGGTGCGCCGCACCTGGCCTTTGGCGGTGGCAAGGATGCTTCGAAGCTGCCCGAAGCGCTGGTGAGTGTGAAGGGCTGGCTGGAAGGAAAAATCAAGTAAGCGGGTTTGCCCGACAAACTTTGGAGACACGGTAGTTTTAAGCTGCCGTGTCTCTTTATGTTGAGGGGTTTCTAGCTGGTTGGCAGATAAAGGCCTTAACTGCGAAGAGCGTTGAGCGTGTAGTAGTTACACGGCGCAAACCCGGCGCAGAAATGGCCTTAAGAAAGCCCTGGATGGTCAATGGGATGTGTTGGATGATTTGCAAAAATATTGTATGATGTGACAAATATATTTTTTCAATAGGAGATCGTATGATGAACCTCAGGAAGTTGCCGATTTTATTGGTGTGTGTGGTTTTGGCCGTTTCCAGCCTGGCCTGTAATGCTGTGATGAGTGGCGGTAGTACCCCGGTCAGCGCGGGCGATGCTCCTGCAACAGCTGTGCCCGCCACTGACGCACCCGAAGTGACTGCCACTGTTGAACAGGATTCTGCGAATGGCGCGATTGCACCCGCTACAATGACATCCAAAGGGCCAGGGATGGTTTGCCTGGGCTCGCGCAGCGGGTTGAATTGCCTGGATGAAGCTGGCTGGCAGGTTTATAACCAGGAGAACTCTGAAATTGGCAGTGATTACCTGCTCGCCGGGTCTGTCTGCCCGGATGGGAGTTTTGCACTCGCGCATATCAACGGTGTCAGTTTGTTTGATGGCAAAAGCTGGCAAGAACTCCCGGCGATGGATTCTTATTCCAGCCCGGAAGCAGTTGCCTGTGCCGATGATGGCAGTGTGTGGGTGGCGCATTTTCAGGGTGTCAGTCATTTTGCTGGTGGTCAGTGGAAAACTTACGGGTCGGAGAATTTTGCGAATGGGAGCTCTGCCAATGAGTTGGTGTATGATGTCAGGGCCGGGGCCGATGGCAGGGTTTGGGTATTGACATCCCGCAGTGTGGCTTTATTTGAAAACGATGCCTGGGTGGTTTACCAGGAAGATGCTGGATTCAGCGGCAGCCGCTTTTTCAATGCCATGACGCTTGATTCCAGCGGGCGGCCCTGGGCTGCGCACGGGGATGGTGTGGATGTTTTTGAGAAGGATGCCTGGCAGCCGATTAAGTGGTCAGACTATGTGACACCCCAAGGTGTTGTTGTGGATGCCCGGGGAAATGCCTGGGTGGGAACCCTGAGCGATGGGGTGCTGCAATATGGGACTGCCTGGAAGAAGCATAATCGCAAGTCAGAAGCGCTTGCCAGCGATTCTGTAAACGGCCTGGCCGCCGATGCCAGCGGGCGTGTGTGGGTCGGAACATCTTATGGCTTGAGCGTCTTTGATGGCGCAGGCTGGCAGACTTTCCTGATGAATAATACTGGCCTGGCAGATAATGATGTGCGGTTTGTCCTGGTGACGAATGATGGCCCGTCCCTGCCTGCCCTGGACGAGAAGGAAAAAGGCTCGCTTACCGGCAAGCTTGAAGATGCCAGTAACACTCCCATGAGCGGAATGCGTGTGGAAATTTGCGTGGAGACCCTGTCGTCAACCTTTAGTGGCGATACTCCCTGCTCAGATCAGCCTTTCTTCCTGTTCACCGAAACCGATGAAAACGGTGTTTTCCTGATCGAGAATGTGCCAACGGGTTATTATGTGATCGTGGCAGAAACCGGTACAGGTTGGGCGCAGCTGACCGACACCTATGGCATCACTTCAGAGCGCACGTTTATCGAGGCCGGGCAGCAGTATGACATCGGTACGCTTACCCTCGAAAAGTAGGTTTTGGCCCTGCCTGGCACCCATGAGACATCTCCTGCCGGAAGTGTTGGCTGGGTGGTAAAATCTGGTTGTAAAATGATCTTTCTCGTCAATGCACTGATGCCCCGGTTGGTTGTACCGGGGCTTTTGCATGAGAATTTCGAAAACCCTCGCTGGATAGCGTGATCTTTCAGCACATTCCACCCAGGATACTCAGATGAAAAATAAGTGGTTCAAATGGCAAAACATCGTGGCTTTGACCGTGTTGATCGTGCTTGGCGCAACTCCACTTGTGAACGAAGCAATTGAAGCATCGCAGGAACGTCCGAACATTATTTTTATTCTTACTGATGATTTTGATTATGCGTTGATGCCGTATATGACCAACACCAACCGCCTGATCGCGGATGAAGGCGCCGTGCTCACGAACTACTTTGTGACATCCTCGGCGTGCTGCCCCTCACGATCATCCACTTTTCGGGGACAGTATCCTCACAATACAACGATCCTGGAAAATTCCCCCGGATTTAAAAAGTTTTACCGGAACGGGAAAACCAAGGACACTATCGCCACCTGGATGAAAAGAGCCTATTACCAAAATTCTTTTATGGGTAAATACCTGAATTTGTATCCGCTTGGCGCGCCTGAAAACTATATTGCCCCCGGCTGGGACGATTGGCATGTTTTCGTTGATGATGGAACCCCTTTTTATTTCGCCTACACCATGAACGAAAATGGGGAGTATGTCAGGTACCACAAAAAAGAATACGACTACAGCACCGACGTGATTGCGGGGCTGGCGCAGTCTTTCATAGAATCATCCATAGAGAATAAAAAACCATTTTTTGTATACCTTTCTGTGTATGCGCCGCATGGCCCCAGTATTCCCGCGCCGCGTCATTCCCAACTCTACCTGGATTTAACCTATCCCAAAAAACCATCTTTTCGTGAAGTTGACATATCAGACAAACCACAAATCATACAGGATTTAAGCAAAAAAGACGGGGCGTACGAGGCTGAAGACAGCCCAGACAACCAGTTTGCGAAACGTGTCCAAACGATGCAGGCTGTTGATGAGATGGTAGCAAGCCTGGTTAAATTATTGGATGAAAAAGGCCAACTGGAGAATACCTACATTTTCTTTACATCCGACAATGGCTTCCACATGGGCGAGCATAGTTTGCCCAATGGAAAAATGCTGGCCTATGAAGAAGATATTCACGTCCCGCTGGTGGTGCGGGGCCCAGGGATCCAGCCGGGAACCACCGTTACCCAAATGACAGCGAACATAGACATCGCCCCAACCATCGCGGCCCTGGCCGGCGCGCGCGCTGCCAGTTTTGTCGATGGATCATCCTTTGGCCCGTTTTTATTCCCAACCAGCGAACAACCCGCCGGGTGGCGAAAAGCCTTATTAATCGAGACGGGCGACCTGGATCGAGAATCGCCGGTAATTGCCTATCGAGCCGTGCGCACTGAGAATTTTATCTACATCGAATATGAAGATGGCGAGCTGGAATTTTACGACCTGATCAAAGACCCCTATGAGATGGAAAATCTTGCTGGCAAGCTTGCGCCTGAAACGCTCACAACCTTGCACAACTGGCTTGGCCAGTTAAAAACCTGCAAAGCAAACGAATGCCGGCAGCTGGAAATGAACGTGCCGGACATCGACTATTAAAACTTTTGTAAAAGCCAGCCAGCTCATTTCATCCTTACATCCACCGCCAGCGCGCCTTTTGCCAGCACGCGCAGCGGGTTAATCTCAATTTCGGCAATTTGTGGATTTTGGATGGCCAGCCAGCTCAAGCGAATCAGCGCGTCGATGACAGCTTCGGCGTCTGCGGCTTTTATCGAGCGGAATCCTTCCAACTTTTTGCCTGCCCAGGTTTTCTGGAGCATTTCCCTGGCAGACATTTCATCCAGCGGGGCCAGCGCAAAGGCCACATCTTTCAGCCCTTCGGCTTCCACACCGCCCGAACCAAACATCATCAGCGGCCCAAACTGCGGGTCGCGCACCATGCCGATGATGACCTCCTGCCCCGGCGGAATCTGCCGTTGAACGTGAACACCGTCAATGCGCGCATCCGGCCTGGCAAATTTGGCGATTTCCATCAGCCTGTCAAAACCTTTGGCGGCAGCGTCGATGCTTTTGATATCGAGCAGCACCCCGCCAATATCCGATTTGTGGGGAATATCCACGCTGGCAATTTTCAGCACCACCGGGAAACCCAACCGGTTGGCAAGGGCAGCGGTCTCACCCTTGTCTTTTCCCAAAAGAATAGGAGCTGTCTCAATGCCAAAGGCCGCAACAAGCTCTTCAGCAGGGAGATTTTCCGCGGATTCTGGAACGTGGAACGTGGAAGGCGGTTGGTTGGCGGCAGGCGTTCTATTTTTTACTTTCCACCTTTGAATCGCTGCCAGAGCTGACGCCGCCCGCTCGGGGAATGGGTAGGTCGGGATGCCCGCCCCGGCAAAATGGCGCTGGGCTGCGTGGACGAGCTGCGAACCCATCAGTGTGATGAGCACCGGTTTGGCGGAGGCCCGGATCAGCGGGATGAGCGCGTCGGCGATGTGTTCGGTCGGGCAAACCGGGGAGGGTGGGGCGATGACCAGGACGGCATCCACGCCGGGGTCTTTGAGCAAAAGCTCCAGGCTGGATGCGTACTGCTCCGGGGTGGCCGAGGCCAGCATATCAACGGGATTGTGCACGCTGGCGGCAGGTGGCAGGATGGAGCGCAATCCAGCTTCGGTAACGGGAGCCAGATCGGCCAGGGAAAATCCCGCTGCATCCAAAGCATCAGCGGCGATGACGCCCGGGCCGCCGGCATTGGTCAGGATGGCGACATTCTCCCTCACCCCCCGCCCTCCCCCAGTGGGGGAGGGGGCTATTACGCTCCCTTCTCCCGCCGGGAGAAGGGTTGGGGATGAGGGCGCGTAGCTCGAAAGCGCCTGCGCCCAGTCAAAAAGCTGTTCGGCGCTGGCGGCGCGCAGGATACCGGCCCGCTCGAAGGCGGCGTTGAGGGCGGCTTCGGAACCGGCCAGCGCGCCGGTGTGGCTGGCGGCGGCTTTTTGGCCGCTGGCGCTGCGCCCCACTTTGAGCGCGATGATTGGTTTGTCGATTTTTTGGGCGGTTTCGATGAATTTTTGTCCATCGCGCAGGCCTTCGAGATACAGGCAGATGGCTTTGGTGTTGGGGTCGGCGGCGATGATGGGCAGCAGGTCGGTTTCGGTGATGTCGGCCTGGTTGCCGAGCGAGACGAGACGCGAGAAGCCGAAGCCCTGGGTGCGGCTCCAGTCGATGACGGCGGCGCAGAAGGCCCCGGAATGGGAAAGAAAGGCGATTTTGCCGCTGGACGGCGGCGGCGGGGGCAGGAAGGTGGTGTCAAGCGGCAGGTGTGTGTCGAGCAGGCCGATGCAGTTGGGGCCAATCAGCCGGATGCTGTGTTCGCGGCAGGCAGCCAGGACTTCTTCTTCCAGTTTTGCGCCATCGGGGCCGGTTTCGCGGAAGCCGCCGGATGTGAGGATGGCGGCTTTGATACCGCGTTGTCCGACTTCACGCAGGGCCTGGGCCGCTGCTGGGGCCGGGACGATAACCACGGCCAGATCCACCGGGCCGGGCACGGCGGCGACGTTGGGGTACATCGGGTGGCCGAAAATCTCTCCCGCACGGGGGTTGACCAGGTGAACCGCGCCGGGGTAGCCGCCCTGAATCAAATTGCGTGCCACGCCATAGCCGAGCTTGGCCGGGTCTGCCGATGCGCCCAGGATGGCGATTCCGCGCGGGTGGAAGAAGGAGTCGAGGGATTGGGTCATGAAACTACTTCTCGCCGTAATGGATGGCCATCGTCCCGAACATTTTGCGGCGGAAGGAGATGTTTTTGAACCCGGCATCCTTCATCCGCGCCGCCAGGTCTTCGGCGTTGAGGAAGTTTTCGGTGGAATCGGGCAGGTAGGTGTAGGCGTCGCTCGCGCCAGCAATAATATTGCCCAGGATCGGGATAATCACGTGCATGTGCAGCCAGATGAAGGGCGACAGCAGGTTGCGTTTTGGCCGGGTGGTATCGAGGATGATGATCCGCCCGCCGGGTTTGAGCACGCGGCGCTGTTCCGAGAGCGCCAGCGGCAGGTTCGAGACGTTGCGCATCAGGTAGCCCGACACCACCACGTCAAACGTCTCATCGGGGAAGGGTACGCACAGCGCATCGGCAGCCGACCAGTTCAGCGGGCCATATTTTTGCCCGGCCAGCATCATTTTGACAGTAAAATCGGCGGCCACAGCAAAGGCGGCGGGCTGTTGCTTGAGCGCCTCACGCGCCAGGTCGCCGGTGCCAGCCCCCAGGTCGAGCAGGCGCGCGCCGGGCGCCAGCTTGGCCAGGCCAATCGACTCGCGCCGCCAGGCAATATCCTGCCCGCCGGTCATGATTCGGTTCATCAGGTCATAGCGTTGGGCGATGCGCCCGAACATATTTTGGACATACTGTGCGCGTTCATTACCAGTTAAATGTGTCATTCGTACCTCGTTGGAATGGATAAGCGGCTAAAAATTCTCCAGATTTTGCTCGAAAGTCGGAAGACTTTCGACTCCGGGCGCATTTTTGATATACTTCCAGCTTATGACCACACAAACACCCAAACCAAGCATCTATAGAATCTGGTGGATGGCGATCCGCCCCAAGACTTTGCCCGCTTCGACGGCTGGAGTTATCGCTGGCAGTGCGCTGGCGTTTAAGGATGGGGTTTTCCAGCCGCTCCCGGCGCTGGCGGCCCTGATCGTGGCGGTGTGCTTGCAAATCGGCAGCAACCTGGCCAACGATGTCTTCGACTTTGAACGCGGTACCGACGCTGCCCGCAAGTTTGGGCCGCTGCGCGTCACCCAGTCTGGGTTGTTGGCCCCGGGCCAGGTCAAAGCTGGGATGTTGGTCGTTTTCGCCATCGCCGCGCTGTGCGGGTTGTACCTGGCTCTCCAGGTCGGCTGGGCGGCCATCTGGATAGGGTTGGCGGCTATTGTATCAGCCATTGCCTACACTGGCGGGCCTTTTCCGCTGGGATATTATGGCCTGGGCGATGTTTTTGTCTTCATCTTCTTTGGGATGGCTGCCGTTGCCGGGACGTATTGGGTGCAGGCTGGAACTGTCAGCCTGGCGGCCTGGTGGATGTCGCTGCCGGTGGGGTTGATCATCGTCGGTATCCTGGTGGTCAACAATTTGCGCGACATCGACTCTGATCGGTTGGGGAAAAAGCATACGCTGGCGGTCCGGTTTGGGGAGCGGTTCACCAAAGGGCAATACCTGTTATGTATAATGGGAGCCTACCTGAGCCTTGTGGTTTTTGTCGCGGTGGGACTTGTGCCAGCCTGGGCACTGTTGGCGTGGTTGTCACTGCCCCTCGCCTGGAAAAATCTCCGCATCGTTTATACTAAAAAAGAATCGGCGCTTAACGCTGCCCTGGCTGGTACCGGACAGCTTTCTTTCCTCTTTAGCCTGCTATTTGCGGTGGGCGTGCTGCTGTAACGCAAATCTATAGATTTGCGTTACCAAAAGGACTTCTTATGACGGATGTAAAATCTTTTGGTGAAACCTTATTTGCCAACCTTGAAAAAGTGGTGGTCGGCAAGCGCAGTGCCCTGGAATTGATCATCACCGGGCTGCTGTGTCAGGGGCATGTGCTGATCGAAGATGTGCCTGGCGTGGGCAAAACCATCATGGCGCGTACGCTGGCCAAGTCGCTGGGCTGTTCGTTCAACCGCCTGCAATTCACGCCAGATATGCTGCCTTCGGATGTGACCGGTGTTTCGATCTTCAACCAGGAATTGCGCAAATTTGAGTTCCGCCCTGGCCCGATCTTTGGGCAGGTGGTGCTGGCCGACGAGATCAACCGTGCCACGCCCAAAACCCAGGCGGCGCTGCTTGAAGCCATGGATGAGCGCCAGGTGACGGTGGATGGCGCGACACATGCCCTGCCAAGCCCTTTTATTGTGTTGGCGACCCAAAACCCCATTGAGTACGAGGGCACTTTCCCGCTGCCTGAAGCGCAGCTTGACCGCTTCCTGGTGCGCGTGCGGCTGGGGTATCCATCTATGCTTGACGAAATCGTGGTGCTCGAACAGCAGCAGCTTCGTCATCCCATTCAGGACATCGGCGCTGTGATCGATGCGGAGCAGGTGTTGGCTGCCGCCGAAGCTGTCAAAACGGTTTTTGTTGCGCCCACCGTCAAACGTTACATCATCGAACTGGTGCATCGCACCCGTAGTCACAGCGATATTTACCTGGGCGCCAGCCCGCGCGGCTCGCTGGGACTGTTCCGCGCAGCCCAGGCCCGCGCTGCGCTCTCTGGCCGCGCCCATGTCCTGCCCGATGACATCAAGGCCCTGGCGCAGGCTGTCCTGGCGCACCGCATCATCGTCAACCCGGCAGCGCGCCTGCGTGAAGTCACCGCCGAGCGCATCATCCAGGAAATTATGCTGGCTGTGCCTGTTCCCGGCGGCACATTTGCCGCTTGAGCCATGAAACGCCCCGGGCTGATCGTTTTCTCGCTGATCCTTGTGTTGAGCGCCGCCGGAATGTTCATCACCGGTGCGCCCGTGTATGTGCGCCTGTTTGCGCTCAGCGTTATCCTGCTGGGCGGCGCGTGGCTGTGGACGAGTTTTTCGCTGACCGGCATGACGGTTGAGCGCCAGGCGCGTTCGCTGCGCGCCAGTGTGGGTGATATTTTCGAGGAAAATTTCGAAATCCACAACAACAGCCGCATCCCGCGTTTGTGGGTGGAAGTGCTGAACCAGTCTGACCTGCCGCTCGCGGCGGGCTCCCGTTTGTTGACCTGGATCGGTGGCCGGAACAATCGGAATTACCTGGCCCGCACCTGGCTCACCCGCCGGGGCGCTTTCCCGCTCGGGCCGACCACCCTCAGCTCTGGTGACCCGTTTGGCCTGTTCACCGTTAAAAAAACCTTTTCCCCGGTTGATTCTTTGCTGGTCCTGCCGCTGATTGTGCCGATTAAGCAGTTTACCTCGCCACCCGGCCTGCTCCCCGGCGGGAAGGCCATTCGCCAGCGCTCGCTGGAGATTACGCCCCATGCCAGCGGCGTGCGCGAATACGTCACCGGCGACCCGCTCAAGGCCATCCACTGGCCCAGCACCGCCAAACGCGGACAAATGATGGTCAAAGAGTTCGAGCGCGATCCGCAGGCCGAAATCTGGCTCTTCCTGGATGCTTTCGCCGATGTTCAGGCCGAGAAACCTGCCGAAATCCAGCAAACCTGGCAAGATTGGATGTTCCGCCGCCGCCCAGAGCTTTCGCTACCGGTTTCCACGCTGGAATATGGGATTACAATAGCGGCTTCATTGGCGCATTATTTCATCGCGCAGCGCCGCGCCGTTGGGCTGGTGACGAATGGCCCGGTTTATACGGTTATCCCGGCAGAACGCAGTGAGCGTCAAGAGAGTAAAGTGCTGGAGACGCTGGCATTTGTCAACGGGAAGGGGCAGCTGCCACTTCCCAGCCTGGTGGACGCCCAATCGCGGCAGATGCCGCTCGGTTCCAGCGCGATTTTGATCACCCCATCGTTCAGTAACGATGTCCTTTTGGCGGTGGAAAACCTCCAGCGGCGCAACCAGCGCCCGGTCATCATCCAGCTGATGGCTGAAAGTTTTGGCGGCAGGCCTGGCGGCGAGGCGCTGGCTGAAAAATTGGCATTCCGAAATATCCCGGTCTGCAAAGTTTATTGCGGAGCGGATTTAACCGAAACCCTGGGCGGTTTTACCGCCCGCCAGAACGGACAGGAGATGGTAAATTGGCAAAAACTGACATCTATCCCCTCGATTTGAACTTCCAGGGCCGCTCCCACGCGATTGCGTCATACATGCTAAAGCACAGCGGCGGCGTGGTGCTGGTCGAATCTGGCCCCGGTTCCACCGTGGAGTCGCTCAAGGCGGCGCTGGCCGGGCACGGTTACAGCCTGAAAGACATCACGCACGTGCTTTTGTCGCACATCCACCTGGATCATGCCGGGGCGGCGGGTTACCTGGCCAGCCAGGGCGCGCAGGTGTATGTGCATCCGGTTGGTGCGCCGCACATGCTCAACCCCGAAGCATTGATTGCCAGCGCCACGCGCATCTATGGCGAACGCATGCAAACCCTGTGGGGTGATTTCCTGCCAGTGCCCGCCGATAAGCTGACGGTTTTGCAGGATGGTGAGCAAGTGGTGGTGGGCGAACTGTGTTTCACCGCCATCAATACGCCCGGCCACGCCGAGCATCACTACGTTTACCAGTTTGAAGACCTGTGCTTTAGCGGCGACGTGGGCGCAGTGCGCATCCCTGGCTACCAGTATTTGCGTGTGCCCATGCCCCCGCCCGAGTTCAACCTGGAAAAATGGCGCGACAGCGTGGTAAAAATGCAGAAATTTGGTTTCAAACGCATTGCCCCGACCCATTTTGGCATTTTTGATGATGTGGACTGGCATCTCAACGCCATCTTGAAGGCGCTCGATGAAGTGGAGCAGTGGCTGCTGAAAGTGATGCCTGCCGCCCCGGCGATTGAATCGCTGCGAGAGCAGTTCACCAGCTGGAGCGAATCCCAGGCTGCCACCATGGGCATCACCCCAGATGTGGTCGAAGCCTACAAGCTTGCTAATCCGCTCGGCATGAGTGCCGATGGCCTGGCAAGGTATTGGAAAAAGTTTCGGTCGTAACTAACCCAAGTTGCTACCTTGATATGTCAAACTGCCTTTTTGCAAGAAGTTCCCTCACCCCGGCCCTCTCCCAAAGGGAGAGGGGGGTAATTCCCTTCTCCCGCCGGGGGAAGGGCCAGGGATGAGGGCGATTGCGCCAAAGGTAGCAACTTGAGTTAATTAAAAAGAGACAGCCACTTGAAAGTGGCT